>JAEBEO010000016.1:0-191913 GCA_049998115.1 Amycolatopsis sp. cmx-4-19 | reverse complement strand
ACCGACTCGTCGGCATCCTCCACGGATGCCTCACAACCCACACCCCCTACAACGAACACACCGCCTGGCCCCACCACACCACCATCGCCGCTTGACACACAAAACCCAGGGATGTCTTCACGGACTTGAGGATCACGCGACCGGAGCGATCACTCGCCCGGCTGGACGCTCTTTTCGAAGTAGTCGGCCAGTTCGCCCGGCGTCGGGGTCTGTCCTTCGGCGGGGACCTGGTAGATGAAGCCGACCAGCGGCCGGTCGGTCACCGTGAACACCAGCACGGCCGCGTTCCGCCCGGCGGCCGAGGAGTACTGGCCTTCGAGCGCGTTGCCCGCCCATTTGGCCTCGGTGCGGTCGCCGCCCGCGGCCGCGAGCAGTCCGTCCGTGTAGCTCTTGAGCTTGTCCGCGGAATCGCTCTGCAGGTAGGTCACCTGGGTCCCGGCACGGCCCGGCGCGGAACAGGTCGACGTCACGGGGAACTCCTCCGCCGGTTTGGCGGGCCCGTTGCCCATCCCGGGCTTGCAGTCGCCGGTGTCGGCGATCTTCCCGGTGAGCTGGCGCAGGCAGCCGGTCAGGCCCTTGTCGTCGGCCGCGCCGGGCGCCTTGCATTCGCCTGCCGTGTAGGTGGTCGTCGAAGACGAGGTCAGGAAGTAGACGAGGCCTGCGGCGATCAGCACGACGACGGCCGCGATCGCACCGATGACGAGCGACTTCTTCTTGCCCGCCTTGGCCTTGTCACCGGCCTCGGGGCCGGCCAGCGAGTACGTCGGGAAGTTCGTCGGCGCGGGCTGCTGCTGCACTTGCTGCGGACCGCTGTTCGGGTAGCCCGACTGCGGGAAACCACCGGACTGACCAGGCCCTCCTCCCTGGTAGCCGGGGATCGACGCGACCTGCTGCGGGGGCGGCGGCGCGTACGGACCCGAAGCGCCGGGGCCGGCCTGATGCGTGCCGGTACCGGCCGCGACCTGCCCTTCGACGCCCTGTGTACGCGAGCTGATGCCGCCGGAAGCGACGTGCTGCGCGCCGAGCGCGACGGCGGTCTCGGGCTGGTCAAGACTGCCGGGGACGACGCCGAGCTTCTCCGCGATCAGGCTGCCTACCAGCGGAAGCCTGCTCGATCCACCGACGAGGTAGATCCCGGCGAGCCGGTCCGGGGTCATCCCCGCCGAGCGGACCACGCGCGACATCAGCTCGACACTGCGCAGCATCGACGGCCGCACGAGTGCTTCGAGTTCGCCGCGCGTGACGAGCACGTCCTCGAACGGCTCCGGCATCGGGACCTCGGTCTGCGGGTGCCGCGAGAGGGCCTCCTTCGCCGCCTTCACGTCCTCCTGCAGCGCGCGCCGCGTACGACGATCCGGAGTGGACTCGGGACGCAGAACCCGCTGCCAGCGCTGAGGATCCTTGTGCGACACCTCACGGCCGACATGCACCAGGAGCGCCTGGTCGACGTCGAGGCCGCCGAGGTCGGGGAGGCCGTCTTCGGCGACGACGGTGAAGCCGCCGTTCGGGGTCGCGCCGACGATGGCGACGTCGAAGGTGCCGGCACCGAGGTCGTACACGGCGAGTGCCTGCCCGGGCGCCAGCGTCTTGCCGGGGAACGACGCGAAATGCGCCGCCGCGGCGACCGGCTCGGGCACGAGGACGAGGTTGCCGCCCATCCCGGCGAGCCGGGCGGCGGACAACAGCACGGTGCGGCGGGTCTGGCCCCACTGCGCGGGGTGGGTGAGCCGGACCTCGTCGGGCCGTTCGCCGCCGAGCTGGCGGGTGGTCTCGTCGAGGACGCGGCGCAGGATCGCGGCCAGCACCTCGGTGACCGGGATGACGTCGGTGCCGAGCAGCAGCGTCTGCTCGTCGATACGCCGCTTGGGGTTGGGCTCGAACCGGGTCGGGTCGAGGCGGGCGCGGCGCTCGGCGTCACGGCCGACCATGATCGTCCCGTCCTCGGTGGCGAACACCGCGGACGGCATGTTGGCCGAACCGTCGACCTCGACCACCCGCGGCGGCCTGCCGTGCGCAGACAACACGGCCACGGTGTTGGACGTCCCGAGGTCCACCGACAGGATCCGCACAGCTTCTACCCCTTCACAAGACGACGGCGGCCGCCCCAGTGACGATCCGGCCGCGCTGGCCGTGATGCTCCCACGAGCGCGGTCACCGTACGTGCGGACCCGGCAAACTCGTCCGGACCGGGTGACGAAACCCCCTGGTCGCGGGCCTCGGAGCGAAACTGTCGGTGGTCCGGCGCACTATGGACGGCGTGGCAGACGTACTCGACCTCTTCTCCCCCGCGACCAGGGACTGGTTCAGCGGGGCCTTCGCCGCGCCCACCCGCGCGCAGGAAGGGGCGTGGCGAGCGGCGCACGCGAGGCAAAACGCGCTGGTCGTGGCCCCGACGGGGTCCGGCAAGACCTTGTCGGCGTTCCTCTGGGCACTGGACAGGCTGTCGGTGGAGCCGCCACCTGCCGAACCGCGGAAACGCTGCCGTGTCCTCTATGTCTCGCCGCTGAAGGCGCTGGCGGTCGACGTCCAGCGCAACCTGCGGGCCCCGCTGGCCGGGATCTCCCAGGCGTCGCGGCGGCTGGGGTTGCCGGTGCCGGACATCGGCGTCGGCATGCGCACCGGCGACACCACGGCCGCCGAGCGGCGCTCCTTCGGCAAGACCCCGCCGGATGTGCTGGTCACGACGCCGGAATCGCTGTTCCTCATCCTCACTTCGTCCGCGCGCGATTCGCTGCGCGGGGTGGAGACGGTGATCATCGACGAGGTGCACGCGGTCGCCGGCGGCAAACGCGGCGCGCATCTGGCCCTGTCGCTCGAACGGCTCGACGCGCTCCTGGAGAAGCCCGCCCAGCGGATCGGGTTGTCGGCGACGGTCCGGCCGATCGACGAGGTCGCGTCGTTCCTGGCGGGCGGCAGGCCGGTCACCGTCGTCCAGCCGAAGCTCGCGAAGACGATCGAGGTCCGCGTCGAGGTCCCGGTCGAGGACATGTCCAATCTCGACGGTCCGCAAGGGCCGAAGCAGAACGAAGACCTCGACGCGGGTCTCGCGCGGTTGCCCGGCTCGCTGGACGAGCTCGACGGCGCGCCGCGGCGGCCCTCGATCTGGCCCGCCGTCGAGGAGCGGGTCCTGGAACTGATCCAGGCGCACCGGTCGACGATCGTGTTCGTCAACTCGCGGCGGCTGACCGAGCGGATGACGGCACGGCTCAACGAACTCGTCGCGGAACAGACCGAACTGGAGCCGGAGCAACGATTCCCGGCCGAGGCGATCGGCCAGTCCGGGCTCACCACGGGTGCGGCGCCGGTGATCGCGCGGGCGCACCACGGGTCGATGTCGCGTGAGCAGCGCACCCACGTCGAAGAGGAACTCAAGACGGGCCGCCTCGCGTGTGTCGTCGCGACGTCCTCGCTGGAACTGGGCATCGACATGGGCGCGGTCGACCTCGTCGTGCAGATCGAGGCGCCGCCGACGGTCGCTTCGGGACTGCAGCGGGTCGGCCGGGCCGGGCACCAGGTCGGCGCCGTCTCGACCGGCGTGATGTTCCCGAAGTTCCGCGGCGACCTCGTCTCGTGCGCGGTGGTGGCGGAACGGATGGCGTCCGGGGCGATCGAAGCGGTGCGGTACCCGCGCAACCCGCTGGACGTGCTCGCGCAGCAGATCGTGGCGATGGTGGCGCTCGAATCGTGGACGGTCGACGAAGTGGCCGCGCTCGCCCGCCGGGCGGCGCCGTTCGCGTCCCTGCCGGACGACGCGCTGATGGCGGTGCTCGACATGCTCGCCGGCCGGTACCCGAGCGAGGAGTTCGGCGAGCTGCGCGCCCGGATCACCTGGGACAGGGTCAGCGGCGAGCTGCACGGCCGCCCGGGTTCGCAGCGGCTCGCGGTGACCTCCGGCGGCACGATCCCCGACCGGGGCCTGTTCACCGTGATGACGCCGGGCGCCGACGGCAAAGCCGGGTCGCGTGTGGGCGAACTCGACGAAGAGATGGTCTACGAGTCCCGCGTCGGCGACACGATCCTGCTCGGCACCTCCTCCTGGCGGGTCACCGACATCACCCACGACCGCGTGATCGTGGTGCCCGCGCCGGGTGAGCCCGCGCGGATGCCGTTCTGGAAGGGCGACGCCCCCGGCCGTCCGCTGGAACTGGGGCGGGCGCTGGGCGCGTTCGTCCGTGAACTGTCCACTTCGGATCCCGTGGCGGCCAGGGAACGCGCGGCGGTGGCGGGTCTGGACGCGTACGCCTGCGACAACCTGCTGGGGTATCTGGAAGAACAGAAGGCGGCCACACGGCACGTCCCGAACGACAAGACCGTGCTGCTGGAACGGTTCCGCGACGAACTGGGCGACTGGCGGGTCATCCTGCACTCCCCGTTCGGCGCACAGGTGAACGCGCCGTGGGCACTCGCGATCGCGGCCCGGCTGCGGGAGAACCGCGGGGTCGACGCGCAGGTGGCGCATTCCGACGACGGCATCGTGCTGCGGCTGCCGGAAGCCCTGGACGCCGAGGGGGCCGAGGTCACCATCGGCGTCGACGACGTGCTTCTCGATCCGGAGGAGGTCGAGCAGCTGATCGTCGCCGAGGTCGGCGGCTCGGCGGTGTTCGCCGCGCGGTTCCGGGAGTGCGCGGCGCGGTCGCTGCTGCTGCCCCGCCGTGATCCGCGCCGCCGCACCCCACTGTGGCAGCAACGGCAGCGCGCGTCGCAACTGCTTTCGGTGGCGGCCAAATACGAACGGTTCCCCGTCGTGCTGGAGGCGATGCGGGAAGTCCTGCAGGACGTGTACGACGTCGGCGGGCTGCGGGAACTGATGTCCGACGTCCGGTCGCGGAAGGTCAAGCTGGTCGAGGTCGAGACGCCGTCGGCGTCGCCGTTCGCGCGCAGCCTGCTCTTCGGGTACGTCGGGATGTTCCTGTACGAGACCGACGCCCCGCTCGCGGAACGGCGCGCGGCGGCGCTGGCACTGGATTCGACGCTGCTGGCCGAACTGCTCGGCACCGAGGCGATCCGGGAGTTGCTCGACCCCGACGTGGTCGCCGAGGTCGAGCGGTCACTACAGCGGCTCGAACCGGACAGGCACGCCCGCAACGCCGAGGAGGCCGCGGATCTGTTGCGGTTCCTCGGGGATCTCTCCCTCGAGGAGGCCGCCGCCCGCGGTATCCAGCGGGACTGGCTGGAGGAACTGGAATCCGCGCGGCGGGTGATCCGGGTCCGCGTCGGCGGCGGCGAACGGTTCATCGCCATCGAGGACGCGGGCCGGGTGCGGGACGCGCTGGGCACCGCGCTGCCGGTCGGCGTACCGGAGGCGTTCACCGAACCGGTCGACGATCCCGTCGGCGACCTGCTTTCCCGCTACTCCCGCAGCCGCGGCCCGTTCAGCGCCCGCCAGGCCGCCGAGCGGTTCGGGCTCGGGACGGCCGTGGTCACCGGCGTGCTCGACAGGCTGACCGCGCAGGGCAGGCTGGTCCGGGGCGAACTGAGCCCGGTCGGGCATCCGGAGACGCACGGCGTCGGTATGGAGTTCTGCGACGCTTCGGTGCTGCGCAGGCTCCGGCGGGCGTCGCTGGCCCGGCTGCGGGCCGAGGTCGAACCGGTCGAACCGGCGGCACTGGGCCGCTTCCTGCCGTCGTGGCACGGCATCGGCGCGCGGGTACGTTCGGCACCGACGGCGGACGACGTGCTGTCCGTGGTCGAGCAGCTGGCCGGGGCACCGTTGCCTGCCAGCGCGGTCGAGTCGCTGATCCTGCCGAGCAGGCTGCCCGGCTACACCCCTTCGCTGCTGGACGAACTGACCACGGCGGGCGAGGTCACCTGGTGCGGCTGCGGTTCGCTGTCGGGCGGGGACGGCTGGCTGGCGCTGGCACCCACCGACGTCGCCGATCTGCTGCTGCCCGACCTCGACGACGATCTGCCGTCCAGCCCGCTCCACGAGGCCATTCTGTCCACTTTGGAGGGTGGGGCGCAGTTCTTCCGCCAGCTCGTGGACCGGACGTCACCGTTAGTCGAAACTCCGCCGAACGACGGCGAAGTCGTTGCCGCGCTGTGGGATCTGGTGTGGGCCGGACTGGTCACCGGTGACACGCTGGGTCCGTTGCGGGCGCAGGTGTCGGGCTCGGGCGCGGCGCACAAACCCCGGCGTCAGGCTCCTCGCGGACGGTACGCGCGGTTGCGGGCCGGACGCCCGGCGATGCCGTCACGGACCGGGCCGCCGACGGTGGCGGGCCGCTGGGCGCTGACCCCGGAACGGGAACCGGATCCGACCCGCCGCGCGCACGCGCGCACCGAGGCCTTCCTGGAACGGCACGGCGTCCTCACCAGGGGCGCACTCGACACCGAGCGGGTGACGGGTGGCTTTTCCGGGATCTACAAGGTTTTGCGCGGGATGGAGGACTCCGGCCAGGTCATCCGCGGATACGTCGTCGAGGGGCTCGGCGCCGCGCAGTTCGCGGCGAAGGGCGCTGTCGACAGACTGCGCGCGCAGTCGGGGAACCAGCGCACCACCCCGGAAGGCGCCGTGGTGCTCGCCGCCGCCGACCCGGCCCAGCCGTATGGCGCGGCCTTGGCGTGGCCTGGCGCGACCGGCGACACGAAACACCGTCCGGCAAGGAAAGCGGGTGCGCTGGCGGTGCTCGTGGACGGTGTCCCGGCGATGTACGTAGAACGCGGGGGCCGGTCGCTGCTGAGCTTCACCGAGGATCAGGAGACGCTGCGTTCGGCCGCGCGGGCACTGTCGACGGCGGTGCGGGAAGGCTGGCTGGGTCAGCTCGCGGTGCAGAAGGCCGACGGCGAGGTGGCGCTCACCTCCGAGCTGTCCTCGGTGCTCCAGGAGGCGGGATTCCGGGCGACCCCGAAGGGCCTGCGGCTGCGGGCCTAGACTTGCCGCCCAGACCTGCGGAGAAGGACGTTCGACCATGGTGATGCGCGACCTGCGCTATTTCGGGGATCCCGTGCTCAAGACCGTATGCGACCCGGTCACGAAATTCGACAAGAAGATCGAGTCCCTGGTGACCGATCTGATGGACGGGGTGCGACCGGCCGGACGCGCGGGGCTCGCGGCGCCGCAGATCGGGGTCGGGCTGCGGGTGTTCAGCTACGACGTCGGCGGGCTGACCGGGTACGTGATCAACCCGGAGATCGCCGAACTCTCCGAGGAGACCCACGAGATCGGCGAGGGCTGCCTTTCGGTGCCGGAGCTGTGGTTCCCGGTGGTGCGCGCGAAGCGGGCCGTGGTGCGCGGTGTCAACCTGCGCAACGAACCGGTCGAGGTGGAGGGCTTCGACGTGCTCGCCCAGTGCCTCCAGCACGAGACCGATCACCTCGACGGCAAGCTCTACCTGGACCGGCTCACCATCGAGCGCAAGAAGCAGGCCCTCGGCGAAGCCCGCGGCAAAGACTGGTTCTGGAAGCGCTGACCCTACCGCGCGTTTAGTCCTCTAGTTGCGATGGTCGGGGGTACGAACTACCGCAACCAGAGGACTAAACGCGGGGGGTGGGGAGGCGGAAGCGCAGGGTGCGGGGGTCGCCGGGGGCGCGTTCGGGGCGCAGGCCGACCCGGACGGCGGTGCGGTGGAGGGAGTCGTCGCCGGGCAGGCAGACGGCGGTGAGTCCGAGCTCCCCCTTGGTGGCGGCGAGGACGGCGAGCCTGGCCAGCAACGCCGTGCCGATGCCTTGACGCTGCCAGGAATCCTCGACCAGCAGCGAGACCTCCGCCGCGCCGCCGTCGGCGGCCGGGATCAGCTGACCGAGCCCGATCACCTCCCGGCCGCAGACCGCCAGCAGGCTCACCCCGCGCGGCGGCATCAGCAGCCGGTGCAGCCAGCGACGGGGAACCGCGCGCAGCCCGGTGTGGTAGCGCTGGAAAAGCGTCGTCGGCGAACATCTCCGGTGCAGCGCGGACACGGCGTCCGCGTCGCCGGGAACGCCTTTCCGCAGGACGACCGCGGCACCGTCGGGCCGGTCGAGCACGATCGGCCCGGTCACGTTGTCGCGCACGGCTGTCATCAGGGTGATCAGCGCGACGGCCCGGCTCAGTTCCAGTTCGACGAACGGCGACCACCGGCGGCGCGCGACGAACGCGGTGCCGCCCCCGGCGGGGAACACCGCCCGGTGCCCGCCTTCGGTGCGGGCCGGGTTCGCCTCGATCGACGGGACCTTCGTGACGAGATCGGCCGCGAGGACGCCGCGAAGCACCTCCGCGAGGCCGGCGGGCTCGTCGACGGCCCGTTTGGCCGAGGTGAGCGTCGCGGTGGCCGGGTCGACCAGTTCGGCAAGGTCGGCGTCGATGACGGCGGAGCATTCGCAGCCCTCGTCGCGGATCGCGTCGACGAGCAGTTGCCGCGGCAGCCCGGTCGCGGGCCGCAGGACGATTTCGTCGAGCACGCCACCGGGTACCGGGAGCACCGAGAGCCCGAGGATGTTGCATTCGAGGTCGGCCAGCCGGATCGCGATCCTGGCCAGGGTGCCGGGCCGGTCGTCCACTCGGACCCGGACTCGCCAGGCCGTCGCGGCCGCCGTCTCGTCGACGGGATGAACCTGGATGTGCCGAACTCGAGAGGTCTCCATGCCCTCCACGGTCCCGGCCGGTTGTTGCCTGTCCACGGCGCCGGTGTTTCGCTCAGGTCAGCGTTCGGCGCCGCCGCGCAACCCTGGTGAAACACTCAGCAGACGGAACTCGTTGCCTTCCGGGTCCCGCATGACGTCGCCGCGCAGTCTCGTCGCGCCGAGTTCCTGGAGACGTCGAGCCTCGTCAGCCTGTTCACCGGCCGAGGGCGCGAGGACGAAGTGCAGCCTGTTCTCGTGCTGTTTCTCCTGCTCGGCGGCCAGGAACTCCACCCACGGCCCCCGGCCTTCCGGTGGTCGCAGGCCCACGATCGCCCGCTCCCGCACGCCGATCTCCCAGCCGAGCGCGGTCGACCAGAACTCGGCGGCCCGAGCCGGGTCGCGGACGTCGGTGACGACCGAAGCGATCGCGCCGGCACCCTCGTACTGCTCGCGGGACTCCAGGACACAGAACTCGTTGCCCTCGGGATCCGCCAGCACCACCCACGGCACTCTTTTCTCTTCCGGCGGGCCCTGGCCGACGTCGAGATGCCGCGCGCCGAGGGACAACGCGCGATCCACCAGTTCGGCCTGGTGTTCCGGCGTACGGCTCGCCAGATCCAGATGCAGCCGGTTCTTGCCCCGTTTCGCCGCCGCCGCGGGGCGGAAGTCCTGGCCGAACGGGGCGTCCCAGCTGATCAGCCCTCCCCAGAAACCCGCCAGATCTCTGGGAAGGGCCGAGTCGAAGACCAGGTTCACCAGGTGTGCTGCCACCCCCGGGACCCTAGACGGCACCACTGACACTTCTGACCGGTTTGGCTTCCCCACCGACCGGTCATCGGGTCGCGAGCCGCAAAAGGGCCCAGAGTTGTCCCGCCATGTCCTGGTCTCCGCTGACCGTCACCGCCGTCGGACCCGCCCGGCCCCAGAGCCAGCGGTAGATCTTGTCCGGTTTCCCGGTGATCAGATCGTCCGCCCGCTGCGCTTCGTCGGCCGAGCACCGCCAGGCGACCGTTTCCGCGGGCCCGGCCCTGGCGATCCAGTTGTGGCCCGCGGTGCGCACCCCGACCGCTCCGGTCCTGGTCCCGGACAGCCCCAGCAGGGGCAGCCGCTGGCCGAACCAGAGCGTCAGTGCCTCGTCGATCCCGTCGAGGGCCACGTCCTCGGGGATCGCCGACGGCTCCCGCCCGGCCGCGCTCTCGGCGTCGACCCGGTGGATCGTCGTCTCGTGGGCCATACGCCGCCGCCAGAACCCGTAACTGCGGTCCGCCGGCCACCAGGTCGGCGCCAGCTCGTCCGCGTCGTGCGCGGACAGTTCGGCGACCAGTTCGTCCCGGCCCTCGCGGAAGTACCCCTCCAGGGACTGTCGCGGCCCCGGTTTGCGCTGCCAGTGCTCCGGACGCCGTCCGTCGGTGATCCACCGGCGGGTGACGCGGTACACGCTGCCCACGTGCCGGAGCACCTCACCGAGCGTCCAGCCGGGACAGGTCGGGACCGGCGCGTCCGCGGACGCGGTGTGCGCCACCCGAGCCATCAGCTCGGTTTCGACGCCGATCACCTCCAGGAACCTGCCCTGGTCGATCATGGCCTGCCCGGCCATCGGGCACCCCTCTTTCCGGCCTGCTAGGCCACATGTGCCCCGCCGCCCATCGGCAGCCCGTGCACCAACCGGCGCACCAGTTCCAGGAACACCGAGGCCGCCTGGGCCAGCTCGTCCGCCCTTTCGACGGTGACCTTGCCGGTGATCCCGGCCTGCGCGGCGGCCCGCGTCGCGGAGTTGGCCGCGAAGAACACCGCCCACTCCTTCAGCTCGGGCGCGACCGATTCGAGCAGCACCCAGCCGCTCGCCGGCCGGGCACGGCCCCGGTGCGGACGGCCGCGGGCTTCCAGCACCGCCGCCGCGCCCCGCAGCGCGGCGAGATACGACCCGATGAACCGCTCCGCGGGGTCGACCTCCCGCTCCGCCTCGCCAAGGCCTCGCCTCGCCTGTGCGTACAAGGAGACCGCCGCGGGTGGTGCCGGCGGGCGCAACGACATGGGCAGGGCGGGCTGCGCGGAGCCCCCCGGCCTCTTGGCTTCGTCGGGGGACACGACCGAAACGGACATGACGACCCTCCTCCTGTACGTGAGCGCCGGCCGGTGCCCGGCGCCGAGGCGCTTCCCCCGCCCCCGCTCCGGACACCTACCGGTGCGCGCTCACCGAATGTCGAACGTCTGTTCGAACAAGACCAATGTAACCCCGAGTGCCCCTTTCTTCAACCCCGGCGGCCTCGACCCGTAGCCGGGTGATCGCCCCATGTGGTGCGGGACACGGCATCGGTCACGTGATCTCATAGGCTCATGAGCACCATCGACCAGCCCGGCCACCCGTCGGTGGCCAAGGTCGCGGCCGCGCTCGCCGAAGCGGGTCAGCAGGCCGCCGCCGACGGGATCCGGATCCTCCCCGCCGAAGTCCGCACGGCCGCGCAGGCCGCCGAAGCACTCGGCGTCGACGTCGGCGCGATCGCGAACAGCCTCGTCTTCCGCGGGCGCGCCGGCGGCACGGAAACCGCCCTGCTCGCGCTGACCTCGGGCGCGCACCGCGCCGACACCTCGATCCTCGCCTCGCTGACCGGGGCCGACGAGATCGGCAAGGCGGACGCGGATTTCGTCCGCGAGCACACCGGCCAGCCGATCGGCGGGGTCGCGCCGGTCGGTCACCCGAAGGCGTTGACCACCGTGGTCGATACCGCGTTACGCGCCCACGACGTCGTCTGGGCCGCCGCCGGACATCCGAAGTCGGTGTTCCCCACGACGTTCGATCGCCTGGTCGAGCTGACCGGGGGCACTCCCGCGGACGTCGCGGGCGACGGGCAGGATGGGCGTCCGTGACCGCGATGTCCTCGGAATGCACCCGTTACGTCCAGCTGTCCGCGGACGAGTTCCGCGCCCGGCTCCCCGAGGCGCTGACCATCTACGTCAACGCCATGCGCTACCCCGAAGGCACGGCGGAACAACGCGCGCCGATGTGGCTCACGCACGCGCTCCGCGAGGGCTGGCGCTGCATGGCCGCGCTCGACGCGGACGGCGTCCTCCTCGGACTCGCGTACGGCTACAAGGGACGCGGCGGCCAGTGGTGGCACGAACAGGTCCGCCACGGGCTGACCCGCCGCGAGGGCCAGGCCGCCGCCGAGCACTGGATGGCCGACTACTTCGAACTCACCGAGATCCACGTCAGCCCCGACAGCCAGGGGAAGCGGATCGGCGAGGACCTCCTGCGGCGGCTGCTCGACGGCGTGCCCAGCGCCCACGTCCTCCTTTCCACGCCGGAAGGCACCAGCCGGGCCTGGAACCTTTACCGGCGCGTCGGATTCGTCGATGTGCTGAGGGACTACCACTTCGCCGGGGATCCGCGGGCGTTCGCGATCCTCGGCCGGACGCTGCCGCTCTAGGGCTTCGTATACGCGACGGCGAGCGCGACGACGAGCACCGCCGCGCCGCACCAGCCGACGGCGCCGAGCCGTTCACCGAGGACCGCCATGGACAGCAGCGCGGCGGTCAGCGGTTCGAGCAACGCGGACAACGCCGCCGGAACGGGGTGCGCGCCTTCGAGACCCCGGAAGTACGCCGCGTACGCCAGCGCCGTCGGCACGACGCCGAAGTAGACGACGAGCGCGAGCACATCGGCCTGGAGCGGCACGGCCATCCCGAACCACACCGCGGCGGGGCTGAGCGTGACTCCGCCGATCAGGCAGCCGAAGGCCGTGGTGGGCAAGGGATCCAGCCCGTCGACGCGGTTCGCGGTGACCAGCGTCAGCGCGGCGAACCCGGCCGCGGCGAGAAGCGCGAAGAGGACTCCAGCCACGTTGACGTCCTCCCCCGGCCTCCACTGCAACAACGCGAGTCCCGCGAGGGAACCCAGGAGGGCCGCCAGCGTCCAGGCCCCGGGAAGGCGGCGGGTCTTGACGACCGTGGCGACGGCGAGCAGCACGGGCGCGCTGCCGATGATGGTCATGGTCGCGACGCTCACCGAACTCAGCGAGACGGCGGCGAAGTAGCTGGCCTGGAACAAGGCGAGCAGCCCGCCGACGGTCAGCAGACGGCGCCGGACCCGTGGAGTGCGGGGAAGGCCTCTCAGCCGTCCCGTGAGCCAGAGACAGCCGGTGGCGATCACTCCGCCGATGAGCAGCCGGTACGCGGCGACGCTCAGCGGATGCAGTCCCGCGCGGGACGCGAGCAGGGAACCGGCGAGGCCGCCGGTCCCCCAAAGGACCCCGGCGAGCACGAGCGCGGCGGAAGATTTCGCGCGCGTGGGTAGGGCAACGGACATGGGAACGCTCCTGCGTCTAGTCGTGTCGAGAGAAGCGACGACGCGGGGTGTTTTCAGCGCATCACGGATCGGCCGGGCGGCGGGAACGCCGCACGGCCGCACACACCCCGCTCAGGAGGCGGGAGGCGGGGTGCCGAGAAAGATCCGGTGCACGAGAGCGAACGTAGCAAGGGACAGGCGGGCACCGCACGCGAATTACGGCCGCCCGCAGCTCAACCCCCTTACCCGCGGCCAGCGCGGGCAAGGGGGCCTTCCTGCACTTCTCAGTCCAGCTGGGCGAGCATCTCCCGCAGCGTGTCCAGTCCCATCCCGCCGAGCGCCAGCGCCCGCGTGTGGAACTGCTTGATGTCGAAGGCGTCGCCCTGGCGGGCCTTGGCGTCCTCGCGCGCGGCGAGCCAGAGGCGTTCACCGAGTTTGTACGACGGCGCCTGCCCCGGCCAGCCCAGGTAGCGGTCGATCTCGTCGTGCACGTGGGCTTCGTCGGTGATGGTCCTGGTCAGCATGAACTCCAGGCCGAGCTCGGGCGTCCACCGCTCGCCCTCGTGGAAGCCGGTGCCCGCCGGGATCTCCAGTTCCAGGTGCATGCCGATGTCGACGAGCACGCGCGCGGCGCGGAACAGCTGCTCGGACAGCATGCCGAGGAGTTCGCCGTCGTCGGAGAGGAACCCGAGGTCCTCCATGAGACGTTCGGAGTACAGCGCCCAGCCCTCGGCGTGCCCGGAGGTGAACGCCTGCAGCCGCTGGTACTTGTTCAGCGACTCGGACTGGTCGACCGCGGTCGCGATCTGCAGGTGGTGGCCGGGCGCGCCCTCGTGGTAGACGGTGCTGACCTC
Source organism: Amycolatopsis sp. cmx-4-19 (assembly GCA_049998115.1). Taxonomy (GTDB): domain Bacteria; phylum Actinomycetota; class Actinomycetes; order Mycobacteriales; family Pseudonocardiaceae; genus Amycolatopsis. Next base: position 178,236 of record JAEBEO010000016.1, on the reverse strand, counting down.
ACGCCAGGTGATGAACTCGTCCTTGCCCTGCGGCAGCGACCACCACATGCGGCCGGGCCGGGAGAAGTCCTCGCTGGGGCCGGTGTAGTACGCGCCGACGGTCCCGCCGGGCGGGGCGATCCTGCATTCCAGCTCCATCACCCGGTCGGAGATGTCGAAGTGCTTGCCGCGCAACGACTTCAGTGCGTTGTCGGACAGATTCTGCATCCAGGACCGGAATTCCGACCGGCCGCGTACGACGTACTTCGGGTCGGCGTCGAGGACGGCGGCCGCCTCGGCCAGCGTGGCGCCGGGTTTGATCCGGTCGGCGACCTCGCGCATTTCCGCTTCGATACGGGAGAATTCGGCCCAGCCCCAGGCGTAGGCCTCGTCGAGGTCGAGGGTGGCGCCGGTGAAGACACGGGACCACAGCTTGTAGACCTCGGCGCCGACGGCGTCCTTGACCGGCGCCAGCGGCGCGAGTTCGGCGCGGAGGAAACCGGCGAACTCCGCGTACGCCTCCTGCGCGGCGTGGGCGGCCCGGTCGAGTTCGGCGCGCAGTTTGTCGGACACGTCCTTCGCACCCGACACCAGCGTGTCGAAGAACCCCGTGTCGTCCTTGAGGCCGGCCCAGGTCTCGGCCTGCTCGGCGACCTTGCGGACCTGGCGCAACGCGGAGACGTGCCCCGCGTCCGCGCCGGCGAGCAGCGACGAGCGGAGCTGGTCGAGCGTCCGGGGGACCTTGTCCATCCGGGCGGCGATCGTCGCCCAGTCCGACTCGGTGTCGGCGGGCATGAGGTCGAAGACCATCCGCACGTTCTGCGCCGGGCTCTCGATCACGTTCAACGACGAGAGGTCGAGACCCGCCTCGTGGATCTCCAGCATCAGTCCGACCCGCTCGACGAACACCGCCTTGGCCGCGCGCTCGGCGTCGTCGGCGGGTTCGGCCGCCTCGATTTCGGCCAGCGCGCGGGCGGCGATGGCGGCCCGCGCCGCGTACCCGGCCGGCGAGTAATCGGTCAGCTGGTCGTCGTAGCCGGCGACGCCGAACGACGTCGCCTCGACCGGGTCCGCCGCCGCCATCTCGTCGACGTACCGGTCACAGATCTGATGCACCCCGTGCGCTGTTGAAGCCATGACCGGCACGCTACCGGGATGGCGGGCCACTTCGGTACGGAGTTACGCGCGGGCGGGGACCAGCCCCAGCCTGCCGACCACCTCACGCGTGGCCTTGGACCGGTTGAACGTGTAGAAGTGCAGGTCGGGGACGCCTTCGGCGATGAGCCGCTCGCAGAGTTCGGTCACCGTGTCGATACCGGCCGCGCGGAACGCCTTGGGGTCGTCGGCCAGCGGTTCGAGCCGGTCCAGCAGCCGCCGGGGGGCGGGCGCGCCGGACAGCTTGATCGACGTGTGCAGGGTCCGCGGTGTGGTCAGCGGCATGATCCCGGGGATGACCAGCGCCTCGCAGCCGGTGGCCGCGACCCGGTCCCGCAGGCGGAGGAAGTCCTCGGGTTCGAAGAACAGCTGCGCGATGGCGAAGTCCGCGCCCGCGCGGAGTTTGCGCACGAGGTACTCGGTGTCGGCTTCGAGGTCCGCCGACCTCGGGTGGCCATACGGGAAGGCGGAGACGCCGACGCAGAAGTCGCCGAGCGAGCGCACCAGCTCGACGAGTTCTTCGGCGTAGTTGAGCCCGTTCGGGTGAGGGACCCAGTCGCCGTAGACGTCGCCCGGCGGGTCGCCACGCAGCGCGAGGATGTTGCGGACGCCGACGGCGGCGTACCAGCCGATGACGTTGCGCAGTTCCGCCACCGAGTGGTTGACGGCGGTGAGGTGCGCCATCGGGACCAGCGTGGTCTCGGTGGCGACGCGGGCGATACTGCGGATCGTGCCGTCGCGGCTGGAGCCGCCGGCGCCGTAGGTGATCGACATGTACGCCGGGTCCAGCGGCTCGAGTTCCCGGATCGACTTCCATAGCACGGCCTCGTCCGCGGTGTCCCTCGGCGGGAAGAACTCGATGGAGAACACGGGTCCATCACCCTGCAACCGCTCGACCACCGACGTCATACCGCCATGTTAAGGGGGGATGTCCGCCGGTTGGGAGCCCCCTCTCAGGCAATGGACATGCGACTTCAGCCACCCGCGAGCGGTTGCCGAGCCGCGCCGACCTGGGGAGACTCGTCACACGACCACCGGGAGCAGCCATGAGCGCCGAGAACGACACCAGCTGGGACGAAGACGTCCGCGTCGCGGTCTACCGCGCCTTCGCCGATCACGGGAGGCCGCCGACGGCGCCGGAACTGGCCGACGCCGCCCACGGGTCGCTCGCGGTGGCGAAACAGGCGTTGCACCGGCTCGCCGGGCAACGGCATCTGGTGCTCGACGCGCGCGAGCACGTCGCGATGGCCCCTCCGTTCGCGGCGATCCCGCTGGGGTTCTCGGTGATGGGCACCGGCACGCTGTGGTGGGGCGGCTGCGCGTGGGACGCGTTCGCGATCCCGCATCTGGTGAAGGCCGAACCCGAGGTGCTGGTGTCCACGCGGTGCCGTGGCTGCGGCGAACCGCAGGCCTTGATGGTGAACGACCAAGCACCACCGAAGGGTGATCTGGTCGCGCACTTCCTGGTCCCGGCGGCGCGGATGTGGGACGACGTCGTGCACACGTGCGGCAACCAGCGCCTGTTCTGCGGCGAGTCCTGTGTGGACGGATGGCTGGCGGAAACGGGTCAGGACAAGGGATACGTCATGGATCTGGCCACCTTGTGGCGGCTCGCGGCCGGCTGGTACGAGGGCAGGCTCGACCACGGTTACCGGCGGCGCGAACCGGCGGCCGCGGCCGCGTACTTCACCCGGGCCGGGCTTTCCGGCCCGTTCTGGAGCCAGACCCCCCGACCTGCGAGTCCGTGAAGGCCTCCTTCCCTACCCTCACAGTAGGGAAGGAGGCCTTCACGGACTTCGGGACCACAGAACTACCAGACCCGAGCTAGACCAGGAACCGCAGGACGGCCGTGACGACGACCCCGCACAGGATCGCGGCGAGCACCGGGACCCGCAGCAGGTAGGTCACCGTGATCGCCGCCAGTCCGGCGCACAGCGTCCAGTCCACCCCGGTCCAGGCCGGGCCGGTGACGTCGGTGAGCACGAGACCGGCCAGCAGCGCGGGTGCGAGCAGGGCGATCACCGCGGCCGCCCGGGGTGGCAGTTCCCGGTCGCCGAGCACGGCCGGGCCCGCGGCCTTGAACCCGATGGTGACCAGTGCGACCGCGGCGATGGCGAACCAGAGTGTCATCGCCGCACCGCCAGTCCCAGCACCGCGGCGGCCGAAGCGCCGATCAGCGCGAGGCCCACCGGGACGAACAGCACCAGGATCCCCGCCAGGCAGGCGGCGAGCGCCGCCGTCCGGACGGCTTCGCGCGAACGGCGCATCTCATCGATGAGCAGGACCAGGAAGAACCCGGGGAACACGACGTCGAGCCCGAAGCGCGCGACGACGTCCGGTGGCGGGGCGGCCACGACGCCGAGCACGGTCCCCAGCACCCAGGCCGGCAACTGGACGAGCGTGCAGCCGATCATCTTTTCGCGGTCGTAGCGCCCGCCGCCGAGGTGGGCCGCCACCCAGGAGCCGTCGACGACGGCCTGCCCCTCCCACGCGCGACGCAGGCGCCCGCCACGCAGATCCCCGGCGACGGAGACCCCCATCGGCAGGAACCGGGCGTTGATCAGGGCGGCCGCGCCGACCGCGACGGCGAGGTTGCCGCCGCCCGCCAGCGCGGTGGCCATCGCGAACTGGGCCGAACCGGAGAACACGACGATCGAGGCGACGATCGGGGCCAGGATCCCCCAGGCCAAGGTCTGGCTGTAGGCGCCGAAGGTGACACCGAGAACGAAGGTCGCGACACCCAGCCCGAGCCCGACACGGGCACCGGTCCAATACTGCCGCCGGAGCGTTGTCATGGCTCGACCCTAACAAGCTAAACTGAGTTTGACCATTAGGAGGATTCGTGCGGGACCACTGGGACGGTTACGACAGCATCGGCGGAAGTGTGCCGTTGGACCTGGTCAACACCGTTTCCTGGCGCCGCGATGCGGCCCGGCGCGAAGACCGCCTTTCCGCCCCGGTGCGGCTGTCCGAGTGGGTCGTCCTGGTCGGCGCGGGCCCGCAACGGCTGGAGATCTCCGAGGCCGTCCTGGAGACGGTGAAGGCGTTCCGCGAGACGCTCTACGGGGTGCTCGTGTCCGATCCCCCGGACGTCGCGGCCCTGCGGAAACCGCTGGTCGCCGCCTACCGGCACGCCGGGCTCGCGCCGTCCTTGCCCCTGCGGTGGACGGTTCCGCTGGAGAACGACGCCGCGCTGCCGCATTTCCTCGCGCTGGCGACCGAAGACCTGCTGCGGTCCGGGGAACTCGCCAGGATCCGGGAGTGCGAGGGGCCTGGCTGCGGCTGGATCTTCACCGACCACACGCGCAACCGGTCGCGCCGATGGTGCAGTTCGTCCGACTGCGGGAATCGGGCGCGCGCCAAGCGGCACTACGACAAGGGCCGCGGCTGAACGCGGGAGAGGCGTCTGTTTCGCCACATTCCGCGCCACCCGACTGGGTCGCGGAGGGGGCCTTCACGGAAGATGTGCCCATGGACACGTCCGTCTACGACGCCGATCTGCCCGCCCACGTCGAGCGGGCGCTGGCCGGGTTCCTCGAGCGCGCCGGTGCCGAAATCCGCCGCACCGAGCCGAGCGTCGGGGTCGGGATCGACGCGCTGGCAGGCTTCGTGCTCGGCGGCGGCAAACGCCTGCGGCCGACGTTCGCCTGGTGGGGCTGGCGCGGCGCGGGGGGCGACCCGTGCGGGCCGGACGTCGAAGGCGTCCTGCAGGCGGTGGCGAGCCTCGAGCTGATCCAGGCGTGCGCGCTGATCCACGACGACCTCATCGACTCTTCCGATTCACGCCGCGGTTCGCCGACGGTGCACATCGCGGGTGCCAAACTGCACGCCGACAGCGGCTGGCTTGGCTCGCCGAGCACGTTCGGCCTCGCGACCGCCGTGCTGGTCGGCGACCTCGCGCTGGCCTGGGCCGACGACATGTTCGGCGAGGCGCCGGTTGCCCCCGCCGCACTGGCCGCCGCACGGCCGGCGTGGCGCGCGATGCGGACCGAGGTGCTCGCCGGGCAGTATCTCGACGTCCGCACCCAGGCCACCGGTGACGCCTCCCCCGAGGCGGCACTGCACATCTGCAAGCTCAAGACGGCCGCGTACACCGTCCAGCGCCCGCTCCACCTCGGTGCCGCGCTCGGCGGCGCCGACGACGCCCTGATCACGACGCTGCGCGAGTTCGGTGACGAGGTCGGCGTGGCGTTCCAGCTGCGGGACGATCTGCTCGGCGTGTTCGGCGACCCGTCGGTCACCGGCAAGCCCGCCGGCGACGACCTGCGCGAGGGCAAGCGGACGCTGCTGGTCGCGCTGGGCCTGCAGCGCGCGGCCGGACAGGGCAAGGACGCGGCGGCGCGGGTCATCTCCGACGCCATCGGCGACGCGCACCTGTCCGAGGACGCCGTCGAGACCGTGCGCGAAACCCTGCGGGACGTCGGTGCCGTCGACGCGGTGGAACGCCGCATCGACGAGCTCACCGAGTCCGCGATGGCCACGCTGGAGCGTGCCCACCTGGCCGAGCCCGCCCCGGCCGCGCTGACCGGGCTGGTCGTCAAGGCGACCCAGCGGACGTACTGATGCGCACCGTCACCGGTCCCAGCGACCACGTGGTGGTGATCGGTGCCGGACTCGCCGGGTTGTCGGCGATGCTGCATCTGCTCGGCGCGGGCCGCCGGGTGACGCTGCTGGAGCAGGACAAGATCCCGGGTGGCCGCGCCGGGCAGGCCGACTTCGGCGGCCACACCGTCGACACCGGCGCCAGCGTGCTGACCATGCCCGAACTGCTGGACGAGGCCTTCGCCGCGGTCGGCGAATCCCTGGCGGACAACCTGACGCTGACCCGGCTCGACCCGGCGTACCGCGCCCGGTTCGCCGACGGCAGCACGATCGCCGTGCACACCGAGGCCGCCGCGATGGAAGCGGAGATCCGCGCGGCCGCGGGTCCGGCCGAGGCCGACGGATACCGTCGCCTGCGGCGCTGGCTCACGGACCTGTACGCCGTGCAGAAGGACCACTTCATCGGCGCGAACTTCGACTCGCCGCTCGGTATCGTGCGCCCGGAGCTGGCGAAACTGGCCGCGCTGGGCGGTTTCGGACGGCTCGGCCCGAAGATCGGCGGCTTCCTGCGCGACGACCGTGTGCGACGGCTGTTCTCCTTTCAGGCGCTCTACGCGGGGCTCGACCCGGCGCGCGCGATCGGCGCGTACGGCGTCATCTCCTACATGGACACCATCGGCGGGGTCTACTACCCGTCGGGTGGCATGGGTGCCATCGCCAGGGCGATGACGAACGCGGCCGAACGCGCGGGGGCGGAAGTACGCTTCGGCACCGAAGCCGCTTGGCTGGAAAGAATTTCCTCGCGGGTACGCGCGGTGCGGACCCGCTCGGGCGAGCGGATCCCTTGTGACACCGTGGTTCTCGCGACCGAACTCGGCACCGCGTACCGGCTGCTCGGTGCCCGGCCCCGGCGTCCGTTGCCGCTGCGGTACTCGCCGTCGGCGGTGGTGCTGCACGGGCACGCGCCGAAATCGTGGCCGGATCTGGGCCACCACACCATTTTCTTCGGCCGGGCCTGGGAGAAGACGTTCTCGGAGATCATCCGCGACGGCAAGCTGATGAGCGACCCGTCGCTACTGGTGACCCGTCCGACCGCGACCGAACCGGCGCTCTCCCCCGGCGGCGAGCAGGTGATCTCGGTACTCGCGCCGGCACCGAACCTGCGCCGCGGCAAGATCGACTGGGACCGCGTCGGCCCCGCCTACCGCGAGGAACTCGTGCGGACGCTGGAAAAACGCGGTCTCACCGGTTTCGCGGACGACTTCACCGTCGACGAGATGATCACCCCGGCGAGCTGGGCGGACCGCGGGCTCACCGCGGGGACACCGTTCTCGCTCGCGCACACCTTCGCCCAGACCGGCCCGTTCCGGCCGGGGAATCTCGTGCGGGCGGCGGAAAACGTCGTGCTCGCGGGTTGCGGGACGACACCGGGCGTCGGCATCCCGCCGGTGGTGATCTCCGGCAGGCTCGCCGCGGGAAGGGTCACCGGCCGGTGAACGAGCTCGACGCCGCGGGCATCACCGGACCGGCGTTGCGGGCCGCGTACATCGAATGCCGCCGCATCAACGCGCACTACGGCGCACCTTCTTCCTCGCGACCCGTCTGCTGCCGTCGCGGGCGCGGCCGTTCGCGCACGCGTTGTACGGCTTCGCCCGGATGGCGGACGAACTGGTCGACAATCCCGCGCCGGGCACCGATCCCGCGTTCGCGCTGGACGAGGTCGCCCGGCTGGTCGGCTGGGTCTTCGACGGCGGCACGCCTGCCGACCCGGTACTGGCCGCGCTCGCCGACACCGTGCGGCGCCACGAGCTGGACCGCGACCTGTTCGACGCGTTCCTGCGGTCCATGGCGATGGACCTCGAGGTCACCGAGTAAGCGACCCACGCCGACCTCAAGGAGTACGTCCACGGTTCGGCCGAGGTGATCGGCCTGCAGATGCTCCCCGTTTTCGGCACCGTCGTCCCGATCGCCGACGCCGGACCCGGCGCGGCGGCGCTGGGCGAGGCGTTCCAGCTGACCAACTTCCTGCGCGACATCGGCGGAGACCTCGACCGGGGACGGCTGTACCTGCCCACCGAGGAGCTGGCCGCGTTCGGCGTCGACCGCGATCTGGTGGAATGGTCACGCGCCCGCGGCCTGCCGGACCGGCGGGTGCGGCGCGCGCTCGCCGTGGCGGTGGCGCGCAACCGGGCGGTCTACCGGCGCGCCGAAGCGGGGATCCCGTTGCCGCGCCCGGAATCCCGGGACTGTGTGCGGACCGCGCTCGTGCTCTACGAAGGCATCCTCGACGAGATCGCGGGCCTCGGCTACGACGTCCTGAACACCCGGGCGGTGGTCCCGAAGCGTCGTCGCGCGGCCGTCGCCCTGCCGAGGTTGCTGACAAGCGCGTGGAGCGACTCCAGGCTTAGGGTGCGTTCATGACCACTGCTTCGAACAGGAAGATCCGGATCGGCGTCCAGCTGCAGCCGCAGCACGCCGAGTACAAGACGATCCGCCGGGCGGCCTCGGAGGCGGAAGACCTCGGGGTGGACATCGTCTTCAACTGGGACCACTTCTACCCGCTCTACGGCGAACCCGAAGGCCTGCACTACGAGTGCTGGACCATGCTGGGCGCCTGGGCGGAATCCACGTCGCGGGTCGAGATCGGCGCGCTGGTGACGTGCAACAGCTACCGCAACCCCGAATTGCTGGCCGACATGGCCCGCACCGTCGACAACATCTCCGACGGGCGGCTCATCCTCGGCATCGGCTCCGGCTGGTTCGAAAAGGACTACGACGAGTACGGCTACGAGTTCGGCACCGCCGGCGGGCGGCTGGACAACCTCGCCGAGGCGCTGCCGCGGATCGAATCCCGGCTCGGGAAGCTGAACCCGCAGCCGGTCCGCGACATCCCGGTGCTGATCGGTGGCGGCGGCGAGAAGAAGACGCTGCGCCTGGTCGCGAAGCACGCCGACATCTGGCACGGCTTCGGCGACCCGGAGGTCGTCGAGCGCAAGGTCAAGATCCTCGACCAGCACTGCGCCGACGTCGGCCGCGACCCGAGCGAGATCGAGCGTTCGGTCGCCGTCGAAGGCGAGCCCGAGGAGCTGGGCCCGAAGCTGCTGGAGCACGGTGTCTCGCTGTTCACCGTGGCGACCGGCGGACCGGACTACAACCTCGACAGGCTGCGCTCCTGGATCGCTTGGCGCGACAAGCAGGGCTGAGCCGCTTTCGTCAGTCCGTGAAGGCCTCCTTGAGGGACCCTGGGTCCCTCAAGGAGGCCTTCACGGACTTCCGGAGCCACCGCCAGCAGAGGACTACTTGCGCCGGTGAGCGGCGACCCGCTCCCGAGTGGCGCATCGCGTCGAGCAGTACCGGCGCGGGCTTCCGCCGCCCAAGTGCGCGAAGGGCTTCCCGCAGCCCGAAGCGGCACACAGCCCGCCCGGCGGCGCCTGACGGTCCGCCAGCAGCACCGCCAGCGCCAGCGCGGACGACGTCACCAGCCACGCTCCCCACGGGCCGTCGTCCGCGGCGTCGACGTGCAGGTGCCAGCCGAACCCGGAGTCGTGGTCGGTCAGCCGTGGAGGATGCGCGTAGCGGGCCAGTAGCCGGTTGAGCACCTCGGCCGCCTCCGCGGTGTCTCGCGCCGCGAAGACTTCACGCAGTTCCAAAGCCGCTTCTCGCAGCGAAGTCACATCCGCGGGCAGCAACTCGACATCGGTTTCGCTGTGCGCCTCCAGCACCGCGCGGACGTCCGAAGCCGAAGGTTCCGGCGCCGACAGGACTTCCAGCAGATCCACCGCACGCTGCGCCGCCGCCCGCGCCGACCGGCCGGGCAGGAAATCCCGCTGCGCTGGAGTCATACCCCCAATGTAACTTCTTGATTGTGAGAGACCGTTACAGACTCGCTGTCTACCTGACCGGTGCGACGGTCGCCAGGACCGGCGACGAGCTGTCCGGACCGGCGTTGCTCCTGCTCGGCCTCGGTGTCGACGGTTCGGCGGCGACCGGTTCCGCATTGCTCGCGGGGCTGACGATCGCCGCGGCGGCGGGCGGTCCGCTGCTCGGCGCCCTGCTCGATCGCAGCCGACGTCCGGGGCGCCTGCTGGCGTGGGCACTGCTCGCCTACGCGGCCGGTCTGGGCGCGGTGCTCGCCCTGGTCGAGATCCCGGCGGCGATCGCGGTGGCCGTCGCGGCCGGGTTGCTCAATCCGGCGCTGGCCGGTGGCTGGACGGCGCAGCTGCCGGACGTCGTGGGCACCACGCCGCTCCGGAAAGCGAGCACGCTGGACGCGATGACGTTCACCGCCGCGAGCCTCGCGGGGCCGGGACTCGCCGGGCTCGTGGCCGCCTACGCCGGCGCCCCGGCCGCGGTCGTCGTGGCGATCACCCTGGTCGCAGCCGCTTTTCCGGCGGCGTGGTCGCTCCCCGCCGCCGAAGCCGGACCCGTCAAGCCGATCCGCCGTCAGCTCGCCGACGGTTTCGCCGTCCTCTTCCGCAATCGCGCGCTGTTCCGCGCGACGGCGACGTCCACGGTCTCCTTCGTCGGCATCGGGATGGCGTTCGTCTGCTATCCGCTGCTCGGCGCCCAACGGCTGGGGAACCCGGGTTTCGGCGCGCTCCTGCTCACCGTGCTGGCCGGGGCGTCCCTGGTCGCGAACGCCGTGCTGGCCCGCAGGCCGCCGCCCCCGGACCGGACCGTGCTCGCCTCCACGGTCCTGCTGGCCGCGAGCTTCCTGCTCGCGGCGGCCGGGGAGAACGTGGTCACCCTGCTGGCCGCGGCCGTGCTCGCCGGATTCGCCGAAGGGCCGCAACTTTCCGCGCTTTTCGCCATCCGGCATCGCGAAGCACCCGCCGAAGTACGGGCTCAGGTCTTCACCACGGCGGCGAGTGTGAAGATCACGGGACTGGCGGTGGGCGCCGCGAGCGCGGGGCCACTGAGCGCACTCTCCGTGACGGTCGGTTTGGCCGCCGCGGCGGCCTGTCAGCTGCTGGCGACCACGACGTATCTCCTGGTCAGGGTCAGAAGGCCATCGCCTGCGCGCGCCGCTTGACCTCGGTGCCGTGGCTGGTCCGGAGGGCGTTGACCGGGGTGGCCCCGGGCAGCGTGTCGTCCGCGGCGAAGAGCCAGCGCAGCATCTCCGTCCGGCTGAACCCGGAGTCCGCGAGCACCGTGATGGTGCCCGCCAGGCCCTTGACCACGCCGTCCCTCACCAGGAACGCGGCGGGGATGTACAGCTCCCCCTTGCGCCGCACGGCGATCAGATGGCCGTCACGCAGCATCTGGCGGACCTTGTTGGCCGAAACGTTCAGCGCGGTCGAGACCTCCGGAAGCGGGAGGACGGCCACATCGGCTTCGAGAACATCGTCGGCGACGGGAATACCACTCACAGGTGACACTGTGCCACATTCGGTCTTCCGCTCCGTTAGTGCGCACGGGTGACGGCATCGGCGGTACCGGTCACCGCTCCCACCATGACGAAGAGTGGTCATCCGGTCACGCATACCGCCGATTCGACGAAATGACGGAAATCGTGATCCCCGCCGGGCCAGGTCCCGTACACCAGAACATGGGTACTTCCGTACGATCCATAGCCGTGACACGCACGGATCCCACTCTGGTGGGCACTCTGCTCGAGGGCCGCTACCGGGTGGACAAGCTGCTCGCACGCGGTGGGATGTCGTCGGTGTACCGGGGCGTCGACACCCGCTTGGACCGCCAGGTCGCCATCAAGATCATGGACCCGCGCTTCGCAGACGACCGGTCGTTCGTCGAGCGCTTCGAACGGGAGGCCCGCTCGGCGGCCCGGCTGCACCATCCCCATGTGGTGGCGGTGCACGACCAGGGTCTCGACACCCCCGGCGGGGAGGAGTCCGGCCGCGCGTTCCTCGTCATGGAACTCGTCGACGGCGGAACCCTGCGCGAACTGCTCGCCGAACGCGGCCCGCTGGACGTCGCGCTCGCACTGAGCATCACCGAACCGGTGCTGTCCGCGCTGGCCGCGGCCCACGCCGCCGGTCTGGTGCACCGCGACGTCAAACCGGAGAACGTGCTCATCGGCCGCGGTGGCACCGCGCTCGCGGGTGGCGTGGTCAAGGTCGGTGACTTCGGCCTGGTCCGCGCGCTCGCGAGCGCGGGCACCACGAGTTCGAGCGTCATCCTCGGCACGGTCGCCTACGTCTCGCCCGAGCAGGTCGCCACCGGCGCGACCACGTCCAGCGGCGACGTCTACTCCGCCGGGATCCTGCTGTACGAAATGCTCACCGGGCGCACCCCCTACATCGGCGACACCGCGCTTTCGGTGGCGTACCGGCACGTCAACGACGACGTCCCGCGCCCGAGCGAACTGCGGCCCGGGATCCCGCCCGCGCTGGACGAACTGATCCTGCGAGCCACCCGCCGCGACCCCTCGCAACGCCCGGCCGACGCGGCACGGTTCCTGGCCGAGCTGAACCACGTGCGTGCCGCTCTCGGCATCCCGTCGGTCCCGGTACCCGTCCCGCTGCCGGCGGACGCCGACCGCGAGACCGACGCCGAGCGCACCACACCGGGCATCCCGGCCGTGCCCGCGCTCGCCCCGGCGTCCGCGGCGACGACCGTGCTGCGCCCGGTCGCCGAGGCGACCCTGCCGGTCACCGGACCGCGTGGGACGCAGGCGCTGCACCGGGGGCCGCAGTACCCGGCCCCGCAGCCGCCGCGCACGCCTCCCCCGCGGCCCAAGCCGCCCGCGGCCGACGAAGACCAGCCGCGGTCGCGCAAACGCCTGTACTTGATGATCGCGGCCGCGGTCGTGATCCTCGGCGGGCTGATCGGCGCGTTCGCCTTCATCCTCAACGACACCGGGCCGACCTCGTCTGCGGTGCCGAAACTGGCCGGGATGAACCAGGCCGCCGCCGGTGACGCGCTCCGTTCGGCGAAGCTGATCCCGGCCTACACCGAGGAGTACAGCGACACCGCCACGCAGCACACGGTGATCCGGACCGACCCGGCCGAGGGCAAGTCGGTCGCACCCGGCACCACGGTCGACGTCGTCCTGTCCAAGGGTCGCCCGATCGTGCCGGACATCCAGGCCGGTACCGGCAAGCAGGACGCCGAGACGGCGATCAAGGCCGCGCAGCTGACCCCGGCCCAGGGCGAACCCGAGTACAGCGACGTCGCCAAGGACAAGGTCGTCCGCGTCGACCCGAGCCCCGGCTCCCAGCTGAACATCGGCGGACAGGTCACGGTCGTCCTGTCCAAGGGCCCCGAGCCGCTGCCCCCGGTCCCGGACGTCACCGGCCAGAGCAAGGACGCCGCCTTCCAGATCCTGCAACAGGCCGGTTTCCAGCCGTTCCAGGCGGGCGAGGAGTTCTCCGACCAGCTCACCGCCGGCGCGGTCACCCGCACCGACCCGAAGGGCGGCGGCAAGGCGAGCAATCGCCGGATCGGGGTGTTCGTTTCGAACGCCGTCGAAGTACCGAACGTGACGTTCAAGCGTATGGAGGAAGCGCTCCAGATCCTGCGCCAGGCCGGCCTGGACGCGGACCGTGAGGGTCGCGGAAACGGCAACGGCCACGGCGGCGGAAACGGCGGTTTCGACTTCGTCCTGCAGCAGGATCCGCAGCCGGGCACCAAGGTGCCGAAGGGTACAAAGGTGCGGCTCAGGAGCTTCGGGTGACGCGAAAGGTGCTTTGAAACCGTTCAGTACCGGCGGGGTCATCGGATACCGTGAACCGCATGGTGGTCTTTGACGGCGTGAGCGGCATGTCGGCCAGGTTCGCCCCGCGTTCTGCCGCGCCCGGTCCGCGATGAGCTTCTTCACGGACGGACCGCGCAGCCGTCCCCTGTTCCCGGTGCCGGAGCAGGAACTGTTCGGCTACAACGGCCGCCCCTGGGTGGACTCGCCGCACGAGTACATCGTCCCGGCGATCCTGCCGTGGTCGATGCCGCTGGGCCGGTCCGGCCGGACCATCGTGGCACTGCGCGGCGTCGAGGTGTGGCCGGAGTCGGTCAGCTTCCAGCTGTCGGTGTACTCGCGGGATCTCCTGGCGGACGAACCCGGCGAAGGCCTCATCGACCATCGCCGGGTCCCGGACTACAACGCCCTGCTGGTCGGGGTGTTGTTCCCCGACGGCCGCCGGGCCAGTTCGGAAACGATCTCCGTGCCGTCGGCGTCGAAGCCGGACCAGCCCGTGCTGCGGGCACAGGGTCTGGGCGGTACGTCGTTCCACGTCGACCACGAGATCTTCCTGTGGCCGCTGCCGCCCGACGGGCCGCTGGAGTTCGTCGTCCAGTGGCTCGACCGCGACATCGAGGAGACGCACACCTCGCTCGACGGCACCGCGATCCGCGACGCCGCCAAGGAGGCGGGCGAGATCTGGCCAGGGCTGCCCGCCCGCGAGGCGCACGGCCTGCCGGTCCGCCGGGTCGGGGCGCAGGCGATGATCACCCCCGCTTGGCCCCGCGAATCGCAGGCGCCGCCGCCACTGCCGCAACCCCAGCGACAGCCGCTGCCGTCCCGGACCCCGCCTCGGGCGATCGCGGCGGACCGGCCCCCGCGTGGCGCGCCGCTGCCGACCCGCATACCCCGCCGGGCGCGGTGAGGACTCACCGGAACGCGTCGGCGTTCGCCACGGCCCACTCCCGGTAGCTGACGCCGGGACGGCCGGTGAGTTCCTGGACCACGCCCGTCGGCGTGTCGGGGTTCTCGGTGAAGTACGCGAAGCCGTCGAGCAGCCACTCGGCGATCTCCGCCGGGATCCCGGCGTCGGTCCACTGCTTGTCCGCCTCTTCCCGGGTGAGTTCCTGGAAGAACACCTCTTCGCCGAGCGCGGCCGAGAGGGCGGCCACCTGTTCGCGCCGGCTGATCGACTCCGGGCCGCTCAGCGTGTGCTTCTTGCCGACGTGCCCCTCGGTCAGGATGACATGCGCCGCGACGGCGGCGATGTCCCCGAGGTCGATCGGCGTCATCCGCGCTTCGGCGTAGGCGTCGCGGACCACACGCCCGGCTTTGATCGTCTCCGCCCAGCCCAAGGTGTTGTTCATGAACGCACCGGGCCGCAGGAAGGTCCAGTCGAAGTCCGCCTCCTGGATCGCCTTCTCGATGATCGCGTAGGCGACGCCGCTCGAGTTGTCCGCCGGATCGTCGGCGTTGCTGCCGGACAAGGCGACCACCCGCCGGATCCCCGCCTCCTTCGCGTGCTTCACGAAGTCGTCGACGGTGTCCGCCAGCGGCGCCAGATACACCGTCTCGACGCCCTTCAGCGCCTCCGGCAGCGTCTCGGGCCTGCCCAGGTAGCCCTTGGCGACCTCGACCCGCGCCGGGAGCGCCGCCTTCTTCGGGTTGACGGTCAGGGCGCGCACCGGCGCCCCGGCGTCCACCAGTTCGTCGACCAGCAGCCTGCCGACACTACCGGTCGCGCCGGTCACCAGGATCGTCACGATTCCCCACTCCTTTTCGTACGTCCTACGGGAATGATCAACCGTACCGCATACGAGAATGTAGAATCCAGTTTCACGGCACGAGTGGAGTGTGGATGGACGTCGAGCGCAGCCTCGATCTGTTGTGGCGGGACGCGGGCGAGGCCCGCCAGTCGAGCCGGGGGCGGAAGCCGAAGCTGACACTCGACCAGGTGATCGAGACCGCCGTCACGCTCGCGGACACCGCGGGTGAGGCGACCGTGTCGATGAGCCGGATCGCCGAGGAACTCGGCGTCGGCACCATGACGCTCTACACCTACGTGCCGGGCAAGACGGAACTGCTCGACCTGATGGTGGACTCGGTGTTCGCCGAACGGGACCTGCCCGGCCCCGGCGCCCCGCGCCCGGACGGCTGGCGCGAGCAGGTGCTGCTCTACGCCGAACGCACGCTGGCCGTCTTCCGGGAGCATCCGTGGCTGCGCTCGACGTCGATGGTGCGACCGGTGCTCGGACCGGGGCTGATGGCAGGCCAGGAGTACCTGATCGCGGCGGTGTCGGACATCGGCCTGACGCCGCGCAAGGCGGCTGCGGCCGCGAACAGCATCGAAATCTACGTCCAGGCGAACGCGGCGCTGACGGCGGAGACGGCGCAGGTCGAGAGACTGACCGGACAGACGACCGACGCCTGGTGGGGCCAGCGCTCGGTGTTCTGGGAGAAGTACTTCGACGTCGAGCGGCATCCCGCGATGACCCGGATCTGGGAGAGCGGCGGCTACGACGCCGAGACCTGCGAAGCCGCCGACGAGTCCTTCACCTTCGGCCTGGAACGCATGCTGGACGGCATCGCCGCCCTCGTCGCCCCGCGACCACGCAAGTAGTCCTCTGGTTGCGGTAGTTGCACGCGCAAGGACCGCAACCAGAGGACGAAACGCGTCAGGAGACGGTGGGCAGGTCCGGCGCCGAGACGTCGAAGACCTTGCCCTCGCGGGTGAGGAGGGCGGCCAGGACCTTCGCCTTGCGTTCGGTGTCGGCCGAGGTCCCCCACCGCACGGTCTTCTCGTCGGCCAGCACGAACTCGACGCTGCCGGGTGTCTTCGCCGTCGCGGTGGTCACCTGCTTCAGCAGCTGCTGCGGGATCACGCCGAGGACACCGGTCACCGCGCGGGTCACCGGGTCGTCGGCCGACACCGAGGGCAGCTTCAGCTCGGGCAGCCCGGCGGGCCGCTCCTTGACCGTCTTGAACACCACTCCCCCGCCGTCGACGAGGTGCACCCCGTCGCCGCCGGGCCCACTGTCGAAGAACGCGATCGCGGCCCGCTCGGTCACCGTGATCTCCAGCGTGTTCGGCCAGGACCGGGAGACGTCGACGGTGGCGATCCCGGGCAGCTGCGCCACCCGGTCACGGATCTCGTCGGTGTCCAGGCGCAGCATCGGCTTCTGGTCCGGCACCGCCGCCGCACCGCGGACCTGGTCCGCGGGCACGGAGTTCGACCCGACGACGTCGACCCGCTGCACACCCAGCATCGAGCTGAAGAACAGCAGGTACACCACGGCGACGACGGTCAGCACCGAGAGCACCGCGACCCAGCGGCGCCGCATCTCCTTCTGCCGAGGGGGCCGGGTGATGCGGCGGCGGGCGGAAGCGGTGCGCCTGCCGCGCCGGGCCCTGGCCCGCTCGGCCCGGTCCATGCTCGGACGCCGACCGGGTTCGGCCGGGCGGCGGCGTTCCCCGGTCCGTGTCATGGCTAGCCCGCCCGCCGGTCCAGTTCGGCCAGGATCTCCGGGCCGAGCTGCGTGACGTCGCCGGCGCCCATGGTCACCAGCAGATCGCCGGGTTTGACCAGGTCCGCCGCGAGTTTCGCGGCGACGTCGAACGCGGGCTGGTAGTGCACGGCCGGGCCGGAGATCCGGTCGGCGATGAGCGCGCCGCTCACGCCGGGCTCCGGTTCCTCGCGAGCGCCGAAGACGTCCAGGACGACGACCTCGTCGGCCAGCGACAGCGCGGCCGCGAACTCCTTCGAGAACGTCTTCGTGCGTGAGTACAGATGCGGCTGGAAGACCACGATGACCCGGCCCGAACCGGCGGCCGTCCGCACCGCGCGCAGCTGCGCGTCGACCTCGGTCGGGTGATGCGCGTAGTCGTCGTACACCCGGACGTCGCCCGAGCGGCCCTTGAACTCGAACCGCCGCCGGACACCGCCGAACGCGGCGAGCCCTCCGGCGAGGCCCTCGACCGGCGCGCCCAGTTCGATCCCGGCGAGCAGCGCGGCGATCGCGTTCAGCGCCATATGCTCGCCGGGGACCGCGACACGCAGGTCGATCTCCTTGCCCTGCAAGGAAACCCGCACGACACCGCCGTCGGGAGCCGGGGTGTAGTCCAGCACCTTCGCGTCGTCGGCGCCGGTGACCGAACGCCCGTAACGCCGGACGCGGATGCCCCGCGCCGACGCCTGCGCGCCCAGCGCCTCGGCGCCCTCGTCGTCCCCGCAGACCACGAGCAGCCCGCCGGGTTCGATCCGGCCGAGGAAGTCGGTGAACACCGAGACGTACGCCTCGGCCGTGCCGTGGTGGTCCAGGTGGTCCGGCTCGACGTTGGTCACCACGGCGACCGACGGCGAGTAGGCCAGGAACGACCCGTCGCTCTCGTCGGCCTCGGCGACGAAGACGCCGCCCTCGCCGTGGTGCGCGTTCGCACCCGACTCGTTGAGGTCGCCGCCGATGGCGAACGACGGGTCGAGGTGGCAGTGCATCAGCGCGACGGTCAGCATCGACGTCGTGGACGTCTTGCCGTGTGTCCCGGCGATGCACGCGACACGGTGGCCCCGCATCAGCCCGGCCAGCGCCTGCGCGCGGTGCAGCACGGTGATCCCTCGTTCCCGCGCGGCCGCGAGTTCGGGGTTGGTGTCCTTGATCGCCGTCGACACGATCACCGAGGACGGGCCTTCGGGGAACGCGTCGAGGTTCTCGGCACGCTGGCCGACGGCGATCTCGGCGCCCTGTGCCCGCAGTGACAGGAACGCGCGCGACTCCTTGGCGTCGGACCCGGAGACCTGGGCACCGCGGGCCAGCAGGATGCGGGCGATACCGCTCATCCCGGCACCGCCGATCCCGATCAGGTGGGCACGCGCGAGCGTCTCAGGCAGATTGTCGGGCACCGGCGGCCTCCAGCACGATCTTGGCGAGGGTCTCGTCGGCTTCGCGGTGCCCCAGGCCCACCGCGGCCGCACTCATCGTCGCGACCCGGTCGGCGTCGGAGACGAGTGGGATCACCAGCTCCGCGACCTTGGCGGCGGTGAGGTCGGCGTCGGCGACCATCAGCGCGGCACCCGCGTCGACGGCGGGCTGGGCGTTGACCGCCTGTTCGCCGTTGCCGTGCGGCAGCGGGACGAACACGGCGGGCAGCCCGACGGCGGACACCTCGGCGGCGGTCATCGCGCCGGAGCGGCACAGCACCGCGTCGGCGGCGGCGTAGGCCAGGTCCATGCGCTCCAGGTACGGCACCGGGACGTACGCGGGTTTACCCGGGAACTCCTGGACGACCAGCGTGTTCTTCGGCCCGTGGGCGTGCAGGACACCGATCCCGGCGTCCGCGAACTCCTTGGCCGCGCCGGAAACCGCGTCGTTGATCGACCGCGCACCCTGTGAGCCGCCGAAGACCAGCAGCGTCGGGGCGTCCGGGTCGAGCTCGAAGAACTCGCGGGCTTCGGCGCGCAGCGCGGCCCGGTCGAGCGACGTGAGGGAACGACGCAGCGGGATGCCGACGACCTCGGCCCTCGCCAGCGGCGTCCCCGGGACGGCGACGGCGACGCGGGCGGCGAACCGCGCGCCGACCTTGTTCGCCAGGCCCGGCGACTTGTTGGCCTCGTGTACCACGATCGGCGTACGGCCGCGCGCGGCCAGGTACGCCGGAAGCGCGACGTAGCCACCGAAGCCGACGACGACGTCCGCGCCGACGCGCTCCAGGACCGCACGGGTGCGCTTGACCGAGTCGCGCACCTTCAGCGGGAGCTTCAGCAGTTCCGGCGTGGGCTTGCGCGGCATCGGCACCGGCGGGATGAGTTCCAGCGGGTAGCCGCGTGCCGGGACGAGCTTGTTCTCCAGCCCGCGCTCGGTCCCGAGCGCGATCACCGTCGCGTCGGGACGCAGGCGCAGGACCGCGTCGGCGAGCGCGAGTGCTGGTTCGATGTGTCCTGCGGTACCGCCGCCGGCTACCACGACCACCGGTCCCTTGCCGGCGGCGGATCTCTCAGCGCCCTTAACGGGGTTACTCACCTATGACCTCTCCGGTTTGCGGTACCCCGTTTCGCGGTACCGCGGTTCACAGCCGTTCGCGTGGCCGTCCGCCTGCCGGGTTCCCGCACCGAACGGCGCCGTTCCTGGGCGGGCGACGGCCTCGCCGTCCTCGGCGCGGGCCTCGCCGCCTTGGCGGCGCCGCCCCTCGCCGCGGCACCCTTGCGCTTGGCGGGCGGGCGGTACGGCTCGGGGGCGGGAAGCCTCAGCAGGCGTCCGAATTTACCCGGACCCTGTGAACGCAGTGCGGCCACCGCCTCCGGTTCGTGCCGGGCCGCGTTGGCGAGGAACCCCATGATGAGCATGGTGATCACCAGCGAGGTACCGCCGTAGGAGATCAACGGCAGCGTGACACCCGTGACCGGCAGCAGCCCGACGACGTACCCGATGTTGATACCCGCCTGGGCGACCAGGAAAACGGTCAGTGTGCCGGCCACGATCCGGATCCACGGGTCGAGGTTGCGGGCGGCGATCCGCAGGCCGACGATGGCGACCCCGGCGAACAGCGCCAGCACCACCACGCAGCCGATGAAGCCGAGCTCCTCGCCGATCAGCGCGAAGATGAAGTCGTTCTGCACGTTCGGCAGGTAGCCCCAGTTGGACTGGCCCTGGCCGAGGCCCTTGCCGAAGAGCCCGCCGTCGGCGAGCGCGAGTTTCGCCTGGTTGGCCTGGAAGCCGTCGGCGCTGACGTCCGGGTCGCCGGAGACGAACGACAGGACCCGCTTCAGCCGGTACGGCTCGATGATGGCCAGCACCAGCACCCCGACCAGCCCGCCGGCGAGGATCACGCCGAACAGCCGTTTCGGCGCGCCCGCGAACCACAGCAGGGCCAGCAGGACCACCGCGAGGGTGATCGTGCCGCCGAGGTCGGGTTGCATCATGACCAGCGCGAACATCAGCAGCGCGATCGGTACCACCGGGACGAGCAGATGCCGCCACTGGTTGATGATGTTGTACTTGATCACCAGGATGTGCGCGCCCCAGAAGGCGAGCGCGAGCTTGGCCGCCTCGACCGGCTGGAAGGCGAACCCGCCGAACATGAACCAGCCCTGCGAGCCGTTGAGGGTGGATCCGAGCGGGGTCAGCACCAGCATGAGCAGACCGAGGCAGACGACGGTCGCCGTCGCCGAAAGCCGCCGGACGCGTTCCAGCGGGATCCGCAGCCCGACCCAGAACACCACGGCGCCGATCGCGACGAACATGATGTGCTTGCTGAACTGGGCGTACACCCCGGCGCCGGTCTTCGGGTTGTACGAGGCCACCGAGGACGCGGACAGCACCATCACGATGCCGATCACGGTCAGCACGCCGGTCAGCGCCAGTACCAGGTGGAACGAGGCGAGTGGCCGCGAAAGCCAGGCCGTCAGCGCGGTACGGAACGCGACGAACGCGCTTTCCTTGCGCTCGCGACGTTTGCGAGGTTCACCGGGGGCAGCCCCACGCTGCCTGTCCTCAACCGCCGTCACTGGTCTCCCCCGCACCGTCGCGCAGGACGTGGACCGCTCGCGTGAACGCGTCGCCGCGCTCGCCGTAGTTGCGGAACATGTCCAACGACGCCGCGGCGGGGGCCAGCAGCACCACATCTCCGGGGCGTGCCAGGGCGCTGGCCGCCTTCACCGCCGCAGTCATGGGTTCATCGTCACCCGGAAGGAGGCTGTTCACCGGGACATCCGGCGCGTGTCGCGCGACAGCGGCGGCGATCACGGGTGAATCGACCCCGAGGAGCACGACTCCGCGGAGCCTGCCGGCGATCGAACCGACGAGTTCGTCCACGTCGGCGCCCTTGAGCTGGCCACCGGCGATCCAGACGACCGAAAGATGCGCGCGCAGCGAGCCGGCCGCCGCGTGCGGGTTGGTCGCCTTCGAGTCGTTGACGTACTTGACGCCGCCGATCTCGGCGATCTCCTGCGCCCGGTGCGGAGCGGGCTGGTACTCGCGAAGGCCCTTGGCGACGTCCTCGCCGCTGACGCCGTACGCGCGGGCCAGCGCGGCGGCGGCGAGCGCGTTGGAGACGTTGTGCGGACCGGCGGGCCGGACGTCCGCCAGCGTGCCCACTTCTTCGGCGCTGGTCGCCGGATCGGCCACGAAAGCGCGGTCGACCAGCAGCTCCTCGACGATGCCGAGTTCGTCCGGGCGCGGGGTTTCCAGCCCGTAGGCGACCCGCCTAGCGTCGTCCGGGGCGTGTTCGTCCGCGATCCGGGCGGACCAGTCCTCGTGAAGGTTGTGCACCACGTTCCGCGAGTGGTGGTGGATACGCCCCTTCGCGGCCGCGTACTCCTCCATCGAACCGTGCCAGTCGATGTGGTCCTCGGCCAGGTTCAGCACCACCGACGCCAGCGGGGCCAGCGTCGACGACCAATGCAGCTGGAAACTCGACAGTTCCACGGCGAGCACCTCGTGCCCCGCCCGGACCGCGTCGAGCACCGCGAAACCGATGTTCCCGCAGGCCACGGCGTCGATACCGGCCGCACGCAGGATCGACTCCAGCATGCCGACGGTGGTGGTCTTGCCGTTGGTGCCGGTGACCGCGAGCCACACCGGCGGCTGGTCACGCAGCTGCCCGACCCGCCACGCCAGCTCGACGTCGCCGATCACCTCGATGCCCGCCTTCGCCGCCGCCTCGTGCAGCGGCGACGTCGGACGCCAGCCGGGGCTGGTCACGACCAGGTCGACGCCCTCGGGCGGTTCGGTCAGGCCCGGCACCAGCTCCGCGCCGAGACCTTCGAGTTCGGCCAGCCGCTCGGCGTTGCCGTCGGTGACGGTGACCCGGGCGCCCAGTTCCCGCAGGACGGGGACGACGGATTTGCCGGTGACCCCGGCACCGGCGACGAGGACGTGACGACCGGCCAGTGTCACCGCTTAACCTCCGAGACCGAGTTGCTCGCTGTAGAACAGGCCGAGACCGAACATGCAGCAGATGGCGGAGAGCAGCCAGAACCGGATGATGACCGTGGTCTCCGCCCAGCCTGCCAGTTCGAAGTGGTGATGGAACGGCGCCATCCGGAACAGCCGTCGCCGGGTGGTGCGGAAGACCGCGATCTGCGCGACCACCGAGATCATCTCGACCATGAACAGGCCACCGATGACGATGGCGAGCAGTTCGGTGCGGGTGGTCATCGACAGCCCGGCGACCAGGCCACCGAGGGCCAGCGAACCGGTGTCCCCCATGAAGATCTTCGCCGGGGCCGCGTTCCACCAGAGGAACCCGACGCAGGCGCCGGTCGCCGCGGCGGCCACGACGGCCAGGTCCAGCGGGTCACGGACGTCGTAGCAGGCGGCCTGCGGGGTGACCGCGCACGAGAGGCGGGTCTGCCAGAAGGCGATGACGACGTAGGTCGCCAGCACCATCGCCGCGGTGCCGCCGGCGAGCCCGTCGAGGCCGTCGGTGAAGTTGACCGCGTTCGACCAGCCCGAGATGACGATGTAGCAGAAGATCACGAAGAACACCGACGGGAAGGTGATCAGCGCGAGGTCCCGCACGTAGGAGAGGCTCTCCGAGGCGGGCGTCAGGCCTTCACCGTTGGGGAATCGCAGGGCGAGTACCGCGAAGACGATCGTGACGACCAGCTGGCCGACCAGTTTCGCGGTCTTGTTGAGCCCGAGGTTGCGCTGCTTGCGGATCTTGATGAAGTCGTCGAGGAAGCCGACGATCCCGAGGCCGACGGCCAGGAACAGGACCAGCAGACCGGACGCCGACGGGCCACCGGTCCCGGTGCCCGTGCCGCCGAACGTGCTGATCAGATGCGCCACGAAATACCCGACGACCATCGCGATGATGATCGCGACACCACCCATCGTCGGAGTACCGCGTTTGGATTTGTGTCCCTGCGGTCCTTCCTCCCGGATCTCCTGGCCGAAGCCCTGCCGGGAGAAGACCCGGATCAGATAAGGAGTGAGGAGGATGGAGACCAGCAGGCCCGCCGCGGCCGCGATCAGGATGCTGATCACGCGTCACCACCGTTCGAGCGTTCTTGGGAGGGGGAAGGGGGTATTGCGAGGGAAGCTTCGGGGGGTGTGAGCAGGGCATCGGCCACCCGCCACAGTGCGGCGACCTTGGACGCCTTCACCAGCACGATGTCCCCTGCGCGGAGCTGATCATGCAGCAGGGCGGCGGCGGCCTCGACGTCGGGTACCAGTATCGATTCCTCGCCCCAGGAACCCTCCTGGTGCGCGCCCTGGTGCATGGCCGCGGCCTCCTGGCCGACGACCACGAGCTTGTCGATGTTGAGCCGGACGACGAGCCTGCCGATGCTGTCGTGCGCCTCGACCGCGTCTTCGCCGAGCTCGCCCATGACGCCGAGCACGGCCCAGGACCGGCGCTCCGTGCTCATCGACGCGAGTGCCTTGAGGGCGGCCCGCGTCGACTCGGGGTTGGCGTTGAACGAGTCGTTGAGGACCGTGACGCCGTCGGGGCGCGTGGTGACCTCCATGCGGCGCGCGGAGCGCCGCTCGAGGCCCGAAAGGCGGGCCGCGACCTCTTCGGGCGTCGAGCCGAGTTCCAGCGCCACAGCGGCGGCTGAGAGGGCGTTGCCGACGTGGTGCTCGCCGTGGAGCGGCAGCTTCACCCGCGCCTCGCCCGCCGGGGTGACCAGCCGGAACGACGGGCGCGCTTCTCCGTCGAGCGAGATGTCCACGGCGCGGACCTGCGCGGACACGCTTTCGCCGACACCGACGACGCGGGCCGTTGTGCGGCTCGCCATGGCCGCGACCAGCGGATCGTCGAGGTTCAGGATGGCGACGCCGCCGTTCTCGGCGCTCGGCAGCGCCTCGACGAGCTCGCCCTTGGTCTTGGCGATGCCGTCACGCGAACCGAATTCGCCGACGTGCGCGGTGCCGACGTTGAGCACGACCCCGATCCGCGGCGGCGCGATGGCCGCCAGTTCGGCGATATGACCCGGCCCGCGGGCGGACAGCTCCAGCACCAGGTGCCGGGTCCCGTCGTCGGAGCGCAACGCCGTCCAGGGGTGGCCCAGCTCGTTGTTGAACGATCCCGGCGGCGCGACCGTGGGGCCGAGCGGTTCCAGCAGCTGCGCGATGACGTCCTTGGTGGAGGTCTTGCCCGACGAACCGGTGATGCCGACGACCGTGAGGTGATCCCCGGACAGCTTGTCGACCACGTGGCGGGCGAGTTTGGCGAGTGCGGCCAGCACGGCGGCGCCGGAGCCGTCCTTGTCCCCGGTCAACGCGACGGACCGCTCGTGCGCGACCCCGGCGTCCAGCGGCGGCACGACGACGGCGGGCGCGTCGACCTCACGTGCCGCGAGCACCGCGACGGCGCCGGACTCGACGGCCTTCGCGGCGAAGTCGTGCCCGTCGACCTTCTGCCCCGGCAAGGCGACGAACAGTCCGCCGGGCGTGATCTCGCGGGTGTCGAATTCGACGCTTCCGGTGACCTCGGCGGTGCCGTCGGTCCGGTGCAGCCTGCCGCCGACGATGGCGGCGATCTCGGCCAGGCTGAGCACGATCACACTGTCTCCAGACGTCTGCGGATGGCGGAGGCCAGCTCGTCCCGGTCGGAGAACGGGTGGACGATGCCCTGGACCTCCTGGCCGGTCTCGTGGCCCTTGCCCGCGATGAGCACGATGTCGCCGGGTTCGGCGAGTTCGACGGCGCGGACGATGGCGTCGCGGCGGTCGGCGATCTCCAGGATCTCGCCACCCTGCGCCGGTCCGGCGTTGCGGGCACCGGCGAGCATCGCCGCCCGGATCAGGGCCGGATCCTCCGAACGCGGGTTGTCGTCGGTCACGATCAGGATCTCGCTGCGCCGGACCGCCGCCTCGCCCATCACCGGGCGCTTCGCGGTGTCCCGGTCACCGCCGCAGCCGAGGACGGTGATGATCCGGCCCTCGGTGCGGGCACGCAGGGCGTCGAGACCCTGGGCGACCGCGGCGGGTTTGTGCGCGTAGTCGACGACGGCGGTGAACGGCTGGCCGAGGTAGACCCGCTCCATCCGGCCGGGCACCTCGACCGCGGCGAGCCCGGCGACGATGGCTTCGAGCGGGACGCCCGCGGTGTTCAGGATCGCCGCCGCGAGGACCGCGTTCGCCACGTTGAACTCACCCGGCAGCGGGATCTTCGCCGAGGCGGCGAGACCTTCGGGCCCGTGCAGGGTGAAGGTCTGCTCCCCCGCCGGTGTCGGTGTCAGGTCGGTGGCGCGCCACAGCGCGTCCGCGCCCGGCTCGGTGGAGACGGTCACCGTGTGCGGGGTGAGGAGCGCCTGGCCCCAGGCGCTGTCGACGACGACCACCTCGGCGGTGGAGCGGCCGTCGAACAGCAGCGACTTGGCGGCGAAGTACTCCTCCATGTCCTTGTGGAAGTCCAGGTGGTCCTGGGAGAGGTTGGTGAACGCCCCGACCGCGAACCGGGTGCCGTTGACGCGGCCCAGCGACAACGCGTGGCTGGAGACCTCCATCGGGACGTGCGTGACGCCGCGCTCCACCATCACCGCGAACAGCGCCTGCAGATCCGGCGCTTCCGGGGTGGTGAACCCGCTGGCCAGCCGCTCGCCCGCGATCCGGGTCTCGACCGTGCCGATCAGCCCGGTGGTGAGCCCGGCCGCCTTGAGGCCGGCGTCGACCAGGTACGACGTCGTCGTCTTTCCGGACGTCCCGGTGACCCCGAGGACCGCGAGCTCCAGCGACGGCTCGCCGTAGATCCAGGCCGCGATCTCGCCGAGGGCGGCACGCGGGTCCGGGTGCACGAGGATCGGCACGCCCGCCTCCCGCAGCGCGGGGCGGGCGGCACCGGCCTCGTCCGTGAGGACGGCGGCGGCACCCGCCACGATGGCCTGTTCGCTGAAGTCCGCGCCGTGGGCGCGGGCGCCGGGAAGCGCGGCGAAGAGGTCGCCGGGAAGGACGTGCTGGGCGCGCAGCGTGCTGCCGGTGACGGTCAGCTCGGACGCGGCCAGGTAGTCGTCGCCGTCCACCACGAGCCGTGCACCCGCCCTGGCGAGCAGCGTGCCCAGCGGCATCGGCTCGATCCTGGCCGGACGCGGTGGTGCGGCGACGGCCTTGGCCGGGCTGTCCGGGACCCGGGCAGCCGTCGCGCCGGACCCGCTTTCGACGGCGGGACCGCTGCGGGGATCAGAAGTAGGCACCGACACAGCCAAGGAGGTTACCGGCGTGGCATTCGGGTGACGGAAGCGGTGCGGGGTGTAAGCGCGACGATCATGCTCGTGGTAATGGGTGTCACGCTCTCTCCTTGGCACGCAAGGACTTCCGACCGTCGCTTTCGGACTGACGTCAGGCAGCGGTCACCGAAGGCTCAGGAAAGCACCAGCGGCACCTGAGGCGCCGGACCGTCCGAAAGCGGGATCTGGAACCGCTGGGACAGGTAGGCGGCCAGCGAGTGGAACAGCGGCGCGGCGGAATGCCCTTCCGGCAGTGAGGTCTCCGGCGCGTCGAGCCGGATGCCGATCACGAAGCGCGGGTCGTCCGCGGGCAGAATCCCGGCGAAGGTGATGTTGTACAGATGGTTGCTGTACGCCTTCGTCTGCGGGTCGACCTGCTGGCCGGTGCCCGTCTTGCCCGAGATCTGGTAGCCCTCCAGCGCCGCCGAGGGCGCGGTGCCGCTCTGCTGGCCCTTGCCCTTCTGGGCGACGGCTCGCATCATGTCGCGCACCGTCTTCGCCGTCTGCGGGCTGACCACCTGCACGGTCTTCGGCGCGGGCTCGGGGACGACCGTCCCGTCCGGGTTGACCTTCGACTTGACCACGCGGGGTTCCACGCGCAGCCCGTCGTTCGCGATGGCCTGGTACATCCCGGCCATCTGCACGACGGTCATCGAGAGTCCCTGTCCGATCGGCAGGTTCCCGAAGGTCGTGGCGTACCACTGGTTACGCGGCGGCACGACGCCCGGGCTCTCACCCGGCAGGCCGAGACCGGTCCGCTGGCCGAGGCCGAACTTCTTGAGCAAGGCCGCGTAGCGGTCCTCGCCGATCTTCTGCGCCAGCAGAAGCGTGCCGACGTTCGACGACTTCGCGAAGATGCCGGTGGTGGTGAACTGCTGCGTGCCGTGGTTCCACGCGTCCTTGACGACCTTGTCGGCCACCTGCAGCGAACCCGGGACCGCCATCGACGCGTCGGGCGTGGTGAGGCCCTCTTCGATCGCACCGGCGGCGGTGACGACCTTGTTCACCGAACCGGGTTCGAACGGCGTGGTCACCGCGCGGTTGTTCAGGTTTTCCGTCTCGCCCCGCGACTCCTGGTCGTTGAGGTTGACCGTCTTGTCGTTGGCCAGCGCGTAGACCTCGCCGGTCTTCGAGTCCATGATGACCGCCTGGCCGCCCTTGGCCCGCGACTTGGCGACGTACTCGGTCAGCTGCCGCTGCAGTTCGTACTGCAGGTCGGTGTCGATCGTCAGCTGCAGATCCGAACCGGGGACGGCGTTCTGGATGTCCCGTTCGGTACCGGGGATGACCAGGTTGTCGTTGCCGTTCCGGGTGTTGACGATCTTGCGCCCGGGCGTTCCGGCGAGGTCGTTGTCCCGCGAGGCCTCGAGCCCGTACACGCCGTGCAGGTTGTGCTTCGAAAGCTCCGGGTCGTCGGTGCGCCAGTTCGCGTAGCCGATGACGTTCGCGCCGATCGAATCGCCGGGGTACTCCCGCTTGGAGCGCTTCTCGACGCTGATCCACGGATACACCTTGACGATGGCGTCGGCGACCGACGGTTCGATGTCGTGGACGAGGTAGGTGAACCCCTCGGGCTTGTGGAACTTGTCCAGCAGCTCCTTCTCGGTGATCACGCCCGGCAGCTTGGCGGCGATCAGTTTCGCCGCGCCGGCGACCTCGGTCTCGAAGGTCTTGCCCGACTTGGGGTTGTTCGCGGCGAACTCGTCCCTGGTCTTGTGCAGCCAGTTCAGGCTCACCGCGAGCGTCCGTACCTCGATGCTGAACGCGATCTTCGTCCCGTTGCGGTCCATGATGGCGCCGCGTTGGGCGGGACTCTCGATCACCGACGCCCGCTGCCGTTCCGCGGCCTCGGAAAGCGCGCCCGCCTCGAACCACTGCACCTGCACCAGTTTGAGACCGGCGAGCACCATCATGACGATGAGCAGGATCCGCACACCGGTGAACCGGCTCGGGTTCCCGCCGTTGCCGCGGCGCGCGGTGGCGCGACGGGTCCCGGCGGCGTAGGTCCGCCGTGCGCTGCCCGCCGATCGGGCCCGGGACCGCGCCGGGCGGCCGGGTGACATCACTGACCTCCCTGTGCCGGATCCTGGGCAGGGGGTGCCGCGTTCTCCGCGGGAACCGCCGGCTGGTCACCCTCGATCGGCGCGCCCTGCTGCGTGCCCTCGGCGGGCGGCGTTGGGGCCGGCACGACGGGGACGGCGGGTGTGTCGGCGTGCGCCTTCTTCGGCTCACCGACCACAGTGGACTGTCCATCGGGGCCGATCACGATATGCGCGGGGTCGCCGCCGGGCACCATGCCCAGTTCCCTGGCCTTGGGCGCCAGCGAAGCGGGGGACTCGGCCTTCGCGACCTCGCGCTGCAGCCGTTCCTTGGCCTCGGCGAGCCCGGCGTTGGTCGTGCGGAGCTGTTCGAGCCGGTACGAATCGGCGATGGCCTGCGTGGTCAGCCACAGCGTGCTCGCGACCCCGACGGCCAGCATGCCCATCATCACCAGCACGAACGACGCGCGCGAACGCGGCCAGCGCAGCGTGAGCTTCTTCTTCGGCTCTTCCTTGGTCGTGCCGCCTTCGGCGTCGGGACGGTTGCGCTGCTGGTCACGCTGCAACAGATCCGCGCGCTGGGCGCGACGGGCGTAGGCACGCTCGGCCGCCGACGTCCGGCCGCGGGAGGCGCGGCTGGACGTCGTGGTCTCGGTGTTCTCCGGCGCTTCGTCGACCGTGCCGGTCGCGCGCCGTCCGGCCGCGGCCGCGCCTCGGCGGCCGCGTGACTTCGCGGGTGCGGTCATCGTGCTCGGTCTCCGATCCGTTCGGCGGCTCGCAGCCGCACGGAGGCGGCCCGTGGGTTCTGTTCGGTCTCCGCCTCGCCGGCCTTCTCGGCCCCTCTGGTGAGCAGTTTCAGTTCCGGGCCGTGGCCCGGCAGTTCCACCGGAAGCCCTTCCGGGGTCCGGGATTTCGCCAGTTCCGCGATCGCCTGCTTGACCAGGCGGTCTTCCAGGGACTGATAGGACTCCACGACGATGCGGCCGCCGACGGCGAGCGAGGCCAGCGCCCGCGGCATGGCCCGCCGCAACACCTCCAGCTCACCGTTGACCTCGATCCGCAACGCCTGGAACGTCCGTTTCGCCGGATGCCCGCCGGTGCGCCTGCTGGCCGCGGGAACCGCGTCGTAGAGTAGTTCCACCAGCCGTCCGCTGCGTGTGAAGGGTTCCTTCTCCCGTTCCGCCACAACGGCTTTGACGATCCGCTGGGCGAACCGTTCCTCGCCGTAGTCACGCAGGATCCGGATCAGCTCGCCCGGCGTGTAGGTGTTGAGGACGTCGGCCGCGGTGATCCCGGTGGTCGGGTCCATCCGCATGTCGAGCGGGGAGTCCTTGGAGTAGGCGAAACCGCGCTCGGCCCGGTCCAGCTGCATCGAGGACACGCCGAGGTCGAAAAGAATTCCGTCCACTCTGGACAGTCCGAGTCCTTCGAGCGCGGACGGCATCTCGTCGTAGACGGCGTGCACGAACTCGACGCGATCACCGTGCGGCGCAAGCCGTTTCGCGGAGAGTTCCAGCGCGTTGGGGTCGCGGTCGAGTGCGACCAGGCGCAGTGAGGGGAAGGCGGTGAGCAGCGCGTCCGAGTGGCCGCCGAGCCCGACGGTCGCGTCGACCAGGATGGCCTCGCGGTCGGAGAAGACCGGCGAGAACAGTTCCACGATACGGTCGAGCAGCACGGGTACGTGCTCGTGGTCGTTCGCCATGTCTTCCCCCCTTTCCTGTCGTGCCGGGGAAGATGCCGGATGCCGTCAGGTCCCTGTCCGCCCGCTTACTGACCTGGTACCGGGGAAGGTGTACCAGGGCCACTGAGCGGACAGAGGCCTCACGGCATCCGTGTGGACGGTTCCCGGCGTGCCCGAAGCGTGAACCCGCGCCCCCCGACGGCGTGGGTGCTTCCTCGGTCACGTCTAGAAGACGCCCGGCAGAACTTCCTCTCGAGCCTTCGCGTAGCTGTCTTCGTGTTCGTCCAGGTAGCCCTGCCACGCTTGGGCATCCCAGATCTCCAACCGGGTGATCGCCCCGATCACCACGCACTCCTTGTTCAACCCGGCGTAGCGTCGGAGCTCGGGCGCGATCGCGACGCGTCCTTGCCCGTCCGGGCGTTGTTCGTCCGTCCCGGCGAAGAGATAACGCTGGTAGGCCCGGACCGCCTCGTTCGTGAACGGGGCGTCGGCGACCTTCCTCGCCATCTGCTCGAACTCGGCCCGGGGAAAGACGAAGAGGCAGTGATCCTGCCCCTTGGTGACCATCAACCCACCGGCGAGCGCGTCGCGGAACTTCGCGGGCAGCGTGAGCCGCCCCTTGTCGTCCAGTTTCGGGGTGTGGGTGCCGAGGAACATCGGCTCCACCTCCCTACCGATCTTGGCTGCGAACAACCAGGACCGGTCACGGGGCTCCCTACTGCCCCACTGCGCACCACCGTACCCCACTTTTCACCACAGTCAACGCGACAAAAGCCGCGACCACTCCGTCGTGTCAGGCGTTTTCGCTGGTCAGCCAGGTGGGGCGAGGTGGGGGCGTGGCGGGGGACGGTGGCCAAGATCCCCCTGGGCGGGTATCGAAGCAACCTCATCCATGCCTGATGCGTCCGGAAAACGGCAGCCGGAACCCTGCCGTGGGGCGAAATGGGGGAATCCGGTGTGGAGCGGTGGGGGAAGTGGGGGACGACGCCAGGACACAGTGGAGCGTGGCCTCGCGAGGGGCGGCTCGGGTCGGCGCCCGCCGTGCTCGGGTAGCCGCGCCGGGTGAACGGCGGCACGTTGCGAAAGCCACTTTCGCAACGTTGAAGGTTGCGAAAGTGGCTTTCGCAACGTCCCCGCCCCGTCGTTCGGCTGATCCCGCTTGCCCTCCAGCCAGTCACGCGAAACGGACGTCCCCACAGCAGCGCGCACTCGCCGTCGTCGGTTCATCCCAGGTATCGCCGTCCTAACCGGACTCCCGGCTCACCGTCCGCGCTTGCGGCGGCGTCCGTTCATTCCCGGCGTGGTGCGACGGCTGACGCCGCGCCAGTCTTTGGCCTTCTCCTTCGGTTCCGGCAGGAGCCTGCCAAGCCTGTCCCCGACCAGGAATCCGGCGATCCAGCCGGGAATCACGCTCGCGAAGAGCAGGAGGATCCACCAGCCGTCCGCGATCGGCCACGACGGCCGATCGGCCGGGGTCACGGAAACACCGGCTCGCGGACTGGCTCTCCGGTCGTACCGGTGTTCCTCGACCGCCACCCCGCCGGAGAGTTGGGAAACCGAGGTCACCACCGTCGTGGAAGACGGTTTCTCGCCTCGGGGAACGTTGTCCCAGCGGACCTCCGCCCGGCACGAATACGTCATCCAGAGGTGGACCGTGTTCCTTTCGCACTGTGCGATCCGAGCGGTTCCGGTCCGCGAGAGCCTGCCCCACGGCTCGAAACCGACCACCCACTGCAGGGAGAACATCAGCCAGAGCGTGACCAGCACACCGACGGCTCCCATCACCCCCGGAGGCCACCAACGGGTTCGGCGACTCCTGACCGGCCGCTCGGCAGGCTCAGTCATCGTCGTCGAGCGAACCGCTGATCCTGCCACTGCGGGGTGGGGTGAGCCGGCCGTGTTCGGCCGAACCGCCGTCGTACTGACCGTGGTTCTCGGCGGCGGCCTTCCCTGCCTCCTTGGCGACCTTGAGACCGGTGTTGTCGGCGACCTTGCCCCAGGCCGTGTTCTCCATCCGGTCCTTCGCACCACGGAGGTACTCGAGGTTGTCGGCCTTGGCGAACCCTTCGAGTGTCTTGTCACTGGCCTTGATCGCCCTGTTGGCTTCTTGCCCGAGGTCGGAAGCCTTGCGTCCCAGCGTTCGCGCCGCTTCCCTTGCCCGGTCGCTCGATCCTTCGAACCGCTTCACGAACTTTTGGATGGCGCTGAGCAGCTTGCCGATCTTCTTCTGGATCTTCGCCATCACCTTGACCGCGTCGGCGAAGACGCTCGCGGTGAACGCCGCGACCGAGCCGCCCAAGGTGAACCACGACGAGGCCAGTGCGAGCAGCGCCCGGGTGAGCACGTCGCTGACGAAAGTGGCGATGATGTCGAAGACCAACGCCCGCGCGGTGGCCACCACCATGCCGCCGGTGGTGATCCACTGCGCGGAGTCCTTCGCTTCGGCGGCGACGTCTCGCAGGGACTGGGTGTACTGCAGTGCGACACGGCGGTAGGCGATGGCCGCGTCACCGTCCCAAACGGACGTCGTGCTCAGCGATCCCTCGTAGTCGCCCGCGACGGCTTCGAGTTCGCTGGCGATGTTGTTCCAGGTCTGCGCCGCCTGCTGGACCAGGTCGGGATCCCCGGTGAGCAGTTCCAGCGGCTCGCGGAGGAAATCGAGGTTCTCCATCAACCAGCCCACGCCGGCTTTCACCAGCTCACCGAGCGGGTTCAGGACCATCGACAGCATGTCCAGCCCGAACGAGATCCCGTCCATCGCGACAGCGAACGCGTCGAGATCTTCGCCCCTCGCGGCCTTGACGATGCCGCCACCCAGATTCCAGCCACTCTCGAAGGCTCCACCGCCTCTGAGAGGCTCGGACTTGTCCTCCTTCTGCGCGACCAGGTCCTCGCTCACAGCTTCTTCCCCAGGTCCCGGCTGAGCCGCGCCGCGTCGTCGTCGATCTTCGTGTAGTCCGTGGCCGCCTTCTTCAGCGCTGCGGACAGCGCGTCGCCGAGGTTCGCCGCGCTGGTCATCAGCTCGTCCGCGTCGCCTTGGGCCAGCTGAAGGACGCCGCCGACGGGCACGGCGCACAGCAGGCCGTAGCCCGGGAAGCCGCCCATGCCTACCCGATCAGCAGCCACGGCCGCCTTGCGGATGCGGTCGGCGAGGTCGGACACCTGGTCCGCGTGCGCCTTCAGGCCTTCCGGCGAGACGCCGTATCCCGGCCCGCTCATCCGCGGTCGGTCCAGTCGACGTGCTGGAAGTCCTCGCCGTCGTCCTCATCGGAGATCGGCCGGGACGGCCGCGGTTTGGCGGGAGGCGGTTCGGAGGGGACGCCGAAGCGCGCCGAATCGTCCGGTTCGGGTGTGGCGGGTGGCCCTTCCCTCGGCGGCAGGGTGCTCTTGATGAACTCGACGGCGTCGGAGTCTTCGCCGGTCAGCCCGGCCATGATCGCCAGGGTCCGGTCCGCGGCCCGCTCCGTCGCCTTGCGGTAGGTGCTCATGATCAGCGACGCGAGCTGCGCGGACGGCCGCTCCTGCGCCTGCGGGGCCAACGCGAGCGAGGTCAGGCCACCGCCGGGGTTGACGGTCACGGTGACCAGCCGGTCCGGGCTGCTCAGCGTGACGACGTTGTTCTCCAGCTCGGTCTTCGCCTGTTCCGCCTTGGCCAGCAGGGCGGCAGTGCGTTGTTCCTGTTCGCGTATCCACTCCCGCGGATCGCGCACCGGGCCGCCGAACGGCACACTCATCGAAACCCCTCCCCGAAAGCCCCCCTCGGGCGATCGATTCGTGACCAGGCTAGCGGTCCGGATCAAGCAGTCCGGCCAACCGCGCGGCCAACCGGGGACCGTCCACAGGGGACACGTTCACCCACGCCTGCCCGCCGCGGCCTTCGGTCCGCACCGCGCAGTACGCGCCGACATCGGTGTCGAACCAGGTCAGCCCGCCTGCCCGCCGCGCCCGGCCGTCGCGGCCGCGGGTCCGCACGGTGAACTGGCCCGCGCTGTAGACCGGCCGCGCCTGGATGGCGAGCACTTCGCGCAGCTGATTGTCCGAAGCGGACGAACGGCCTTCGCCGAACACGGGATCGTCGAGGTCACCGTCGAACCGGGCGGCGGGCAAGCTGATGCCGTAACCCGGACCCGGCCGCATCTCCGGCAGGAAGCCGACGATCGCGGTGAACACCTCGCTGTCGCTGATCCCCGCGAGCGCGATGGTCTGTCCGGGCTGCGTGGCCAGCACCCCGTGCCGCCCGCGCGCGGCCGCGACCGCGCGGAACGGGGCTTCGGCCGTCATGTCGGCCAGCGCCTCGCATTCGACGTAGACCTCGGCCCTGGCGAGCAGCTCCAGCCGTGCTTCGAGAGCGGCGTCCAGCCGGTCGCCGTCATAAAGGCCGCGTTCGGCGAGGTTGTCGTAGACCGAACCGCGGATCTCCGCGCGTTCCGCTTCGGTGCCGCCGACACTGCGGACGGACAGCGGCCACGGCGGGGCCGCGTGGCCGAGATCGGACCAGAGGACGTCGAACGCCGAGGCGGAAACGCGGATCAAGACCGCCCCAGCTCGGGCGGCTTCCCGAAGGAGACCCGCGGGGTGAGCGAGTGCAGGGCGGTGTCGCGGTTGTTCATCACGTCGACGGCCTTGCGCCGGGCCTCCTCGGCCTCCGCGTGCCGCGCCTCCATCTCGTCGGCGAGCGCGGCGAGGGCCAGCAGGTTCCCGCCGGCGGCGGCGCCGCGGATCATCGCGCCCGGGTCGTAGTCCACCGGCGGCGGCATGTCGGCGCGGGCCCGCGCCGCCACCTCGGCCTGGCCGGAGACCGCCTGCCCGAGCGCGGACGAGAGATCCGCGGACCAGGTCAGCCAGCCGGACGCCTTGGCCAGCACGCCGCGGAACGCGTCGCCCGCTTCCCCGCGCCAGTTCTCCTCGCTGCTGCCGACCAGACCCGCCAGCTCGGACGTCGCGTCGTGCATACGCCGCGCGAGCGCGTCCCAGGCGGCGCCGATGCCGCCCGCCGCTTCGGGGTCGTTGCCCGCCTCGACCTCGGCGGCCAGCGCCTCGTGGCTGTAGGCCTCGTACCGCGTCGCCGCGACCGGGACCTCGCGTCCCGGCGTCTCTCCTTCAGGCACGGCACCTTCTCCTAAGGCAGTTTGGGTTCGGCCAGTCCCGCCACCGTCACCGCGCGCTCGCAGGCGAGCGTGGTGTCGGTGAAGTTCGTGTTGCTCACGTCGATCTGGACGCTCGCCTTGTCCCCCATGCCGAGCAGGACCGCGCAGGTCCCGTCGGCGGCCTTCTTGTCGGCGACCGTGAGCGCGTCGCGATCCCCGACCTTGGTCTTGGTGGCGCTCTTGCGCGCGACTTCGAGGTCACGCAGGCCGTTCCGCTCGTCCACGGTGATGGTGACGCCGAAGGTCGCGGGCACCGTCCAGTCGCAGGCGCGGGCGCCGTTGATCTCCTTCGGGACGCCGAGGACGTTCAGCCCCGCGGTCGACCGGTCCTGCGGGTCGAGCAGCGCGCACGGATCCACCCCGTCGCGCGGCGCGGACGAAGACGCCGGGGGCGCGGAGCTAGCCGGGCCCGCACCGTCGCCCGCGGCCGGAATTCGCGCCTGGCCTGCGGCCCCTTGTCCGCAGGCGGACACTGAGAGGACAGCGAGGGCGCCGAAGAGGGCGAGGAGAGGGAGGCGGGACGTCATGGGTTCAGCCACCGACACAGTCCACGCCCGCTGCGGCTTCTTCATCTTGATGGGTGTACTTCGCGAGCGCTTTCGCGATCCGGGTCTTGAGCGCCTCGAGTTCCTTGCCGAAAGCGGTCAGCGCCTCGACGGCGGACCCTTCGGCACCGATTCCGTACTGCGCCATGAACCGGCCGACCTCGTCCGCGTATCCCCCGCCGAGGGGAACCGTGCGGCCGAGCACCTTGGCCTCGCGGACCATCTGGCCGACCACGTCTTGCAGGGCGGAGATCTTCACGTGGGCATCGGACGCCAGCTCCGGCGCCACCGCGAACCCACTCAGATCGAACCGGGGTTTGGCGGTACTCACCTCGCTCATATGCGATTACGCCTCTCCGTAGTCGAGCGACCTCGCTACGGAGCATACGACAAAACACCGCGTCAGCGGGAGCACCTGAAAACGCGCTCACCTCACCCGATAGAGGTAAGGTCTCTGGTTGCACAGAGTCATCGACTGGGGTTGGCGGGGTTCCCCCCACGAGTTCGCCCGAGTTTGACACACTTCGTGGGAGGCTGACCGCTGCTCGGGGGACCACTCGAGACATGAAAGCTGGCCTTCAGCAGACCCAGCGGACACCCAGCCACGCGGCATCAGGAGGTCGAGTGACGTCGAGAATCCAGTCTGCGACGCCCGGCGAACAGCAGGGTGAGCAGGCAACCGGGCAAGCGCCGTACCCCACGGCCGCGGGCTCGGTGAGCGGCCGGCAGAACGGCCGCGCGAGCAGAGCGTCGCTCGACGAACTGCAGGAGACGGCGCGGCGGATCGCCGCCAACGTGGAGCGGGTACTGGTCGGCAAACCCGACGTCATCCGCATCGCGCTCGTGACCCTGCTCGCCGAAGGCCACCTCCTCGTCGAGGACGTCCCCGGGGTCGGCAAGACCTCGCTGGCGAAGGCGCTGGCCCGCTCGATCGACTGCACCGTGAGCCGGATCCAGTTCACCCCGGACCTGTTGCCCAGCGACGTCACCGGGGTGTCCATCTACAACCGGCAGACCGGCGGGTTCGAATTCCGCCCCGGGCCGGTGTTCGCGAACATCGTGGTCGGCGACGAGATCAACCGCGCTTCGCCGAAGACGCAGTCGGCGCTGCTGGAATGCATGGAAGAGCACCAGGTCACCGTCGACACCTCGACGTACCACCTCGAAGAGCCGTTCATGGTGATCGCCACCCAGAACCCGATCGAGATGGAGGGCACCTACGCGCTGCCCGAAGCCCAGCGGGACCGGTTCACCGCGCGGGTGTCCATCGGCTACCCCGACCAGCAGGCCGAACTGGCCATGGTCGACGAGCACGCCGGGCACAACCCGCTGGCCGATCTGGAACCGGTCTCCGACCGCGACTCCGTGCAGCGGCTGATCGAGACGGTCCGCTCGGTGCATATGTCGCCGGAGATCCGCCGGTACGCCGTCGAACTGGTGTCCGCGACCCGGCAGGTGCCGGAGATCCGCCTCGGCGCTTCCCCGCGTGCCACCCTGCAACTGGTCCGCGCCGCCCGTGCGCAGGCCGCGCTTTCGGGCCGCGAGTTCGTCGTCCCCGACGACCTGCACACGGTCGCGGTCCCGGTGCTGGCACACCGCCTGGTGCTCACCACCGAGGCGCACGCCGCCCGTCGTTCGGCCACCGACGTGGTCCGCGCGATCCTGCACCGCGTTCCCGTCCCGCAGGGCTCGAACAACCGCTGACACGTAGGGAAAGCAGCTCCATCCATGCCCCCGCCACCACCCTCTGAGGACGAGCTTCGCTCGACTGGATGGTTCTAATGCGTGCTCTGTCCGGCCTGACCACACGCGGCCGCTGTCTCCTCGCCGCCGGCGTCGCCGCTGCGGTGTGCTCGTTCGTGCTCAACGAACGGGACCTGCTGCGGGTCGCGGTGTTCGTCGTCGCCCTGCCACTGCTGGTCGCCTTCTTCATCTCGGCGACCCGGCTGCGGCTGGGCGCGGCGCGCGCACTGCTCCCGGACCGGGTCTCGGTCGGCTCGCCCGGCGAGGTCCAGCTCGAACTCTGGCGCAACGGCAGGCTTCCCGCCGGCGAGGTGCTGCTCGAAGACGGCGTGCCGTACGCGCTCGGTTCGCGGCCGCGGTTCGTCGTCGAACGGCTCCCCCACGACCGGCGGGTCGCGCTGCGCTATCCACTGCAGCCGGTGCTGCGCGGGATCCAGCAGGTCGGCCCGCTGCGGGCGACGATCACCGACCCGTTCGGGCTGTGCGAGTTCGAACGCGAGCTGATCGGGCATTCGCGGCTGGTCGTGGTGCCGAAGGTGGTCGGGCTGTGGGGCCTGCCCAGCGGTGCCGGGATCGGCGCCGGTGACGACGGCAGCATCCGCCTGCACGCCGGTCAGGGCGAGGCGGACGTCATCGTCCGGCAGTACCGCCAGGGCGACGACCTGCGGAAGGTCCACTGGCGCTCGACCGCCCGCCGCGACGAGATCATGGTCCGCGTCGAGGAGCGGCCGTGGCGCGGCGGCACCACGGTGCTGCTGGACCACCGCATCGCCGCGCACCACGGCACCGGACCGGCCGCGAGCCTCGAATGGGCCGTCTCGTTCGCCGCCTCCGTCGCGCTGCAGCTGCGGCGCTCCGGCCACCGCGTCCGGCTGGTCACCGAACACGGCCACACCCTCACCGACACCCCCGGCGAAGGCGGCGAGCACTACGACAACGTCGTACTCGACGTCCTCGCCGCGCTCCAGCCCGGGCACCAGCGCGACATCACCCTCGGCGGAGACCCGGCCGAGGGGCAGGAACTCATCGCCGTGCTCGGCACCGTGAGCAACGAATCCGTGCACGAGCTGTCCCGGTACCGCCCGCGCGGGATCCGGAGCCTCGCCGTGCTGCTCGACACCCCCGGCTGGTCGTCGGGCGTCAACAAGCCCGAGAACCGCGCCGCCGCGACCGAAGAGTCGGTGGCGCTGCTGCGCGCGGCGGGCTGGGGCGTCGTCGTCGCCGGTCCCGGATCGCCGATGCAGCAGGTCTGGGCCGAGCTGTGCCGGACCGCCACCCGCCGCGGCACGCTGATCGGAGGCGGCCTGTGACCGCGACCGCGCCACCCCGCCCGCACACCCCGAAACCGCGGCCCGCCGAGACCGCCCCGGTCTGGACCAGCAGCGTCCTCGCGCCGGTCGCCGCCGGGCTCGCCACCCTGTTCTCCTCGACCTCGCTGACCGACGTCGTCTCGGGCTGGGCGTGGTTCGGCTACCTGCTGGTCGCGGTCGTGCTGATCGCGTCCACCGGGCTCGCCCTGCGCTCGCTGCGCGCGCCGACCATCGTCGTCGGCCTCGCCCAGTTGCTGGTCCTGCTGTTCCTGATCACCGGGGCGTTCACCACCAGCGGGATCCTGAAGGTCGTCCCAGGTCCGGACGCGCTCGAAGAACTGCGTGGCGTACTCGCCACGGCCGCCGACCAGATCCGCGTCGGACTGCCGCCGGTCGAAGGCACCCCGCCGATCCTGTGCCTGGTGACGATCGCGATCGGACTGGTCGCGGTGCTGGTCGACACGCTCGCCGTGGCCGCCGCCGCGCCCGCCGCTACCGGCCTGGTGCTGCTGTGCGTCTACGCGGTGCCCGCCGCGCTGGCCGATGACATGCTGCCGTGGTGGACGTTCCTGCTCGGCGCGGGGGCCTTCGCCGCGCTGCTCGCCGTCGACGGCAACCACCGGCACCGCCGCTGGCGCAACCGGGACGCGCCCGGCCTCGGCAACTCGGCGAGCACGTTGTCCGCCCCGGTCGGCGTGGTGAGCGCGGCGATCGTGCTGGGCCTCGTCATCGGCACGGCGGTCACCGGGATCGGCACGGTCGGCAAGCTGCCCGGTGCCGACGGATCCGGCCGCGGTGGCGCGGGCGGCTTCGGTGTCGAGCCGTTCACGCAGCTGCGCGGCCTGCTCGACCAGGGCGAGAACGTGGAATTGTTCAAGGTCTTCGGGATGGGCGCGGACAAGCGGCTGCTGCGCGCGTTCACCCTCGACACGTTCACCCCGAACAAGGGCTGGGGACTGGCGCAGAACGGCCGCGCCCAACAGGGCGTGCAGGCCAACAAGGGCCTTCCGCTCGCCCCCGGCGACGACGGCGCCGGCAACTCACGCGAAATCCGGATCGAGCCGACGAACTGGGTCGACAACTGGCTGCCGGTCTACGGCGCGCCGAGGACGCTCAACGGGCTCGCCGACAACTGGCTGTACGACCCCGTCGGCGGCGCGGTGTTCACCACCACCAAGCAGAACGCGCCCCCCTACGTCGAAACCGCGTCGCTCAAGGAACCGTCGAAGGAAGAACTCCGGCTCGACGATCCCCAGCTGGCCGACGTGCCGCCGCAGTTCCTCCAGGTCGACCGCGTCGACCCGCGGGTGGCCGCGAAGGCACAGCAGCTGACGCAGAACGAGACCAACAACTTCGACAAGGCCCAGGCGATCTGGTCGTTCTTCACCGCGCAGAACGGTTTCGTCTACGACACGAAGACCGCCAACGCC
This sequence comes from Amycolatopsis sp. cmx-4-19, assembly GCA_049998115.1. Classification (GTDB taxonomy): domain Bacteria; phylum Actinomycetota; class Actinomycetes; order Mycobacteriales; family Pseudonocardiaceae; genus Amycolatopsis. Next base: position 137,868 of record JAEBEO010000016.1, on the reverse strand, counting down.
ATCGACTCCGACGCGCTCGCCGACTTCGTCATCAACGGCAAACGCGGGTTCTGCGAGCAGTTCGCGTCCGCGATGGCCGTGATGCTGCGGTCGGCGGGCATCCCGTCACGGGTCGCCATCGGCTTCACCTCGGGTGCGCCGAGGAGCGATTACAACTCGATCAGCTCCGAGGACGCGCACGCCTGGGTCGAGGTCTACTTCGGCACCAAGGGCTGGGTCAGCTTCGACCCGACCCCGCTGGTCGACGGCCGCGCGGTCGTCCCGCCGTACCTGCAGACCGACACCAGCAGCTCCCCGACCAACGACACCCAGGAAGTGCCGAGCGCGCCGGTGTCGAGCGCCCCCGCGACCGGCACCCCGCGGGATCCGGGCGCGGACCTCGGCGCGGACGGCACCGGGGACCCGCAGCAGGACGAACCGCTGTGGCCCGCCATCATCGCCGGACTCCTCGGTGGCCTGGCGGCCGCGGTGACCGTGGTCGTGATCCTGCGGACGCGGTTGCGGTACCGGGCGCTGATGCGCTCCTCGGACTCGCCCGATACGGCACCGGACGGAGTGCTGGACAGGCCGGACGTCGCGAACTGGCTGCCGCTGATCGCGATCGGCCTGTGGGTGGCGGCGTTCGCGTTCCTGGCGGCGTGGGTGTCGTGGTGGTTCGCGCTGGTCCTGGTGGTCGTCCTCGGCGGGCTGGGCACCCCGACGACGATCCGCGAGATCAAGCGGCGGCTGCGGTTGCAGAAGATCGCGTCCCACTCCCCCGCCGCGGCCGACGCGGCCTGGCGCGAACTGATGGACGAATGCGCGGACCGCGGCCTGCCGCTCTCCGACGGCGACACGGTACGGGTGGCAGGCCGGAAGGTCGTCGAGAAGCATCGCCTGGACGAGGAGGGCCGCTCCGGCCTGCGGACCGTCATCGGCGTCGTGGAGCGGTCCTGGTACTCGGACGAACCGGCGAACGACCAGAAACTGGGCCCCGCCTTCGACGAGGTGCGCAAGAGCCTGCGGCGGAACGCGCCCATGTCGTGGAAGGGCAGGCTGTTCCCGAGGTCGCTGCGGCGCCGGGAGAAGTAAGGCTCCGGATAGGTCCGGATCGCTGTCCGTGAAGGCCTCCTTCCCTACCCTGACGGTAGGGAAGGAGGCCTTCACGGACAGCCCGGCGGGCAGTCGTGGCCACCGGAACGTTCACCTGGGGACAGGACAACGCGAACATGCCGACGGGGCAGTGCCCCGTCGGCATGTTCGCGTGTGTGAGAGCTACTGCTCCTCGAAGCGCTGGCGGAAGCGCTCTTCCATGCGCTGGGTGAACGAGCTCCGGCGCGTGGACGGCTTGCCGCCGCCACCCCCGCCGGCTCCCGAGCCACCATCGCCGCTCTTACCGCCCTCGTCGGCTCCTTGCCGAATCGACGTGACGGCCAACATGACTCCGAAGAACATCACGAGAAACCCGAGCACGCTGATCACCGGGATCTCGGCGACCCGGATGTTGACCACCACGCCCAGCACGAGCAGTGCTACGCCCACCACGAACAGGGCTACACCCTGGATACGCCGTCGGCGGGCGGGTCGGCGCAACCGGGTGCCTCGCACCGTGGATGCGAACTTGGGGTCCTCGGCATAGAGCTCGCGCTCGATCTGATCGAGCAGCCGCTGCTCATGCTCGGAGAGTGGCATCTTTCCTCCTCCGGCACAGCTGTCGCGGGCGCCGGGCCGCGCAACGTCATGGACCCAACAGACAACCCCAGGCGGGGTGTCTCTGTCCAGGATACGAGCCCCGCGCTCGTCCGACTACCCGATCCCGTATCCGGAAGGGATCGAATTGGCCGAAACCACCCGACTCGGCTCTCTCGAAGACGGTCCGACGGGCTAAGTCACTGGTCACGGGGTGTCAACAGTGACGCGGGCCGCACGGCGGCCGCGCCGAACTTCGACCTCGCGACGTCGGCGGCGACTTCCGCATCCCGCCATCGGGGTTCGGACGAGTCGAAAAGTAGCTGTTCTCCATCACTCTCCGTGTCGAGCCCCTCGACCCTTACGCCGATCAGGCGGACTGCGCCCCTCGGCGCGTGCTCGGTGAGGAGCTCGACGGCCGTGCGATGGATGTCCCGGGCCACATCCACCCCGACGGCGGTAGTCCTGGCGCGGGTGATGGTCTTGAAATCGGCGAACCGGACCTTGATCGACACCGTCCGCCCCCGCAGCCCCCGGCGGCGCAGCGTGGCGGCGACCCGTTCCGAAAGCCGCAGCAGTTCCAACCCGAGTGCCGCGCGATCGTGGAGATCGACGTCGAAGGTCACTTCGGCGCCGATCGACTTGTCCGGGGACTCCGGGACGACCTCGCGCTCGTCGTACCCGTTCGCGAGTGCCCACAGATGCTCCCCCAGCGCCCGCCCCAGTGAACGCCGCAGCCGGGGCAACGGCGCGGCGGCGACGTCGGCGACCGTGTCGAGACCCTGCTGCCGCAGGTGTTCCTCGGTGCGCTTGCCGACGCCCCACAGCGCCGACACCGGCAACGGACGCAGGAACGCGAGGATCTCGGCCGCCGGGACGACGACCATGCCGTCCGGTTTCGCCATCCCGGACGCCAGCTTCGCGACGAACTTGACCTTCGCGACGCCGACGGAACAGTTGATCCCGTGCTCGGCGGCCACCCGCTCCCGGATGAGGGCGCCGACCCGCGCGGGCGTGGAGCCCAGCCGCTTCAGCGCCCCGCTGACGTCGAGGAAGGCCTCGTCGAGACTCAGGGGCTCCACCAGCGGTGTCAGCTCCCGGAAGACCGCCATGACGCCCTGGGACACCTCGCCGTAGAGACCCGGTGTCGGGGTGATGCAGATCAACTGCGGGCAGAGCCGTTTGGCGGTCGAGAACGGCATGGCCGACCGGACGCCGAACTTCCGTGCCGGATAGCTGGCGGCCGCCACCACCGACCTCGGGCCGCCGCCGGAGACGACCACCGGTTCGCCTGCCAGCTCCGGACGTGTGCGCAGCTCACAGGACACGAAGAAGGCGTCCATGTCGACGTGCAGCATCCCGCAGCCGGTGTCGTCGGGCCAGGTGGTGGCCCCGGTCGTCACGCGGTAGCGGGACATCCCGCCGGGCAGCTCGGCATTTCTCCCCACGGCCTGACGCTAGCCGCTCCCCCCGACAATTCCGGCTCAGGCCGGTCGGCGCGCCAGGACGTGCAGCCTGCTGGAGATGTCCCGCAGCGGCGAAACCGACGACGCCGCCAGCTCGAACTCGGCCAGGTCCTCTTCCCGCACCCCACCGGGCACGAAGTCCGCCACGACGCCGTCGCCCTGCAACGAGACCACTTCGAGCCCCACCGCGGTCAGCTGTGCGCGCAGGCCCTCGGCGTCGAACCGGCGCAGCACGGTCTCCCGGCCACCGCCCAGCACGCCGCTCTCGGCCGCGAGCAGTTCCCGCGCCTCGCCGAGCCGTCCGGCCAGCGCGCGTTGCAGGATCGCCGCGTGGCGGTTCGCCACCAGCACCGAGACCGCGCCACCGGGTTTGACCGCCGCGGCCAGCGCGGCGAGCACCGCAGCCGGATCGTCGACGACTTCGAGCAGGCCGTGCGCGAGCACCAGGTCGGCCGAGCCCGCCGCGACGTGGTCGCCGAGCGCGTCGGAGTCGTCGGCGATCACCGTGATGAGGCTGGAGACGCCCTCCTCCTCGGCGCGGCGGCGCAGGGTCGCCAGTGCGTTGGGATTCGGTTCCACGACGGTCACCAGGCAGCCCGCCGATGCCAGGGGCACCGCCCAGCCGCCGCTCCCGCCGCCGACGTCGACGACGTCGGGCTGTTGTGCGCCTCGCGCCCGGGCGGCCCGGAGTTCTGCTTCGAGAACCCGGCGGACCGCCCCCGATCCCCGCGTGGCCACGGTGTCCGTCTTCATAAACGCACAGGGTAATGCCCGCTCTTCAGCGACCGGCGGGTGTAGTCCGATGCGGTGTTCGACACCTTGCCGGGCAGCCACCCCGCCGAGGGCCCGTAGGCTGTGCCGAGTGCACACGGTCGCTGTTCTCAGCCTGAAGGGTGGCGTCGGTAAAACGACGGTCGCCCTCGGTGTCGCGTCCGCGGCCCTCCGCAGGGGCGCCCGGACCCTGGTGGCCGACCTCGACCCGCAAGGCAACGCCACCACCTCGCTGGACCCGCCCTTCACCGACCGCACGCTCGCCGACGTGCTGGAGACGCCGGTGCGCTCGGTACTCGAACGGGCGATCGCGCCCAGTGTGTGGAGCGACCAGATCGACGTCCTCGTCGGCGCCGAAGAGCTGGAGATGCTCAACGAGCCCGACGCCGACAACCGGCGGCTGGAGAACCTCTCCCGCGCGCTCGACGAACTGCACACCAACCCGCTGCGTGAAGAGCCCTATGAACTGGTGATCCTCGACTGCCCGCCGTCACTCGGCAGGCTGACCCGGTCGGCGCTGGTGGCCGCGGACAGCGCGCTGATCGTCACCGAGCCGACGATGTACGCCGTTTCCGGCGCCCGTCGCGCGCTCGAAGCCATCGAGAAGATCCGCGAGGAGCAGAACCCGGGGCTGCGGCCGATCGGCGTCGTGGTCAACAAGCTGCGTGTCCGCTCCTACGAGCACCAGTTCCGCGTCGCGGAGCTGCGGGAGAACTTCGGCCCGCTGGTGATGCCGACCGCGATCCCGGACCGGCTGGCGGTGCAGCAGGCGCAGGGCGCGTGCAGCCCGATCCACGAGTGGCACTCGCCCGGCGCACAGGAGATCGCGCTCACCTTCAACATGATCCTGGCGAAGGTCCTCCGGTCGGGCCGGGCCGGGCGCCACCGTGTCCGCGGCGACGAAGACCCCCCGGAGACCCCGGAAAACACCGAGGAACCCGCCAAGCTGAGCGACACCGGCACGGGCTGACGCGATGCCCGAAGGCGACACCGTCTTCCTCGCCGGCAAGGTCCTCGACAAGGCGCTGGCGGGCAAGACACTGCTGCGCGGCGAGTTCCGGGTTCCCCAGTTAGCCACGGCCGACGTCGCCGGGCGTGAGGTGCTCGGCGTCGGGACGGTCGGCAAACATCTGCTCACCCGCTTCTCCGGCGACCTCACCCTGCACAGCCATCTGCGGATGGACGGCAAGTGGGACGTCGTCCCGGCAGGCGCGCGCTGGCGCAGGCCGGCGCATCACGCGCGGGTCATCCTGGCGACCGAGGACGTGCAGGCGATCGGTTTCCGCGTGCACGACCTCGAACTCGTCCCCACCGGCGAGGAAGACCGGCTGGTCGGCCACCTCGGCCCGGATCTGCTGGATCCACACTGGACGGACGAACACGCGGCACGGGCGGCCGCCGCACTGCTCGCGGATCCCGCTCGCGAACTGGGCGACGCGCTGCTGGATCAGCGGATCATGGCGGGCATCGGCAACATGTACAAGGTCGAGATGTGCTTCCTGCTCGGCGTCACCCCGTGGACGCCGGTGACCGAAGTGGACCCCGCCAAGGTCGTCGCGCTCGGACGCAAGCTGTTGAAGGCCAACGCCTGGCGTACCTCGCAGACGACCACCGGGGAGCTCCGCCGCGGCCGCGAGCACTGGGCCTACGAAAGAACCAAACAAGGCTGTTTCCGCTGCGGCGGGCGGCTTCGGGTGGCCCCGCAGGGCCGCGGGCATCAGGCAAGACCCACCTGGTTCTGCCCGAGATGCCAGTCCGGTCCCGCTCCCGGCGGTTAAGCTGGCCTCGTGACGTCCTTCAAGCTCCCCCTCTACGGGGCCGACACCGAACGCGGCGACCTCGCTCCCTGAGCCGCCCGCTCCTCACACACGTCACCCTTCACTTCTTTCCCAGGGAGCTTTGTCATGCCCGGAATCCTCACGGACGAGGCGCTGCGCGCGTTCGTGCACGCCCTGCCCAAGGTCGAACTCCACGTCCACCTCGTCGGTTCGGCGAGCCTGCCCACGGTGCTGGAACTGGCCCGCCGCCGTCCCGCCACGGGCGTGCCGACCGAGCCCGAAGCACTCGCCGAGTTCTTCGCCTTCCGCGATTTCCCGCATTTCCTCCGCAACTACCTGGCGGTGACGTCCCTGGTACGCGACGCCCGCGACGTCCACACCCTCGTCACCGGCCTGGCCGCCGACCTCGCGGCACAGAACGCGCGCTACGCCGAAGTGACCGTGACGCCGTACAACCACGTCCTCGACGGGATGCCGCCCGACGATCTCCTCACCGGACTCGCCACCGGCCGGGCGGCGGCCCGGGCCGAGCACGGTGTGGAGTTGGCCTGGTGCTTCGACATTCCCGGGGAGAAGGGACTCGTCGCGGGCCGGGAAACGGTCGTGTTCGCGCTCCGCGAACGCCCGGAGGGGCTGGTGTCGTTCGGGCTCGGCGGACCGGAGGTCGGTGTCGGCCGCGCACAGTTCGCGCCGTTCTTCACGGCGGCCCGCGAGGCCGGGCTGCACAGCGTCCCGCACGCGGGCGAGACCACCGGACCCGCCACCGTCTGGTCGGCGGTGCACGACCTCGGCGCCGAACGGATCGGCCACGGTGTCGGCGCGCACACGGATCCGGCGTTATTGGAACACCTTGCCGCGCACAGGATCCCGCTGGAGGTCTGCCCGACCTCGAATGTGCGGACGGGCCAGGTCCCGTCGATCGCGGCACATCCGGTGCGGCGGCTGCTCGACCACGGCGTGGTGGTGACGCTCAACACCGACGACCCGCCGATGTTCGGTGCCACCCTCGACGGCGAGTACGTGGCCGTCGCCGAGACACTGGGCCTGAACGCGACCGAAATCGGCCGGTTCGCGAAGAACGCCGTCGAAGCGTCTTTTCTGCCCTCGGCGGACAAAACCGTCCTGCGGACGGAGATCGAAGAAATCTTGTTGCAGGACCCCGAACCCCTCGCCTAGCGTGGCGGTACACGAGAGAGGAGGTGGTCCAAAGTTGTATAGCAACAGGACTCGTGAGGTGACTGTCCGCTAGCGGACGGCACGCGTAGGACTCGACAGCAGCGATACAACGCAAGTTGGAGCCACCTTCGGCTCGTCGTCGCCTGCTTCGCGTGATGCCTGATAGCGAATACCAGGCAGTCACCGGGCCCCCGAGGTTCCCGAGCACCGGTCCGGCTCGGGCCCGGACGCCTTCACCGGCGTCCGGGAGTCACCTCGGGGTTCCCCTATTCCCCGGGCCGTTCCTCCCTTTGCGAGGCCGAAGGGACCGCCCGGCGAGCCGGAGAACCATCCACCGCTGTTCCGCTGCCAGGAACCTCGTCGACTGGATAGCCTGACGCCATGTTGAGGCCCGACTTCCCGATCACCACCCCGCGTCTTACCCTTCGTGCCTTCACCTCGGCCGATCTCGACGAACTCAACTCCTTCCAGTCCCGCGACGACGTCGCCCGATATCTGTACTGGAGCCCGCGCAGCCGGGCCGAATCCGCCGCCGCGCTCGCGAAACGGGTGCACAGCAACACCCTCTCCCAGGAAGGCCAGTTCCTGGCCATCGCCGTGGAGCTGACCGGGACCGGGCAGCTGATCGGCGACCTGAACCTCGAATACCTCAGCAGCGAACACCGCCAGGGTGAGATCGGTTTCGTGTTCCATCCCGATCACCACGGCAAGGGGCTGGCCGGGGAGGCCGCCGTCGAACTGCTGCGGCTCGGCTTCGAAGACCTGGGCCTGCACCGGATCATCGGCCGCTGCGACGGCCGCAACACCGCGTCGGCCACGCTGATGGAACGCCTCGGCATGCGCAAGGAGGCGCATCTGCGGGAGAACGAGATCGTCAAGGGCGAGTGGTGTGACGAACTCGTCTTCGCGATGCTCGAAGACGAGTGGAAGGCGAGCCGCTAGCGGCCACCAGGCATGATGGGCGTGTGTTCTTCGACAAGATCGTCCGTCCCGCGCTGTACCGGGTCTCCGGTGGCGACCCCGAAACGGTGCACGAACGCACCCTCCTCTCGCTCGCGAAGCTGAGCCGGGTCTCCCCCGCGCTCGGCGCGCTCGGTCGCGTCTACCGGACGGACGATCCGGTCACCTTCCTCGGTCTCCGCTTCCCGAACCGGGTCGGCCTCGCCGCCGGGATGGACAAGAACGGGCGCGCGCTGCACGCCTGGCCCGCGCTCGGTTTCGGCTTCGTCGAGGTCGGCACGGTCACCCGGCATCCCCAGCCGGGTAACGACAAGCCGCGGTTGTTCACACTCGCCGAGACCGACGCGGTGATCAACCGGATGGGTTTCAACAACGACGGCGCCGAAGGTCTCGCCGCACGGCTCGCCGCGGGCGGGAAACCGTCGGTGCCGCTCGGCGTCAGCATCGGCAAGTCCAAGGTGACGCCGCTGGACGAGGCTGTGGAGGATTACCGGTTCTCGTTGCGGGCGCTGTACCCCTACGCCGACTACTTCGCGATCAACGTCAGTTCGCCGAACACGCCCGGGCTGCGGGCGCTGCAGGACAAGGCCGCGCTGGCCGGCCTGCTCGCCGAGCTCCGGAAGACCTCCGTCGACCTCGCGGGTGACGCCCAGCCCACGCCGGTGCTGGTGAAGGTCGCCCCCGACCTCACCGACGAAGCCCTCACGGAACTGCTGGAGGTCTGCCTCGAACACGGCGTCGCGGGGCTGATCGCGACCAACACGACCCTGTCCCGTGAAGGGATCGCGCCGGCCGAAGCCGTCATCGGCGAGCAGGCGGGCGGGCTTTCCGGCCGCCCGCTGACCGCGCGGTCGGTCGAGGTGGTGCGGTTCGTGCACGACGAGACCGGCGGCAAGCTGCCGATCATCGGCGTCGGCGGGATCTTCGACGCCGGGGCCGCCGCACGGATGCTCGACGCCGGCGCCGGTCTCGTCCAGCTCTACTCCGGTTTCGCCCTGCACGGTCCCGGTCTGGTCAAGCGGGTCGCCCGAGGTCTCGCGGCCCGGCCGTACTGACGAACCTCAGGTAAGCGCGCCAGCACTGATACCGCGCCAGCTCGGGTGCCGTCGCCGTGGCCGTTTGGTCACCGAGGACGGCCAGCGGCGTCGCCCCGTCGTCCAGCCGGATCCGCCCCAGGACGAACGGGGCGGGCAACGTGGCGGCGAACGCGCCCAGGGCGGCCGGTGAGAGTCGCCAGCGTTCACCCGAGAGCATGGTGTGCTCGCCCGTGGCGTTCACCGGCACCACACCCGGCTGCGGCAGTTCCGTCGGCAGCAACAGCATCCGGTAGCCCTCGGCCGTCCGGACCTGCCCGATGAACCGGGCCCCGGCGGTGACCAAATGCTCGTTCAACGGCTGCCCGCGCAGATGCGCACCGAACACCACGAGATCCGCGCCCGGGGCGGGATAAGGGAAGTCGGCCTGCTCGTCGGTGAGCACGGCGGCGAGGTCGATGGCGACCTGGTCGTCGAACGGCCGCACCACCACCGAAATCCCGTACGGCCCGAGGTCCGACGGCGACGACGGCACCGTGATCGCCGCGAGGTCCAGCAGAGTGACGAACGCCGTGAACATCTCCAGCCGCCTGCTGACACCGTCCGGATCGGACAGCGCCTCGGCCAGCTCCGGATGGTCGGTGACGGTCGGCAGGACGAGGGCGTCGTAATCGGACAGCAGGCGCCGTGCGAGCATCCCGGCTTCGGCGACCCGCTGCCTGTCGGCGGTGAAGTCGTCGTCGTGGATCAGATCACCCAGCGTCAGCAGCGCGGACACCTCCACCGTCTCCACGACGGCACCCGACGCGCGCAGCGCCGACACCGCACCGAGGAAGGCGGCGCGGGAAGGCAGCGAAAGCGCGGTGAGCGTGCCGGAACCCGGGACCGCGACCCGCGGCCGGTCCCCGGCGGCGAGCCGGACGTCGGGAGGCCAGTCACGCGCGAGCGGGTCGATCCCGTCGGGTCCGGTCATCAGCCCCAGAGCCCGCTGGCCCAGCGTCAGGCTGCGGGCGAACAGGGCGACGCCGCCGCACGGGGCGGCCCCCGTCTTCGGCACGAGACCCAGCGTCGGCTTCATCCCGACGATCCCGTTGAGCGAGGCCGGGACGCGGCCCGCGCCCGCCGTGTCCGTGCCGACGGCCAGGTCGACGAGGCCCAGCGCGACGGCAACGGCCGCCCCGCTGCTCGCGCTGCCGGACACCTTGGCGGTGTTGAGCGCGGCACTCACCGCGCCGTACGGGCTGTGGGTGTTCTCGAGATCGCTGCCGTACCGGTCGCAGTTGGTCTTGCCGATCACCACCGCGCCTGCGGCGGCCAGCCGGGACACCGCGGGGGCGTCGGCGCAGCAGACGTCCTCCCCCGCCGTGGGCAGACCGGCGACGTCGAGGACGTCGGCGACCGCCAGCAGGGTTCCGGCGAGCGGGAGGTCCGTTCCGGCGCGGAGGCGTTCATCGACGGCTTTCGCGTCGACGAGGACGTCTTCCAGCGCTCGGAGGGTGATCCAGACGTCGGGCCGGTCGACCTCGGCGATCCGGTCGTAGGCCGCTTTGACGCGCTGGGAGGAGCTGGGAGGCGGGGCAGGGATCGGCTCTGGTTCCGGGGGGAGCGTCGTCACTGGGCGTCCTTTCCTCGGTGGGGACGAGAAAGACCACTGCGCGAGATCCACTGTGTCCGGTCCGCCACCCTGGGACGCCGGCTCACGCGGGCTGGGTTCAGGCCCGAGCTGGGAGGAGCACTGCGTGCATGACCCAAACGTTAGGCATCGCGAGTTGCCGTCACCAGCGGTTTCGGGTTACGCGAACGTTTCGGTACCACACAGTGAGCAATACGTTACGCAAGGAGACATTAGCGCCGACGAATGGGACGATGGTCCAGGAAAGCGCCTGCTCAGGACAGCTCGCGCAGCGCCATGGCCAGTCCGGCGAGCTTGTCGGTCGCGTCGGACAGCGATTCCTTGGACGACGTCATGCCGTCCGAACTCGCGGCGACGGTGTGCCCGGCGGCCGCGACGAGACCGCCGTAGCCGTCGACACCGTCGTCGAGCTGTTCGCGCAGCTGCGTGATGGCGGCGTCGAGCGCGCCCTTTTCCCGTTGGGGAGCGGAGTCACGACCGCGTTCGATGGCCTGGATCCGGCCGGCCAGCCCGCGGAGGGCCTGTGCGGCTTCCGTGGCGGTGGCCCGGGCGTCCGCGACGGCGATCTCCGACACCGGCATGGTGCCGAGCGACGTCGGCTGCGAGAGCTGGTGAAGCAGCTCCCCCAGCGAAGCCTCGCTCTCGACGAGACGCTCCATCGGCGCCCGCGCGACGGACCGCGCCGAAGGCAGCGGCGGCGGGGCGGCGGGCGCGGACGGCAGCACGGTCCGGTTGAGCGTCCGCAGCCGAAGGCCCGAACGGACGCCGAAGGTGCCGAAGATGATCGTGAACGCGCTGGCGGCGATGGCCTGGAAGATGTCGGCCTGGCCGTCCTTCAGCAGTCCGGTACCCGCGACCACGGCGAACAGTCCGCAAAGGACGGTGAGGAGGATCCAGAACGTCAGCGCGCGGGACGTCCGGCGCTTGCGGCGCTCCAGCTTCGCGGCGGGCTCGTTCCAGCGGGCCCACTTGGCCTTCGCCTCGGTCACCACCGGGATCTGGCCCGTGGTCATCGCGGTCAGCTGCTGCGAGATCTTCGGCATGGCAGGCATCTGCGGCATCTGGGGCCGCGGCCGGGTGGGCCGGGGCGCGGCCGGGGTGGCGGGCCGGGAGCCCTGCTCGGAGGGCGGGATGTAGCGCTGGAGCTTTTCCTGCGCCTTCTGGGCGTAATCGGGCAGCTTTTCGATGTGCTTCTCAAGCTTGGCGGTGAACTCCCCGAAGTCCTTGCGCCTGCCCTGGCCCATTGCCCTCGCCCCTCAGTTCGGTGAGACCGGTCCCGCACCCGCAGGGGACGCGGGACCGGCTCTAGGTGGTGTGTCAGGCGGGGTTCTTGCCCTGTTCGGCCTGAACCCGTGCCTGGATCTCCCGCTGGATGTCCGCACCGCTGGACGCCTTCGGCGCGGCGGCGGCGGTCTTGCCGTCGGTCACCTGCGCGACGGAGTCACCCTTCATGGAAGCGCGGATCTGCTCCAAGCGCGAGTGTCCCGCGAGCTGCGTCGTCGAAGCCTGGACTTCCATCATCCGGCCCTGTACGGAGTTCTGTGCGAGTTCGGCCGAGCCGAGCGCGGTGGTGTAGCGCTTCTCGATCTTGTCGCGAACGTCTTCCAGTGACGGGGTGTTGCCCGGCGCGGCAAGCTGGCTCATCTGGTTGAGCGAAGCGGAGACCTGCTCCTGCATCTTCGCCTGCTCCAGCTGAGAGAGCAGCTTGGTGCGCTCGGCCAGCTTCTGCTGCAGCATGGTCGCGTTGCGCTCGACGGCCTTCTTCGCCTGCTCCGCAGCCTGAAGCGACTGGTCGTGCAGGGTCTTCAGGTCCTCGATGCTCTGCTCGGCGGTGACGAGTTGCGCGGCGAAGCTCTCCGCCGCGTTCTCGAACTCGGTCGCCTTCTGCTCGTCGCCCTTGGCACGCGCCTCGTCGGCGAGCACCAGCGCCTGGCGGGTCGAAGCCTGCAGCTTCTCCACGTCGCCGAGCTGGCGGTTCAGCTTCATCTCCAGCTGACGCTGGTTTCCGATCACCGAGGCGGCCTGCTGGGTCAGCGCCTGGTGGTTGCGCTGCGCCTCCTCGATGGCCTGCTGGATCTGTACCTTCGGGTCGGCGTGCTCGTCGATCTTCGACGAGAACGCCGCCATCATGTACTTCCAGAACTTCACGAACGGGTTGGCCATCTCCTCCGCCTGCCTTCTCGCATCCCACGGGCTGTTACCTCGAGGTGGGGCGTCCCCTCTGTGATGTTGCAACGTCCCGACCCCGGCGTTGAGTTCCATCGTGTCAGGTCGGCGTCCCGCGTTCCAGGCGACCCCGACGGAATTCAGGGATCCCCCTGACTGTGATGTCCGCGACTTCGGGTTCCCCGGCCGGTGACCCAGGGTGAAGACGGGCGGTGAGTCAGCGGCGCAACGAGGTCGCCTGCTCCATCCGTGAGAGCTTCTCGGGGTTGCGCACGGCGTAGAGCCCGGTGACGAGGCCGTCGTCGACGCGCACCCTCGCGTCGGGCAGCGAGGGATCGTTCACGCAGGAGCAGTCGGTGGTCGTCACCACCGCCGGGCCGGTACCCGCCCAACACGAGAGGCCCCAGGCGCGATGCCTGGGGCCTCTCCTGTAACAGCTGCTAGGCGGCGACCATCTTCGGTGCGGAGATCGTCGTCCGCAGGGTGGGACTCATCCGCGGTGGCGGCGAGATCCGCAGGTCGGCCAGGTCGTTGCCGATCAGCTCGGACACCAGGCGTCCCCCTTCGAGCCCGCCCGCCTCGGCGCTCTTGCGCTCCGGGGCACGGCGCTTGCCCGCTTCGACCTTCTCATCCACCGGGGCGACCTCGACGTTGTCGATCGCCGAGACGTCGGCGGCGACCTTGTGCAGGAGTTCGCCCAGCGGAAGGTCCAGGGCCTCGCAAATGGACGCCAGCAGCTCGCTGGACGCCTCCTTCTGCCCGCGCTCGACCTCGGAAAGGTAACCGAGGCTCACCCTGGCGGCGCGGGAGATGTCCCGCAGGGTTCGACGCTGGTTCGTGCGGGCGTGTCGGAGCCGGTCGCCGATCGCCTCGCGCAACAGCACGGTCATCACGCGCCTCCCTTCCAGGACTGACTGTCCCCTACGTTACCCAGTGCGGTGCCCCGGGCGCAGGTGTTGACACCGCAATACGCCAAGGGCGAACGCGGCGATCATCCGAGATGTTCCCCCAGCAGGGCGAACGCGCCACGGACGGCGCCCGCCCTGACCGAGGCTCGATCACCGCTCAAGCGCAGCGTGCGGACGGTGAGCACACCCGGCCCGGCGAGACCGACATGGACGGTGCCGGGGGCGACGCCGTCCTGCCCGGCCGGGCCCGCGACACCGGTCAGGCCGAGGCCCCAGGTGGCACCACAGCGGTCCCGCGCGCCGGTCGCCAATTGGGCCGCGACCTCGGGATGGACGGCGCCGTGGGTGGCGAGGAGGTCTTCGTCGACACCGGCGAGCGAGGCCTTCAGGTCGGTGGCGTAAACGATCAGGCCGCCGCGGACGGCGGCACTCGATCCGGGGGCGTCGGTCAGCGTCGCGCAGACCAATCCGGCGGTGAGCGACTCGGCGGTCGCGACCGTCTCCCCTCGCTCTATCAGGTGAGTGATCAACGTCTCACCTTCCGTGATGGTCACGTGCCCGCCGCCCGCCGTCCCGCGGCGCGCAGCCGGACCGCGCGCACGACGTAGTCGAGCCCGGTCACGACGGTCAGCACCAGCGCGAGCCCCATCAGCACCCATCGGATCGGCTCGGCGGCCTCGGGCAGCGGGAGCAGGTACGCGGTGATGGCCGCGATCTGCGTGAGGGTCTTCGCCTTGCCGCCCCGGCTGGCCGGGATGACGCCGTGCCTGATCACCCAGAACCGCAGCAGCGTCACGCCGATCTCCCGGATCGCGATGACGATGGTGACCCACCAGCCCAGTTCGCCGAGCACGCTCAGCCCGATCAGCGCGGCGCCGATCAGCGCCTTGTCCGCGATCGGGTCGGCGATCTTGCCGAAGTCGGTGATCAGTCCGTACTTGCGGGCGACCCAGCCGTCGACCTGGTCGGTGAACGACGCGATCGCGAAGAGCGCGGTGGCGATCGCGCGCCAGAACGTGTCCGACCCGTCGCCGGCGAACAGCGCCATGAAGAACAGCGGCACCAGCACCAGCCGCGACATCGTGAGCAGGTTCGCGATGTTCAGCGTGGGGACCGGGGTGGCCTCGGGGACCTTGGCGGGTTCACCGCCCGTGCCCTCATCCGCGCCGGCGTCGCTCGGGGCGGCATTCACCGGTCGGCCTCGGGCGGCGCGGGTCGCACGATCAGGTCGACGCCCTCGGAGTCGACGACCTCGCAGCGCACGAAATCACCGACCGCCAGCGCGGGCAGGTCGTCCGTCTCGATCAGGACGCATTCGCCGTCGACCTCGGGGGCCTGGTGCGCGGCGCGGCCGATCGGGTCCTCACCCTCTTCGACCTGCTCGATCAGCACCTCGACGAAGTCGCCGACGCGCTCTTCGGCCCGCTGCGAGGTCAGCTCCTCGACCAGCGCCGAGATCCGCGAGACGCGCTCGTTCACCACGGACTCGTCGAGTTTGCCGTCGAAGGTCTCGGCCTCGGTGCCGTCCTCGTCCGAGTAGCCGAAGACGCCGACAGCGTCCATCCGCGCGCCGGTCAGGAAGCGCTCCAGCTCGGCGACGTCCTCCTCGGTCTCGCCCGGGAACCCCACGATGACGTTGGTGCGGATACCGGCGCCGGGCGAGTACTCGCGGATCTGCTCGCACAGCGCGAGGAACGAGTCCGTGGAGCCGAAGCGGCGCATGCGGCGCAGCACGGTCTCGCTGGAGTGCTGGAAGGACAGGTCGAAGTAGTCGGCGACGCCCGGCGTGGTCGCGATGGCCTTGACCAGGCCGGGGCGCGTTTCGGCGGGCTGGAGGTAGGAGACGCGGACGCGTTCGATGCCCGGCACCCCGGCCAGGCGCGGTACCAGCAGTTCCAGCGCGCGGGCGCCGTCGCGGCCGAAGTCCTTGCCGTAGGAGGTGGAGTTCTCCGAGACGAGGAAGACCTCCTTGACGCCGTTCTCCGCGAGCCACATCGCCTCGGCGACGATCTCGTCCGGTTGCCGGGACACGAAGGAACCGCGGAACGACGGGATCGCGCAGAACGAGCAGCGGCGGTCGCAGCCGGAGGCGATCTTCAGCGCGGCCACCGGGGAGGTGTCGAGCCGGGTCCGGAGCACGCGGGGGCCCCAGCCGTGCTGCGCGTGCCCGGGCACCTCGACCGACTCGGCGGCCGTCGGGCGCTGGACCGGGCTGATCGGCAGCAGCTTGCGGCGGTCGGACGGCGTGTGCGACTCGACCTTGCGGCCCGCGACGACGTCGTCGAGACGCTCGGCGAGGTCGGCGTAGTGGTCGAAGCCCAGGACCGCGTCGGCCTCGGGCAGGCTCTCGGCCAGCTCGTTGCCGTAGCGCTCGGCCATGCAGCCGACGGCGACGACCTTCTTGCCGGTGTCGGACGCGGCGAGCAGGGTGTCGACCGAATCCTTCTTGGCCGACTCGACGAAGCCGCAGGTGTTGACGACCACGACGTCGGAGTCCTCGGGCTCGGCGGCGAGCTCCCAGCCGCCCGCCGCCAGCCGTCCGGCGAGTTCCTCGGAATCGACCTCGTTGCGGGCGCAACCGAGGGTCAGCAAGGATACGCGACGGGTGGCGACAGGATCAGTGGTGGGAGAAGGCACGTGCCTTAGGGTAGCTGGCCTGCTCTCGGGGTCGGCGATCGCTTGCTCGGGCGGGCCGTCGGCCGATCATGGCTTCATGGATGGCTTAATGGTGGATGTGCTGTCAGACCCCCTCGAACCGCTCCTTCGCGGCCGCCCGAACGTTCGCCGGGCGCGGATCGCGGACGTCCGCAAGATCAAGGCGCTGGTCGACTCCGACGCCGGGACGGTGCTGCTGGAGAAGGAGCTCGTCACCCTCTACGAGAGCGTCCAGGAGTTCTGGGTGGTCGAGGACGGTGACGACGTCCTCGGCTGCGGTGCCCTCCACGTGCTGTGGGAGGACATCGGCGAGCTGCGGACCATCGCGGTCGACAAGACCAGCCGGGGTCGCGGCATCGGGCACGCGCTGGTGGGGCAACTGATCGACTTCGCCCGCGAGATCGGGCTGAAGCGGCTGTTCGTGCTGACCTTCGAGACCCATTTCTTCTCCGGGCACGGTTTCGTCGAGATCGACGGGACGCCGGTGACCCAGGAGGTCTACGAGGAGATGCGGCGCTCGGCCGACCCGGGAGTCGCGGAATTCCTCGACCTGCCGTACGTGAAGCCCAACACGCTGGGCAACAGCCGGATGCTGCTCGAGTTGTAGCTAGGTCTTCTTCGCGTGGCGGGCGACCCGGACACGGTTGCCGCACAGCGACGGCGTGCACCAGACACGCCTGCTGTTGGCCGCCACGAACAGCATCGAGCAGTCGTGCGCGCCGCACCGCCTCAGCAGCGCGGCCCGCGGCCCGGACACGAGGTCGATCGCGGCCACCGCGACGGCGGCGAGAGCGATCTCGCCGCCGTCCTCGCCGTGCCACGCCGTCTCGGCGCCCAGCGGGGTGAGCCTCGGGCTGGTCGGGACGGCGGCCGCGGCGGCGTTGACCCGCTCGACCGCCCACGCTTCGGGCTCCCTCGCGGCCACAGCCGCCTCGAACACCTCCCGCACCGCTGAACGCAGCCTCCTCGTCTGCTCGGACGAAGGGGGCCGCGCGCCTTCGGGCAGTCTCGACGCCTGCGCCGCCCAGAACCGGTCGTGGCCGTCGTCGAGCAGGTCGATCGACGGCGAAACCGCCAGCAGGACGGTGTCGGCGAGGTTCACCGCGAGGTCGTCGCCGGGAAGCGAGTCCAGATCGAGCATGCCTTGACACTATCATGTACTAATGGTTCCAGGTAGTTTGAACCATTAGGGAGCACTCATGGCGACCATCCGGCACCGCACCGTCCGAGTCGGCGACGTCGACGTCTTCTATCGCGAGGCGGGCGATCCCGGCGCACCCGTCCTGCTGTTGCTGCACGGCTTCCCGACGTCGTCGCACCAGTTCGTCCGGCTGATGCGGCGTCTCGCCGGGAGATGGCGGCTCGTCGCCCCGGACCTTCCCGGATTCGGGCAGACCGTCACACCCGAAGATTTCGCGTTCACCTTCGACCGGCTCGGCGAGGTGCTCGGCGACTTCGTCGACGCGCTGGAACTGCGGCGCTACGCGCTTTACGTCTTCGATTTCGGCGCCCCGGCGGGCCTGCGGCTGGCGGTCGCGCGGCCGTCCCAGGTCACGGCGCTGATCACGCAGAACGGCAACGCCTACGTCGAAGGACTCGGCCCGGCGATGCCCGACTTCGCTTCACTCACCGATGAGACCGAGGCGCGCCGCGGGTTCGCGGAGATCCTCGGGCTGGAGCAGATCCGTTGGCAGTACACGGAAGGCGCCCGCGACCCGGAGACGATCGACCCGTCGAACTATCTGCTGGACCGGTACTTCCTCGACCGTCCCGGCCGGGAGGCGGCAATGCGGGACCTGTTGTGGGACTACCGGAACAACCCGCCTGTGTACCCGAAGTTCCAGGCCTGGCTTCGGGAAACTCAACCGCCGGTGCTCGCGGTGTGGGGCCGCAACGACCAGTTCTTCGTCCCGGCGGGCGCCGAAGCGTTCCGGAACGACGTTCCCTCGGCGGAGGTCCACTTCTTCGACACGGGGCACTTCGCGCTGGAGGAGGATGTCGAGCCGATCAGTGAGCTGATCGACCGGTTCCTGGCCGCGCACCTCTGACGCTCACGAGGCCTCTGCAGGAGGCCCGCCCCGGGGTGAACGTAAGTCCGTGAAGGCCCTGCCCGGAGGTCCGGGCTGGCCGGGGACTCAAGAGGCTTTCGAGACCCGCAGAGTGACTTCGTCGCCCCCCGGACTGACCGCGACCAGCTCCACCCGGCAGGCGGCGAACTCGACGGACTGCCTGCCACCGCGCCCGGTGGAGGCCAGTTCCACCGTCGTCCGCTCACCGCGTCCGGGTTCGGTCAGGGTCAGCTCGACCACGGCCTCTCCTTCCCAGACGCAGACCATGCCCTCGGCACAGCGGGAGTCGGACACCAGCTTGGCGAACCGGATGCTGACGTCCTTCGACGCCACCTCGACCGTGTCGCCGGCCTTGAGGACGACGGTCTCCCCCAGCGCCACCGCGGGCTGCGGACTCGACGGCCGCTGGGCCGGCGCGGGCTGGACCGCGGCGGGTTGTTCACGCGCGGCGGAGCTGCCGGCTCCGCAGGCGAGGCCGACCAGAGCGCACAACACGACGAGCAGCTTCTTGGTGTCCACGACCTCTGGACGGAACGAAGCCCCCGGTCCGTTGCATCGGTCACCGAGCGGCTTGCTTCGGCAGGAGCCGGACCAGCGGCGAGCTCAGGAGACAGACGCCGGACACCGTTTCGGCGGCGACGAAGGACGACGTGCCGGAGCGGGTGAAGAAGACGGTGCCGACCTTTTCGCTGGTGGCGTCGCCGAGGATGAAGTCGAACAGGGGATGAACAGCATCCCGAACACTCGTGCGGCAGCGGCAGTGGAACCACGACGACGCCTGGGTCCTCGGCCGCGAAGAACTCGTCGACCGGTTCGGTTCCCTGCCCGCCGACCGCTTCCCGCACACCCGGGACCACGCGGCCGAGCTGACTTCAGGCACCGTGCACGACCGCTTCGACTTCACCGTCGCCCTGATGCTCGACAGCGTCAGTCCTCGTCGGACAGTTCCCCGCCGTCAGCGTCCCCGCCGCCGCGGATCATGAACAGCACCGATTCCAGCTCTTCGGGCTTGATCAGCACGTCGCGGGCCTTCGAACCCTCGGACGGCCCGACGACACCGCGGCTTTCCAGCAGGTCCATCAGGCGGCCTGCCTTGGCGAACCCGACCCGCAGCTTCCGCTGCAGCATCGACGTCGAGCCGAACTGCGAGGTGACGATCAGCTCGGCGGCCTGCAGCAGGACGTCGAGGTCGTCGCCGATGTCGGAGTCGATCTCCTTCTTCTCGCCCGCCTTCGCCGCGGTGACGCCGTCCTGGTAGTCCGGCTGCGCCTGCTCCTTGGCGAAGTTGACCACCGCGGCGATCTCTTCGTCGCCGACGAAAGCGCCCTGGATACGGACGGGTTTCCCGGCGCCCATCGGCAGGTACAGCGCGTCACCCATACCGATGAGCTTCTCCGCGCCCGGCTGGTCGAGGATGACCCGCGAGTCGGTGAGCGACGACGTCGCGAACGCCAGCCGCGAAGGCACGTTGGTCTTGATCAGGCCGGTCACGACGTCGACCGACGGCCGCTGCGTCGCCAGGACCAGGTGGATACCGGCGGCACGCGCCTTCTGGGTGATCCGGACGATCGCGTCCTCGACGTCACGCGGGGCGGTCATCATCAGGTCGGCGAGCTCGTCGACGATCGCCATGATGTACGGGTACGGCTCGTAGACGCGCTCGCTGCCGGGCGGCGCGGTGATCTCGCCCGAGCGCACCTTCTTGTTGTAGTCGTCGATATGCCGGACCTTGTTGACCTGCATGTCCTGGTACCGCTGCTCCATCTCCTCCACCAGCCAGGCCAGTGCCGCGGCGGCCTTCTTCGGCTGGGTGATGATGGGCGTGATCAGATGCGGGATTCCCTCGTACGGGGTCAGCTCGACCATCTTCGGGTCGATCAGGATCATCCGGCACTCGTCCGGCGTCGACCGCGCGAGCAGCGACACCAGCATCGAGTTCACGAAGCTCGACTTACCGGAACCGGTGGACCCCGCGACCAGCAGGTGCGGCATCTTCGTCAGGTTCGCGGTGACGAAATGGCCCTCGATGTCCTTGCCGAGCCCGATGACCATCGGGTGGTTGTCCTTGACCGTCGACGGCGCGCGCAGCACGTCCCCGAGACGCACCATTTCGCGGTCGGAGTTCGGCACCTCGATGCCGACCGCGGATTTGCCGGGGATCGGCGCCAGCAGCCGGACGTTGTCGGTGGCCACCGCGTAGGCGATGTTCTTGGTCAGCGCGGTGATCTTCTCGACCTTCACGCCGGGGCCGAGTTCGACCTCGTACCGGGTGACCGTCGGGCCCCGGGTGAACCCGGTGACCTGCGCGTCGACGTTGAACTGGTCCAGTACGCCGGTGATCGCCTCGATCATGGCGTCGTTGGCCTTGCTGCGGGACTTCGGCGCGTCGCCGAGCTTCAGCAGATCGGGCGACGGTAGCTTGTAGTCGCCCTCGACCGTCCTGGTGACCGCCAGCGGCTGCTCGGCCTTCTTCGGCTTCTTCTCCGGGACCTCGGCGGGTTTGGCCGCCGGCTTCGGCGGGCGAAGCGGTGTCGGCGGCTCTGCCAGCGCGGCTTCGATGTCGAGTTGCTCGCCCGCGTTGTCGCCGGTCCCCTGGCGGCGCCGCGACGGCTTCCGCAGGCGCGCGGCCTTCGGGTCTGCCTCGGTGACGGCGTCGCGTTCGTCGTGGATGGCCTTGCGCTCGGCCTCGGCCTCTTCGATCTCCTCGGGGTCGAGGCCCCAGTTGCGCAGCCGATGCGGGATCTCGCGGACCGGGGTCCCGGTGAACACGAGCGTGCCGAACAGCAGCGCCAGCACCAGCAGCGGTACCGCGACCCAGGTGGTGACCCCCATGGTCAGCAGGCCGCCGGAGAACGCGCCGATCACCCCACCGGCGTACATCCGCCCGTCGTTGGTCTCGGGCAACGCGGTGAAGATGTGCAGCAGGCCGAGGACCGACAGGATGACCAGGATGGTGCCGATGACCATCCGCGGCCGGGCCTCCGGCACCGGTTCGGAGCGCATCAGCGCGACCGCGGACACGATCAGGACCAGCGGCAACGTCACCGCCCCCGCTCCCAGCAACGAGCGGGCGCCGACCTCCACCCAGCCGCCGATGGGGCCCGCGGCCCGCCACCAGACGCCGAACGCGATGACCAGCGCCAGCGCGATCAGGCCGAGCGCGAGACCGTCACGGCGGTGTGCGGGTTCGAGTTCACGACTGCGGCCGACCGTCCTCGCGAGGGTGCCGAGGCCCTTCGCGAGCAGGTTCCAGGTCCCGCGCACACCCTTGGCGAAGGTGCCGGAGGACTTCTTCCGGGGCGCCGGGCGCCGTGGAGCGGGCTTCCTCGTAGCCGTCGACCTGGGCTTGGCCGGGGTACGTGGCTTCCGCGCCGGCCCTTTGCTGCCGCCGCTTCGCGCTGTACTCCGCTTCCTGGTCGTCGACCCGCTAGCCATGCCTCCACGGTAGCCGCACCGACCCTCCAGCCCCGGGTGCCACTCGGAGCACACGCGGAACATTCGTCTCAGGTCACAGCTTGAGCGGCCATCCGGGTGAAACGAGGGTCATGACATGCTCTGCCCCATGTTCGCGCTGCATCAGGATGAGAATTCGGCTCGCCGCGCCCCGGCACTCTGGCGCACGATGCTGAACATCGACCGGGGGCTGGTCAACTTCGTCGGCAAACTCACCGTGACCGGCCGTGTCCCGGCGGAGCTTCGCCGGAAACCGCTGCTCATGACCGCCAACCACATCGGCGTCTTCGACGCGTTAGTGCTGATGGCGGCCTGCAAGCGGATCGGCATCAACCCGCGGTTCATGCTGGCGGGTGGCATCCTCGACGCCCCGGTCATCGGCCCGGCGCTGCGGGTCAGCGGCCATCTGCGGGTCGACCGCAAGGAGTCGTCGACGGCCATCGGCCAGTTCGCCGAGGCGACCGAGGCACTGCGCACCACCCGCGACCCGCTGATCGTCTACCCCGAGGGCCGGATCAGCCACGATCCCGGCCTGTGGCCCGAACGCGGCAAGACCGGCGCCGCGCGGCTCGCACTGGCCGCCGGGGTGCCGGTGATCCCGATCAGCCAATGGGGCGCGCACGAAGCCGTCTATTGGGGGACGGAGACCGTCAACGGCCCCGCCGACCTGGTGCCGCTCGCGAAGTCCGGGCTGAGCGCGCCGATGCGCCGACCCCGGTTCCAGGTGCACTTCGGCGATCCGGTGGACCTCTCGGACGTCGAACCGGCGCGGCCGGGTGCCGGCGTCCGCGCGCACGCCAAGATCATGCAGGCGATCACGGACGGCATGGTGCCGTTGCGCCACGGCGAACTGGACAAGCCGCGGTTCCACGACCCGACACGGCCGACCGACACCGTCAGCCCCTGGAAGAAGTACTGATTTCCGGATCCTGAGACGGGCACTCACACTCGCCTAAGGTCGGCGGACGTGAGCACCCGCATCCTCGTCGTCTACTACAGCGCGACCGGAAACACCGCGAAACTGGCGTCGGCACTGGCCGACGGCGCCCGCGAGGCCGAAGCGGAGGTCCGCGTCCGTACGGTTCCGGAAACGGCGCCGCCCGGTGCCGTGGCGAGCAATCCGCGCTGGCAGGCCTGGGCGGACGCGGGCCCGCACCACGACCTGGCGACGCTGGACGACCTGGCGTGGGCCGACGGTTTCGCCGCCGGGAGCCCGACCCGTTTCGGCGGCCCCGCCGCCCAGCTGAAGTCCTTTTTGGACAGCACCGGTGGCCTGTGGGCCCAGGGAAGACTGGTGAACAAGGTGGCGACGTCGTTCACCACCGCGTCGACGGCACACGGCGGTCTCGAATCGACCGTGCTGGCGACGAACAACATCTTCTATCACTGGGGCGCCATCGTCCTGCCGCTCGGCTACACCGATCCGCGTCTGCTCGAAGCGGGGAATCCGTACGGCGGCTCGTTCGTCTCGCGTAAATCCGCCGAACCCGACGAACTCGCCCTGGACGCCCTCCGGCTCCAGGGGCGACGCCTCGCGACCGTCTCCCGCTACGTCGCCGACGGACTTCTCAAGGACAGCGAGGGAACCGCGTAGTCGTCTCCTGCGTCGTAGTGCGGTCACACAGCGTCACTCCACGGGGAGGAAGCGGGATGGCCGGCGGCTACGAAGTGGTCCTGGAGGCGATCGGCGCCGCGTCCGGCGCGGCGAACCGGGCTTCGGACGATGTCGGACAGGTCGATCTCGCCGGCGCTCTTGCCGGTGTCTCCGCAGGTCTTCCGGGTGGCGCGGCCGTCGAGGCGGCGCGGCTGCTCGCGGACACCTGGGACCGCGCGGTGCCGGGCTGGGTGAAGAACGTCTCGGAGTACGCCGCCGGGCTCGACGAAGCCGCCGTCCGCTACCGCTCGAACGAGCTGGTGGCGTCCCAGGAACTCCGCGTCTGATGCTCACCTGGGGCGACGTACGCCGCTGGGATCCGGCCGCGATCGGCGCGGTCGCCGACGCGCTCAACGACGGCTGTGCCCGGATCATCGCCGCGAACGACGACGTCGCGACCATGACCCGCCTCCCCGGCTGGACCGGCGACGCCGCCGCGGCCGCCTCGACGCGGGGCGGATCGCTGACGTCCACCCTGGAACGACTCGTGGCCGGGGCGGCCGCGGTCCGGCGAGGGGCGCACGAGGTGCAGATCGCGCTGGACCGGATCGTCGCGTTCGTGCGGGAGACCGACGAACTCGCCACCCGGAACGGCTTCACCATCGGTTCCGGCGGGGAGGTCACTTCTTCCGGTGGGCCTTCGGAACCCCGTGTGAGGGCGGAACTCACCGACCGGATCGAACAGATCCTGCGCCGCGCCACCGACGTCGACACCGATTTCGCAGCGATCCTGCGCCGGGCTCTTCGCGGTGAGACGACCGAACAGGGCACCCTCGCCCAGGCCGCGGACGTCGGTGCCGCGCGAAGCGGCCTGTCGATTATCGGGCCACCGGAAAACGGCTCCCCCGGTGCCACCAAGGCCTGGTGGGACAGCCTGTCGGATACGGCGAAAGTCGCTCTGCTGCAAGGAAACCCGGCGCTCGTCGGCAACCTCGACGGCATCCCGGCCGCCGACCGGGACGCCGCGAACCGCGCCGTCCTCACCGCTGAGATCACGCGGCTCCAAGGCGATCCGAAGGTGAAGGGCCTGGAGGCCATCGCTCGGCGGCTGGACCAGCCGGAACCGCGGGCTTACCTGCTCGGGTTGGACACCGGTGGCGACGGGAAGGCGATCGTGTCGGCGGGGAACCCGGACACGGCGGCGAACGTGGCGACCTACGTCCCGGGAACCGGGTCCGAACTGGGCAAGATCGGTGGCGATCTGAACCGCTCCGACAAGATGTGGGCCGTGGCGACCACGGCGGGCTCCCCCTCGACCGCCGTGATCACCTGGCTCGGCTACGACGCACCGGACGCGATCACCGACGCCGCGAACGAGAAGTACGCCGATGGCGGCAAAGCGGCACTTGCCGGATTCCAGGACGGCCTGCGGGAAACACACCAGGGCGCGCCGTCGCACAACACGGTGCTGGGACACAGCTACGGCACCACGGTGGTGGGCCACGCCGCCCACGACGGCGGACTGGCCGCCGACGAACTCGTCTTCGTGGCGAGCCCGGGCGTCGGCGCGCACGACGTCGGCGAACTGCATCTCGACGGGGTGGATCCCGGCCGGGTCGGCGAGCACGTGCACGCGACCGTGGCCGAACACGACATGATCAACCTGGCGAATCTGGAGATCGCCGGATACGACCTGGTACTCGGCCAGGACCCGACGGACGCGGACTTCGGCGGGCGGGTGTTCACGTCGGCGCCGGGCACGGACGGGTTCGGCGGACACAGTCAGGCGGCGCACAGCGAGTACTGGGAAGACAACAATCCTTCGTTGCGCAACATCGGCCTGATCATCGCGGGGAAGCCCGCCACGTGAGGCTCCCGATCGCGGCTGCCATGCTCATGCTCTTGTCGGCCTGCTCCCCCGGAGGTGGAGACGCCATGAAACCGACCATCACCGAACACCAGGCACAGGAGAAGGTCGAGGCGTACCTCCAGGGCGCGCTCGGGGCGCTCCCCGGCTCGGCACGGCTGAAACCGTTCACCCGGAACCGATCCGAATGCACGGACCCGACCGACGGCGGTCCCCAAGGCCGCTTCGAGATCTCCTCGACCTACGAGGTGACCGGTCTCGACACGACGAAGTTCGCCGATTATTTCGACGCCGTCATCGAGTGGCTGTCGGCTCACGATTTCCAGGTCCTGACGGATTCGCGGCCGCGAGACCACTACGTGTTCGTGCGCAACAACGCGGACGCCTTCGACATGTCCGTGCAGGCGAACGATCTCGGCAAGTTCTACCTGGGCGCGACCTCCCCGTGCGTCTGGCCGAACGGCACCCCCGAACCGCAAGCCGCCGGGGCCACCGAACCCGAGCAGCCCGTCGCCGCTCCCCCGCCGGCGCCGGTTCGCAAACCGCGTCGTGCTTCTGTCGAGGACGACGACTTCGCGCAGACCGACTGGACCGACGGCGGCACCTCCTTCTGAGCCCGGCCGTCCACGAGGGACGCCGCGTGTCACTCGGGTGCGGTCGCGCTCCGCCCCGCTTCCCTGCCCGCCCCGCTCCCCTCCTTGCCCGGGCACCTCACTGGCAGGTGTTGCGAAAGCCACTTTCGCAACGTTCAACGTTGCGAAAGTGGCTTTCGCAACACCGCGAGCACCTGCTCCCCAGCCCAAGCCCACCGCCTGGGAAAACGGCTCGCCCCGTCCCTGCCCGGCCTCTACCCTCCGGCCGTGACCGCCGAACTCGCCGCCCCCGCACAGCATGTCGCGCATCGCGGCCGGGGCATCGTGCTCATCCTGCTCGCCGCGCTCTTCTTCGGGACGTCGGGCGTGCTGGGCAAACCGGCGATGCAGGCGGGGCTGTCGCCGGAGCAGGTCGCGGCGATCCGCATCGGCCTGTCGGCGATCGTGTTGCTGGCGCTGGTCGCGGTCTTCCGGCCGAAACTGCTCAAAGTGACGAAGCGCGAGTGGCCGCTACTGCTCGCGTACGGCTCACTCGGCGTGGCCGGCGTCCAGCTCATGTACTTCCTCGCGGCGGGCCGGATCCCGGTCGGGATCGCGATCCTGCTGGAGTTCACCTCGCCGGTGCTGATCGCGCTATGGGTGCGGTTCGTGCGGCGGGTGCGGCTGCCGAGGGCGATGTGGGCGGGGATCGCGCTGGCGATGACCGGCCTCGTGCTGGTCGCGCGGGTGTGGGAGGGGCTGAGCCTGGACGCCGTCGGGTTGCTCGCGGGGCTGGGCGCGGCCGTCTGTTCGGCCGGGTACTTCCTGCTCGGGGAGCGCGGCGTCGCGGATCGGGATCCGCTCGGCATGGTCACCTGGGGGATGACCGTCGGCGCGGTGCTGGTCTGCGCGGTCGCTCCCCCGTGGACGATTCCGTGGGGTGTCCTCGGCGCCCCGGCGACGTTCGGGCCGTGGCGGCCGCCGGTGTGGTCGCTGCTGATCGCACTGGTGCTGATCGCGACCGTGCTCGCCTACGCCACCGGCATGACGGCGTTGCGGCATCTCCCGGCGTCGGTGGCGAGCGTGGTGGGACTGGTGGAGCCGCTGATCGCCGCGGCCGCGGCCTGGCTGCTGCTGGGTGAGGCGCTCAGCTGGATCCAGGCCGCCGGGGCGGTGGTCCTGCTGAGCGGGGCGTACGTCGTCCAGCTGAATTCCCACGTCGTCCAGGCGGACTCAACCCTGCTGGAAACCCCGTAGCTCGGTGATCTCCTGCTGCTGCGAACGCGACGTCGTGGCGGCGAGGTCCCGCGCGTCGGGGTTGCGGCCGTGCTGCGCCTCGGCGTCGGCGATGCGGACGCCCGCCTCGCGCTGCTTCTGCAGCCGCGAGACGAATTTGCGGTCGAAGTCCTTTCCGGACAGTCCCGCCAGTTCCGCCATGTCGCCGGGAGCGATGTACCCGTCGCGCTGGACGTGTTCGAGGTTCGGGTCGTCCGGCGCGGGCTGGCCCCAGGACTCGATGAGCGCGGAAAGCCGCGCGATCTCCGGTTCGTGCGTGTCGATGACGCGCTTCGCGAGTGCCTTCAGTTCCGCGTTGTCCGCACGGGATTCCGCCAGGGAAGCCAGATCCACGCCCTGCTGGTGATGCGCCAGCGCCTGCCGCGCGAAGGCGACGTCGGCGTCGTTGAACGGGACAGCGGCCTGCTGCGCCGCCGGTGAAGATTCGGGGGGCGCCGTCCGCGAGGGGGGTGCCTCGTCCGAGCAGCCGGCCAGCACGGCGGCCAGGGCGACAGCGGGCAGGAACCGGAGGACGGCGTGCGGCATCGAAGAGCTCCTCGGAACGCGCGGTGGAAGGTGCCTAGGTTCGCAGAGTCCACACAGGCCTGTTCACCGGGGGTTGCGCAAACACTTTTCCCCCGGCGCTCGCGGTGCGACAATCCCGCGATTCACCGCCACCGGAGACAGGAGGCAACCGCGAATGGGCGCAGAAACCACCCCGGACCGGACGGCCGAACGGGCGGGCCTGCGCCCGGAGCTGCGGCAACGTCACGTCCGGATGATCGCACTGGGCGGCATCATCGGCGCGAGCTTGTTCATCGGCAGCGGCGCGGTCATCCACACCGTCGGCCCGGCCGCCGTCCTCTCCTACGCCATCGGCGGGCTGATCGTCGTGCTGGTGATGCGGATGCTCGGCGAGATGGCGACGGCCGCGCCGTCCCAGGGCTCGTTCATGGAGTACGCGCGTACTTCCCTCGGCGGCTGGGCGGGCTTCACCGTCGGCTGGCTCTACTGGTACTTCTGGGTGGGCGTGGTCGCTTTCGAGGCGGTCGCCGGGGCCAAGATCCTCCAGGCCTGGATTCCCGTTGTGCCGCAATGGATCTTCTCGCTCGTACTGATGCTCCTGCTGACCGCGACCAATCTCGCCTCGGCCCGGTCGTTCGGGGAAACCGAATTCTGGCTTGCCTCGGTCAAGATCGCCACGATCGTGGTGTTCCTCGTCGTCGGCGTCCTGTTCGTGCTCGGGCTCTGGCCGGGCGGTTCCTTCTCGGTCGGCAATATCGCGCAAGACGGCTTCTTCGCCCACGGCGGGTTCTCCGTGGTGCACGGCGTGGTGATCGTGATCTTCTCCTACTTCGGCGCCGAGATCGTCACCATCGCCGCCGCCGAATCCCGTGAACCCGAAGCGGCCGTGCGCAAGGCGACGTCGTCGATCGTGTGGCGGGTCATCGTGTTCTACGTCGGTTCGGTGACCCTGCTGGTGATGATCACCGGCTGGCGCGACATCCCGACCACGACCAGCCCGTTCGCCGCGGCGTTCGGCCGGTTCGGCATCCCCGCCGCCGAGACCGTGGTCAGCGCGGTGGTGCTGACGGCTGTGCTGTCGGTGCTGAATTCCGGGCTGTACACCGCTTCCCGCATGCTGTTCGCGTTGCGCGGCAACGGCTGGGCACCGAAGTGGATCGCGGACACGAACCGCCGCGGCGTGCCGTGGAAGGCGATCCTGGTGTCCACTTCGGTCGGTTACGTCGCCGTGGTGATGAACTTCGTTTCGCCGGACAAGATCTTCTACTTCATCATCAACTCCGCCGGCGCGGTCGCGTTGTTCGTCTACGCGATCATCGCCGGTTCGCAGCTGCGGATGCGGCGGCGCCTGGAGGCCGAGGCACCCGAACGGCTGAAGCTGCGCATGTGGGGTTACCCGTGGCTGAGCCGGCTCACCCTCGCCGGGACGCTGGCCGTCGTCGCGTCGATGCTGTTCGTGGACGACGACACCCGCGCCCAGCTGTACCTGAGCCTGATCAGCCTCGCGGTGATCCTCGCCGTCTACTTCATCCAGCGCCGCCGATCCGGCCGAGAGCCCCGTAGAACACCTCACCGATCGTCGCCGGATCACGGCTGAGGAAGGCCTGGCCGCCGACGGGCGCGACGAGCTGGCGGAGTTCCGTCTCGTCGGCGTCCGGGCCGATCCCGATGCCGATCAGCGGCACCGGACGGCTCTGCTCGCGCAGCTTTCCCAGTTCCGCCACCAGGTTCTCCCGGCTGATCCCGCCGGGGTCGGTGTTGCGGCCGTCGGTCATCACGATGACCAGGTTCAGTTTCCCGGGTTCCCATTCCTTGCGCGTCAGGCGATAGACGTCGAGGACGCTGTCGTAGAGGCCGGTCTGCCCGTCGGGGACGGCCCGCACGGCACGCAGCCTGCCGACCGCGGCCAGCTGGTGCGCCACCGGGGCCATCGGCAGGATCTCCCGGTAGTCGCGCTCACCGTCCACTTTGGTCGCGAAGGCCAGGAAACGGACCTGTGACGTCGCTTTGAACAGATGCAGGGCGTTCTCCGCGGCTTCCAGGGTCATCTCCAGCCGGGACTTGCCGGTGCCGGGGACCGGCGCGCTCATCGAACCGGAGACGTCGATGAGGACCTGGACCCGGGCGCTCGCGTTCACCCCGGCCCACTGACTGAGCGCTTTGTCGACTTCGGCGGCCGCCGGGATCTCGGCGCTCCGCTGCCCCCGCACCGACACGCGCTGGTCGGTCTCGGTCAGCCGCAACGCCTGCCCGCCGGAAGCACGGAACCCGGCCTGTGCGAACGCCGCGGCGCTGGAACCGTTCAGCAGAGCCCGTTTCAGCGCGGCGACGGCGTCCCCCTGCCGCGGCGTCGCCCCCGCGATCTCGACGAACGGGTAGTCCAGCGAAGGGGACGCGGCCGTGTACGCGGCCACCAACGCGGCTCCGTCCGTGTCCAGATTGTGCCGCAGCACCGCGTTCTCCGACGCGGGGAACACGGTCACCGAGGCGTCGGGGTCGGGTCCCGCGCCGTAGGTGTCGGCGGCGAAATCGCGGAGCAAGGCCACGTACGCGCCGGCGGGATCCGGCGCGTCCTTGGCCACGTCGCGCAGGGCCAGCAGGGCGGACACGCCGACCGGGTCGCGCGCCGGATCCGGCATCCCGGCGACACTCTCGGCGCTGCGCAGCGTATCCGGCCAGGTCAGCGGCTTGAACGGCCAGCCGAGGCCCTTGGCGACCGGTTCCGCGACCGCGAGGACCACCGGCGAACTGGCCACCGACGGCCCGGATTCGGGGACACCGGCCGTCCCGGACTGGTGGGCACGCCGCAGGACGAGCGTCGAGGACGGGATCCAGGCCTGGGGCTTCGGCGCGCTGCCGGACAGCTCTTCCGCCATCTGCAGGGACTCGCGGGATTGGACGTCGATCGTGGCGCAGTCGAGCCGGACGTCGCGGGCGGCCTGGGTGATGGCGGGGGCGACGTCGGGCGAGGCGGCGACGACCACTCGTACGGGTTCGCAGCCGGGGCCGGGGCGCGCCAGGGCGACGGCCACCCAGGCGGCGGCGCCGAGGGCGGCCGCCAGCGCGAGGGTCAGGAGCGGGAGCGACTTCCGTCTTCGGGTCCGGGCGGTGGTGTGGCGGCCCATCGGCTCTCCCGAGGCTCAAGGGCGTCCGAGGGTACGCCGCTCCCACCCCTAGGGGAAGGCAGCGACCTGCGGCGTAGGCGAACGCCTACCGAGGCGGGAGGTGCGCGAGAGCGGCTCGCGGAACACTTGCCCGGTAAGGAGAACACTCGAAACCGGGGGAATCCGTGATGAACCGGCCCACTCGCGCGGAACAGCGCAAAGCCCGCAACGCCCTGTTCGGTCAGCTGCTCACGATCGCCTTCGCTCTGCTGATGACGGCGGCCGCGAGCCGGTCTTCATCGGAATGAGCCGGGCCTGGGCGACCGGCGAGGCCGCCCAGGCACGCCAGGGCGACGGCCACGTGTGCGCGGCGCCGGGGTGTTCCACCCGGGCGTCGGTGAAGTCGGCGCCGCGCTCGAACGCGGCGTCGGCGAAGGTGGTCGTCCCGCGGAACATCGCGCCGACGAAGGTCGTGTACCGGGGGAACGACGCGGTGCGGAAGTCGGTGTCGCCGGTGAAGCACGCCCTGTCGAAGGTGACCAAGGGCGAGAACCGGGTCCCGCGGAAGTCCCCGCGGACGATCAGGCTGTCCTGGAGGTCGGCGCGCACGAGGAGGGTGTCCGCGAAATCGGGTTCGACGAGCACCGCGTCCTGCAGGTCGATTTCCTCGACCTCCCAGAACTCGAAGGGCCGGGGCCTCCCCCGCGGGCCACCTGAAGTGCCGGGTGAGCAGGCTCTGGGCGGCGAGCCGGATTCCCAGCTCTTCCTCGTCCTCGGCCGGGTACTCGAAAGGCTTACGCAGGTAGGCACAGGTCAGCTCGATGACGTCTTCCCGGGCGGCGGGTTCTTCGCGCCCGTAGCGCTCCAGATCCGCGAAGCAGGCCAGGCGCTCTGCGGGGTCTTCGCTGTCCATCGACGAGACGAGCCGCTCCCTGCGGTCCCCCCGAAGGCCTTCAGCCAGCAGCGCGGGCCGCTCGCGCCGGTCACGGCGGACGCCCTCGAGGATCATCCGGCCGAGGTAGACCGCGCCCACCCCCAGCGCCACACCCGCCAGCGCCCCCACGACGTGCACCCCCACCATCACCATGCGGTGATTATGCGCGTGCAGGCCCCCTTCCCTCGATTCAGTCGAGGGAAGGGGGCCTGCACGCGCGTTCGGGGCTAGACGGGGATGACCGTCGGCACGATCATCGGACGGCGCCGGTAGGTGTCGGCGACCCAGCGGCCGACGACGCGGCGCACGGCCTGCGCGATGCGGTGCGTGTCGGTGATGCCCTCGGCCTCGGTCCTGGCGAGTTCCATCTCCACCATCGGGACCACGGCGTCGAGCGCCTTCGGGTCGTCGGAGAAACCGCGGCCGGACACGGTCGGCCTGGTGACCGCGCGGCCGGTGCTGGTGTCGACCGCGACCGTGATCGCGATGAAACCGCCCTCACCCAGCACGAGCCGATCCGACAACGTGGACTCGCCGACGTCGCCGACCGAGAGGCCGTCGACGTAGACGTGCCCGACCTCGACCCGCCCGGTGCGCCTCGCCTTGCCGTCGACGAGGTCGACCACGACACCGTCCTCGGCGATGACCACGTTCTCCGGGGCGACACCGGTGCGCACGGCCAGTTCGCCGTTGGCACGCAAGTGCTTCCACTCGCCGTGCACCGGCATGACGTTGCTGGGGCGCACCGCGTTGTACAGGTACAGCAGTTCGCCCGCCGACGCGTGCCCGGACACGTGCACCTTCGCGTTGCCCTGGTGCACGACGTTCGCGCCGAGCCGGGTGAGGCCGTTGACGACGCCGAACACGGCGGTCTCGTTGCCCGGGATCATCGAGCTGGCCAGGACGACGGTGTCGCCCGCGCGGATCGAGATCTGCCGGTGCTCGCCGCGCGCCATCCGCGAAAGCGCGGACAGCGGCTCGCCCTGCGAACCGGTCGAGACGAACAGCACCTTGCTCTCGGGCAGGTCGCTCGCCTGGTCCAGGTTGACCAGGAGACCGTCCGGCACGTTCAGCAGCCCGAGGTCGGCGGCGATGCCCATGTTCCGGACCATCGACCGGCCGACGAACGCGACCCGGCGCCCGTGCCGCACGGCGGCGTCGAGCACCTGCTGCACGCGGTGCACGTGGCTCGCGAAACAGGCCACGATGACGCGCTGGCCGACCTTGCGGACGACGTCGTCGAGCACCGGGCCGATGTCACGCTCGGGCATGACGAAGCCGGGCACCTCGGCATTGGTCGAGTCGACGCAGAACAGGTCCACGCCCTCGTCGCCGAGCCGGGAGAACCCGGCGAGGTCGGTCAGCCGTCCGTCGAGCGGCAACTGGTCGAGCTTGATGTCACCGGTGTGCAGCACGACGCCCGCCGGGGTGCGGATGGCGACCGCGAGGGCGTCCGGGATCGAGTGGTTGACCGCGAAGAACTCGAGGTCGAACACGCCGACCTGGCGACGCTCGCCCTCGCGGACCTCGATCAGGTTCGGCCGCTGGCGGTGCTCCTTGGCCTTGGCCGAGAGCAGCGCGTTCGTGAAACGGGAGCCGTAGATCTTGAGATCCGGGAACAGCCGCAGCAGGAACGGGACGGCACCGATGTGGTCCTCGTGCCCGTGGGTGAGGACGAGACCGTCGATGTCTTCCAAACGGTCTTCGATCGCCCGGAAGTCGGGCAGGATCAGGTCGACGCCGGGCTGGTCGTCTTCGGGGAACAGGACCCCGCAGTCGACGATCAGCAGGCGGCCGCCGAATTCGAAGACCGTCATGTTGCGGCCGACTTCGCCGATCCCGCCGAGCGCGACCACGCGCAAGGCGCCTTCGGGCAGCGCCGGCGGCGGGGTGGTCGGTCCGGGTCCGGTTGGCAGAGAGGTCACCGAGGCATGGTCCCAACGCTGGTATGTGAGGTCGGCGCCGTATAGGCCGCCGCTGAATCTGCTTGTGCCACCCGAGCACCATGCCAGTCACTGGCGGCGCTTTCGCCGAGCGGCACGCCACCCTGGGCGAGATCGGCGGAAATCGCCTGGAGCTGCTCGTCGGTGGGGGCCACGATCGGGAGGCGCGGATCGCCGATGTCGAGCCCGCGCAGCCGCAGGGCCGCCTTCGAGAACGCGACCCCGCCGACCCGCGACATCGCCCGCAGGACGGGCAGCATGCCGCGATGGTTGGTGCGCGCGGTGGAGGTGTCGCCGGATTCGTAGGCGTCCATCATGCCGCGGATCCGGCCCGCGACGACGTGCCCGATCACGCTGACGACGCCCGCGCCGCCGACCGAGACCCACGGCAGGTTGAGGCCGTCGTCACCGGAGTAGTAGGCGAGCTGCGAGTTCGCGATGACCTCGGAGCCGGCGATCAGGTCGCCCTTGGCGTCCTTGACCGCGACGACGCGCGGGTGCTCCGCGAGTCGCAGCAACGTGTCGACCTCGATCGGGACGATCGAACGCGGCGGGATGTCGTAGAGCATCACCGGCAGTTCGGTGACGTCGGCGACCGTGGTGAAGTGCGCGTAGAGCCCGGCCTGGCTGGGCCGCGAGTAGTACGGCGTCACGACCAGAAGGCCGTGCGCACCTGCCGCTTCGGCCTGCTTCGCCTGCTCGATGCTGTGCGCGGTGTTGTTCGTGCCCGCCCCCGCGACGATGGTCGCGCGGTCGCCGACCGCCTCGACGACGGCGCGGATCAGCTCGGCCTTCTCGGCGTCGGTCGTGGTGGGGCTCTCCCCGGTCGTGCCGTTCACGACGAGACCGTCGTTGCCCAGTTCCACGAGGTGTTCGGCCAGCTCCTGCGCCCGCTTCAGATCCAGCGCCCCGTCGGCGTCGAAGGGGGTGGCCATCGCGGTGAGCACGCGCCCGAACGGTCTTCCCGGCGCTGCGGTGGGTGGAGTGGACATGGTGTGAAGGTACCTCCTGCGCTCGCCGAACCCCCTGCCGACGTGGTCGTTCCCCGGAATCACGGAGATTTTCCGCGACGAGGGCGAACTCGGCGCAAAGTCTCTGTGACCTATTTGACCTTGGTGGTGATCTGCGAGGTGAGCTGCCCGCCGTCGGTCTTGGCGAGCAGGCACAGATACTCGCGCGAGTAGTCGTTGTCGTCCTCGCTCGGCGGCCGCTTCCATTCCTCCGCGGTCGGCACGACGGCCCGCCAGTAGAGCCCCGACCGCTCCTGCGACGGCACGACGTCCGAGTTGAAGGTGGCGGAACACACCGCCTCGGCGATGCGGTTCACCACGTCGGGGCCGGGATAGGCGACGACCGCGGCGTCCTTGTCGCTCGCGGACTCGACGTTGAGCAGGTCACCCTTCGCGTAGACCTCGACCAGGTGATTCTCGGTGCACGTCCCTCTGGTTTCGTTGTTCATCGTGACGTTCGCCGCCAGCGGGACGTTGTAGCAGTCGCCGGACAGGCTGATCTTGAGATCGCCTTTGATGCCGTAGGTCAGGGTCGGCTGCGCCTGCGTGTTCCCCGCGGGCGCGGCCATCCAGCGGCCCAGGAAGATCCCGCCGACCAGCGCCGCGACCACGGCCACCGCCGCCAGACCGATCCACAAAGGACGCAGGTTCCGCTTCGCCGGGGCGGGCGCGGGCCGGGTCATCGGCCCGCCGGGGTGCAGCATCGCCGTACCGCCCGAGGGCGGGGTCGGCTGGGCCTGCACGCCCTGCGCGGCCGAAAGCAGGCTGCGCACCTGGTCGTATCCCATCCGTGCCTCGGGCTTGGTGACCAGCAGGCCGAGGATCGCGGCGGCCAGCGGGCCCTGGACCCTGGTCAGGTACGGCGCCTCGGTCATGATCGCGTGCAGCGTCGCCGCGGTGGTCGACCGTTCGAACGCGACGATGCCCTCCGCGGCGAAGAACAACGTCGTGCCCAGCGACCAGAGGTCGGATTCGGGCATCGCGTCGCGGCCCTCGACCCGTTCCGGCGCCATGAACGCGGGCGAACCGACGATCATGCCGCTGGTGGTCAGGCGCGGGTCGTCGGTCGCTTGCGCGATGCCGAAGTCGGTGAGCTTCACGCGGCCGTCCGGCGCGACCATGATGTTCGCCGGTTTGACGTCACGGTGCACGATCCCGGCGGTGTGCGCGGACCGCAGCGCGGACAGCACCCGCTCCCCCACCAGCGCGACCTGCTGCGCGGGCATCGGACCGCGTTCGCGCACCAGGTCGGCCAGCGTCGGCGCCTCGACCAGCTCCATCACGATGAAGGTGGCGCCGCCCTCGTTCACGACGTCGTACACGGTGACGACGGCGGGGTCGTTGAGCCGCCCGGCGGCGCGGACCTCGCGCAGCATCCGCTCCGACAGCACCGAGGCGTCCTCGGGAGCGTTCGCGAACTTCAGCTCCTTGATCGCGACCTGGCGGCCGATCACCTGGTCCTGCGCGCGCCAGACGATGCCCATCCCGCCGCGGCCGAGCTCGCCCAGCAGGGCGTAACGGCCGGCGACGATCCGCCCGCCGGGGGTCTGGTACGTCTGCTGGGGTGGCGGCCCGTACGCACGGGTCTGTTCGTCGGTCAAGGTTTCGGCGCTCCTTCGGTTCGCGCAGGATGCTAACTCGGACCCGTTCGCGCCCCGAAAGGTTCCTTACCCGGCCGTCTGGATCAGACTGTGACCTCGTGCCCGGACTCCCGGAGCGCCTTCACCGCGCGCTCCAGCTCGGGAGCCCGGACCAGTACGTGGTCGGTGTCGAAAGTGGACAACGAGAACAACGCCACCCCGGCGGCCGCCAGTTCGCTCGACAGCGCCGCGATGATGCCGGTCAGCGTGAACGCCAGCGGCCCGCGGACGGTCAGCAGCCGCCAGCCCTCCTCGACGGTGGCCCCGGACGGCGCGAGACCGGCCGGGCAGATCACCGACAGCTCCTCCGGCGTCCGCGTGACCGAGATCAGCACGGGCTCGCCGGGGTCGAGCAGGTTCGCCGGAACCGGCGCGTCCGGGGCGAGGCGGGCGACCACGTACTCGCCGGGCCGGACGTCGATCGCGAGTCGGCGCATCAGCCTTCGAGGACCTTCGGGCTCGAAGCGATCTCGGTGCCGTCGGGCAGCGCGGAGATGGTGAAGTCGGCGAAGACGTTGCCGGCGGCCTTCTGCAGCTCGCGCAGGCAGTCGATGGCCAGGGCGCGGATCTCGACGTCGGCGTGCTCGGTGGCGCGCATCGCGACGAAGTGACGCCAGGCGCGGTAGTTGCCGGTGACCACGATGCGGGTCTCGGTGGCGTTCGGCAGCACGGCGCGGGCGGCCTGCCGGGCCTGCTTGCGGCGGAGCGTCGCGCTCGGCACGTCCGCGAACTTCTCCTCCAGCCCGGCGAGCAGGTCGGTGTAGGCGTCGACGGCGGCCTGCGAGGCGGCGAGGAACTTCGCGTGCAGCTCCGGGTCCTGCGCGATGACGTCGGGCTCGACGAACGCGGCGTCGCGCTCCGGGACGTAGCGCTGCGAAAGCTGCGAGTAGGAGAAGTGCCGGTGACGGATCAGCTCGTGCGTCAGCGACCGGGAGATCCCGGTGATGTAGAAGCTGACGGAGCCGTGCTCCAGCACCGACAGGTGGCCGACGTCGATGATGTGTTCGAGGTAGCCCGCGTTGGTGGCCGTCTTCGGGTTCGGCTTCTTCCAGGACTGGTAGCAGGCCCGGCCGGCGAATTCGGCCAGCGCCTCACCACCGTCGGCGTCGGTCGACCACGGTACGTCCGACGGCGGGAAGAACTCCGTCTTCGCGATCAGTTCGACCTTGGGTGACACGGTCTCGGCCACGTTCGCACTCCCTTTCGACCCCTGCTCCACGACTCCGGGCAGCGTAACCGCCGCCCTCCCTGACACCCCGGCGACATCATGGTGACGTCATCAGCTCCTTGACCGACGTCACGAATGACGTCATAGTGGTGTCATGGACCTGACGCCGTACATCACAAGCCTTCGCGAGGACCTCGCGAACACGGCTTCGGCCGGCGACGAGCAGACGCGGCGCGCCGCGGCGCTGCTGTCGTCCGCGCTGGAGCCGGCCGTCCGACTGACCATCATGAACGCCCTCGCCGACCTGGCCGCCGAAGTGACTTCGGCACTGCCCGGCCAGGTCGTGGACGTCCGGCTCGACGGCCGCGATGTGCGCGTCGTCGTCTCCGGTTCCGGCTCCGGGGAGTCCGCGCCGCGCCAGGAAACGCCGCGAGAGGCTCCGCGCGCGCCCAAGATCGACACCGGCGACATCACGCGGATCACCCTGCGCCTGTTCGAGCAGGTCAAGGGCCAGGCCGAAGCCGCGGCCGCCTCCCAGGGAGTTTCGCTGAACACGTTCGTCTCGCAGGCCGTCCAGGGAGCGCTCGGCAAGAGCGGTGAGCACTGGCAGTACAAGCAGAAGCCGGGCGGCGGTGCCGGTTCGCACCTGCACGGCTGGGTCCAGGGCTGAGACCGCGGGTTCACCACCAGACAGTGAGGGACGGAAAATGACCGAGGAAAGCACCCCCGCGGGCGAAGAGACCGTGCGCGTCGAAGACTTCGAGGCCGAGGGCCCGATCGAGATCGACGTGAGCGTGGCCATCGGCCGGGTGACCATCGAGCTGGCCGACGAGAGCGGCGTCCACGCCGAAGTCCGCCGTGACGGCGGCGAGCAGCAGCCGTGGGTGGACGGGATGACGAGCCTGCTCAGCTGGGTCGGGGAACGTTTCGGCGACCAGCTCGGCGCCGACCCGCGCGCCTCGGTGGGCGACGCCGTGGCGCAGACGCGGATCGAGAAGGTCGGCAACCGGCTGGTCGTCCAGGCCCCGAAGGCCTGGCAGCTGAAGAACATCCCGCTCGCCGTGACCGTCCGGGCACCCGCCGGTTCCCATCTGGAGGTGCGGGCCGGGGCGGCCGACGTCACGGTGACCGGCGCCGCCGGACGCGCCGACCTGCTCACCGGCTCCGGCAAGATCGGCCTGGAGCGGGCCGACGGTTCGGTCATCGTCCGCACCGGCACCGGCGACATCAAGCTCGGGCCGACGCTGTCCGGTCTGCAGCTGCGCACCGGCAGCGGTTCCGTCGAAGCGGCGTCGGTGAACGGTTCGGCCACGGTCGCGACCGGCACGGGCGACGTCTGGCTCGGCGAGGTCGCCGGCGAGGTCCTGGCGCGTACCGGCAGCGGCGACCTCTCGGTGGCGGACGCCGCCTCCGGGACGCTGGAGCTGACCACCGGCTCGGGCGAGGTCCGGGTCGGGATCCGCGGCGGCGTCCAGGCGGAGATCGACCTCTCCTCGACGACCGGTTCGGTGTCGAGCGAGCTGGAGGTCGCGGGGAGCGCGCCTTCGGAGGTCTCGCTGAAGGTGCGGGCGCGCACCGGCACCGGCGACGCGAAGGTGACCAGCGCGGCCCGGTGAGGCCGCGGACCGCAGGGGGATCGAGGGACCTTTGCTCACACCTTCCCACGGGGGTGTGCGCAAAGGTCCCTCGCTCATTTCCTCAGGTGGTCCCGCACGGCCATCAGATGGGCGTCGGTGATCGCGGTGTGCGGATCGACCCGCACCAGGCCGGTGGCCGTCCCCACCCGCCGGGAGAGGAACGCGTCCCGGGCGGTGGGGTACATGTCGAAGTCGTCGTCGAGCCAGACGAGAGGGCGCGGCCCGGCGTAGCGGGCGACGGCGGCGAACCCGGGCGACTTGGGCTTGGCGGCGAAGGGGTTCAGCGGGCCATCGACGTCGAGGAACAGGATCGCCTGACTGTCCTCAGCGCACCAGACGTGAGAGCACGGGAGCGAGAGCGCCCCGCTCCCCCACCACGACCCCGTCCAGCCCCTGCCATTCCGACATGAGCCGCAGCTCGCCCGCCAGCTCACTCGCGACCCGCGCGACGTCCACCCCAGGCTCGGCGAAGGCGCCCTGAACGCGAAGCACCCCGGCGGCCCGATCGCATTTGAGGTCGACCCGGCCGACGAGTTCGCCGTCGAGCAGGAACGGGAACACGTAGTACCCGTAGATCCGTTTCGGCTCGGGTACGTAGATCTCGATGCGGTAGAAGAAGTCGAAGATGCGCTCGGTCCGGGCGCGTTCCCAGATCAGCGGGTCGAACGGCGACAGCAGCGCGCGGCCGGTGACCCGGCGAGGCGCTTTCGCCGCGACGTGCCGGTATGCCGGGGCGGGCCAGCCGTCCACGATCACCGGTTCCAGCACGCCCGCCTCGACCAGTTCGGCCACCGCCCGCTTGCTGACGTCGGGGCCGAGCCGGTAGTAGTCCCGCAGATCCGGTTCGGTGCCGATGCCCAGCGCGACGGCCGCGCGCGTGATCAGTCCGCGGGCGCCTTCCTCCGGGCTCACCCGCCGCGACAGGATCTCCGGCGGCACGACGCGTTCGGTCAGGTCGTACAGCCGCTCGAACGACCGGCGTGTGCCGGTGGTCAACTGCCCCATGCCGAACAGCCACTCACAGGCCTTCTTGACCTCCGACCGCTCCCACCACGAGCCGGGCTTGTAGCCGCCCGAGTCGCTCTCCAGCGCGCGCTCGATGCCACCCGCGCCGATCGGTCCCCGCTCCTTGACCACGGCGAGGATGTCGTCCACCAGCTGCGGCGTCTGCTCCAGTACGCGCGCGTAGTTCGTCCACCAGCCCATGCGCTTCGCCCCGGACCGCAGCAGCGGCCAGTCCGCCACCGGCAGCAGGCTCGCCTCGTGCGCCCAGGATTCGACCAGCATCCGGGGTTTGCGCGTGGAATGCGACCACGCCGCGTCGTCCACCAGCGCGGGTTCGTACGCGCCGAGCCGCGAGAAGATCGGCATGTAGTGCGCGCGGACCGCGACGTTCACCGAATCCAGTTGCAGCAACTGGGTTCGCGACAGCACGCGCTGCAGATGCCGTCTCGTCACCACCCCGCCCGGACGTGCTTCGGCGAACCCCTGCGCGGCCAGGGCGATCCGGCGCGCGACCGGTCCGCTGATGGTCGAAGTGCTCATCTCCCGCATGGTGCCATCCACCACCGACAGTTTCCGGCGACCCAGTAGGTTTCCAGCATGGCCGCCGCCGAAGTCCGCCCCGCAGTCGTGTCCGACGCCCCCGAGATCGCCCGTATCCAGCGCGACACCTGGCGAAGCGCGTACACGGAACTACTCGGCGAAGCGGCCGTCGCGGAACTCGACGTCGTCGAGCTCGAAAAAACCTGGGCCGAGACGATCGAGTACCCGGGCACGCGCGTCTTCCTCGCCACCGAAGGCGAGTTCACCGTCGGTTTCTGTGTCGCGGGCCGGGCTCCGGAGAGCGAGGTGGCCGCCGCGGACGGATCGCTGCCCGACGACGCTCCGACGACCGCGCTCATCGCCTCGCTGCTGGTCGAGCCGCGCTGGGGACGGCGCGGGCACGCGGGCCGGCTGCTCGCGACCGCGTCCGCGTGGTCACGCGAGGACGGCGCCACCCGCGGGATCAGCTGGGTCGCCCAGACCGATCACGCGTCACTGGGCTTCTTCCGCCGCGCGGGCTGGTCCCCCGACGGAACCGTCCGCATCCTCGACACCGGAAGCACGAACGTGCGCGAAGTCCGCCTCACCGGCACCCTCGCTTTCGAGCTCACTCCCTGACTTCGCGAACACCACCCAGCGCATCACCGAGTACATGAAGACGCCTTCGCACGCCCCGGCGATGAGCCGGGAAAGACGGTAGTCGACGCCGAGCGCGGCCAGTCCCGCGCCGACACCGAGCAGGAACGCCAGGTAGTTCACGACGATCGCGACGACGTAGAGCACCGCCTGCCTGCCGACCGGCGCGTGCGAGCGGAAGTTCATGCTGCGGTTGAGCACGAAGCTCAGCCCGAACGCCACC
Source organism: Amycolatopsis sp. cmx-4-19 (assembly GCA_049998115.1). Lineage (GTDB taxonomy): Bacteria > Actinomycetota > Actinomycetes > Mycobacteriales > Pseudonocardiaceae > Amycolatopsis. The sequence goes on along the minus strand of JAEBEO010000016.1, from coordinate 96,458 downwards.
GCGTAGGCGAGTGTGATCGCCAGCCACACCGGCAGGCCGAGCCAGCCGCGGAACAGGGTCAGCAGCAGCAGGTCGACCCCGAAGGTGAACCCGTTGATGAGCGCGAAACCGAGGAAGCTCGGCGCCACCAGCCGGGAAAGCCCGAAGGGGAGGCGCCGCACCACGGCCGCGCAGAAGTCGGCGAAGCGATCCGCGAAACCCTTGCCGCGGACCGCGTCGTGCACGTCGGCCACGAGCCCAGCATGGCAGCGGCAGGTGGCCGCGAGCCGACGAACAGGTGATGTTCTGGTGCGTGCCCGAGTCCCGTAACGGGGGCTGGCCCCAGTGCGTCACGTCTTTCAGCTGATAACTTGGAGAGAACGAAGATAACGGGGAGGCAACGATGGTGGGCTGGTTGCTCCTGTCGTTCGGTGTCGCCTTCGGCTCGGCGATCCTCCCCGTGGTCAGCATCGAGATGTTCCTCATCGGCCTGTGCGCGAGCGAGCCGACACTGCCGTGGCTGCTGTTCGGCGCCGTGGTCGCGGCCGGTCAGGTCGGCGGGAAGACGCTCTACTATCTCGCCGCGAAGGGCACGATCAAGCTGCCGAAACCCTTGCACGACCGGCTGCACCGGGAACGGCCGCCCACGCCGCGCCGGGAACGGTGGCGGGCGCGCACCAAGAAGATGCGGGCCCGGCTCGACGCCCTGCGCGAACGCTGTCACCGGCATCCGCACTGGATGGCGGGCACCTACGGGGTGAGTTCGATCGTCGGCCTGCCGCCGTACATGGCCACGAGTGTGCTCGCGGGGCTGGTGCGGATGCCGCTGGCGAGCTTCCTGGCCACCGGCTTCCTGGGCCGCTGGCTGCGCTTCAGCCTGCTGGCCGCCTCCCCCGCCCTCTTCGCCGGCTGGTTCCACTTCTGACCTCGTGAGCGGTGAAGACGGTTAGAACCGTCCTTACCACTCACAAGCGGGACGTGGCCTCGAGTTCCACAGCGCGCCGCATGGTCGCCCGGGCCCGCTTCCGGTCCCCCGCGATCTCGTACGCGTAAGCCAGCCGGTACCAGACGCGCCAGTTCTCCTGATCCGCCTCGACCTCGGCCCGGCGGTCGTCGAACCAGGCGTCCGCGGCGTCGCGATCCACCCGGCCCGACGGCCGCCGGGGCAGATCGGACACGTCGGGCAGGCCGCCCTCCTCGTCCAGCCGCCGCGAGAGCCGCTGGATCTGGACGCCGGAACGCCAGGTGGTCACGATGATCCAGATGCCGAGCAACGGCAGCAGCAGGACGCCGACGCCGAAGAGCACCGGCACCGTCTCGCCGGTGCCCACCAGCGCGATGCCCCGCCCCGCGAGCAGGACGACGTAGACGGCGAGCGCCGCCGTCATCACCAGTGCGAAGTTACGGGCCCTCACAGGTCGAGGATGTTCTCGAGACCGACCGTCAGGCCGGGCCGCGTGAGCACCGAGCGCACGCCGAGAAGCACACCGGGCATGAACGACGTGCGGTGCAGCGAGTCGTGCCGGATGGTCAGGGTCTCCCCCTCGCCGCCGAACAAGATCTCCTCGTGCGCCACCAGGCCGGGCAGCCGCACCGAGTGCACGCGGACGTCCTCGACGAGCGCGCCGCGGGCACCGTCCCTTTCGGACGTCGTCGCGTCCTCGCCCGGTTCGAGACCGGCCGCGGCACGCGCCTCGCCGATCAGCTTGGCGGTATGCGCGGCGGTGCCGGAGGGCGCGTCGGCCTTGCGGTTGTGGTGCAGTTCGATGACCTCGGCCGAGTTGTAGAACCGGGCCGCCTGCTGGGCGAAACGCATCGCCAGCACCGCGCCGAGGGCGAAGTTCGGCGCGATGAGCACGCCGACCGACGGGTCGGCCGCGAGCCACGAACGCAGCTTCCCGAGCCGCTCTTCGCTGAACCCGGTGGTGCCGACGACGGCGTGGATCCCGTTGCCGGTCAGGAACTCCAGGTTGTCCATCACCGCGTCGGGGTGGGTGAAGTCGACGACGACCCGTGCCTGCTTGAGCACCGCGAAGTCGTCTCCCGCGTCGAGTTCGGCGACGAGTTCCATGTCGTCGGCGCCCTGGACGGCGTTCACCACTTCCTGGCCCATCCGGCCGCGTGCGCCCAGCACGCCGACGCGGATCGGAGCGGCTTCGGTCATGATGCGATCACCTCGTGCAGATCGTCCGGCAGGTCGTCGGCGTGAGCGTACGGCCCGACGACCGCCGCGGCCGTCACGCCACCAGGGCGACGCAGCAGAGTGCGAGCGAGCGCACAGACCTCTTCGGTGGTGACGGCGTCGATCCGCGCCACCGTGTCGTCGACGCCGAGGTACCGGCCGTAGTTCAGTTCGTTCTTGCCGATGCGCGACATCCGCGACGAGGTGTCTTCCAGGCCGAGCACGAGCCCGCCCCGCAACTGCCCCTTCGCCCGCGCGACCTCGGCTTCGCTCAGCCCGTCCTTGCCGACGAGTTCCAGCACCTCGCGGATCACGCCCGCGACCTCGCCGAGCTTCTCGGGCTGGCAACCGGCGTACACCGCCATGTGCCCGGCGTCGGCGTAGCTCGCGGCGGACGAATACACCTGGTACGCCAGGCCGCGCTTCTCACGGACTTCCTGGAACAGGCGCGAGCTCATCCCGCCGCCGAGCGCGGCGTTGAGCACCGACTGCGCGAACCGCCGGTCGTCGTGCCGCGACAGCGAACGCAGGCCGAGCATCACGTGCGCCTGCTCGGTGTCGTCGGTGTGCAGCGCGAGCTTCGGCACCTGCGCGATCCGCGCGCGCCCGGACCGCGGCGGCACCGGGGTGGCCGACCCGGTCAGCCTGTCCCGCAAAGCCTTGCGCACCAAGCGAAGCACCTGGCCGTGCTCGATGTTCCCGGCGACGGCGAGCACCATCCTCGGCAGCGTGTAGCGGCGCCGGTAGAACCCGCGCAACGCCGACGCGGACATCTCCACGATGGACTTCTCGCTGCCGAGCACGGGACGGCCCAGCGCGTGGTCGCCCAGGATCGCGCCGACGAACGTCTCGTGCAGCAGGTCTTCGGGATCGTCGTCGCGCATCGAGATCTCTTCGAGCACGACACTGCGCTCGGTCTCGACGTCCTTGTCCGCGCAGAGGGCCTCGAACACGACATCGGTGACGAGATCCATCGCGAGCGGCAGGTCCTCGTCGAGCACCTGCGCGTAGTAGCAGGTGTGCTCCTTCGCGGTGAACGCGTTGAACTCCCCGCCGACCGCGTCGATCTCTTCGGCGATCTGGGTGGCGTCCCGGTTCGTGGTGCCCTTGAACAGCAGGTGTTCGAGATAGTGCGCCGCGCCTTCGACCGACGACGGCTCGTCACGCGACCCGACGCCGACCCACAGCCCGACCGTCACCGACCGGGACGCGGGAACGTGCTCGGTGATGACCCGGAGGCCACCGGCGAGCACACTGCGCTTGACCACCGCACCGTCCGAAGTGGACTCCAGCGTGCGGGTGCTGCCGACGGGCTGTTCGTGCCCGGAGATCTGACGTGCCAACGGATCCCTTACTCACATGTCAGGAAAGGGTCGTCCAGGACATCGAGTGTCCCGAACGACCCTTCCCTGACGTTTCACACCGGTCTTGCCGGAACTGCTACGCGTCGGCCTTCGGGGCCTCGGCGTCGGCGGGCTTGTCGGCCGCGGCCGCGTCCTCTTCCTGGACCACGATCAGGCTGATCTTGCCGCGGTTGTCGATGTCGGCGATCTCGACGCGGAGCTTGTCGCCCACGTTGACCACGTCTTCGACCTTGGCGATCCGCTTGCCGTTGCCCAGCTTCGAGATGTGCACCAGGCCGTCCTTGCCCGGCAGCAGCGAGACGAACGCGCCGAACGCGGCCGTCTTCACCACGGTGCCGAGGAAGCGCTCGCCGACCTTGGGCAGCTGCGGGTTGGCGATGGCGTTGATCAGGTCGATCGCCGCCTCCGCCGACGGGCCGTCGGCCGCGCCCACGTAGATCGTGCCGTCGTCCTCGATGGAGATGTCGGCGCCGGTCTCCTCGGTGATCGAGTTGATCATCTTGCCCTTCGGGCCGATGACCTCGCCGATCTTGTCCACCGGGATCTTCACGCTGGTGACGCGCGGGGCGAACGGGCTCATCTCGTCCGGGCCGTCGATCGCCTCGGCGATGACCTCCAGGATGGTGAGGCGAGCGTCCTTCGCCTGCTTCAGCGCGGCCGCGAGGACCTCCGACGGGATGCCGTCGAGCTTCGTGTCGAGCTGCAGCGCGGTGATGATGTCCTTGGTGCCGGCGACCTTGAAGTCCATGTCGCCCATGGCGTCTTCGGCACCGAGGATGTCGGTCAGCGCGACGTAGCGGGTCTCGCCGTCGACCTCGTCGGAGATGAGGCCCATGGCGATGCCGGCGACCGGCGCCTTCAGCGGGACACCCGCGTTCAGCAGACCCATGGTCGAGGCACAGACCGAACCCATCGAGGTGGAGCCGTTGGAGCCCAGCGCCTCGGAGACCTGACGGATCGCGTACGGGAACTCGTCACGCTTCGGCAGGACCGGGACCAGGGCGCGCTCGGCGAGCATGCCGTGGCCGATCTCGCGCCGCTTCGGCGAACCGACGCGGCCGGTCTCGCCGGTGGAGAACGGCGGGAAGTTGTAGTGGTGCAGGTAGCGCTTGTGCGTCTCCGGGGAGAGCGAGTCGATCTGCTGCTCCATGCGGAGCATGTTCAGCGTGGTGACGCCCAGGATCTGCGTCTCGCCGCGCTCGAACAGCGCCGAACCGTGCGCCCGCGGGATCACGGCGACCTCGGCGGCGAGCGACCGGATGTCGGTCAGGCCGCGGCCGTCCATGCGGACCTTGTCCGTGAGGACGCGCTTGCGCATGATCTTCTTCGACAGGGCCTTGAACGCCGCGCCGATTTCCTTGTCGCGGCCCTCGAAAGCGCCACCCTCGCCCAGGCCGATCTTCTCCAGCACGGCGGCCTTGACCTGGTCGGTCGCGTTGTCGCGGTCCTGCTTGCCGGCGATGGTCAGCGCGTTCGCGAGGTCGTCGGTCGCGATGGCGGCGACGGCGTCGAAGGCGTCCTGCTCGAAGGCGAGGAAGACCGGGAACTCACCGGTCGGCTTGGCGGCGACGTCGGCCAGCTGCTGCTGGGCCTCGCACAGCACCTTGATGAACGGCTTCGAGGCTTCGAGGCCCTCGGCGACGGCGATCTCGTCCGGCGCCTTGCCGCCGTCGGTGATCAGGTCGAGCGTCTTGTCGGTGGCCTCGGCCTCGACCATCATGATCGCGACGTCGTCACCCACGATGCGCCCGGCGACCACCATGTTGAAGGTGGCGTCTTCCAGCTGCTTCCAGGTCGGGAACGCGACCCACTGACCCTCGATCAGCGCGACGCGGACGCCGCCGACCGGACCGGAGAACGGCAGGCCGGCGATCTGGGTCGAGGCCGAGGCCGCGTTGATCGCGAGCACGTCGTACGGGTCGTCCGGGTTGAGGCTCTGGACGGTGATGACGACCTGGATCTCGTTGCGGAGACCGTCGGTGAACGACGGGCGCAGCGGCCGGTCGATCAGGCGGCAGGTCAGGATCGCGTCGGTCGACGGGCGACCCTCGCGACGGAAGAACGCGCCGGGGATGCGTCCGGCGGCGTACATCCGCTCCTCGACGTCCACGGTCAGCGGGAAGAAGTCGAAGTGGTCCTTCGGGTGCTTCGACGCGGTGGTCGCCGAGAGCAGCATGGTCTCTTCGTCGAGGTACGCGACGACGGCGCCGGCGGCCTGACGGGCCAGGCGGCCGGTCTCGAAGCGAACGGTGCGGGTGCCGAAACGGCCGTTGTCGATCACGGCTTCGGTTTCGTGCACGGTGACTCCGGTGGAGTCGGTCATAGGGTGTATCTCCTCTTTTGATCCTCTGTAACGGCGCGAGTCTCCCACCCTGGGACCTGTTTCGCCTGCGGACGCTCGAGGAGTGAGGCCGGTCTTCGATCGAAGCCCCCGGGCCGTTGCCCGGGAACCACTACCGAGGACCGGCGGACGGTTCCTCGTGCGCGCTCGCGCCGCGTGTTCTTGTGTTCTTGGGCCGAGGGGGAGCGACCGCTGTGGTCACTCCCCCTCGGGTTCAAGCTATCGGCGGAGGCCGAGACGCTGGATCAGCGCACGGTATCGCTCGATGTCCACCTTCATCACGTAGTTCAGCAGCCGACGGCGGCGGCCGACCAGCAGCAGAAGCCCGCGACGGGAGTGGTGGTCGTGCTTGTGAGCCTTGAGGTGCTCGGTGAGGCCGACGATGCGCTTGGTCAGCAGCGCGACCTGGGCCTCGGGGGATCCGGTGTCCGAGTCGTGCACGCCGTACTCGGCAAGGATCGACTTCTTCTCTTCGGTGGACAAAGCCACTGTGGTGCTCCTAGATATTTTGTGCCGTGCGGCCCGGACGATCGTTCACGCCGGGTGAGACGGTCACGGCCGCCACGGACTGCAGCCGGACCCGATCGTCGAGGTTACCAGTCCCGTGATCAGCGGCTTCAGGCGCGGGCGTGCTTCAACTCGTACGACCGGATCACCCGGTAGCGCGTTTCACTCGGCTCACGGTCGCTGCGGATCAGAACGGCTTCGGCAGCCGTCCAGGTTCTGCTGGTGAACCCGGCCAGCCGCTCCTCCCACGCGCTCGCGGCTCCGGGCCGGTCGCGGGGGAAGCGGGCCAGTGTCAGGTGGGCCACATACGGCCTGCCTTCGTTCTCCGCGCCGGCTTGCCTGGCCAGCGTGCGGAGCCCGGTTCCGACGACACTCAACCACAGCACCCCGGGGAATGTCGCGGCCTTTTCCAGCGAGACGTCGATCGCGGACGCCCCCGCCAGCCGTCCGGCCAGCCACTCGGCCCGTTTGCCGGGGTCGTCCTCGCCGTAGAAACCGAGGGTGACGTGCCAGTGCTCACGCTCGGACCAGCGCAAGCCGCCGTCTTCGGGGGCACCCAGCGCCGCGGCGACCTCGTCGAGGACGTCGTCCGGCGGGATCAAGGCGCTGAAGAGCGGCATCGTCAGGCGTTCTTGGCCGCCCGGCGCAGCAGATCCGCCAGTGCCGGGAAGTCGTCGTCGAGCAGCTTCGCGGCTTCGTTGAGGTCCTCGTCTTCGCCGACGTCCCGCAGCGCGACGAGCACGCCCTGGTCGTCGGCGACGGCACCGACGGGGATGCTGTCGCGGCCCACGGTCGGCCGCGAGTCGCGGACGTCTTCGAGCGCCTCCTGCATGGCCTTCCGGTCGCCCGCGGCGACCGCCGGGACCAGCACCTTCCGTTCCAGCATGATCATCTTGGCGAGTACGACCGGGTTGCCGATCTTCGCGCGGCGCCCGCTCATCACCTGGCTGAGCATCGGCGCGCTGATGCCGAGGACCTCGGCGAGAAAAGCCTGCGAAATGTCGAACGCGACGACCAGTCTCCGCACCCGATCGCCGAGCGGCTCCCCGTACCACTCCCTCTGCAGCGCGATGTTCCGCTGGACGATCTTGTGGTCCTCCACCTGGCCCGCTCCCCTAACCCCATCGAACGCCCTGTGTCCGCGACATCTTGCCACCGGACGCACCCTGACGGGCGTGTTTGCCGATTGTCACCCGGCCACGGCCGGATCCGGTCAGCCCTGATCACCCAGCAGTTCCCTGGTACGGAGGACGTCGTCGTCGATCTGCTTCACCAGGCGCTCCGACGTCGGGAACCGGACCTGATCCCGCAGCTTGGCCACGAAATCCAGGGAGACGTGCTGTCCGTAGAAGTCCTCGTCGATGTCGAGGACGAAGGCCTCGACGGTGCGCTCCCGCCCCGAGAAGGTCGGATTGGTCCCGACCGAGACGGCGGCCCGGAGCCGTCGGCCGGGATCCGACGAACGGGTGAACCAGGCGCTGTAGACACCGTCGGCGGGCACGGCGGCGAACCGCGGCGTCGACAGGTTCGCCGTCGGATAGCCGAGATCGTGGCCCCGCCGGTCGCCCCGGACCACGATGCCCTCCAGGCGGTGCGGCCTGCCGAGCGCTTCGGACGCCGCGACGACGTCACCGGCGTCGATGCACGAGCGCACGTAGGTCGAGGAGAAAGTGATCTCGTTCTCCGACTGTTCCTGCGCGAGCAGTCCCTGCAGTTCCGCGCCGAAAGCCACGAAACCGAACCGCTTCCCCAGTGTGCGCAGCAGGTTGACGTCACCGGCGGCCTTGGCGCCGAAGGTGAAGTTCTCCCCGACGATCACCGCGGCCGCGTGCAGTTTGTCCACCAGCACCTCGTGCACGAAGTCGTGTGCCGGGAGGCGTGAGAGTTCCAGGGTGAACGGCAGCACGCAGAACACGTCCACACCCAGGCCTTCGACCAGTTCCGCCTTGCGGCGCAACGTGGTCAGCTGCGCGGGATGGCTGCCCGGCCGGATCACCTCCGACGGATGCGGGTCGAAGGTCAGGACCACACTCGGCACGCCGCGTTCGGCGGCGGCGCGGACCGTCCTCGAGATCAGCTCCTGATGCCCGCGGTGCACGCCGTCGAAGACGCCGATCGTCACCACGCACCGTCCCCAGCTCCCGGGAAGGTCACCCAAACCACGCCAACGCTGCACTTCTGCCCCGTCTCCTCCAGGCCTGCTCCGGGCACCAGCCTAGGCGGGCAGCAACACGACCACCGAGCGGGCCGACTCGCCTTCGTCGGCGGCGAGCGCGAGCACCCGGCCGTCCGGTCCGAACATCCCGTACGTGCCCTTGATCCCCGCCGAGGGAACCCTCTGTCCATATCGGACCGCCTGCGCCGCGCGGGCGTCCAGATCCCGGCGCGGGAACGCGGCGGCGACGGCGGCGTCGAGGTCGAGCGACAGTTCCGGCTTCTCTTCGAGCTGGTCGAGGGTGCGGGCCTTGGCCAGGGTGAACGGCCCGACCGTGGTGCGCCGCAAGGCGAGCAGATGCCCGCCGACACCCAGCCCGGCGCCGAGGTCGCGGGCCAGCGCCCGCACGTAGGTCCCGGACGAACACTCGACGACGGCGTCGAGTTCCACCCTGCCCGCCTCGCGGCGGGTGGCCAGCAGGTCGAAACGGTGCACGGTGACCGGACGCGGCGGGATCACGACCTCTTCGCCGGCGCGGACACGGGCGTACGCGCGTTTGCCGTCGATCTTGACCGCGCTGACCGCGCTCGGCACCTGCTGGATGTCCCCGGTCAGCGCCGCGATGCCGTCGGCGATCCGGGCGTCGGTGATCTTCGCGACCGCGTCCGGGTCGGCCTCGGCGATCGGCTCGCCTTCGGCGTCGTCGGTCGTCGTGGACAGCCCCAGTGAGAGCGTCGCGAGATAGGTCTTGCGATCCAGGGCGAGGTGGCCGAGGAGTTTCGTCGCGCGTTCGATGCCGAGCACCAGGACGCCGGTGGCCATCGGGTCGAGGGTGCCGGCGTGCCCGACCTTGCGGGTGCCCATGAAGCGCCGCGCCCTGGCGACGACGTCGTGGGAGGTCATCCCGGACGGCTTGTCGACGATGACGAGACCGGGCGGCGGGGCGGGACGTTTCTTGGCGGGGGCTTGATTGGGGCGCGACACGGGCCGAACCCTATCTTTCGGGCCTTCGCCTAGGACGAGACGGGCAGCGGCACTTCGGTGTCCCAGCGCCGTCGCCGGATCTGCACCGGGAGTTCCTCGCCGCGTGCCTCGGCCGCGAAGAGCTCCGCGCGGGTCCGGCGCCACCACACGAGCATCCGGAAGGTGCCCAGTGCGAGCACCACGACGACCGACAGCAGCGCCAGCCGGAACGACCCTCCGGTCCACTCCAGCAGTACGCCGATCGCGAGCGCCGAGACCGTGGTCGCCACGAAACCGCCGACGTTCACGACACCGGTCGCGGTGCCGACGCGCGAGAGCGGGTTGTAGTCCCGTGCCAGCGCGAAGCCGATCATCGACGCGGGACCGCCGAGGGAAAGGAACGCGAACGCGGGGACCAGGACCGCGGCCGGGACCGGCCCCGGCCAGCCGAGCAGGACCGCCCAAATCACCGCGGCACCACCGATGTACCCGCCGACCAGCGGCATCCGTAGTGACGGCCGCCGTCCGATCAGGGTCCCGACGAACGGACCGCCGATCATCGAGCCGAAGACGAACACGATCAGCAGCGAACTCGCGGTGGCTTTCGGATATCCCTGTCCCTGTACCAGAAACGGCACACCCCAGAGCATGGTCAGCACGTTGGGCGCGAACATCGTGCTGAAGTGGACCCAGAACCCGAGCCGGGTCCCCGGCGTCCGCCACGCCTCGGTGACCTGGCGGCCGAGCACCTTCGGATGCACCTTTTCGCGGACCGGCACCGGTTCCCCGCGCGGCGTGTCCTCGACGCGGAGGACGACGACGGCGGTGTACAACGCGGTCACCAGCCCGACGGCGAGGAAGGTCGGGGTCCAGCCGGGACCGTCGAGCAGGAGACTGAGCGGCAGGGTCGCGGCGAGGTTGCCGACGTACCCGATGGCCGCGGTCAGCGCGGTGAGCAGGGCGTACTGGCGGCCCGGGAAATGCGCGGCGATCAGCCGCAGGACACTGACGAAGGTCAGCGCGTCACCGAAGCCGAGGACGGCGCGGGCGAACAGGCCGAGCGGGTAGGAATCCGCGACCGCGAGCAGGATCTGGCCGAGCCCGAGGAAGAACACGGCACCGGTGAGCACGCGGCGCGGGCCGTAGCGATCGACCAGGACACCGGTGGGGATCTGCATCGCGGCGTAGACGCCGACCTGCAGGACGGTGAACGTGGAGAGCGCGGCCGCGCCGACGCCGAAGCGTTCGGCGGCCTGCAGCCCGGCGACACCGAACGACGTGCGGTGGAAGACGGCGAGCAGGTAGACGGTGACGGCGGCGAACCAGATGAACCAGGACCGGCGAGTGGCTCGGCCTGTCACAGTGATTCCTCCTCGGGAAGGGTGGGCAAGAGGGAGACGCCCGCACTGCCGCCTCGGTTAGTTGTAGCTCCTAAGCAACGGCGGAACATACCCGTTACCCAGGTGGTATTCGCCACACGCGACCTCCGCCACGCCCTCGCGACCGCAGTAGCGCCCTGGCCGACCAGGCCCCAAGTGGTCGTGAGTGGCAAAGGTCGTTCTAACCCTCTTTGCCACTCACGACCCCCTTGCGCAGCTGCACGTCCGCCGCGCCCCCGACCTCCGCAATCAGTCCTCTGGTTGCGGTAGTTGCACGCGCAAGGACCGCAACCAGAGGACTGAACGCGGAGAAGTCAGGCCGTGCGGACGGCGCCTTCGACGGCCCACCGGCCCGAGCGCCACCGCACCAGCAGGGTCGCCAGCCGCAGCAGCATGAACAGCGAGAGCCCGGTCCAGATCCCGGCCAGCCCCCAGCCGAACGCGAGCGACAGCCAGATCAGCGGCAGGAAGCCCAGTGCCGCGCTGAAGAGGGTCGCGTTGCGCAGGAACGCCGCGTCGCCCGCGCCGAGCAGGACGCCGTCCAGCGCGAACACCACCCCGGCGATGGGTTGCAGCGCGACGAAGAACCACCACGCGTGCGGGATCTCGCCGAGCACGCCCGCGTCCGAGGTGAACACCTGGGGCAGCACCCCGGCCAGCGACGCGAACACGACACCGAGGAAACACCCGAAAGCCAGGCCGTACCAGGTGATCTGACTCGAAACGCCCCGCGCCCGCCGACTCGCACCGGCCCCGAGCGCGGCCCCGACGAGCGACTGCGCGGCGATCGCCAGCGAGTCCAGCACGAGGGCGAGGAAAGTCCACAGCTGCAGCACGACCTGGTGCGCGCCGACGGCCTCGGTGGACGTCCGCGCGGCGACGGCGGCGGCGGAGACGAAGCACGCCTGGAACGCGAGGCTGCGCAGGACCAGGTCGCGGCCGAGGCCCAGCTGGGCCCGCATCACCTTCGGCTCGGGCCGCAGCGGCACCCGCTCCCGCACCAGCGCCACGATGAACAGCGACGCCGAAATCACCTGCGCGACGACGTTCGCGATCGCCGAACCTTCCAGCCCCCAGCCTGCCCCGTACACCAGCAGCGGGCACAGCACGGCCGAGATCCCGTTGCCCGCCAGGACATAGCGCAACGGTTTCGCGGAATCCTGCACGCCGCGCATCCAGCCGTTCCCGGCCATCGTGATCAGGATGAACGGCGTCCCGAACAACGCGATCCGCAGCCACGAGACGGCGGCGTCGGTGATCGTGTCGTCGCCGGAGAGCACGCGCGCGACGGGCCCGGCCAGCAGTTGCCCGGCGACGATCACGACGAGACCGACGATCACCGCCAGCCAGGTCGCCTGGACGCCTTCGCGGACGGCCTCGGGACGGCGTCCGGCGCCGTGCAGCCGCGCTGTGCGCGACGTGGTGCCGTAGGAGAGGAACGTCAGCTGGCTCGAAACCTGCGAGAGCACCACGCCGCCGACGGCCAGTCCGGCCAGCGGAAGCGCGCCGAGATGCCCGACGACGGCGGTGTCCACCAGGACGTACAGCGGCTCGGCCGCGAGCACGCCGAGTGCGGGCACGGCGAGACCGAGCACGCGTTTCGGCGGGACGCGCTCGTCGATGTCAGCAGCTTCAGGCACCCCTGCAGACTAAAGGTCCGGTACGACAGTCCCAGCCGCCGGGAAGCCGGTCGGGCGCGCACTTACTACTTCGTCAGCTTGTTCGTCTGCCTGCCTGGCCGGTCGTTGAACTCGTCGAAGCTGTTGTGCCTGCCGTCCGGGGCCTTCAGGTCCTTGAACCGGTCGATCACCCCGTCCAGGTGTTCCGGACTGTACAAATGGGGATTCTTGCCGACCGAGTTGAACTCGTGGAAGGAACCGCTCCACTTGTCGTACTGCTCCGGTGTGCCGCCGGGCCAGTCGAAGTCGGCGTTCGCCTTGATGTCGTCGAGCAGCGCCTGCTGTTCGCCCTTGGTCTCGAAGTGGTGGTAGTTCCCCTTCGGGTCGGTGCTGTTGGGGAAAGCGTCGTAGATCGGCTTGGCGAACTCGGGTTTCATCGAGTGGTTGTAGCCACCTGACTGATCCAGCGCCTTTTCGGGCGGGACGGCCGGAAGGGGGTCTTTCTTGCCCGAAGGGACGTAGGTGCCGTCGAAGCGCTGCTGGATCACCGGGGAGTTCTTCACCATGGAACCGATCGAACTGTTCGCGGTCCCCTCGCCGATGGGCAGGTTCTCCTTCTTGCTGTTGAGCTCCTTGAGCAGTTCCGGGTATTTCTCGTTGTACATCTTGGCGCGTTCCGGATGCCCCGGCGGGTAGTGGTGGTCCACCCACTTCTGCAGGTTGTCCCGCATCGTCTGGAACGAGATGATGTGCCGCCCGTCCCACCGTTCCCCGGGGTTCTTGGCCTTCGGCGGGATCTTCCAGCCGTTGAGCTGGCCGTTGGGGTCTTCCTTCTGCTTCAGCAGATACTTGTTGGTCTCGTTGGTCCAGGGCACCCGGTCCCAGGGATCGTCCTTTTTCTTCTTCTTCGACGGCGGCGCGGACGTGGTGCCGTCGTCGTCGGCCGGGCGCTTCTTCCCACCGTCGCCGGACGGTTTGTCGCTGCTGCCACCGGAGTTGGCGGCGTTGTGCTGGCTCTGCGGGTTCGTCGCCCCGGATTTGTTCTTCTCTTCCAGCGCCTTCTTCTCGCAGTCGGTCAGGAGGCCGACGGCGTCGAATTCGGCGAACGGGTCGGCGACATAGGCGGTCGGGTTCGGCCCCGCGTCCATGCCCAGCGGATCCTGGCTGAGATACCGGGCGGTCGCCGGGTCGTAGTACCGGAAGACGTTGTAGTGCAACCCGGATTCCCGGTCCTCGTACTGGCCGGGGAACCGCAGTGGCGTACCCGCGCGCGCCCCGGGCCGGGACAGCGTCCGGCCCCACAGCGTGCGGGAGCCGGTCCAGACCAGGCCGCCCGTCTCGTCCACCAGCTCGGTCGGCGTGCCGATGCCGTCGGTGACGAAGGTGAGGAAACGCAGGCTCGCCGCGTCGCGTTCGACCTGGGCGACCGGTGTGTCCTTGCCGGGCAGCCGCTCCCACGTGGTGATCCGGCGTACCCCGGTGACGTCGGCGTGCTCTTCCTCGATGAGCACCGTGCCGTCCCAGGTGAACCGCACCACTTCGGCGACGGAACCGTCCACCAGCAACCGCTCTTTCGCGATCCGGCGGCCCAGCGGGTCGTAGCGGTAACGCCACCGCTCGCCCTCGGGCGTCCGCAAGCCGGTCAGCCGTTCCCCGGTCCAGTGGTACTCCCACGTCCGAGGGCCCGCGGGCCCCGGTTCGTGATGCCGGACGCGACGGGCGAGGCCGTCGTACTCGTCGGTGGCACCGGTGGCGCCGGACCACTGGGTGAGGTTCCCCGCCAGGTCGTATCCCAGCTGCTCCTGGCCTTCGGCAGCGGAGACGGAGGTGATGCGGCCGACGGCGTCGCGCGCGTAACTCGTACCGCCGTCACGCTGGTCGCGCACGGCGGCGAGACTGCCGTCCGCATACCGGTCGAACAGGCGGTTCAGCACGCCGCCCCCGGCGGCGCTCGCCAGGGTTTGCGTCGTCAACCCGCCTCGCGAGCCGTACGCCTGCCGCAACAGGCTCACCCCGTCGACCTCCCTGGACAGGACGCGGCCCTCTTCGTCGAGCCCGAAGCGCACCACATGGCCGCCGGAGGTCAGCGCGACCGGACGCTCCCGCTCGTCGAACGACCACTCGCTCTCGGCCCCCGAGGGGGTCCGTCGCCGGATGGTGCCCCGCTCCTCGTCGTAGGCGAAGGTGACCGAGCGGCCGTCGATGGTCTCGCGGACGACCCTGCCCCGCTCGTCGCGCTCGAACTCCACCACCGAATCCGCCGAGGTGACGCGCACGACCTCGCCGACCGGGTCGTAGCCGTAGGTCGTGACGCCGTGCGGGGTGCGGACCTCCACCAGGTTGCCCAGCAGGTCGTAGGTGTTTTCGGTGATCCCGCCGTCCGGGCCGGTCGTGCGGACGAGCTGCCCGGCGGCGTCGCGTTCGAAGATCCAGCTCCGGCCGCCGAAGTCGGTCTGCCCGCTCAGCCGCCCGGCGGCGTCGTACCGGAAGGACCAGACCCGGCCCAGCGGATCGGTCACCGCCACGAGCTGCAGCTCGTGGTCGTAGGTGTACTCCGTCCGCGCGCCCGTGGCGTCGATCACCGCGGTGAGCCGGTCGAACGGACCGTACTCACGCCGGGTCAGGCGGCCGAGCTCGTCGATGTGCTCGAGTTCGTTGCCTTCGCCGTCGTACCGCCACACCGCCCGCTCGCCCCGCACCCCGGTGCGCGACGCGGGCAGCCCGTCGACCGTCCAGCCCAGAAGTGCCCGGCCGCCACCGGGCTCGGCCACCGAGCGCGGCCTGCCGAACTGGTCGCTTTCGAGCGGGACGGCTTCGACCGGAATCGGCGCCGGCAGCGCCGCGCTCGCCGCGCCGACCTGCGTGGTCACCGGGTCGGGGGCGGCACCGGGCTCGTAACTCCGGCGCCACAGGCGTCCTTCGTCGAGCACCGTCACCGCGCTCAACGCGCCGTCGGTGTGGGTGAGCGTGATCGGACTGCCGTCCGGGCGGACGACGTACCGGAGTTTCCCCTCGTCGTCGTAGTCGTAGCTGGTGACCCGGCCGAGCGGGTCGATCCGGGAGACCAGGTTCTCGCTCGCGTCCCAGGCGAACTCGGTGACCGCGCCCAGCGGATTGATCATCCGCACGAGCTGGCCCGACGCGTTCAGTTCGTGGGTCGTCACCCGGCCGAGCGCGTCGGTGTACCGGGTGATCCCCGGTTCGTAGTCGAAGGTGCCGTCCATGAACCCTTCGGCACCGACCGTGCGGACGCAGCGGCCGCGCGGGTCGTAGAGGTACCGGTACCAAACACCGTTGCGGTCCTGCCAGCCGGTCAGCCTGCCTTCGGCGTCGTAGTCGAACCGCACCGCGAGGCCGGACGAGTTCACCACCTCGCCGAGGTGACCGCGGCTGTCGTAACCGTAGGTCCGCACGACCACGTCCGGCGCCTGGTCGTCACCCAGGACCCGCATCTCGGTCAGCCGTCCGGCGGTGTGACCGAATCCGACGCAGGCCCCGTTGGAATGCTCCAGCGAGGTGAGGGCGCCCTGGTCGTCATAGAAGAACCTGGCGGTCTCGCCGTCCGCGAAGAGGATCTCGCGCAACGCCAGCACCGCGCCGGGCCTGACGTCTTCGCCGGCGAACCAGAGCATCCGGCCTTCGTCACCCTGATCGACGGTGAAGCTGCCGTCCACGTCACGGTGAAGTGCCCATCGCGGGCCGACCATGGGCAGCACCGGCGCCCCGGGCGCGGCCAGCGGGTAGGTGAGGATCACCCCGTCCGGGCCGAAGAAGCGCACGTCGTGCCCGGCGATCTCCAACCGCTGGTCGACCGAGGACGCCCAGGACGTCCCGAACGACCGTCCCGCGCGGTAGGACGAGAGGTGGACGCGCTCGATCCGCAGGTCGCCCAGTTCGAGGTCGACCTGCTCCATGATCACCTCGCCGGTGGCGATGTCGACGGGGTCGCCGCAGGTTTTCTTGTTCTTGGGGGGAACCTCGTCGCGGCTGGGCGGTGGGTCCGGGGGCGAGTCCGGTTTCGCCGAAGACGGGCCGGTGCCTCCCGGGGACCTGCCCCCACCGCCCCCGTCGAGCCCCCGGTTGTCGTTCTGCGGCTCCGGTCTGGGTGGCTTGTGCTCGCCGTTGTCGGTCTTCAGGTCCCTCGGCGGCGGGTCGTGGTCGCTGGAGGAAGTGGTGGTCTCTTCGTCCTTGGCTTTGGGCTTCGGGTCGGGTTCGGGGGACCTGGTCTTGAGGTCCTTCGGCTTGCCGGAAGGCTTGACCGTCCCGCCCTTGAGGTTCTTCAACGCCTTCGCGGCGTCGCCGAAGAGGTCGCCGGCCTTCTTCAACAGCGGCACCAGGGCCTTGAGCGCCTTCACCAGCTTCGTGGTGAGACCGGCGATCTTCGACGCCGTCTTCGCCACCGCCGCCACGACCTGCGGCACCACCCAGGTCAAGCCGATCCCGAGGGTGAACACCACCTGCAACGCCCACGAGATCAGATGCCCGACCAGTTCGGCGATGATGTCCCGGACGAGCGTCCGCACCGCCGCGACGACCTGCCCCGCCGTCTGCACGCCGCTGGCCGCGCCCTCACTGCCTTTCTGCGCGCTCTCGATCAACGTCGACGTGTTCCGCGCCTGGTTCCGGTAGCTGTCGGCCGCCTCGCCCTTCCAGCTGCCGAGGTCCTTCTCGACCAGGTCCACCAGCTCGACCGACACGGTCCCGAGTTCCTTGGCGACGTTCGTCCACGTCTCGGCCTGCGCCGTCACCTCGTCCACGTTGCCGGCGAGAGCGTCGAGCGCGTCCTTCAGCGGCCCGACATGCTCGATCAGCCAGCCCACCCCGGCGGCGAAGATCGCTCCGAACGGGTCCATCACCGCGGTCAGCGCGTCCAGCGCGGTCCCGACCGCGCCCATCGCCACCGACGCCCAGTCACCGCTCTCGATCGCCGACTTCAGATCGAGCGCGCCTTCCAGCAACGGCACACCCGACACCGCCGTCGTCGAATCCTTCACCGGCGCGACCAGCGGATTGCTCACCCTGCCCCCTCGGACCCAGCTGTAGTGATCTTCGGCCAAGCTAGCGCAGGGCGCGTGCTCGCCGGGCAGGCGGTTTACCGGCTGCCCGGCCGCACAACCGAAGTGTTCGAAGAGGCAACGCCGACGGTCCGGCTCAGAGCAGCGGTGCCCTCCGCAGTGCCGCCTTCAGCTTGTCGAGCACCTCGTCGGCCGTGCCCTCCGCGGTGCATCCGGCCGCCTGGTGGTGTCCGCCGCCGCCCAGTTCACCGGCTGCCGCCGAGACGTCGACGCCGCCCTTCGAGCGGAGCGAGACCTGCCACCGCCGCCGCGGTCCCGTCGGCTCGGCCTCCTTCAGCACCACCGCGACCCCGGCCTCCCGAGTGGACCGGACGACGTCGACGACCGCTTCGACCTCCTCCGAACGCACGGACCGCGCGGCGTCGAGGGTCACGACGGCGTACGCGAGCCCGAAGCCCTGCGCCTCCTCCGGTTCGAGCCGGGCACCCGAAAGGACGTCGGAGAGCATCGGCAACCAGGCGAACGGGTGATCGTCGACGATTTCGCGAACCACCCTGTCCGGGTCGACACCGGCTTCGAGCAGCTTCGCGGCCATCTGGTGCGTGGACGGCCGGGCCCGGCGGAACCCGCTCGTGTCCGTGACGAGGCCCGCGTACAGGCACCGCGCGATCGGCTCGTCGATCTCGGTACCGAGTTCCGCCAGCAGCGCGAAGACCAGGACGGCGGTGGCCTCGGCGGTGTCGTCGACCACGTGCTTGGTGCCGTAGAAGACGTTGGACGCGTGGTGATCGATCACCAGCACGTCGCCGCCCGCCGCCCGGACGGCGTCCACCCGCGGGGCCAGTTTCCCGAGCCTTCCCGGCGTCGGCGTGTCGAGTGCGACCAGGAGCTGTTCGCTCTCCGGGAGCTCGCTCGCGGGGACGTAGAGCCCGCCGACGTCCAGTCCTCGCAGGGTTTCGGGCATCTCTTCGGGTTCGCCCACCGACACGCGGACCTTGACTCCGCGTAGCTGGAGGGCGCGACCCAGCGCCAGCGCGCTGCCGAGCGCGTCGGCGTCCGGACGCACGTGGCCGAGCAGTGTCACGTCGTTCGCGCGCGCCAGCAGGGCGGCGGCGTCCTTGAGGTCCTGCGCCAAAGTCGTCGTCACAATGAGTCAAGCTACGCTCTACCGGATGTCCGAGTACGCGATCCTGGTCTACCCGTCCGCCAACCGGGTCTACACCGACTCCACCCCGGCCCTGCTGCGCGCGGAGCTGGCGGTGTTCGGCCTGTCCGCGCTGGAGACCGAGATCTCCGAGATCGGCGAGACGGAATTCGGCGGCGTCGGCTACCTCACCTTCAGCACACCCGCACCGCTGAGCGACCGCGATCTCGCGCTCCTCTCGAACCTCTCGGCGCTCTACGCGCTCTTCGAGGTCGGCGACGGCGTCCTGAGGCCGGTGACGATCAGCCCGCTGGCGAACTTCGACTCGGATCTGCTGACCATCCAGAAGTACCCGGGCAAGACCAACGAGCTCTTCACCAAACTCCTCGTCAACGTCACCCTGCTCGCCACCGCCCGGCCGTCCGCGATGCTGGAGAAGCCGCTGCATCTGCTGGACCCGCTGTGCGGCCGCGGCACCACGCTGAACCAGGCGATGATGTACGGCTTCGACGCGACCGGCCTCGACGTCGACGGCAAGGATTTCGACTCCTACGAACTGTTCATCAAGACCTGGCTGAAGCAGAAGCGGATCAAGCACACCGCGGACTCCGGTCAGGTGCGGCGCAACAAGGTCCGGCTCGGCAGGCGGCTCGACATCGGTTTCGGGATCACCAAGGAGCGGTACAAGGCCGGCGAGGTCCGCCGGTTGAGCTACCTCAACTGCGACACGCTGACCACCGACGAACTGCTGCGGCCGAACTCGGTCGACCTCATCGTCACCGACGCCCCCTACGGCGTGCAGCACGGCAGCCACCGCACCCAGGACGCGTCGCTCGCCCGCCGCCCGAGCGACCTGCTCGCGGCCGCCGTCCCGGTGTGGACGCGGGTGCTGCGGCCCGGCGGCGCGCTCGGCATCTCGTGGAACACCAACGTCGCGCCGCGTTCGGAACTCACGGCGATCCTGGGCAAGGCCGGGCTGGAAGTCCGCGAGGACGGCCCGTTCGCCGAGTTCACGCACCGGGTCGACCAGGCGATCGTGCGGGACCTGATCGTGGCCGCCAAACCCGCCTGACCCCCTCGCCCTCCTCCCCTCCGCATTTAGTCCTCTACTTGCGGTGGTTCGCGTCGCCAACCACCGCAACCAGAGGACTAAACGCGGTGGTCGCGCGTCCGGGTAGCCGTGCAGGCCTCCTTCCCCAGTACACGAAGGCGAGCAGAGCAGGCGGCGCGAGGCCCCCGGGGTCTCGCGCCTTCCAGTATCTGGAACCGGCACCGGCTTCGTTGACCGGAACGGGCACACCTTCCTAAAGTCGGCTCGACGAGAAGGACATCGGCACTCACTGCCGCATCGACGGCATTTCCTTTTCGATCTTCCCCGCTTTCGCTGAATTCGTGCTGCCCATTTCCCGCGAGACAGGTGTCTTATGACGAGTGACCTCGACGCGCCCCCGGCGCCGCCACCGGCACCGCCCCGGCCGGAGGAGCAGTTGAAGATCGTGCCCGCCCGGCGGCCGTTGACCTGGCTGGCCGCGGCGATCGTCGCCGTCCTGGTGGCCATGGCCGGGCACGCGCTGGTGACCAATCAGGCCTGGGAATGGTCGGTCGTCGCCGATTACGTGTTCGCCGACGCCGTCCTCTCTTCGGTCGTCCTGACGGTGGAATTGACGGCATTCGGCGTGGTCGCGGGTTTCGTGCTGGGCACGGTTCTCGCCCTCATGCGCATTTCCCGGAATCCGCTCCTGCGTTCGGTCAGCTGGACCTACACCTGGATTTTCCGGTCGGTACCGCTCATTCTCCAACTGCTTTTCTGGTACAACCTCGCCATTCTCTACAACCAGCTTTCGTTCGGGATCCCGTTCGGCCCGTCGTTCGTCTCGGTGGACACGATGAGCCTGATCCCGCCGTTCCTGGCGGCCGGGCTCGGCCTCGGCCTGCACCAGGCCGCGTACTCCGGCGAGATCGTGCGGGCCGGGTTCCTCTCGGTCGACCAGGGACAACGGGAAGCGGCCGCCGCGCTCGGCATCCCGGCCGCCCGGCAATTCCGCAGAATCGTGCTACCGCAGGCGATGCGCTCCATCGTGCCGAACGCGGCCAACGAGATCATCGGCATGGTCAAGAACACCTCGCAGGTGTACGTGATGGCGCTGCCGGAGCTCTTCTATCAGGTGCAGGTGATCTACAGCCGCAACGGCCGGGTGATCCCGCTGCTGCTGGTGGCCACCGCCTGGTATCTGCTGCTCACCACGCTCCTTTCGGTGGCGCAGTTCTACGTCGAACGACATTACGCCAAGGGCGCGTTGCGCACCGTGCCGCCGACGCCGCTGCAGAAGGCCCGCGCCGGGCTGCGCAAGCTCAAGGCGGCGGCCCGATGAGCGACTTCAAAGTGGACGTCCGGGGTGTGCACAAGGCGTTCGGCGCGGTGACCGTGCTCGACGGGGTCGACCTCCAGGTCCGGGCGGGCGAGGTGACCGTGGTGCTGGGCCCGTCCGGCTCCGGCAAGTCCACGCTGCTCCGCCTGATCAACCATCTCGACCGCGCCGACCGCGGCTTCATCAGCGTCGGCGGCGAACTGATGGGTTACCGGCGCGCCGGCGACCGGCTGCACGAACTCCGCGAACACGAAATTCTCAAGCAGCGCACGCGGATCGGGTTCGTGTTCCAGAACTTCAACCTGTTCGGCCATCTGACGGCGCTGGAGAACATCGTCGAGGCCCCGGTCTCGGCGCAGCGCCGGTCCCGCGCGGAGGCGACGGACCACGCGCGCGAACTGCTCGCGCTGGTCGGTCTCTCCGACAAGGTGGACGCGTATCCGCGGCAACTGTCCGGCGGGCAGCAGCAAAGGGTCGCGATCGCCCGCGCGCTCGCGGTGCGGCCCGAAGTCCTGCTGTTCGACGAACCGACGTCGGCGCTCGACCCCGAACTGGTCGGCGAAGTGCTCGACGTGATCAAGGAACTCGCACGCGGCGGCACCACGATGATCGTCGTCACGCACGAGATCGGTTTCGCCAGGGAAGTGGCCGACACCGTGGTGTTCCTCGACGCCGGTCGCGTCGTCGAACAAGGCCCGCCGGGCCGGATCCTCGACGCGCCGGAGCATCCCCGCACCAAAGCGTTCCTCGAAAAAGTCCTTTAAGGAGTACCACCTTGAGAAAGCTCCTCCACCCGATCCTGCTGCTCTCGGTGGCCGCGCTGGCCGCGTGCGGGACGACCGAGGCCGCGGGCCCCGCCGCCGCGCCCGCCGCGGGCAAAGACGGGATCGACATCTCCGCGCACCAGAACCGGATCCGCGCGCAGAAGGTCGACGCCGTCGCGAATCTCGTACCGAAAGCCGTACGAGACACCGGGAAACTGACCGTCGGCACCACCGGCAACGGCACTCCCCCGCTGTCGTTCCGCGCCGACGACGACAAGACGGTGATCGGCGTCGAGACCGACATCGCGCAACTGGTCGCGGACGTGCTGGGCCTGGAACTCGACCTCCAGGCGACGTCTTGGGAAAACCTCTTCCTCTCGGTGGAGACCGGCCAGTACGCGGCCGGGTTCTCCAACATCACGGTGACCGAGGAACGCAAGGACAAGTACGACTTCGCCACCTACCGCAAGGACACCATCGCCTTCGAGGTCAAGAAGAACCGCGATCTGACCGTGAAGGAGCCCAAGGACGTCGCCGGGCTGAAGGTGGGGGTGGGCTCCGGGACGAACCAGGAGCAGATCCTGGTGCGCTGGGACGAACAGAACAAGGCCGCGGGCCTGAAGCCGGTGGAGTTCCAGTACTTCCAGAACACCACCGACTACTACCTCGCGTTGCAGTCCGGCCGGATCGACGCCTACGCGGGCCCCAACCCGACGGCCGCGTACCACGTCACCGTGGACGGGCAGACGAAGATCGTCGGCACCGTCTCCGGCGGCGGGCAGATCCCGGCCGACATCGCCGCGATGACCAAGAAGGGCAACGGGCTCGCCGAGCCGTTGCGGCAGGCCATCCAGAGCGTGCTCGCCAGCGGCCAGTACGCCGAGGTCCTCAAACGCTGGAACTTGGGGAACGAAGCCGTCGACGCCTCGGAGATCAACCCCCAGGGCCTCCCGCGCAAGTAGTCCTCTAGTTGCGCTGGGCAGCCGAGTCCGGTTAGCAGTCGTGAGTGGCAATGAGCGTTAGAACGCTCATTGCCACTCACGAGTCGAAGAGCATCGGACCACCCTGACGAGCCCCGAGGTGGTGCTGGACCACCTGCTGGGCCGGTTCCTGGATGCACATGTCTCCAGGATGACGTCGATCAGGTGATGCGTTTCCCGACGAACGTCAGCACTTCAGGCAAGATCCCTCGCCAGTAGTCGTCGTTGTGCGCGCCGGGTGACATCTGCGCGACGGCGGGGTCCACCGCCTTGATGAGCTTGCGGTCGGCGCCGGCGAAGGGGTCCGAGTCGCCGCACCAGACACCGGTCGACGCCGCGGCGAGATCGCCGGTGTGCAGGAGCGGCTCATGCGATTCCCATTGTTCCCGGTTCGCGAAGACCTTGCGGGACTTGGCATCGGGCCAGCTGACGAACAACGCGGCACTCGCGACGGCGACGGCCTTCATCTCCTTGTGTCCGCGGGCGTAGCGCAACGCGCCGAATCCGCCCATCGAGATCCCGAAGATCGCCGACGGCGGCCGCAGCTGACGCTGGGCGAGCCAGCCGGGCAGCTCGTCCGACAGCATCCGCTGCGGGTCGTCGCCTTTGCCGACATCCACCCAGTAGTTGTCACCGTCGACGGCGGCCACCGCGAAACCGGGCAGTCCGGCCGCGACGACCTGGTTCAACGCCTTCTGCATACCGAGGTCCAGGAACGTCCGGGCGTCAGCGCCCCGCCCGTGCAGGGCGACGCAGACCGGCATGCCGACCCGCGACACCCCGTCGGGGGCGATGATGACGAGGTTGACGGTCTTGTTCCGGGCCCCGGACCTCATCTGCTGCACGGTGACGGCCTCGGTCAAGGGCGTCGGGCTGTTCGGCGGAGCCACCGGCGGTGGTCCCACCAGTGGCCGTCTGTCCTCACCGCAGCCCGCGAGCAGCGCCGAACCCCCCAGGGCGGCTGCCCCCAGCAGCAGGCCACGCCTGCTCACGGCGTGGCCCATGACCTCAGCTCCGGGTCTCCTCGTCGGCGAACTCATCGTCATCGGCCTCTTCCCGCGGTGCCTTGTACGGGTCGGCTTCACCGGCGTGCTGCGCGCCGGTCGCCCGGCGGGCGACCTCCGCGTCGGCTTCCCGGGCCTTCGCGAGGAGATCTTCGATCTTCTTCGCGTCCTCTGGAATGCTATCGGCCATGAAGGCCAGCGTCGGCGTGTAGCGAACCCCCGTGCCCTGCCCGACCTTTGTGCGCAGGACGCCGCGGGCGGATTCCAGCGCCGCCGCGGCACCCGTGTGATCGGGGGTGGACTCGAGGTTCTCGCCCAGCACCGTGTAGTAGACCGTCGCGTCGTGAAGGTCCGCAGTGATCTTCGTGTCGGTGATCGTCACGTAGTTGAGCCGCGGATCCTTGATGTCGTGCTCGATCGCGTGGGCGACGATCTGCGAGATCCGCTTGGCAAGCTTACGAGCCCGAGCGGGGTCGGCCATGGGGTTTCGTCTCCTCGAAAAGTCTTCTGTCAGTCTTCCGGGCCGAGCAGCCGGCGGTGGGCGGAGAGCAGTTCGAACTCCGGCCTGCCCGCCACCAGGCGCTCACACGAGTCGAGCACGTCTCGGACCTGCTCGCCACTCGCCGCGACCACGGCCACTCCGACCAGTGCCCGCCGGTGCAGGTCCTGATGACCGGCTTCGGCGACGGAGACGTCGAAACGCCTGCGTACCTCGGCCAGCACCGGCTTGATCACGGACCGCTTCTGCTTGAGCGAATGAACGTCGCCCAGCAGGATGTCGAGCTCTAAAGCTCCTACGAACATGTGGGTTTCTGGGTTGAGTAGAAGTGAAGCGGCGCTCCCCCGCCCAGACGCGGGGGAGCGCCGCCGTGTCACTTACGCACGCGGCTTTTCGCGCTGCTCGTACGTCTCGATGACGTCGCCGAGCTTCAAATCGCTGTAGTTACCCAAGGTGAGACCACACTCGAAGCCCTCGCGGACCTCGGTGACGTCGTCCTTTTCGCGCTTCAGCGAGTTGATCGGCAGGTTCTCGACGATGACGTTGCCGTCACGGAGGAGACGGCCCCTGGCGTTACGCCGGATCTCGCCCGAGATGACCATGCAACCGGCGATCGTACCGACCTTCGACGACTTGAAGATCCCGCGGATCTCGGCCTTGCCGAGCTCGACCTCTTCGAAGATCGGCTTGAGCATGCCCTTGAGCGCGGCTTCGATCTCGTCGATCGCCTGGTAGATGACCGTGTAGTACCGGACGTCGACGCCCTCGCGGGTGGCCCGCTCAGTCGCCTTGCCCTGTGCCCGCACGTTGAAGCCCAGGACGATCGCGTTGGACGCGGTCGCCAGGTCGATGTCGGACTCCGTGACGCCACCGACACCGCGGTGGACCACGTTGAGCTCGACCTCTTCTTCGCCGACATCCAGCTGCATCAGCGAGGCTTCGAGGGCTTCGACCGTACCGGAGTTGTCACCCTTGATGATCAGGTTGAGGGTGCTCGTCTCCTTCAAGGCCTCATCGAGGTCTTCCAGGCTGACCCGCTTACGACGCGACGCGTTGAGCGCGTTGCGGGTGCGGGCCGAACGCCGCTCGGCGATCTGCCGGGCGACCCTGTCCTCGTCGACGACGAGGAACGTGTCGCCGGCGCCGGGCACCGAGGTGAACCCGATGACCTGGACCGGACGCGACGGGGTCGCTTCGGTGACGTTGACGTTGTGCTCGTCGACCATCTTCCGCACGCGGCCGTACGCGTCACCGGCGACGACGGAGTCACCGACGCGCAGCGTTCCGCGCTGGACCAGCACCGTGGCGACCGGACCGCGACCGCGGTCCAGATGCGCCTCGATCGCGACGCCCTGGGCCTCCATGTCCGGGTTGGCCCGCAGGTCGAGCGCGGCATCGGCGGTCAGCAGGATCGCCTCGAGGAGACCATCGATGTTGATGTTCTCCCGCGCCGAGATCTCGACGAACATCGTGTCGCCGCCGTACTCCTCGGCCACGAGGTTGTACTCGGTGAGCTGCTGCCGGATCTTGTCCGGGTTCGCGCCCTCCTTGTCGATCTTGTTGATCGCGACCACGATCGGGGCCTTCGCGGCCTGCGCGTGGTTGATCGCCTCGACCGTCTGCGGCATGACGCCGTCGTCGGCCGCGACCACGATGACCGCGATGTCCGTGGCGTTCGCACCACGAGCACGCATGGCGGTGAACGCCTCGTGACCCGGGGTGTCGATGAACGTCACGAGACGCGGGTTGCCCTCGAGCTCGGTCTCGATCTGGTAGGCGCCGATGTGCTGGGTGATGCCACCGGCTTCGCCCTCGCGCACCCTCGTCTTGCGGATCGTGTCGAGCAGCCGGGTCTTACCGTGGTCGACGTGACCCATGATCGTCACGACCGGCGGCCGGACCTGCAGGTCTTCTTCTTCACCGGCGTCCTCGCCATAGGTGATGTCGAAGGTGCCGAGCAGTTCGCGGTCTTCTTCCTCCGGGCTGACGACCTGGACGACGTAGTTCATCTCGCCGCCGAGCAGCTCGAGGATGTCGTCCGACACGGACTGCGTCGCCGTGACCATCTCACCGAGGTGGAAGAGCACCTGCACCAGCGAAGCCGGGTTGGCGTCGATCTTCTCGGCGAAGTCGGTCAGCGAAGCGCCACGCGGCAGGCGGATCGTTTCGCCGCTGCCCTTGGGCAGCCGCACGCCACCGACGCTGGGCGCCTGCATGTTGTCCATGTACTCCATGCGCTTCTGGCGCTTGGACTTCCGGCCCTTGCGAGCGGGACCACCGGGACGACCGAAGGCACCGGCGGTACCACCGCGGCCACCGGGGCCACCACGGCCGCCGCCGCCACGGAAACCGCCGCCACCGGCCGGGGCACCGCCGCCGCCACCGGGGCCACCGCCACCGGGACGGAAACCGCCGCCACCGCCGCCACCGGGACGGAAACCGCCACCGCCGCCGGCACCACCGGGACCGCCGCGGAAACCGCCGCCGCCACCACCGGGACCGCCACGAGCGCCGCCGCCGGGGCCACCACGGGCTCCGCCGCCGGGGCCACCACGGGCGCCACCGGGACCACCGGCCGGACGGGCCGGACGGCCCGGCATCATGCCGGGGTTCGGGCGCGGGGGCATGTTGCCCGGGTTCGGCCGGTTACCGCCGGGAGCGCCGCCACCGGGACGCGGAGGACGGTTGTCGCCACCCTGACCGCCACCGGGACGCGGGGGACGGTTGTCGCCGCCCTGCTGGCCGCCACCGGGACGAGGACCGGACGGACGCTGGGCCGGGGATCCGGAACCCACACCGAACGGGTTGTTGCCGACCCGCGGGGTGCGCGGGCCGGGCTTCGGGCCGCCGGGCTTGGGGCCCTGCGGCTTCGGCGGCACGACGGAACCCTGCGACGGCGTCGAGGACGCCGGCGGGGTGGCCGGTGCTGCCGGGGTTTCCCTGACGGGTTCGGCCTGCTGCTGGGGCTCGGCCACCGGGGTGGCCTTCGCTGCCGGAGCCACCTCTTCCTTGGGCGCCGGCGGCCGGGGGCCGGGGCGCGGACCCGGGCGGACACCCGGGGTGGAGGGGCGGGACGGCTGCTGGGCCGGGGCCGACGGAGCGGACGCCGCGGGGGCGGGGGCCGCCGGGGCGGCCGGAGCCTCGGTCTTCGCCGCGGGCGCGGGCTCAGCCTGCTTCGCGGCCGGAGCCGGGGCAGCGGGCTTCGCGGGAGGCGCGGGCGAAGGGCGCGGGCCGGGGGTCGGAACCGGCTTCTTCTTGCCGTCCTTGGAGGGGTACGCGTCACGGAGACGACGGGCGACCGGCGCCTCGACGGTGGACGACGCGGACTTCACGAACTCGCCCTGTTCCTTCAACTTGGCGAGAACTTCCTTGCTGGTGATGCCGAGCTCTTTCGCGAGCTCATGTACTCGGGCCTTGCCTGGCACAGCTCTCCTCATCTGGGGAGGCCGGCGGCAGACCCGCAGACCTCGTCCTATTGTCGCGCGTTCATTGATTCAGCTTCACGGCTGACTCATGACGGGTCGACCTGCTTCCTGATTCCATCCGGCACCGGGGATGTCCCGGCCCTTAGTCTTCGGCGAGTCGCGCAAGGCGTTCGTGGACACCCTGGGCGTCGAGCGACCCTGGAACACGAAGTGCCCGGGGGAACGCCCTCCGCCGCTCGGCCTTGGCCAGACAGTCCGGCGCGGGGTGCAGCCAAGCACCCCGGCCCGGCAACCGCCGACGTTCGTCGACGATCAGCCGCCCATCCGCCGCGACCAGTCGCAGCAACTCACCGATCAAAGCTCGCCGACGGCAACCCACACACGTGCGGACCGGGGATTCCCGGTCGTGCAGGGGGTCGGTTCCCGGCCGCGGGCTCTGAACCACTCGTAAGTCTAGCGCTTCGTCCTTCACTCAGCCGAACCGGTTGCCGCGGCGGGCCGCGCCTGCCCGGCGTGTGCTTCGTCACCCTGCTCGGGGGCGGCGTCGCTGCGGATGTCGATCCGCCATCCGGTCAGGCGTGCGGCGAGCCGGGCGTTCTGCCCTTCCTTGCCGATCGCGAGCGAAAGCTGGAAGTCCGGGACGACGACGCGAGCGGTCTTGGCGCGCTCGTCGACGACCCGAACCGACACAACCTTCGCGGGCGACAGCGCATTCCCGACGAACTTGGCCGGGTCCTCCGAGAAGTCGATGATGTCGATCTTCTCGCCCGCGAGTTCGCTCATCACGTTGCGCACGCGCGCGCCGACCGGGCCGATGCAGGCGCCCTTGGCGTTGACGCCGGGCACCGTCGAACGGACCGCGATCTTGGTCCGGTGTCCCGGTTCACGCGCGACGGCGGCGATTTCGACCGTGCCGTCGGCGATTTCCGGGACCTCGAGGGCGAACAGCTTGCGCACCAGGTTCGGATGCGAACGCGACAAGGTGATCTGCGGGCCGCGGTTGCCGCGCGCGACGGTGACGACGAAGGCCTTGATCCGGCTGCCGTGCTCGTAGGACTCCCCGGCCACCTGCTCGACCGAAGGCAGGACGCCCTCGATGTCGCCGACCTGGATGATGACCATGCCGCGGGCGTTGGCGCGCGCGTCGCGCTGCACCACCCCGGCGACGATCTCGCCCTCCTTGGCGGAGAACTCGCCGAAGGTCTTCTCGTGCTCGGCGTCACGCAGGCGCTGCAGGATGACCTGGCGCGCGGTGGTCGCGGCGATCCGCCCGAAACCTTCGGGGGTGTCGTCCCACTCCTCGTCGACCTGGCCGTCCGGGGTGAGGGTGTGCGCGAGGACACGCACCAGCCCGCTCTTGTGGTCGATGTCGATCCGGGCGTGCGACTGGTGGCCCTCGGTGTGCTTGTACGCGGTGAGCAGCGCGGTCTCGATCGCTTCGATCACCGTCTCGAAGGGGATGTCCTTGTCCCGTTCGATCGCGCGCAGCGCGGCGATGTCGACGTTCACTTCGGCTCCTCCTTCGGCTCAGTGGTGGCGGCGTTCAGGGCCGAGGCATCGGTTTCCAACAGTTTCAGGTCCTCGGCAGGTGGTTGCTTGAACTCGATCTCGATGACCGCCTTGGTCACCGAGGTGTACTCGACGTCCCGGATCTCGCCGTCGACCAGCACGCGCGCGGACTTCTCCCCCGCGTGCCCGACGCGGCCGACGAAGGCCGCCCCTTCGGCCGGGGTGACCTTGACCAGGCGGAACTTCGCGCGCCGCCAGTGCCTTCGCACGGTCAGCGGCCGGTCCAAGCCAGGGGAGGTCACTTCGAGGGTGTACGCGCTGGCCAGCACGTGCTCGTTCTCGTCGAGCACGGCGGAGACGGCGCGGCTGACGCTCG
Organism: Amycolatopsis sp. cmx-4-19; assembly: GCA_049998115.1. GTDB lineage: Bacteria > Actinomycetota > Actinomycetes > Mycobacteriales > Pseudonocardiaceae > Amycolatopsis. The sequence continues at coordinate 66,884 of JAEBEO010000016.1, read as the reverse complement.
CCACCTCGTCCAGCCCGACACCGTCGTCCCCGTCGACGACGACCTTGACCAGCTGACGGCGGCCTGCTTGCTGGACCTCGAAGGAATCGAGGTCGAAACCCGCGGCCTTGACGGCTTCGGCCACGATGGGCTCCAGCCTGCTGGCGAGGTCGTTGGGCACGGTGAAGCGCTCCTGTTCGGCTGTGGACGACCCGGCGGCGTGGATCCGGGTTCGGTAGTGGACCAGCTTATCTGGTGGCCCCCGCGTGACGCGCGAGCGGCGGCCCAGCAAGGGGTACTGGCAGGATGGGGCGGCGTGACCGGAAGACCGACCGAGCCCACCTTGCCGAGCCGTCGTACTTTCCTGCGTGCGGGAGCGCTGGCCGCGCTGGCCGTGCCGCTGGTGGCCGCCTGCGGCCCCGGGTACGACGAAAGCCCCGATCCGCTGGCCCCGCTGCTGCGCGCGGCGGACACCGACGCGGCGGGCGCGAAGGCGCTGACCGGCGCGGAAGCCGAAGCGGTCGCCACCGCGCGGGCCGCGCACGCGGCGGCACTCAAGACCGAGGTGGACCGGCTCAACCGGCCGAAGCCGGAGCAGTCCGGACCGGCGGAGACCCCCGCGTCGTCCGTGGACGGGCTCAAGGAGCGGCTCGCGACGGCCAGGAAACAGGCCGAAGAACTGGTGCCCGCGCTACCGCGGTACCGCGCGGGGATGGTCGCCTCGATCGCCGCGGGCTGCGCGGCACTGCAACAGAGCTCGGACAAACTCGGCCGCGGGGACGACGCCGGGGCCGTCGAGGTCCCCGTCGGTGTCCAGCTCGGCGGGGAGACGACGGAGGCCGTGCAGCAGGCGCTGGCCGCCGAGCACGCGGCGATCTGGGTGTACGGACTCGTCAGCGCCTATCTCCCGGCCGCCTTCACGAGCGCGGTGGCGCGCGGCACGGCCGAGCACGTCAAACGGCGGGACGTCTGCGAGCGGATGCTTTCCGCCGCGGGCCAGCCGCCCACCGGACCGGAAGCGGCTTACGTGCCGCCGAAACCGGTGACGGACGCGAACTCGGCGATGGAACTCGTCGCGACGTCCGAGTCGGACGTGACGGCGGCCTGGCTCGGCGTCATCGACCGGACCGACGACACGGCCTTGCGGACGACGGCGTTGAACGCGCTGATCGGGTCGGCGCGGCGGGGTACGGCCTGGCGGGCGGAGTCCGGTGCGAAACCGGTCGCGATCGCCATGCCGGGGCAGTCGACCTGAGCCTGCGGGCGGCGTGAGGTCCCCGGTGGCCGTGTGGTGCGGGGGACCCGGCCGCTGGTGTTGCGAAAGCCACTTTCGCAACGTTCAACGTTGCGAAAGTGGCTTTCGCAACACCTAGGGACAGCGTGGTGCCGGGTGTCGTGAGTCTGATCAGAGCCAGGGGAGCGTCAGCGGCGCAGGTCGCCTGAGAGCCGCAGCGCGTCGGTCGCGATCTTCTCCAGCACCGGTTTGTCGTTATGCTTGTTGTAGAAGTTGGTCAGCACGATGGCGACGTCGGCGCCCGTGACGCGGGAGTCGTAGGCCGCGTTGTCCCCCGACACCTTCGGCGCGCCCTGCACCTTGAAGGTGCCGTCGCGCACGAGGTCGGACACGTTGCCGGTGCCGTCCTTGTCGGTGAGCTGCTTGAGCTGGGTCGCGGTGACCTCGCCCGGCATGGTCACCAGCACGACCGACACCAGCGCCTTCTGCCCGCCGGTCTCGGTCGTGTACAGCGCGCGCGAAAGCCGCGTGCACGGCGTCTGGGTGAAGAAGTCCTTGGTGTCGCCGTAGGCCTTGCTCGCGCAGTCGGAGGTGACCTGTGGTCCCTCGACCAGCGTGTACTGGAACTGGCCGCTCTTCGTCGACGTATCGGCGACCGGTGTCGTCTCCGGCTCGTGCCGGATCACCCACCAGAGCAGCGCGGACACGACCGCGATCGCGACCAGCCCACCCGCCTTCAACGCCAAGCCCGCGGTGTTCCTGGGGGCGGGCGGCGGCCCTGACGGCCCAGCTGGTCTCACCGGCTGAAGCCGGGTCGTTTCCGTCGGTCCCGGAGTGAAGTGCGCACCAACCACGGGAACATACGGTAGTTCACGCCCGTCCGGCCGTTCACCTGAACGTGGCTATCACTCGTTCGACGTCGTCTGCCGTGTTGTAGAGATGGAAGCCGAATCGCTGCCGTCCAGCCCGTGTACCGGCCACGATGCCGGCTTTCCGCAGGCGGTCGGCGTCTCCGTCGAGCGAGACGATCGCGCTCCCCTGAACGGGTGACCCGAGTGCTTCGAGGAGTGAGTCGGCGAGGCCGACGCAGTGCACGCGGACGGCTTCGAGGTCCAGGGACGCGAGGTAGTCCAGTGAGACCGCCGCACCGACGAACGAGAACCACGCGGGCGACAGGTCGAGCGAACGGGTGCCTTCCGCGAGCCGCAGCGGGAGGCCGTAGACGGTCTGCCAGCGGTCCTCCCCCGCGTACCAGTTCGCGGCCACCGGTATCGCCCGCTCCAGCACCCTCGGATGCGCGGCCAGCCACGCCGCCCCGCGCGGAGCGAGCAGCCATTTGTACCCGGCCCCGACCACCCAGTCGGCCCAGCCGAGGTCGAGGGGCTGCCAGCCGGCGGCCTGGGTGACGTCCAGCAGCACCGCCGCGTCCGCCGCCCCGGCGGCGGCACGAAGCCGGTCGAGGTCGATCCGGGCGCCGTCCGCCGACTGGACGGCGCTGACCGCGACGAGGTCGTGCCCCTCGACGTGCTCGCTCAATTCGGCCAGCGGGACTTCGGTGATCTTCACCCCGCGATACGCCTGGGCCGCGAACGGGAAGGTCACGCTGGTGAAGTCGTTGGCGGCCACCAGCACGCTCGCGCCGTCGGGCAGCCCGGCCGCGACGTTGGCGATCAGGTGCGAGACCGACGCTCCCACCGCGACCCGTTCCGCCGGGACCCCGATCATCGCGCCGAAGCCCGCCCGGGTCCTCGCGACGGGCTCGTCGAAGTCCGACGGGTGGGCCTCCCCGCGCCGCCAGCGTTCCACCGCTTCCGCCACCGCGTCGGCCACGTGCGACGGCGGGATGCCGACGCTGGGTGTGTTCAGGTAACCGGGCGGGAGGGCGAATTCGGCTCCGAAGGTCTGCATGTCTCCCGAGATTAGTGCGATTCCGGGAGCAGCCCCACGACCTCGTCGTAGGAGGGCGGGGTCAGCGGCAGTTCGCCGCCGTCGCGGACGGCCTCGACCGTGCGCAGCGTGGCGGCCAGCGCCATCCGGTACGGCAGCGAGCCGAGGCTGATCCGCGCGACGCCGAGACCGGCCAGTCCCGCGACGGTGACCTTGCCGGGAAGGAACAGCAGGTTCAGCGGCTTTCCAGTGGCTTTCACCAGCCGTTCGACGTCGGCGGGTGCGGCGGCCCCGGGTACGAACACCCCGTCGGCGCCCGCGTCCACATAGGACTCACAGCGGGCGAGCGTGGCCTCGATGTCGGGCTCGCCCAGCCAGTACGTGTCGGTGCGCGCGTTGACGAACAGGCCGGGAGCGTTGTCCTTCGCCGCGGTGATCTTGGCCGCGTGCAGCACGGGGTCGCCCAGGGCGTCTTCGAGGTTGATGCCGGCGACACCGGCTTCGGCGAGTTCCGCGGCGAAGGCGCCGACCTCGGCAGGGTCGTCACTGAAGCCCTCGGCGACGTCGACGCTGATCAGCGTGTCCAACGCGGTCAGGCGCCGGGCCAGCCGGACGGTGGCGTCCTTCGAGGACGGGGCGCCGTCCGGCTCGCCCTCGGCGGCCGAAACGCCGAGGCTGGTCGTGCCGAGCGCCGGGAAACCTTGCGCGGCCAGGAAGGCGGCCGCGCCGAACTCCCAGACGTTGGGCAGCAGCAGCGGGGAACCGGGGACGTGCAGTGCGGCGAATGCGGTCATGCCATGACGGTAGCCAGTGGACGCTTCGGCGGCGGCCGAACCGTCGGGCCACGGTCCGTGAAGGCCTCCTTCCCTACCCTCAAAGTAGGGAAGGAGGCCTTCACGGACCTTCGTGGCAGAGCCGTCAGACGCGTTCGAGGAAGGGCGTCAGGAGGTCCGGGACGGACTCCTCGGCGAACTCCAGGCCCTGTTCCTCCCCCGCGTCGTACACCGAGTACGCGCCGCCACCGGCGGCCGTGGTCGCGACGACGGTCAGCAAACCCTTGCGCCGCTGGAACACCGACTGCTTCACCGTCCAGCCGATCACGCCGTCCCGCTCCAGTGCGAACGTGCTGCGCCGCACGGTCCCGTGCCGTCCCACCAGGTACCGCCCGGTGATCCCGTGCCCGAGGTTGCGGTAGGCGTCCAGCGCCAGCAGCACCGAGACCGGCAGCAGCACGACACCGAGCGCGGCGCCGATCACCAGCAGCACGTCGGTCAGGAGGAAGCCGAGGAGCGCGAAGAGCGCCAGCAGCACCACGACCGAGCCGACCCACCAGCGCAGCAGCCGTCCCCGTGCGGCGCGGGGGTGCCCGGTGAGCCGGACGGCCTCGGTCGGCGAGACCGGTTCGCGCAGCACTTCCGCGGCGATCCGGTTGGCCGTCGCGATCGGCGCGGCGGGCAGGAGCGTGTGGTAGTCGGTCTTGTCGTTGTCGTCGCCCTGCCGGGTGCCGGTGGCGATCGCGTCGACGCGCGCCGCGCCGGAGATCCGGTTCCCGAGCGGTTCGACGAGGTCGATGCCGCGCAGGCGGGCCTCTTCGAGCGAGATCGAACGCGTGGTGAACAGGCCTCGGCGTACCCGCAGCGTGCCGCCCGCCTCGCGGTCGAGCCGGTAGTTCCACCACATCTCGACCCACAGGCCCAGCGCGCCGACCAGGCCGACGACCATCGCGATCGCCAGCAGGATCAGGATCGACACCGCCAGCGGGATCCCCCGGAACAGGTCCAGCACCCAGTCGATCAGGCCCTGCTGCAGCCCCATCCATTCGGAGACCTGCATGAGCCCGCCGCCCGCGGCGAGCCCGAGCGTCGGGGTCAGGAACGACATCGGCGCGTAGCGGATCCAGCGCCGGTCCAGCGCGGCGAGTGGCGCGTCCTCGTCGGCCTCCGCGATTTCCGCGCGGCGCAACAGATCCGCGCGCAGCCGCTCGGCCTCGGCACGCGAGACCGGGTTGAGCTTGATCCGGCCCTGCCCGCCCGATTCGTGCGATCCGGTGCCGATGGTCACCACCGCGACGCCGAACAGCCGGTGCAGCGGGTTCGCGGTCAGGTCGACGTTGCGGATCCGTTCCCGCTGCAGGGATTTCCGGGAACGGAAGACCAGGGTGAACGCCGTCTCCAGCCGGTCCGGCGTGACCCGGTACCGCACTCCCTTCCAGTAGAACAACTCCGCCAGCACGCCGCCGCCGATGAGGACCACCCCGCCGGCGACGACCCAGGCGAGGACGACCCAGAACCGTCCCCCGCCACCCACGAGCGCGACCGTGGTCGGGATCGCGGCGCCGACGGCCGCACCCGTCATGGTCAGCGCGGTGACGGCGAACGTCCGTTTGTCGAGCCTGCTCCAGCCCTCGAACTCGGACGACGTCATGTCGCGTCCCCCGGCGTGGCCTGCGTCGTCTCGGTGAGCTGCTCGGCCAGGCTGGCGGCCAGTTCGTGGTCGAGCCCGCTGATCTTGACCGCGCCGCGAGCCGACGCCGTCGTGACCGTGACGGTCGCGAGCTTGAACACCTGCTGCAGCGGCCCGCGCAGGGTGTCCACAGTCTGGATCCGCGACATCGGCGCGACGCGCCACTCCTGCCAGAAGAACCCCGAACGCGTGTAGACGGCCGTCTCGGTGACCTCCCAGCGGTGCACCTTGAACCACCACAGCGGCATCGCGATCACCCAAGCCACGCCCAGCACCGCGAGCACCACCGCGGGCGTCAGCAGCCAGAACCGCGCGGGCCCGATGAGCAGCCCGAGCACCGCGAGCACGAGCACCGGCGCTCCGAAGAACAACGCCCCTTGCGAACGCCACCAGCCGAGCACCCGCCGGTCCAGCGCGTTCCTCGGCGGCCTCAGCCGCACCTTCCCCCGATCGGCTTCCACCGATGTTCACCCCCGACGATCGTTTACAATGCGTTCGCATCGTAATAGCACGGGACAGTAGTGACAATGCGGTCGCATTGCAACGCCCCCGGCGGAACGGATGGTGAAGGTGCCGAAGCAGGTGGATCACACCGCGCGCCGCGCGGAGATCGCCGAGGCGCTGACGCGGCTCACGGCCGAGCGTGGCCTCGAAGGAGTCAGCCTCCGCCACGTCGCCGCCGAAGCGGGCATGTCGATGGGCCTGGTGCAGCACTACTTCAAGACCAAGGACGAGATGCTGCTCTTCGCCGTCGAACGCCGTTCACAGGTCTACGAGGAGCGCCTCAAGGCCCGGCTGGATTCGGGCGAAGTGCTTTCGACGCCCCAGGGCATCCTGCGCGCGATCATCGCCGAGATCCTGCCGCTCGACGAGCGCCGCCGCGGCGACTGGCTGATGGGCGTCGCGTTCTTCATCCGGTCGATATCGGACCCCACCTTCGGGGCCGCTTACACCGAAGGTGTACCTCAGCTGTTCGAACTGTTCGCCATGTTGATCCGGCAGGGGCAGGAGGCCGGCGATGTCGACAAGTCGGCCGACCCGATGCACGAAGCGACCGTCCTCTGGGCACTCGCCGATTCCCAGGGCACCAACATCGTGATGCGGCACCGCACGCCGGACGAGGCCTTGTCCACTGTGGACTACTACCTCGACCGGCTGTTCGGCTCAGCCACCACTGCCGCCGGCTGAGGACACCGCCGATGCCCGCACCGCACGCAGCTCACGGAACAGCTTCCGCAGCGCGGGAACCGCGTCGCCGCCCCGTTCGGTCAGCTCCTCGATCCGGTCCTTGTACCGGCGCCTGTCCTTGCCGGGGACGACGTGGCGGAGTTCGACGGCGGCCACCAGCGCGGTGAGCGCCGCGTCGCTCGCGTCCACATCGGACACCGGCGACGCCCCGCGCAGCGTGTGGTCGACGAGGGCGCGCAGCCGCTCGACGACGGCGGTGTCCCGCACGATCGGCCGCCGCGAAGGGAACAGGCCCAGCGTCCGGCCGGTCTTCAGTTCGATCACGCCAGCCGCGTCGAGCTGGGACTCCAGTGCGTCCAGGGTGGCTCGCGCGTCCTTGCGCACCCACCACTTCCACTTCCGGGGGCGCTCCCCCGCGACCTCGGCGAGCATCTCGTCGAGGACGAGTTCGCCGGTCGGTCCCGCGCCGGTCGCGGTGACCCGGCCGTCCTCGTCGGCGACGCGTCCGCGCACCACGAGGTCGGTGATCGCGGCGCCGCGGATCAGCAGGCCCGCGCGGTGCCGGTCCGGCAACTTGCCCTTGGCGACATCGCAGGCGAGCAGGTACGCCTTGGCGGGCAACGAAAGTCCGGTCATCGTCACTGCCTCTCCAGTTTCGGCCAGATCTCGTTCCAGGAACCCTGCCTGCCGTCATACCGCCACAGCAGCCCGTCCACCACCGGGGTCACCGTGGCGAAGTACGGTTTGAGCAGTCCCGGGTCGAATCCGGCGAACAGCACGCTGTCCGCGGTCTCGGGTGGCTTGTCGAAGTACCAGTAGCCGCGGTGGCCACTGTAAACGCTCTCGATGCCGTACTGCGGACCGTAGAACTCGACAGCGGCCGCGAACGGATAGATCTCGGCGTAGACCGCGGTACGCGTCTTCTGGTCCGGTGGCAGCGCCGCGTAGGTCTCCCCGATCATCTTGGCCAGGTCGCGTTGGGGCAGCTCGCCACCGGCGAAGGAACTGCCGAGGGCGATCGGGCCGACGCTGGTCCGCGTCATCGTCGCCGGATAGATCGGCAGCCCGGCGAGGGTGATGACCGCCGAAAGCACCATCACCGGCCACGCCACCAGCCGCCACCGGGGAACCTGCTTCACGAACCCCGTCGCCGCGGCGGCGTACGGCAGCGCGAAGACGCTCATCAGGTAGTAGGAACGCCCGTGCAGCACCAGGAAAGCCACGATGAGCGCGGCTATCGCCACCCCCAGGAAGCGATAGCCGCGAAGGTCGCGTGAAAAGATCAACCGGACGAGACCGTAGACGAACGCGAGCACACCCGCCCCGACACCCGCCGTCAGGAAGCCGTCGCGCAGGAACGGCCAGGTGCCGGGGAATTCCGCGTTCACGACGTCGTTCATCATCAGGTACGGCCAGCCGTTGTTCGCCTGCCAGATCAGGGTCGGCACGGTGACGACGACGGCGATCCCCGCGCCCAGCCACAATTTCGGGCGTCCCAGGAGTTCCCTCGGCCCGAGTACCAGCGCACCGAGCAGCGCGAGTGCCCAGAACGCGGGGATGAGGAATTTCGTCTCCAGTGAGATCGCGGTGACCACACCCGCCCAGACCAGCAGCCCGTCGCGGCGGGTCCGCACCCAGCGGACGACCAGCCAGACGATCACCGTCCACAGGAACGGATCGAGCACGTAGGTGCCGATCCAGTGGCTCACGATGATCACGCCGGACGCGGCGTAGCACCCGGCCGCGAGCACCTGCGCGCCGCGGCCACCGCCGAGTTCCCTGGCGATCAGCGCGGTGACGACCACCCCCGCCGTCGCGGCCAGTGTCATCGGCAGGCGGAGCATCACCAGCGAACCGGGGAACAGCGAGTCCATCGCCCCGGCCAGCGCCGGGATCAGCGGCGGCTGGTCGAAGTACCCCCACGCCAGATGGTCCCGGCCCGCGAGCAGGAAGTACATCTCGTCGAAGCCGTGCGCGTAGCGACCGCTCGTGGCCAGCAGCGCGGCCCCGGCCAGCGCGGCGACGACGAACACCGGCAGCCGGGCGAAAGCCGTCTCCCGCACCTGTCCTGTTTGGACCGTCAGGGTCGCGTTGCTCATGACGATCAGTCCACCGGAACGGCACCGGCGGCGAAACCGGGGAAGGAGGGTGACCGGATAGACGAAAGTTGCGGATCCCCCGGCGACGGTGTCCCCGGCTGGTTACCGTCGTCCCGTGCAGAAAAGCAGGCCGTTCCGGCCCGGTCCGGTCGACACCTTGTGGCTCACGGCGGCCGCGCTCGCTTTTATGGGCCTGGACATCACCCTCTACGTGTTCGGCGAACCGACGACCGGCTGGGCCGGTCCCGCCGCCGGTGTCACCCTCCAGGTGGCCCTCGATCTCTCGCTGATCCTGCTGTTCCGGTTCCCTCGGCTGATCGCGGGCCTGATCACGGCGGGTGCGCTGCTGATGCTCGCCTCCGACCTGTTCTCGCCGGGGCTGCTGGTACCGGAACAGCAGCTGACACTGATGACCGTCCCGACGATCACCCCGGTGGTGCTCAGCCAGCTCGCCCGCCTGATGGACCGGCGGACCCTGCTCTGGCTGACCGCGATCCTGGTGGTCTGCGCGTCGCGGCCGTGGGACGCGCAGTGGAACATCACCCCGTTCGGCCTGCTGGGCACGGCGTTGCCGACCTCGATTTCGCTGTACTTCGAGGCGCGGCGGCAGCTGCTGCGCTCCCTGCGGGACCGTGCCGAGCGCGCCGAACGCGAGCAGCACCTGCTCGCCGAGCGTGCCCGTGCCGAGGAACGGCGGAAACTGGCCGAGGAGATGCACGACGTCGTCACGCACCGGCTGAGCCTGATGGTGCTGCACGCCGGCGCGCTCGGCGTCGTCTCGGCGGACGAGGCGGTGCGGTCTTCGGCCGAGGACATCCGACGAGAGGGGGCGCTGGCCCTGGACGAGCTGCGCGACCTCGTCGGCGTGCTCCGCAACGGCGCGAACGCCGAACCCCGCACGATCACCGACGACGCGGCGGGCGATCCGGCGACCCTGGTCGCGGAGTCGGCGTCGGTGGGCATCCCGACCGAACTGAAGACGCAGGGCGATCCGGGGAAGCTCTCCCCCACGGTCGCGCGCACGGCGTACCGCGTCGTGCAGGAGGCGCTGACCAACATCCGCAAGCACGCGCCCGGCTCCACCGCCGTCGTCGTCCTGCGGTACCACGCGGGCGGTCTCGACGTCAGGGTGGAGAACACGCGAGCGGGCGCGCCCGCCGATCCGGCGCTGGCGGACAGCGGATCCGGCGCCGGGCTGGCCGGGCTGAGGCAGCGCGTCGAGCTGATCGGCGGGCGGTTCGACGCGGGCCCGCGAACGGGCGGCGGCTACCGGGTCGATGCGATACTGCCCGCCTACGTCCCGACTACGGAGGGAGATGCGTGATCCGGGTGGTCGTCGTCGACGATGAACCGATGGTCTGCGCGCATCTGCGGACCATCCTCGGTTCCGCGTCCGACATCGAGGTCGTGGCGCAGGCGCAGGACGGCGCCGAGGCGGTGGAAGCGGTGGTCCGGCACCGGCCGCGGGTGGTGCTGATGGATCTGCGGATGCCCGGCGTCGACGGGCTGAGCGCCATCGAACGGATCGCGAAGCTCCCGGATCCGCCCGCCGTCGTCGCGCTGACGACGTTCGACGCGGACACCTACGTCATCCGCGCGCTGCGGGCGGGCGCGGCCGGGTTCCTGGTGAAGTCGACGCCGCCGGAGGACCTGATCGGCCTGGTCCGGGTCGCCGCCGACGGGCATACGGTGCTCTCCCCCGAAGCCGCGCAACGGCTGGTGGCGATGTCGGCCGACGGACGGAGCCGGGGCGACGACGCGCGGCGGAAGACCACCGGGCTGACCGAACGGGAGACGGACGTCCTGGCCTGCCTCGGCGAGGGACTGTCCAATGCGGACATCGCCGCGCGCCTGCACCTGGCGGAGGCGACGGTGAAGAGTTACGTGTCGCGGATGCTGGTCAAACTGGACTGCGCGAACCGGACCCAGGCGGGTCTGCTGGCGCACGAAGCCGGTCTGGTCAAGCGCTGAGCTGCCCGTCGTAGCTCTTGCGGGAGTCGAGCACCTCACCCATGTGGACGCGGGCCCATTTGTCGAGCATGGCGAGCGGTTCGGCGAGGTTGCGGCCGAGCGCCGTCAGCTCGTACTCGACGTGCGGCGGGATCTCCGGATACGCGGTGCGCGTGAGGATGCCGTCGCGGACGAGGCTGCGCAACGTCTGGGTGAGGACCTTCTGCGAGATGCCGCGCACGCGTTTGCCGATCTCGGTGAACCGGAGGGGGCCGTCGCCGAGGACGCCGACGATGAGCACGGTCCACTGGTCGCCGATGCGGTCGAGCAGCGCGCGGGTGGGGCAGTCGGGATCGTACGGGTTTCCGAGCACGTGACCTCCTCACTCTCCCCGGGAGAGTAACACGCCTAACGAGCGGGGATGGGCTGCATCAGTGCCCCGAACAGCAGGATCAGGTGACGGCGGCCGCGGTCCCAGCGCGCGTCCAGATCGGCCTGGTCCCGGGTCGCCCAGCTGGCGATGAGAATGCCGCGGACGACGTCCATCGCCGTGTACACCGCGTGCAGGAACTCCGGATGCGCCGCGTGGTCCGGGAGCAGCGCCTTGCCGAACTCGACCAGGCTGCTCGTCGCGATCGGCTCGACCACCGCCATCTGCGCGCGCAGTTCCGGGTCGGTGCGCGAAGCCACCCACAGCTCCACGGTCGCCGAGAAGACCGGCCCCTGGTGCATCTCCCACATCAGCTGCAGTGCGTCCCCGACCGGGTCGTTCGACGCCCTGAGCCGGTCGATCTCGGCCATCGCGACCTCGGTGCGCCGGGCCGCGAGGTGGCGGATCGCGGAGGTGACGAGGTCGGTCTTGGTCGGGAAATGGTGCACCTGCGCACCCCGGGTCACCCCGGCACGATCCGCGACGCGGGTGGTGGTGGTGCCCGCGTAGCCGTACTCGACGAGGCAGTCGATCGTCGCGTCGAGCAGCCTGACGCGCATCGCGGCGCTGCGTTCCTCCTGCGTACGTCGTGGGGCTGCCATGCGCCTACTTTATGGGGCGCCTCGCGAGGCGCGTGTCACGAGGCTCTCGACCCGCGTTTCGTCCTCTAGTTGCGGTAGTCCGAGGGCAAACTACCGCAACTAGAGGACTAAACGCGGGGCGAGACGGGGATCGAGAGCGAAGTCCCGGCCAGGTCGAAGGTCACTCGCGAGCCGGGCTGGGGCAGGGCCGGGTCGAACATGTCCGCGTCGGTCCCGCCGAGGACGAGCGCGGGCGGCGCGGCGATCGCGGGTGCGGTGGCCGCCAGCAGTGTCGCCACCACGGTGGCGGTGAGAATCTCGCGCCCCATCGGCCGAGTATCGCTTACAAAACCCGAACATCACCCCCACACTTCTCGTATCTGTCCACGCGACGCTCTTCGCATGCTGAAACACACCATCGCCGCCTGCCTGACCGCGGCAGGCCTCATCGCCCTCGCCCCGGCCGCCTCGGCACAGACCAGCCCGATCACGCTCAGTCCGGAAGAGTCCCAGCAACTGTGCGCCGACTGGCTGCCCAAGCTCACCCAGCGCACCGCGAAGCTCGCCGACCGCGTCAACGGCGGCCCCGAGATCCGCGGTTCCGTCGCGAACCTCAAGGCCAGGGCCGAAGACCAGCGCAAGAAGAACCACAACGACTTCGCCGAGAAGCTGCAGAAGCGGGCCGACAAGCGCAGCGGACGGCTTCCCGAACTCACCGCGGCGAAGCAGAAGCTGGACGCCTTCACGGGCGCGCACTGCAAGGCGGGCAAGTGAAACGCCTTCTGGTCGTGGGCCTCACCGCGCTCGTGCTGTTCGGTGCCGCCGCGTGCACCGACGGAAAGCCCGCCTCGAGCCCCGCGCCGGGAGAACTGGGCGACGTCCAGCGCACCCTCGACTCGATAGAACAGGACATGGCAGGCGATCCGGCCCCGAGACAGGATCTGCCGGGTGACGACGCAATCGGGACGCGGACTGGTACTGGTCGTCGAGGACGACCCCGCGATCGCCGAACTCGCCTCGCTCTACCTGAAGCGGGACGGGTTCGGCGTACAGGTCGAGGCCGACGGCGGCGCGGCGTTGGCCACGATCCGGCGTCTGCGACCGGTCGCGATCGTCCTCGACATCGGACTGTCCGGAATGGACGGTATCGAGATCTGCCGGGCACTGCGCGCGGACGGCGACTGGACGCCGGTGCTGTTCGTGACCGCCCGCGACGACGAACTGGATCGCCTGCTGGGCCTGGAGATCGGCGCGGACGACTACCTGACGAAACCGTTCAGCCCGCGTGAACTCTCCGCCAGGGTCCGGACGGTCCTGCGCCGCGCCGCCGGATCCGCGCCACCCGCGGAGACCTACACGGCGGGCAGCGTCCGCGTCGACCTCACCCGGCGCCGGGTCTGGGCCGCCGACACCGAAATAGCGCTGACCTCGACCGAGTTCGACCTGCTCGCGCATCTGATGCGGCGACCCGGCCAGGTGTTCGGCCGCGAGCAGCTGCTCAGTTCCGTCTGGGGCTACGCGGCTTCGGCGGGCACCCGCACCGTCGACGTCCACATCGCGCAGCTGCGCGGGAAACTGGGCGATCACAGTCCGATCAGGACGGTCCGCGGCATCGGCTACGCGGCGGACGCCGGATGAACCGGACCTCGCTCGCGCTGCGGATCACCGTGGTGTGCCTCGCGATCGCCGCGGTCGCGGTGGTGGTCGCCGGACTGGTCGCGGCCCGGCTGATCCGCACCGCCGGGACCGACGTGCTCCGGCAGTCCCTCTCGGCGCAGGCCGACGTGATCGCGAGCCAGCTCGACGAGACCGGCATCGGCAACCGGCTCCGCGTCGGCAAAGCCGCGGAAGTCGTGCGGGGACAGGGGATCGATGTCGTCGTCCGCCGGGCGAACGGGACTGTCGACGGCGACGGGACGGTGGCCGCGGTCGCCGCCACCAAGACGGGGTTCACCCGCTCAAGCTCTGTCCTCGTCGAAGGGCAGCAATACCTCGTCGAGGTCCGCACCGTCGGCGCACGAGGCGCCGCGTTCGCGCTGGTCCAGTCGACGAAGACCGGTGAGGCACGCGGGCGGCCGCTGGTGCGGAACACCGTGCTCGCCCTCGGCGCCGGGCTGGCGGTCGCCGCGATCGCGGGCCTCGTGCTGAGCCGGATGTTGTCGCGGCCGCTGCGGCGGGTCGCTTCGGTGGCGAAGGGGATGCGCTCCGGGCGCCGTGACCTGCGCGTTCCGGTCGAAGGACCGTCCGAGGTCGCCGACGTGGCCGAGTCGGTCAACGAACTGGCCGACGCGCTGCACCACAGCGAGTCGCGGCAGCGTGAGTTCCTGCTTTCGGTGTCGCACGAACTGCGGACACCGCTGACCGCCGTCACCGGATTCGCCGAGGCGATCAGTGACGGCGTGGCCGAAGGTGAGGACGCGAGCCGGGCCGGGCAGACCATCCACCGTGAGGCTCGACGACTGGAACGCCTGGTCAGCGACCTGCTGGAGCTGGCGAGGCTCGGCGCGGACGAGTTCCGGCTGGACCCCGCGCGACTGGAGCTGACCCTGCTCGTGGACGAATGCGCCGACGTCTGGCGGCTGCGCTGTGCCCAGCAGAACGTGACCTTGCTGGTCGAGCGGCCGCCTGGCGAGGTCCCGGTCGTCGCCGATCCGCGACGGCTACGGCAGGTGATCGACGGGCTGGCCGAAAACGCCCTTCGGGTGACTCCGGCGGGTGCGCCGATCGTGTTCGCCCTGACGTCGTTCGAGGGGCAGGCGCAGCTGGCGGTACGCGACGGCGGACCCGGCCTCGCACCGGAGGACTATCCGGTCGCGTTCGACCGCGGGGTGCTGAACAAGCGGTACCGCGACAGCCGTCCCGTCGGCTCGGGCATCGGGCTCGCTCTGGCCCACGGTCTGGTCACGCGGATGGGCGGGACGCTGACCGCCGGTCCGGCCCCGGAAGGCGGAGCCGCGTTCACCGTCGCGTTCCGGTTAGGCTGACGGCGTGGAGATGTTGCACCTGCGGTATTTCGTGGCCGTCGCCGAGGAACTGAATTTCTCCCAGGCGGCCAGAAAGCTGCATATGGCCGCTTCCCCGCTGAGCCAGCGCATCAAGGATCTCGAACACGAACTCGGCCACAAGCTGTTCGACCGCAGCACGCACCACGTCACGCTCACCGCCGCGGGCGCCGCGCTGCTGCCGATCGCGCGGGACGTCCTCGACCAGGTCAACGCGATCCCCTGGCGTCTGCAGGAGGCGGTGAAACCGCGCCGGAGCACCGTATTCGTCGGGATGCCCGCCGGCGTGCACCCGGCCCTGCGGGAACGGGTCAAACGCCTCGAAGAGCGCAGCCACGACCGGTTCGAACTCAAACGCTGGCCGGGGACGACACCCGATCTGGTCGCTGCGGTGCACGAAGGGAAGCTGGCGTTGTCGCTGGTCCGGATGCCGGTGACCGATCCCGCGCTGGAGATGATCCCGGTGCAGGTGGAGCGACTCGGCGCCGTCGTGCCTGCGGAGCGGTTCGCCGGCCGGGAGACGGTGGACATCGCGGAATTGAGTGACCTGTCCTACATCGCGTCCGCATCGGCGAGCATTCCCGCCTATTCGGACGATATGGACCGGAAACTGTCGAACGCGGGCATCAAGAAAAGGCTCAAGGTCGGCGGAACCGAATATTCGGGCATTTCGGAATTAGTGGCGAACGGGTCGTCGTTCTCGATCACGATGCTCGATCCGGCCAGCCCGATGCATCTTTTCCTCGTCGACGGTGCCACCATCCTTCCTTTCGCGGATTTCCGCCCCCAGCTGGAGACTTCCCTGGTCTGGCGCCGCGACCGCGCCGAGGACGGCGACCTCGCCGGTCTCATCGAAGACGTCCGCGAGATCTTCGCCGAACCACTTTCGACATAAATGGTATGACCACCGTGGTCATACCATTCTGCGTTTCTTGATCATTCCCTTTCCGGCTATTCGCGCCTAACTTCGTAAGTAGAGCGAACAACGGCGAAAGGGAAGCAAGATGACTCAGACAGCCACCGGTCCGCTGGACGGCGTTCGCGTGATCGACCTCTCGACGGTGGTCATGGGCCCGTACGCGGCACAGATCCTCGGCGACCTGGGTGCCGACGTGATCAAGATCGAGTCCCCCGCGGACACCGTGCGGGTGGGCAGGTTCCGCACGACGCCGGGAATGACCCCGCTCAACCTGAACGTGAACCGCAACAAGCGCAGCGTCGCCCTCAACCTGAAGGACGAGGAGCAGCGCGAGCAGGCGCTCAAGCTGATCGACACCGCCGACGTGCTGATCACCAACATGCGCCCCGGCGCGCTGAGCAGGCTCGGCATGAACTACGCCGACGTCGCCGCACGCAACCCCGGCCTGGTCTACGCCCACGCGCAAGGCTTCCGCAGTGACTCAGACCGCGCGGGCCACGCCGCCTACGACGAGACCGTGCAGGCCGCTTCCGGCCTGGTCGACGTCGCGAACCGCGCGCTGGGCAAGCCGGTCTACCTGCCGACGATCATCGGCGACAAGGTCTCCTCCCTGACCATCGCCTACACCGTGCTCGCGGCGCTGGTGCACCGCGACAAGACCGGTGAGGGGCAACGCGTCGAGATCCCGATGACCGACACGCTGCTCGCGTTCAACCTCGTCGAGCACCTGGCCGGGCACGTTTTCGAGCCCGCGGAGAGCCCGACCGGTTTCGGCCCGTCGATGAACCCGGGTCACCAGGCCGTGCACACGAAGGACGGTATGGCCTGCGTGATCCCCTACAACCCGCAGAACTTCCGCGACTTCTTCCACGCCGCCGGGCGGCCGGAACTGGCCGAGGACCCGCGCGTCAACGGCGAAGCGATCGACGGTGCCGACCACGAGGCGCTGGCCGGGATGATCGCCGACTGCGCACCGGCGCTGACCACCGGAGAGTGGACCGAGGTCTGCGCGAAGTACAGCATCCCGATGGCGCCGGTCCTGGAACTGGACACCGCGCAGGACGACGACTACGTCCGCGACGGCCACCTGCTCGACGTCGTCGAGCACCCGAGCGAGGGCTCGATCCGCACCATCGGCATCCCGGTGAGGTTCTCCGCGACTCCCGGTTCCGTCCGGCGCCTGGCGCCCCTGCCGGGTCAGGACACCGAAGACGTCCTGCGTGAACTCGCCACCACTCGCTGAGGAAGAACCATGAGCACCACGGAAGTAAGGACAGAACGGGTCGGCACCACCCTGCTGATCACGATCGACCGGCCGCAGGCCCGCAACGCGGTCAACGCCGCCGTCGCGACCGGCTTGGCCGCAGCACTCGACATCCTGGAGACCGATCCCGCGCTGCGGGCCGGGGTCCTGACCGGCGCGGACGGCTCGTTCAGCGCCGGCATGGACCTCAAGGCGGCCTTGCAGGGGGAATCGCCCGAGATCCCCGGACGCGGGTTCGGCGGACTGACCGAGGCCGAACTCTCGAAGCCGCTGATCGCCGCCGTCGAAGGCTGGGCCATGGGCGGCGGGTTCGAACTGGCGCTGGGCTGCGACCTGATCGTCGCCGCCGAGGACGCGAAATTCGGGCTCCCCGAGGTGAAGCGTGGCCTGATCGCCGCCGGTGGCGGCGTGATCCGGCTGCCGAAGCGGATCCCGCATCACCTGGCGATGGAGTTCCTGCTCACCGGCGAACCGCTCGGCGCCGAGCGCGCCGGACGGCTGGGCCTGGTGAACCGGGTCGTCCCGAACGGCGAGGCCGCGGCCGTCGCGCTGCAGCTCGCCGACCAGGTGGCCGCCAACGCTCCGCTGGCGCTGGCCCTGGTCAAGAAGATCGTCCGCGCCGCCGACGGCGTCCCGGACGCGCAAGCGTTTGCCACCCAGCGTTCGGCGATGCCGGCGCTGATGAAGTCGGCCGACGTCCGCGAGGGCATGCAGGCCTTCGCCGAGCGCCGCGCACCACAGTGGACTGGTGAGTGAGATGAAGCAGCAAGAAGTTCTCCGGCACGTGACCACCCCGCTCACGAACCCGGCGTACGCGCCGGTGGTACCCCGGTTCACCAACCGGGAGTACCTGAACATCGTCTACCGCACCGACGCCGACGCCCTGCGCGCCGTCGTCCCGGAGCCCCTGGAGATCGACGAGCCGCTCGTGCGGTTCGAGGTGATGAAGATGGGCGACGTCAGCGGATACGGGCCCTACACCGAGTCCGGCCAGGCGATCCCGGTGCGGTTCGAGGGCGAGCGCGGCGAATACCTGCACGCGATGTACCTCGACAACTTCCCCGCCACCGCGTCCGGTCGTGAGATCAGCGCCTACCCGAAGACCATCGGCTCGCCGCGACTGTTCCCCGAGAACGGCGCGCTCGTCGGGACGCTCGACTACGGCAGCCAGCGCGTCGCGACCGCGACGATGGGCTACAAGCACCACCGGCTGGACGTGGCCGAGGCGGAAGCGCAGATCACCGTGCCGACGTTCATGCTCAAGACCATCCCGGACTACGACGGTTCGCCCCGGGTCTTCGAGCTGGTCCGCACCGAGATCACCGACGTGGTGGTCAAGGAGGCGTGGACCGGTCCGGCGCGGTTGCAGCTGTTCCAGCACGTCCTGGCGCCGCTCGCCGATCTCCCGGTACTGGAGGTCGTTTCGGCGAGCCACATTCTCACCGACCTGACACTCGCCCCGGTCAAGCCGGTCTTCGACTACCTGAAGGGAGCACGGTCATGACTTTTCGCACCGCCGCGGTGATCGGCGCGGGGACCATCGGCCTTTCGTGGACGGCGTTGTTCGCCTCGCACGGGATGGACGTCCGGGTCTCGGACCCGCGGCCGGATCTCGCCGACGCCGTCACCGGCGCACTGGAGGCCTTCGCCCCGCATCTCGGCCAAGACGCCGCGGACCTCGCCCCTCGCGTCCACCTCGCCACTGACGTCGCGGATGCCGTCCGGCACGCGGACGTCGTGCAGGAGAACGGGCCCGAGAACGTCGAGTTCAAGCAGGACCTGTTCGCGACACTGGTCCGTGAAGCGCCGTCGCACGCCCTGCTGCTGAGCTCGTCTTCGGCCATCCCCTCGACGGCGTTCGCGGTGGACCTCGAAGACGCGTCGCGTGTCCTGATCGGGCACCCGTTCAACCCGCCGCACCTGATCCCGCTGGTCGAGGTCGTGCCCGGTGAGCGCACCAGCACCGAATCGGTGGACCGCGCCGTCGAGTTCTACCGGTTCGTCGGGCGCACGCCGGTGGTGGAACGCAAGGAGATCCCCGGATTCGTCGGCAACCGGTTGCAGAACGCGCTGAGCCGCGAGGCGATCTACCTGGTGGAACAGGGTGTCGTGTCACCGTCCGAAGTGGACGCCGTGATGACGAACTCGCTCGGCATCCGCTGGTCGACCGTCGGGCCGTTCCTCGGCTCGCACCTGGGTGGCGGCCCCGGCGGCTACCGGCACATGGCCGAGCACATCGGCAAGTCGATGAAGCAGATGTGGGCGGGCCTCGGCCAGCCCACGCAGAACCCGGAAGAACAGGAACGGCTCATCGAAGCCGTGGAATCCGCTTACGGCTCCTCCACGTACTCGGAACTCGCCGAGGCGCGCGACCGCAAGCAGCTCGCGGTGCTGTCCGCTTTGGACAGTGCCCGTACGGAGGGGAAGTGACATGGAAGACAAGCTGATCGCCGACTTCTACGACTACGAGGCCCTGCTGCCGGACGAGGAGCGCAAGCTGCTGCTCAAGGCACGCGACTTCATGCGCACCGAGGTCAAGCCGCTCGTGAACGAGTACTGGGCGAAGGGCGAGTTCCCGCACGAGCTCGTCGGCAAGTTCCGGGAACAGGGTCTCGCCGGACTGCCCTACGAGGGCTACGGCGACCACCTCCCGGCCACGAGCCACCTGCTCAGCGGCATGATGGCGATGGAGATGACCCGAACGGACCCGTCCGTGGCCACGTTCTTCGGTGTCCACAACGGACTCGCGATGTACAGCATCTACTCGGGCGGGGACCAGGAACAGCGTGACCGCTGGCTCCCGTCGATGGCGGCGATGGACAAGATCGGCGCGTTCGCGATGACCGAACCGCTCGGCGGCTCCGACGTCGCGGGCGGCATGCGCACCACGGCTCGACGCGAGGGCGACACCTGGATCCTGAACGGCGCCAAGAAGTGGATCGGGAACGCGACCTTCGCCGACCTGGTCATCGTGTGGGCGCGCGACGAGGACGACGACAACGTCAAGGGCTTCGTCGTCGAGAAGGACTCGCCCGGGTTCGTCCCGGTCAAGATCGAGAACAAGTTCGCGTTCCGGATCGTGGAGAACGCCGAGATCACGCTGACCGACGTCCGCGTCCCCGAGGCCAACCGGCTGCAGGGTATCGATTCTTTCCGCGACGTCGCCGAGATCCTGCGCGCGACCCGCGGCGGGGTGGCCTGGCAAGGGCTGGGCGTGATGATCGGCGCCTACGAGCTGGCGCTGGACTACGCCAAGGAGCGCAAGCAGTTCGGCCGTCCGATCGCGCGGTTCCAGATGGTGCAGGACATGCTGGTGAAGAGCCTCGGCAACATCACCGCGTCGTGGGGCATGCTCGTGCAACTCGCCCGGCTGCAGGACGCGGGGATCTTCAAGGACGAGCACTCGTCGCTGGCCAAGGCGTTCGTGACCTCGCGGATGCGGGAGGTCGTCGCCTGGGGCCGGGAGATCTTCGGCGGCAACGGGATCGTGCTGGACAACGACATCATGCGGTTCTTCACCGACGCCGAGGCGATCTACTCGTTCGAAGGCACCCGGGAGATGAACACGCTGATCGTCGGGAAGGCCATCACCGGCCAGAGCGCCTTCGTGTGAGCCTCGCTTCGCGCGTGAAGGCCCCTTCCTCAGCTGAGCAGAGGGAAGGGGCCTTCACGCGCGTTGAGCGTGGCCCGATGCGGTTCGACAGAATCTTGGCGTCCCGCGCACTTAGTCCTCTGATGGCGGCCCGAGGCGCGTACTTCTAGTTCACGCAGCCGGCGGGGGAAGACGGGGTCGTGGACGAAGGCGGAGCCGCCACGGACGAGGTGGCCGCCACCGGTTTGATCCCGATCCCACCCGTCGGCTGCCCCACCGCGGCGGCGGTCGGCGAGGCCAGCGCGGTCTTCACGAAGGCCCGCACCTCGGCCGGATCCACCTTGACCGCGTCGCCGTCGGACGGCGTCGCCAGCGAAAGGCTCTGGACCGGGATGGTCTGGAACTTCAGCGCCCCCGAGCTCATCCCCCGCATCTGCTGCGCGAAACTCACGATGTCCCAGCCGCGGTCGAGCACGACCGCTCCCTGGACCGCACCGACGAGACCGCTCAGCTTCACCGGGTCGGTGAACGTCCCGGCGTCCAGGACGGTCTTGGCCATACTCGACAGGAACGCCTGCTGCCGCGCGATGCGGTCGAGGTCGCTGGGCAGTCCGTGCCGCTGCCGCACGAACGCGAGCGCCTGCGGCCCGGAAAGCAACTGCTTCCCCGCCGGGAACGAGGCCCCGGAGCGCCAGTCCTGCACCGGTTCCTTGAGGCAGACCTCGACCCCGCCGATGGCCTCGCTCAGCGCCGAGAAACCGGCGAGGTTGACGGCGGCGTAGTGGTTGATGGACAGCCCGGTGAACTGCTCGATCGTCTGGATCGTCAGTTTGGCGCCCGCCTCGTTCGCCTTGACCTCCAGCTGAGCGCCGGTCAGTCCCTGCCCCCGCAGTGAGTTCATCGCGGCGTTCTTGCCGCGACTGTACGCCGAGTTGATCTTGTGCTTGCCGAAGCCGCCCGCGATGTCCACATAGGAATCGCGCGGGATGGAGATGGCGGTCGCCGCGGCGCCGCCCGCCGGGACGTGGACGACGATCATGGTGTCGGTGGTGTCGCCGCCGTCATTGCCGCTCCCGGCGTGCAACGCGTCGAGTACGTTCTGTGGCAACGGGTTGCCGTTGGTGTCGGTGCGCGAGTCGATACCGACGAGCAAAATGTTCTGCGCCACCTTCAGCGGTTCGCCGAGCGGGCCGTCGGGCACCTGGGCCGAGGGCGCGATGACGTCCGCCGTGACGATCCCTTGGTCCAAACGGCTCAGCTGGGTCCACGCGAAACCCGTGGCCCCCAGGACGACCGTCGACACCAGGCCCAGTGCGACGCGGCCGCCGATCCGCCGTCCGCGCGACGTGAGCAGCACGACCTTCTCCCCGCTTCCGTGAATGTTCCCCCGTAAGCGAGGATCACCGCGTTAGCTGGGAATCAGCTGAGAAAGCTGTCATGACTGGGTCTTAAAGCCCGTTCGGACCAGTGAAAGTGATCAAGCAGACAGTCGTTCGCGACACCGTGTGCCGACTCGACCGCGCTGCGCTTCCTAACGGGGCATCCGGCGCCAGATCGCCCGTGGCACCACCCGCATCACCGCGAACACCAGCCTCAGGAGCCCCGGCACCCACACGATGTCCCGGCGCTTCCGCAGCGCCGAGACCGTCGCGTCGGCGACCTGATCCGGCGTACTGGAGAACGGCGCGGGCGACATCCCTTCGGTCATCCGGCCGATCACGAATCCGGGCCGGACGAGCAGCAGATGGACACCGGTGCCGTGCAGGGCGTCGGTTAAACCGCTCGCGAAGCCGTCGAGGCCCGCTTTGGCCGATCCGTAGACGTAGTTCGCGCGCCGCACCCGCACCCCGGCGACCGACGAGAACACCACGACGCTGCCGCTGCCTTGCGCACGAAGCAGAGTGGCCACCCGGGTCAGCACACTCACGTGAGCGACGTAGTCGGTGTGCACGATCGCGACGGCGTGCGCGGCGTCCGCTTCGGCACGCTCCTGCTCGCCGAGGATCCCGAAAGAGGTGACGACGACCTCCAGCGGCCCGTGCTCCGCGACGACCTTCTCCAGGAACGGACCGTGGCCGTCGAGGTCGTCGGCGTCGAACTCCACCGCCTCGACCGTCTTCGCGCCCGCGGCCAGCAGCCGTGCGGACTCCGCTCCGAGGTTCGCGCTCCGCCGCGCGGCCAGCACGATCCTGTCCGCCCCGCCCTCGGCGAGCCGTTCCGCGACCGCGAGGCCGATCTCGCTGCGCCCGCCCAGTACCAGCACCGTTCCGCTCACGCGCCGCAGTCTGCCAGGCCACGTGCCGTCCTCGGCCAGTGGCACGGTTCACAAACTGCAATTTTGCAGTATCTGCATCTTTCGGCGTATCGTGGGGTCCATGCCCGAACCCGTCAAAGGCCTCCGCGAGCGCAAACGGCTGGAAACCCACCGCGCGCTGGCGACCACCGCCGTCCGGCTGGTCGCCGAACACGGTCTAGACAACGTGACGGTCGAGGACATCAGCGCGGCGGCGGGTGTCTCGCCACGCACGTTCTTCAACTACTTCGCGTCCAAAGAGGACGCGGTGGTGATCGCCAATGCCGACAACGCCGAACGGGCGCAGCTCGTCATCGAAAGATTCCTCGCCACCCCACGGGAAGTCGGCGCGGCGCGAGCGTTCGTCGACGCCGTCAAAGTGGATTTCGTCCAGGTCGACGAAAACCGCGAAGAGTGGCTCGGCCGGATGAAGGCCATCCAGGAGAACGTCACCCTGCATTCCCGCGCGGTGGCCATGAACCACGAGACCATCGGGCCGACGATCGAGGCGATCGCCCGCCGCACCGGTGTCGATCCGAAGGTGGACCTGTACCCGGCGCTGCTGCTGGCCACGGTCGGCGGCGCGGTCAACGCCGCACTCATTCTCTGGTACCAGCAAGGCGGCGCCGCTTCGGCGGTCGAACTGCTGGACCAGGCCGTCGAAATGCTTCTCGCCGGGCTCCCGGAGCCCGGCGCCCGCGCGCACTGACGCGCGAGTCCACGGAACACGAAGGGGGACACCCATGTCCGTATCCACCACCGGACCACGAGAACCGGAGGCCTCGGCCGGTCCGATGAACCGGAAACAGGTTCTCGAAGCGATGTCGGGGCTGATGATGGGCATGTTCGTGGCCATCCTCGCTTCGACGGTGGTCGCGAACGCGCTGCCGCGGATCGTCTCCGAACTCGGCGGCTCGCAGGCCTCCTACACCTGGGTGGTCACCACCGAACTGCTCGCGATGACCGCGACCGTTCCGCTCTGGGGCAAGCTTTCCGACCTCTACAACAAGAAACTGCTCATCCAGCTTTCGCTCGGGCTGTTCGTGATCGGTTCGCTGGTCGCCGGGTTCGCGGGCAACATCGAACTCCTGATCGGCAGCCGGGTCGCGCAGGGCATCGGCGCCGGCGGGCTCACCGCGCTCGCGCAGGTGATCATGGCGGCCATCGTCTCGCCGCGGGAACTCGGCAAGTACTCGGGGGTCTTCGGTGCCGTGTTCGCCGTCGGGACCATCGCGGGCCCGCTGATCGGCGGCGTCATGGTGGACACCTCGTGGCTCGGCTGGCGCTGGTGCTTCTTCCTCGGCGTCCCGTTCGCGATCGCCGCGATCCTCCTGCTGCAGCGCACCCTGAACCTGCCGACGATCCGGCGCGACGTGAAGGTCGACTACCTCGGCGCGTTCCTGATCATGGCCGGTGTCTCGACGCTGCTGGTGTGGTCGTCGCTGGCCGGGCACCAGTTCGCCTGGGGCTCCTGGTGGACCGTGGGCCTGGTGACCGGGGGCGTGGCGATCCTCGCCCTCGCCGTCTACGTCGAGTCGCGGGTGGCGGAGCCGATCCTGCCGCTGAGCATGTTCCGCAACCGCACCCTCTCACTGACCACGCTCGCGAGCTTCCTCGTCGGTGTCGCGATGTTCGGCGGCACGGTGTTCCTGTCGCAGTACTTCCAGCTCTCGCTCGGCAAGTCACCGACGGTGGCCGGATTGCTGAGCCTGCCGATGATCTTCGGCATCCTCGTGTCCTCGACCATCTCGGGCCAGCTGATCAGCCGGACCGGTCACTGGAAGAGCCACCTGCTGACCGGTGCGGTGCTGATGACCGCCGGTCTGGCACTGCTGGGCACGCTCGATGCCAAGACGAACCTCGTCGTTCTCGGCGCGTACATGGTGGTCCTGGGTTCCGGCGTCGGCATGCTGATGCAGAACCTGGTGCTGGTGGCGCAGAACGAGGTCGACGCGCACGACCTCGGCACGGCGACGTCCACCCTGTCGTTCTTCCGCAGCCTCGGTGGCTCGATCGGCGTGAGCGCGCTGGGCGCGGTGCTCGCCAACCGGGTCACCGCGTTGATCACCGACGGTCTCGGACCGCAGCCCGGCGGTGGTGAAGGCGGGGCGGTGCCGAACATCGCCACGCTGCCCGAACCGGTCGCGAGCGTCGTCCGCGACGCCTACGGGGAGGCGACCAGCGAGTTGTTCCTGATCAGCGCGCCGGTCGCGCTGCTGGTGATCGTCGCCGTCGCGTTCCTCGAACACAAACCGCTCAAGACCCGGTCGGGGACCGAGCGGCTGGCGGAAGAGACAGTCGCCGCCTGATCCGTCACAAAAAGAGGGGCCCGGTCAGCCGAACCGGGCCCCTCTTTTTTTCGCGCACGAAATCGACCCTGGAATTCGGTTGCGCGAGATCGTGGTTTCAGGCCGCGCTACGGACGCGAATCGGGCGGCGCCGCTCACTGCCGGTCAGCCCGCCGAAAACGCCGTGTGCGAGTCCGTTGTCCAAGGCGTAGGCCAGGCACGCCGACGTGACCGGACACCGTGCGCAGACGGTCTTCGCCCTGGTCACCTGCCTTGCGCCGGGACCGGTTTCGGTGACCGGGAAGAACAGTTCGGGATCCTCACCTCGGCAAGCGGCCTCGCTCAGGTCACCCGCCATCGTCATTTCCATTTTCCTATCACCTCCTTGTCCTCTCATGGTCCATTCCCCGTCAAACGACTTCCCAATCGGAATCGGCCGTATTCGTCCGGACACGCATCGCGACAGCGCGTCCGGATCACCTTGATCGGATCGTTACACTCAGCGGCCCGCTCACTGCACCTGTCCTAGGAGGGCAATCTCGTCCGGCGACTGGGAGCGGTGAGTGCAGGTGATGGGCCACGACGAGTTCGACGAGTTCTTCCACACCGACTTTCCGCTGCTCACCGGCTTCCTGTGCAAGGCGGGATTCGCACTCGACCCGGCACGGGACGCGGCGGCGGAAGCGATGCTCAACGCCTACGAGGACTGGCGGACCATCACCCATCCGAAGTCATGGGTCCGCCGGGTCGGGCACCGTCGGGCGAAAGAGCAGACCGCGGCGCGGGCGGATTGGGCGTTCACCGACGCCGCCAGGGAAGACAAGCTCGCCGCTCTCGCCGACGAGGCGTCGTCCGTCCTGACCATGCTGAGGCGGCTCCCGAAACGCCAGCAACTGGGGATGGCCTGGTCGCTGGACGGCTTCACCCCCGACGAGATCGCCGGGGTGCTCGGGATCGCGAGCGAGGCCGTCAGCGCGACGCTGCGGCACGCGCGGAGCCGCCTGGAAGAGAACGACCCCGAATTCGTCGGCAGCCTGGACAACGCCAACAGCGCCTTCGTCGACGCGTTGCGGGTGGGACTCGACGTCGAGGACACCCTGTCCCGGGTCAAGAACCGCGCGATGATCCGCGAACTCGCCCTGGTGGAGCCGGGAGCGCCGGCGCGGGCCGAACCAGAATCGGTGACGCCGTCCCGCTGGTACTCCCTCGACGGGCCCGTCGAGGCCGCCGGGCAGGGCGATACGCGGGCGCTGAACCACCTGCTGGCCACCGTCCGCCCGATCGTGCTCCGGTACTGCCGGGCGCGGATCGGCAGACAGGAACGGACGTACGCCTCGGCGGACGACGTCGCGCAGGAGGTGTGTGTGGCGATCCTGCGGGCGCTGCCCTCCTATCGTGAACGGGGGCGGCCGTTCCTCGCCTTCGTCTACGGCATCGCGCAGCACAAGGTCGCCGACGCGCGCCGTGCCGCCGCCCGCAACCGTTCCGAGCCCGTCGCCGAAGTCCCCGACGGCGTCTCGGATTCCGCCGGACCGGAACAGCACGCACTGCACAACGAATTAAGCGACCAGATGGGTGAATTGCTGCGGATTCTGCCGGACAAACAGCGCGAGATCGTCGTCCTGCGCATTGTCGTCGGTTTGTCGGCGGAAGAGACCGCGGGTGTGGTCGGTTCGACGGCGGGCGCGGTTCGAGTGGCCCAGCACCGCGCCTTGGCGCGACTCCGCAAAATCCTCACCGAAAGCGAATGAAGAAGTCACCCGGTGAGGCTTGCTCGGCCTCGTGAGTGGCGAGGACGGTGAGAACCCCATGCCGCGTAGCTTGAGTTGATCTTGGGTGCGAGCTTCGGCGACTGCCAGGCCTGATCGACCAGACTGGACAGTCACCGGCAGCGGACCGGGCGCGACCGTCCACAAGGGACGCCGATCCGGGTCGCGATGCCCGGATCCAGGCGCTTTGTGCAGCTGCGCAAGGGGGTCGTGAGTGGCAAAGAGGGTTAGAACGACCTTTACCGCTCACGACGCTTGAGACATCATCGGCCACAACCGTCCTCACCACTCACGAGGACCTCAGTCCCTTCCGCCCCCGCTCAAGGACGGCAGCGTTCCGCCGTCGCGGCGGCACGGGTCAATTCCGGGGAATCGATGATCGCCTTCACCGGATCGAGTGCGGCGTGCGTGTCCTTCTGGGCCGCGATGAGCCCTTCGACCGCACGGCCTTGCGCTGCCGTGTCGTTCTTCCCCGACGCGTCCAAATCAGCCTTGGCTTTCACCGTCTTGTCGCGTGCCGACGTGTACTTCCCGAGGAAATCCTGCTTCGCCGCGTCGCCTGCCGGAACCGGTGCGGCGGGCAGCGCGGTGAGACCGTCGACCGTCTTGGCCAGGATGGTCCCGTAGTGCCCCAATTGTTCGCTGGTGCTCTTCTTGATGGCCTCGACGGTCTCACCACCGGACTGCGGCATCTTGTTGTTGCCGTCGATGAAGTCCCTGACCGCGCCACAGAAGCCGTTCATCCAGGCCACCGCCGCGGCGGGATCGGCGCCGGACGACGAAGGCGCCGCGGGCGCGGCCGGGGCGGCCTGCGGTGCCGGATCCGGCGTACAGCCGGACAGAACCAGGACGGCCAAGGCGATTCCCGCGGAACCCAGGAGTCCGGCCGGTGTCTTTCGGACGGCGCGCATATCTCTTTCCCCTCTTCGTCCGGCTGGTCTTTCCCCGCCGGCGAGAGGACCTTGACACGGCCGGACGCGCGCGGTCTGCGTCATCTGACTCAGAACGGACGGCCCGTGCTCGAACTCGTAACGTTCGTGGCACGGCGCCCGACCCGCGTAACAGGCCGAGGGTGGCCGACGAGTACAGCATTACCCCTGTTCGCTTCGGGGGCACCCAGCCGAAGAGGTAGCACCATGGCCATCAAGATCATCGCAGCGCGGCTCGAAGGTGGGAAGTTCCACGAACACATCACGAAACTGCGCTGGATCAACCCCGGCAGCGGCGAAACCGGCGAGAGTTTCGTCTCGGCGATCGTGGCCTGGCTCGAAGACGACGACGGCAAGGCCTACGTGGACGAGGGCATCCACCGGGTGGCCGTGGAGATCATCAAACCGACCTTCGGCCCCCGGTTCCTCCGCACCAGGGCGGACGGCATCTGGAAGAACAACCTGCTCGAACTTCCCCGCTTCTGAACCAACTCGTCCATGGTGGACGATTTACCTGAGCCTGACTTGCGGTTGTTCCCGACCTCTTGAGTTCTGGGCGAGAGCGGGAACAACCGGTGTCAGCGGAGCCGGTAAGCGTGCAAGATGCTCTGGGTCGTGGTGTTCCCGTCGGCATCCGCGGCTTTCGCACGCAGGGAGACAGATCCGGTCGCCGGGTGGCGGAGCTCGGCGTTGTACCGGCCGTCCTGCCCGCTCACCTTCGCGGGCCGCCAGGTGACGCCACCGTCGTAGGACGCTTCGACCTGAAGGCCGGTGATCGCGGCGGGTCCGTCCTGCCGGGACACGGTGACCGGGACGGTGAAGGTGCCGCCGCCCGGGGCGCTGTTGGCCAGATCCACCGCCGGGGTGTACCGCACCTCCAGCAGCGGTAGTGCTCGGCTCGGTCCCAGGACGAGTTCACTACGGAAGGTCCATTCGGCGGAGACCTTGGTGGACAACGGCGCCCAGGGTTCGTCGCGCTCCGCCTCGGTGGTCAGCCGGTAACCGGCATCATCGGAAGGCACCACGAACACCGCGCGCCCGGGAGTCGCCTGACTACCGAAAAGCCTGCCTTCGCGGTAGAGCGTGGTACTGCCGCGATCACCCGGTGCGTCCAAGTCCGCGGTTGCGGTGTGCCCGGCACCGTCGGAGAACAACGGGATGCTGATGTCGATCTCCTGCGCGGTGCGTGCGGCCCAGGGACTGTCGGCCGGATAGGCGCGCTTGCCGCGGAAGCCGGGGCCGGTGACCGCTCCGTTCCAGGCCAGCCGGTAGCTTTTGCCTGCCGCGAAGAGCTCCTCGCTGCGCAGGTCACCGCCGACGCTCGGGGTTTGGCTCACCAGCGTATTGAGGAAGGCCCAGGTGCCCGGCGTGTAGTACTCCTGACGCTCCGCCTGCACGAGCCCCGGTGTTCCATAGCCCAGGCGGGACATCCCCAGGCGCACCCCGGCCACCCGGTGGATCGCGTGCATGTTGGACGGTGACTCCGCCGAGTAGCCGTGGAAGACCATGGTCACCGCCGCGAGCTCGGACTTGCGCACCGAGTGCCCGAGTTGTGCCGGGACCCGCCCGGTAGCCGGGAAGGACAGTTCATAGGCGTCCCGGATTTCCGGGTGGGCGATGACGGCCGCGGTGCCGTCACCGGTCCGGGCCAACGCGGCGAACCGCTCGGCGTTCGCGCCGGCGATCAGGACGGTCGGCAGTACCGGTGCCCCGGCGGCCTTGGAGCCGGTCAGTTCCCTGGACGGTTTCGCCGCGGCCGCGATTCGGCTGCCCGGCTGCCCGGCAAGCTCCGCGCCCTTGCGCACCGCGTCGGCAGGGGGCAGCCATGCGGCCACCATCGCGCCACCGTGCTCGCGCACCCTGGCGACCCGTTCGGCCAGAGTCTCCAGGCTGGTGCCCGAGGGCAGTTCGAGTACCACCAGCCGGTCGCGCACCTCGACTCCGGCCAAGTCCTCCTGGCGACCCGCGCCGCCGAACGCCAGCGCAGGCGTCCGTGACCCCACCGGCAGGGGTGCGCCGATCGCCGCGGTAAAGACCGGGAAGCGCTTCGGCTGCTCGCCGAACAGTTCCAGCCTCGGTTGTTCCAGGCGGTGGCCGGCGCCGAAGTAGAAGGCGGCCGACGAAGTTCCCGGTACGGTGCCTGCGAACATCTCCTGGAAACGCTGGTCGAACGGGAACACCATGGACTGCGTCCGGTCGGCGCCCAGGCGCACTCCCATCTCGACCAGCGAACTGCCTCCGGTCACCTCTGGCTGGTCGACGTTCGCGGTGACCTTCGCGGTCTGGCGAGTGTCCAGGGTGAGGGTGGTGTCGCGCGTCAGGTTGAGCTCCGGGTGGGCCATCGCGGCCATCGAGGGATCCAGCCCTGGGCGCGGTGTGATCAGGCTGCCCACCAGCGCGTAACGGTCAGCGGGCAGTCGCAGCGTGCTCCCCGCCGGTACGTCGCGTGCACGGTCGCCACCACCGAGGCTGATCACGTCGAACGTCGCGCGAGAGTCCGCGGTCGCCACGGCGCCGTTGCGGTCGATCATGCGCAGCGTCAGCTGGTAGACCGGTGCCGCGACCGCCTGCACGCCCGATACTGCCAGCAGCCCCGATACCAGCGCCGTACTCAGTAACGCGGTTCGCCGGAAACGCGTGCCTGTCCGAGTCATCAACTGCCTTTCGCTCGATGAGTGGACCATGTATCTCGTATCCGCTCGCGGGCGGATACGAGTTCACGCCGCCTCGGCACATCGGGTTCCCACCCGCCACGAACTCGCATACCGGCGGACCCGCCCGGAGCCGGATGACGTCCGCTCGTCGGCACGAGAGGGCGTTCGTGGCGGCGAATTGACTGGGCCCAGTCGCTGCTCTGCGGTGTCCGAGCGAGTGCCGCGTCAAGAGGCGGGCTTCACACGCACGGGTTGTGGGCGCTTCGCCTTCTCTCCCACCAGGTACAACCCGCACAGCAGGGCCGCGACCGAGCACGCCGTCATGGCCAGGTAGAGGGGAATCGCGGTGTGCTGGCCGCCGAGTCCGACCAGGGGCGCGGCGAGTGCGCCGAGTCCACTTTGGAGAGTTCCTAGCATTGCCGACGCGGTTCCGGCGGATTCGGGGACCGCTTCGATCGCCAGTGCGGTGGCGTTGCCGAATACCAGGCCGAGGCCGGCACCGGTGATCGCCAGCAGCGACAACGCGCTGACCGGGGTCAATTTCCCGATGGTCGCGATCAGCAAGGACACCGCCGTGGAGCCCGACATGGCCACCAATCCGATCCGCAGCAGCACCGACGGATGGACGCGGCCGACCAGTTTGGCGCTGACACCGCTGGACAGGGTGGCGATCAGTGCTCCGGCGGCAAAGATGACGGAGTACTCCTGAACACTCATGCCGAGCATCTTCTGATAGAGGAAGGGCGAGGCGGAAATATAGGAGAACAGCGCTCCGGACGCGAAGACGAAGACAAGGGTGTGACCGAGGTAGACCCGGTTGCTCAGCACTCCGGCCGCCGCGCGCACCGTGGTCGCGAAGCCTTTGGCGTGGCGTCGTTCTCGCGGCAGGGTTTCCGGTATCAGGAAGAATGCCGCGGCGAACATCGACATCACCACCGCGGCCAGCAGCCAGAAGACGGCACGCCAGCCGAATCCCTCGAAAACCGCTCCGCCTGCCAAAGGCGCGACGATCGGCGCGATGCCGCCGAGGGCCATCAGGATGCCGAACAGGCGGGCCGCGGCGGCACCGGTGGCGATGTCGGAGATGACGGCGCGACCGAGCACCACCCCAGCCGCGCCGGCGAAACCGGTGACAAAACGCAGGGCCACCAACCACTCCAGCGTCGGGGCGAGAGCGCAAAGGGCCGTGCTCGCCGCGCACAGGGCGGTTCCGGCGAGCAAAAGACCCCGGCGTCCGTACCGGTCGGACAACGGGCCGAGGACGAGTTGCCCGGCCGCCAGTCCGATCAAGAACGCGGTGAGTGTGAGCTGCACGCCGGAGGCATCGGTGCCGAGTTCCTCGGCCATTCGCGGGAACGCCGACAGGTACAGGTCGGTGGCCATCGGCAGCACGAAGGACAACAAGGCCAGCACCGCGATGAGCGCGCCGGCGGGTTTGACGGAGGGCATTCGGAGTCTCCCAGTTAGCTATACTTATATAACTATAACTGACGGTACACTGGTGCCGTGACCGATGACAACGCCGCGCGACTCAAGCAGGCGAGAGGCCTGGTACTCGGCCTGTACGGGTTGTCCCGTGCACTACGGCTGCGAGGAGTCACCGAGGCAGGGCTGTACCAGCTCCCGCCATCGGAGCTGGAAGTGCTGCGCTACGTGATGGACACACCGGGCACTCCCCTGAGCACGATGGCGCGTGAGCTTGGATTGCAGACCAGCAACGCCAGCGTCGTGGTGCGGAACCTGGTCGCCCGCGAGCTCGTGGAACGCGAGCCCGACCCGGACGACCGAAGGTCGGTACGACTGCTTCCGACGATGAACGCACAGCACGGCATGGCACGGATCGAAAGTTCCTGGACCGAGCTACTCGCCGTCGCGCTGGAGAACCTTTCTCCGGACGAACGAGACAAGCTGGCCGCCGCGGGACCAGCGCTGATCTCCCTCGGGAAAGCGCTCAAAAACCCGCTGCCGCCCGAAGCGCCCCGTTGAGCACCGAACGACAACGGAGACACCCTCCTTCACCGGTCCCGGGAGACCCCGAACCAGCGGTGACGAGCGCGCAGACCTCCGACCATGCCGAGCAACGGCCTGAAACCACCGCCGAACAGGAACCTGGGCGCGATACCAAGACCTGCTTCAAGGAATCACTCATCCAGCTCCACACCCCGTCCGCGAAGCTCGCGGTCAGCCACCAGAGTTGGCCTACACTGGCCGCGAGCCCGTGTCACGGAGAGGAACCAATGGCACGCGAAAGCCCCCTCGAGGTGCACACCGCGACCATTCCTGTCGACCACTCCCAGTTCACGATCTTCGATGTGTTCGGCGACGACACCTACGCAGGCCTCCCCATCCCCCGGGATCCGGACTGGCTCGTCAGCGCCGGCCGCGGCGGTGCCTTGTTCCACACCTCCGACCGCGCGCTGTCCGCCGCAGTGACCCTCGAGATCTGGGCTCACGAACCAGCTCACGTCAGCCACGAAACGCCTCCCGAGGAGCACGCGTTCACCAGCCCGACCGGCCGAGTCATGATCGCCTGCATCACGGCCTCACCCAGCGACCAGAACGTCGCACTCCCCGCCGCCGGCGACTACAGGATTCGCGGCCGACGAACCCACACCAGCAACATCGCCGAACCCGGCGACCCTGACGTCTACGAGGAGTTCTGGACAATCCAGATCTGGCCGCACCCCTGAGCGATGGAGCGAGCAACTGCGGACCTCTTCGCCCCACTGGCCCACGACGACATCGCCCGAGACCTAA
Source organism: Amycolatopsis sp. cmx-4-19 (assembly GCA_049998115.1). Lineage (GTDB taxonomy): Bacteria > Actinomycetota > Actinomycetes > Mycobacteriales > Pseudonocardiaceae > Amycolatopsis. The sequence continues at coordinate 33,606 of JAEBEO010000016.1, read as the reverse complement.
CCAGTCAGGATCAGAGCAAAACTGCTTTTATGTACATACTCCGCGCGGTGCACCGCCCCGGATTCGCCGTCCCATCCAATTCCAGTCGAGCAGTACCGCGGCACCGGCACCACCTGGACGTACTGATGTCCAGCTGAACTTTCGGCCCCGACCACGACAGCCGACCTTCCCGATGACGCCGCACCTTGTCCGAGCAGACCCATGGTCGTGAGGACATGCGCACCGAAATCACCGATAGGGCGTCGAGTGGCAGGGCCTCGGCGGGAGTGACGGTGCGGGCGGCGAACGCCTACAGGCGGATATGGTTCCTCGAGACGTTGGCGGGGGCACCACTGGACCGGCTCACATGCTTTCTTTTCTCACCGGATCGTCAGTCGCGCGTTCGGTATCACGATCGCTCCACCACGTACCTGAGCGTTGACCGTGGTCACCTTCGTCAACACCACGGACGGCGGCACCAGGGGCGGTGGGTGCTCGGGAGTGAAGTCGACCGGAATGCCTACCAGACCCAGCAGGCTCACCACACCGGTCACCCTTAACGAGAACAGCTCGGTCGTGCTGGACGGTGGGGAGAAACCGCGCCGTGCGGCCGTGATGAGCTGGTGGCCCTTACCCAGCTCGCCGATCTGAACCGGATCGGTTGCCTCGACCCTATTCACGGTGAATTTCATCGTCATGGTCGGCGAGCCATCGACCAAAATCCGTTCGATACCGTGGTAGACGACACCGTCGAGGCGAAGGGTGCTCGCTGAGAACGTCCAGCTCCGCGCAGGCGTGACCTCGTCCCGCGCCGCCACCGGCAGCACGTCGGAGGCGATGACGACAAGGCCGATCACCACCAGACAGCGGAGCATCGATCGCCGCTTGCCGCGGGGTGCCCGTGGCTGGTCAGTCCAGGCCAGTCCCAACGCCGCGCCGATCACTCCGGCCAGGGTGCCTGCCAGGAAGCCGCCCAGATTGGTCACGCCCAGGGCCACGAGCGACAAAACCATCGCGGTCAAGGCGGCGGCGAACCGGAACTGAGGTCGAAACCACAGCGACAGGCCGCAGATCGCGAGCAACATGCCGATCAGCAGCGCTGACACCCCTCCAAGGGTCGTGATCGAAACAAGTACATCTCCCCAGCGGAAGGTGGCGTACGGCGGAATCATGATCGCGACGCTGGACAGCACCAGGAACATGCCCGCGGCGAACGGCCTGCTGCGACGCCAGTGTCCGAAATCGCGGAAGGCCCGACGTGCCCGCTCCTGTGCCATACCCATAAAAACCCCCCGGGTCACGATGTCAGTAGCATTCGCCGGAATTGGTGTGGAGGGTCAGTTTGGAGTTCTTCAGGCGCAAGGTGTAAGCGGTGGCACTCCACGCCGCCATCCGCGGCATGGCGATGGCGGCACGGTCCGCCTGCTGACCGAAACCGCCCGGTTGACCGACCACACCGTCCGGTCCTTTCGATACCTGCCCGGCGTCCACGCCGATTTGCGGGTTCACCAAAGTGAGGTCACCGCCGAGCTCCGCTACGCCGAGCACGATATTCGTCGCGGACATGCCTTCCTCGCCGGTGGAGGCGATCCGCAAAGTCACGTCCCCCACCAACGGGAGGGAACGCAACGAGACCGATTGGCAGAAGTTGTCGAGGACGACGGTGCGGAAAGCACTGGTGGCCACCGGGTGAGCCGCGCCGCCCCCGCTGTCCACACCCCCGAACTGGACGAATCCCGTTCCCTGCAATCTGTCCGCCGAGATCTTGAAGTTCGTTCCCGAGACAGCGAACGACGCCGCCAAGGCGCCCTGCGACAGACCGACCAGCAGGACCGTCACCCCCGCCAACCCGGCGACCAACACACCCGCGAACAACTTTCGGCGCGTTCTCCCGCGTACCAGCGTTTGCGGCATGTCGTCCTCTTCCGTCGGTAGCCACGACCTTGAGGTTCACCCGCCGCGCACCGTGCGGGCAAGGGTGTTGCCCGATGTTCACATCCGGCCTGCCTCGGCCGGATCTCCACCGGCGGCGGGGAAAGGACGTTCCACCGGCGGGTCCTCCGCCCCGGGCATCGAACGTCCCGAACGAATGGGCCGACTTGACCGGATCCGAATCCCCTGTGCGCGCGACCCATGGCTGGCACGCGCCCGGCGGGGCCAGACTTCGGGAGGCGACCAGTATTACCGAGTGCACGCGCCGGCGGATCCAGTGTGTCGATGACGTGCCGCGTGGTCGGACCGGGCCGGGTCAGCAGACGCCTCGTCATGACGGACGTGATCGTTCACGCGGCGTAGCGCAGCGCGGTTCCGGCCACCTCAGCTCAAGTCCTGTGTGGACAGTTCGGCCGACCGGGAACGTAATCCTCCGCACCGAAGAACCATGGAGCGATGAATGGGCCTGCACGACCTGGTAGACACGAGCGACAACGGCCCTGACGAACCTCAGGCAGCCGAAACACCGGACAGCGCCCGCGCTGTGCTCGATCGGCTCGACGACTGGCCTGCCGCCGACTGGCAACGATGCTCGTTCTGTCAGTGCGTGCTCCACCACACCACCTGGGCCCGGTCCCACGGTGTCTGCCCGGCCTGCGAAAAGACCCGGCGATTGAGCGCCGCCGAGCGCATCGCCCACGTCGCCGACACGGACAGCTTCACCGAACTCTTGGCGGGGTTGCGGTCCACCGATCCGCTCGAGTTCACCGATTCGGTGCCGTACGCGGCTCGGCTGCTCAAGGCCCGCACCGCCACGGACGCCTCCGAGGCCGCGGTCGTCGGGACCGCGCGGGTCGGCGGCAAACCGGTGGTGCTGCTGGTGATGGACTTCGGTTTCCTGGGTGGCAGCATGGGGGTCGTCGTCGGGGAGAAGGTCGTGTCGGCGGCCGACCTCGCCGTGGAGCGGGGTGTGCCCTTGGTGGCGGTGTCCTGCTCGGGTGGCGCGCGAATGCAGGAGGGCATGTACTCCCTGCTGCAGGTCACCCGCGCGTGCGACGCCATCCGGCGGCTGAAAGACGCGAACGTGCCTTACGTCAGCGTCCTCACCGACCCGGTCTACGGCGGTGTCGCCGCGTCCTTCGCCTCCCTGGGTGACGTCGTCCTCGCCGAGACGGCCACCAGGTCCGGGTTCGCCGGTCCGCGCGTGATCGCCCAGGCACTGGGCGAGCGGCTGCCCGCCGACTTCCAGACCGCCGAGTTCCTGCACGCCCACGGGCACGTGGACCTGGTCGTGCCGCGCCCGTCGGTGCCGGAAGTGCTCGACCGTGTCTTGACCTGCCTGACAGGACGGCCGACACCGGGCTCGATGCCCCTACCGGAGGTGACCGATCTCCCCGAAGCACTTGCCCACTCGACGCCGGACCGGCAAGGCAGCGCGTGGGACGCCGTGCGGCTGGCGCGGCACCCGGACCGGCCCAACGTGCTCGACCACGTAGCCGGCATCTTCGACGACTTCGTGGAACTGCACGGCGACCGGCACACCGAGGACGACCCCGCCATCGTCGGGGGGCTGGCGCGGTGGGGTGAGGTCGGGTTCGTGGTCCTCGGGCACGCGAAAGAGCACGAGCCGGCCAAAGCGGGCGAGCGCAACTTCGGGATGCCCCATCCGGCCGGCTTCCGCAAAACCACCCGGTTGCTCCGGCTGGCCGGGCGGTTGGGACTGCCCGTGGTCACTTTCGTGGACACACCCGGCGCCTACGCGGGTCGCCGTGCCGAGGAAGGCAACCAGAGTGGGGCCATCGCCGAGACGCTGCTGACCGCTTCCGGCGTCCCCGTTCCGCTGGTGTCGGTCGTCATCGGCGAGGGCGGCAGCGGCGGCGCACTCGCACTGGCCGCCGGGGACGCACTGCTGGCCATGGCCAACACCTACTTCTCCGTCATCAGCCCCGAGGGCTGCGCCGCCATCCTCCACGGTGACGCGAGCCGCGCCCCGGAAGCCGCGGAAGCACTGCGGCTGCGCGCGACGGACCTGCACGCGGCAGGGCTGGTCGACCACCTGGTCGCCGAACCCACCGGCGGCGCGCAGACCGACCCGGCGGCCGCGGTGCGCCTGGTCAAGGCGGCGCTGCGCGGTTGCCTGGTGAAGTTCGGCGCCCTGCGGCCGGAGGCCCTGTTGACCCGTCGAGACCACCGACTGCGAACCCGGGGAGCTTCCGCGGACGCGGTCCGAGCAGAACAGTGAGGCGGTAGTTACGTGTCGACGCACGTGTCCCCGGTGCCCTCCGATCAGCGCAACCATGCCCCCGCACCACCGACGGGCTCCCCTGGTGTCCCGGTCGACGTGGTGCGGCAGCTCATGACGGCGGCGAACCAGAACTCGGTGCGCCACCTGGTCGTCCGCACCCCGGACGTCGAGATCGAGTTCGAGATCGGGGTGCCCGCGCCGTCGTCGTCCGCCACGCCACGACAGCCGACGGCAGCCGATGAACCGGCGCAGGAGGCGGGACTGGTGGAGGTCTTGGCGCCGGCGGTGGGTGTGGTCCGGCTCGCCAGGGGCGACGACGGCTCGTCCGCGCCGGCAGTGGGCGCCGTCGTCGGGCCCGACGACCAGGTGGCGCAGATCGAGGCCATGAAGATGACCACACCCGTGCGGGCGGGCCAGGCGGGAATCATCCGAGAGGTGTGCGTCCGCGACGGCGACGTGGTGGAGTTCCGGCGGCCGCTGCTGCGGCTGGAGCTCACCGGGGAAGTGCCCGATGACGCGCGTTGAGTCGGTCTTCGTTCCCAACCGGGGCGAGATCGCGCTGCGCATCGTCCGCGCCTGCCGTGACCTCGGCCTGCGGTCGGTCGTCGGACACTCCGTCGAGGATGCCGACAGCCTGTCCGTACGGCTGGCCGACGACAGTTTCTGCCTCGGTCCCGCGCAGGCCACCCACAGCTATCTCAACATCCCCGCCGTGCTGTACGGCTGCGCCAAGACCGGCGCCGACGCGGTGCACCCCGGCTACGGTTTCCTGTCCGAAGACCCGCTGCTCGCCCGCGCGTGCGCCGACGCCGGTCTGGTGTTCGTCGGCCCGTCCGCCGAACACCTGTCGCTGCTGGGCGACAAGATCGCCACCCGCCGTGCGCTCGCCGACACCGGTGTACCGGTGCTGCCGGGTTCGGCCGGTCCGCTGTGCGGGGTCGACGACGCGCTGGCCCAGGCCGGGCGCATCGGCTACCCGGTCGTGCTCAAGGCGGCGGCAGGCGGTGGCGGGCACGGCGTGCACCCGATGCACGGACCGGAGGAGCTGGCCGTGACGTTCCCTCAGGTGACGCGCGACGCGCGACGGCTGTTCACCGACGGGCGGCTCTACTTGGAGCGGTACGTGCCCGCAGCGCGGCACATCGAGGTGCAGCTGCTCGCCGACCGCCACGGCAACATCGTCCATCTGGGTGACCGCTGCTGCTCGGTGCAGCGCCGCTTCCAGAAACTACTGGAGGAGGCTCCCGCGCCCGGTCTGCCGGGCCCGTTGCGGCGCGAGTTGCACCGCGCGGCCGTACGCAGTGCCGAGGCGATCGGACTCACGAGTGTCGCCACGTTCGAATTCCTGGTCACCGGACCGGAGGAGTTCTTCTTCATCGAGGCGAACCCCAGGTTGCAGGTGGAGCACCCGGTGACCGAAGCGGTCACGGGTGTCGACCTGGTCGAGTGGATGCTGCGCGTCGCCGCGGGCGAGCGGCTGGACTTCGACCAGGACGGCGTGGTGATCCGAGGTCACGCACTGGAGGTGCGGATCAACGCCGAGGACCCGGCCGCGGGATGGCTGCCCTCGGCGGGCCGGATCACCGGCCTGGTGCTGCCGGGCGGTATGGGGGTGCGAGTGGACACCCATGCCCATCCCGGCTACCGGGTCCCGCCGTTCTACGACTCCCTGCTGGCGAAGGTGATCGTCCGGGGGGACGACCGGCCGGAAGGCCTGCGTCGGCTGGGGCGGGCGCTGGCCGAGTTCGACTGCGTGGGGGTGTCGACCAACACGGGAGTACATCAGCGGGTGCTGGACGACCCGGCCTTCCGGTCCGGCGACTACGGCTTGGACCTGGTCGAGGCGATCACGGCCGCGGCGGTCCGCTGACCGTCCCCCGGTGTCGTGCCCGGCGCATCCCGGTCCGGTGCGCCGGGCACGGCACCGTGCGCTCAGGAGCAGGTCGCGCCACCGTCGACCGGCAGGGCGGCGCCGGTGATCCCGGCGCCCGCCTCGGCCGCGAGCAGGACGGCGACCTCGGCGACCTCGTCGACGGTCGTCGCACGACCGGTCGCGGCCTTGCCGATGAACAGGCCGACGAGCTGGTCGTACGTCGTGCCGAGGGTCTGGGCGGCGAGCGGGCCTTGGTCGCGGATCAGGTCGGTCATCACGATGCCGGGGCAGATGCAGTTGGCCGTGATGCCCACCGGGCCGACTTCCCTGGCCACCGCCCGCATCAGTCCGATCACCGCGTGCTTGGCCGTGGCGTAGGCGCCGAGGCCGGGATCGGCCTGCTTGCCCTCGATGGACGACAGGGTGATGATCCGGCCGGACCGCTGCGGCACCAGGTATCCCAGCGCGTGTCGGGTGGCGTAGAAAACCGCGTGCAGGTTGACCGCGAGGGTGTCGTGCCAGAGGGCGTCGTCGGTTTCACCGACCACCGCGAAGCCCGGCATCCCGCCCGCGTTGTTCACCAGCACGTCCAGCCGGCCGTACCGTTCGATCGCGGCGTCGACCATGCGTTCGGCGTCCTCTTTGCGTGTGACGTCGCCTGGGACGAACGACGCGTGGTCGCCCACGTCGAGCTCTTTGAGCGCTTGCGCGCCTCTTGCCTCGTCGCGGCCGCTGAACACCACCGACGCGCCTTCGTCGAGGTATCGCTCCACGATCCGCCTGCCGATCCCCCGGGTGCCGCCGGTGACCACGGCGACCTTGCCGTCCAGTTCCATCTCGCCTCCTCTTCGTTCGGGTGACACGTTCAGCCCGCGACAGCGGTACCGATGCTTTCGACCCGCCCTTTGGAGACGCACTGGACGGCATCGATCACGGCGAGCGGGCTGCCGTCCGGAGCGACGGCGGAGAACACGCCGGTCGCGGCGTCCCAGTGCAGGCGGATACCCGTCGGATAACGCTCGGCAAGGTCGACGTCGGTGCCGCTGGTGAACCACTCGACGCGGCGGATGTAGCGGGGCACCTCCACCTCCTGTCCGCCCTCGGCCATCGGGCGCAGCGCATGGGTGCGGGCCAGGCCGTCCAGCAGCAACGTCGGCAGCGTCAGGACCGCGCACACCTCGGGCAGCGAGCCGGGCTCCGGCCGCCACAGCGCCGACGCCCCCGAGTGCCCGGTTCGCCACTCGCTGGTGGTGCGGAAGCCTCCGGACAGCAGGACCGGGGACTCCGGGTGGTAGTAGGGCGACCCGACCGGCTGGTCCACGTCCTCTCCCGGTACGGGGACAGTCACCTGTCTCGGCGGGCCGGTCAGCACCGTCGCGCGGAAGTGCTCGCGGTCTCGCCGGAGCACCCGCCCGCCGGGGGCGGTGACGTCGGAAGTGACGCGCACCAGCACCGAGGGCCGGGTCGCCGACCGGCCGTGGTTGACCACCGCGGTGACCCGGTACTCCGCGGGCCGGGTCGTGGCCCGGACCCATTGGGAGAAGGACAGGTCGCGCAGCGCGTGGACAGGAGCACCAGGCAGGAGGGCCTGGGCCGCCTCGACCACGGCGCCCATCAGCATCGTGCCCGGCAACGTCGGTTTGCCGTCGACGAGGTGTCCGCCCAGGTAGCCGACCCGGCGCTCGTCGAGCACCAGCCGCCAGGTGGCCGAGCACCCGTCGTGGGTCTCCGCCACCCCGAGGAACCCGCCCGCCGGCGCGGTGGCAGGCGGCAGGGCGAGATATCCCGGGAATTGCCGTTCGAACGACTCTCGCTCGCTGGCTCCGATGAACGAGACCACGGAGTCGCGGGGACCATGCTGGGCCAGTTCGGCGACGAAGTGCGCGACGCCCTCGGCCTTGCTCATCGAGCTGAGCCGCCGGGCACGGGCCACCAGGGACTGGGTGACCTGGTTGCCACCGAGACCGACCTCGTCCCACACCGTCCAGGCAATGGTGTATTCGTCGCCTTTGCCCACCATCCGCTCGTGGCGCGCGGCGGCGGCGAGGAAGTCGTTGGCCGAGGAGTACTCGACCTCGCCGGGCAAGCCCACCAGCCCGGTGACCGAACCGAAGTTGCACCACAGCCGTGGCGGCGAAGCGGAGAACGCGTCCTTGAGGTTCCGGTACCCGTCGAGTTTGACGTCCCTGACGCGACGGAACTCTCGCAAGGTCTTTCGGGCCAGATCGCCGGGATGGTGGACGCCGGCGCCGTTGATCAGGAGGTCGACCCTTCCGTCGTGTGCCATCACCGTGCCGGCGGCCTCGCACACCGCGGCGGGATCGGTCACGTCGCAGACCAGGTACCGCACCGAGTCGTGTCCGTACCGGCTGCGCAGGCGTTCCAGCGTCAGCAGGCTCTCCCTGGCGTGCAGCAGCCGCTCGAACGCGCGGTTGAGTTCGGCGACCGACGCGCCGTCCCCGGCGCTCCTGCCCTCGGCGATGAACCGGGCGCGGTGGCGCGGCAGGTCCTCCTCCCCTGCGGTCAGCAAGTCCGCCGGGACGTCCGGCGGGGACGACGACCCGAGCAGCCACACTTTCAGCGGCAGGTGGTCGAGCAGGCCTTCCACCGCCGCGGCGGTGATGCCGCGCGCCCCTCCGGTGGCCACCACGACGTCACCGGACCGCAGCGGGAGCGGTCCCGTCCTTGGCTGCGCCGGCCGCAGTCGCTGCCGGTAGCGGGTACCCGCGCGCCGGAAGGTCAGCGGCAGTCCGCCACCGTGGTCCAGTTCCGCTTCCAGTGCTCGCCAGGTCGTTTCGGCCGGCTCGTCGCAGATCAGCACACGGCACGCGCACCCCGGCAGTTCCCAGCTCAGGCTTTTGACGAAGCCGGTGAACAACCCGGTGGCGGCGAGGGGCACCCCCTGCCACATCCGGTCGGTCAGGAGTACGCCGAGCGATCCCCGCTCCAGGTCGTCGGCGTAGTGCTGTGCCGCGAGGAACAGTGCCTCGTGCAGGGAAGCAGGGAGTACCGCCGGTCCGGACTCGTCCTGGCAGGCCGCGTAGACACGCAGGTGCCGGTACCGCCGCCCGGAGGGTCCGAGCACCGGTTCCAGCAGAGCCTCGGGATCGTCACCGGGGCGCACCACGACGACGGTCGCGGACGCCGCGCCGGCCGGGGCGGCGACGGCCTGCGCGCTCGCCTCGTCGGTCAGCACCAGGCAGCCCGCCGGTAGTAGGGCGCCGCCGCTCTCCGGCAGCGACGGCAGCGGTTCCAGCCGGGGCACGTGCCTCGTGGTGACGGCGTCTCGCGGCGGTATGGGCACGACCCGGTCCGCGGGTTGCGACGCGTCGCCGGTCTCGGTGGCCGGGTGAAGGGTGATCGCGGGGCCGGGGACGGCACCAGTGACCGTCACCGGTCCCTCCGGCCGCTTCGCGAGGGCGGTGAGCAGGTCGACGGCTCCGTCCGCGGCGAGGTAGGTGCGGGCAGGAAGCGTGCCGCTGGAAACGGGACGCCGGTCGGGCCGGGGGTCGCTGGTCAGCGCGCACAGCACCGGCCAGCCCTTCGCCTCGGCGTCGCGCCTCTTCGCCAGTGCCAGCAGGAAAGCGCCCTCGGCCAAACGGTCCTCCCGCTTTCCCAGCAGCGCCGCCAGCTCGGGGGAGCTGTCGCCGTTCACCGCCAGAACCAGTGCCAGGTCGATCTCGCCGGCGGTGAGGTAGTGGGAGGCGGCCCGCACGGCGGTGAGGGCCGACGAGGCGCCCGTGTCGAGGGTGAGGGCGGGACCGTGCAGGTCCAGGCGGTTGGCCAACCGCGCCGGGATGATGTTGGGCCCGATCCCGGGGAGGGTGTCTTCGTTGGTGACTTCGCGCTCTCGGCGAACCTCGTCCAGGCAGCGGTCCAGCGCCTGTTCCCACGCTTCGGCCGACACCCCGTCCGCCGGACGAGGGTGGAGATCCCGCAGGTCGTCGGCATAGCAGCGCAACGCGGTGGCTCTCGCTGCGGAGACCGGGCCGGTGTGCGCGGCCAGCACGCCGGTGCGTTCCTCCACGCCTTCCCAGAGCGCCCCGTGCTCCTCGGCGAACCGCGCGGCGACGGCGAGGGCCATGAGCTGGGTGCGGTCGACCGTCCGTACCGTGCGCGGGGCCATGCGCAGCGTACGGGCCGGCGGCACGGGGTACGGCGTCGGGAACGCGGCGAGCCGCGCCGGTGGCCCGCCGTCGGCCAACCGCGCGCGCACCTGTTCCGGTGAGGGGTCCTCAGGCAGGTGAGCGCTCCACCCGACCAGCACCACGTCGTCGAGGTCCGGGCACGGAGCCGAGCGTGGCAGCGGGTGCCCGGTCGGCGGCACGTCCTGCACGAGCAGGTGGGCGTCCGTGCCGCCGAACCCGAACGCGGACACACCCACCGTCCGTGCCCGGTCGTCCCGCCGGGGCAGCGGCACCTCCGCGGCAGGGACGCGCACCCGCTTGTCCCGCAGGTTCTCCGGCGGGTCGGTCAGCGGGCGCTGCGGCGGGATCAGCCCGTGGCGCAGCCCGAGGACGGCGTGGATCAGCGACACCACCCCGGCAGACCATCCCGTGTGCCCGATGAGGGACTTGTTCGACGTGCACGGGTAACCGGCCGGCGGCGCGAAGGCCTCCAGGGTCTCCAGTTCCACCTCGTCCCCCACCGGCGTACCGGTGCCGTGAGCGACGACCCAGTCGACGTTCTCGGCGGCGACGTCGTTGACCTGCCTGGCGCGTCGGACCGCCCGTTCCTGCCCGCTGCGGTTGGGGGCGTAGACGGCCTTGCCGCGGCCGTCCGACGCCGTGCCGAGGCCGCCGAGCAGGGCCAGCACCTCGTCACCGTCTTCCCGTGCCCGGCGCAGGGTCTTGAGCACGACCGCGCCCGCGCCGTCGGAGAACAACGTGCCGTCGGCGGTCCGGTCGAACGCGTGCACGCCGCCGCTGGGGCTCAGCCCCCGCAGTGCGCTGAACATGATCGAGAACCGGGGGGTGTTGGTGAACACGCCCGCGCACACGGCGATGTCGCAGTCACCGGACAGGAGGACTTTCGTGCCCAGGTCCACGGTGTAGAGGCTCGATGAGCAGGCCGTGTCCACCGTGGTGTAGGGCGACCCCGGCGGCAGCAGTTCGGTGATCGCGGCGTCGACGACGCGGTCGGGCAGATGGTCGCGCCCGCGGCCGGTGGCGAACGGGTAGTGACGGCGCAGCAGCCCGCGCAGGCGTTCGGGCAGCGCGCCGTGGCCGGGCCGCGGCTCCGGCCAGTGGCCGAGCAGGCGCCGCGCGGTGAGCTCGACCAGCAGCGACTCTTCCAGGTGCTGGTTGCCCTCCACCGTGATGCCGACGAAACTCTCGACGCGGTCTCCGGACCGCCGGGTGACGCTGTCGTACGCCTGGGCGATGCTGTGCCGCAGCCACCGCGCCGAAACGTCCTGGGCGCAGGACCGCGCTTTCGCCTCCTCGTGCAGGCGCGGCTCGCGCAGGTAACCGCCACGGAACGTGTACGCGCTGTCTTCCGCGCCCGGCTCGTGAGCCAGGAAGGCTTCCTGGCGGAAGCGCTCCCCCGGATCGTCGAACACCGGCTCACCGTTGCGCAGCAGGTCCCAGAACTCCTCGGGGCCGTTCGCGCCGGGCAGGACCATGCCCATGCCGACCACCGCCACCACGTTCGCACCGTCGTCCACGTCCGCGTCGCCCGATGCCGGAGCGGCGGGGAGCCGCCTGCGCGGCGTTTCGGCGTCCGCCGCTGCCGAAGCAGGCTGGGGAACGGCTGTCGCGTGCCCCGATTCGGGGACCGAACCGACCGGCCGGGAGGACGCCGCACCCGCGGCCGGAGACGCCATCGGCGGCCCGGCCGGTCGCAGCATGGCGTGCCCCAGTGAGAGTCCGCCGTCGGCCAGCACGCTCTGCCCGGTGACCCAGGACAGGCGCGGAGAGGCCAGCGCGGTGACCAGGCGGGCCAGTTCCTCCTCCGTGCCCAGCCTGCCGAGGGGGGCACTCGCGGTGGAGACCTCGCGCAGCGCGGCACTGTCCGGGAACTGGTCCGCGGTCGGGTTGTCCAGCAGACCGGCCGACGCGACGTTCACCCGCACGCCGTAGGGCGCGCATTCGACGGCGAGGTAGCGGCTCAGCGCTTCCAACGCCGCCTTTCCGACCCCGATCGCGGCGTAGTTGTCCACCACCATCCCCGCGCCGATGGACGACACGTTGACCATCGACCCGCCGGTCTCGGCCAGCAACGGCAGGGCGGCACGCGCGCACCGTCGCGCACCGTGCACGTTCACCTCGAACACCTTCAGCCATTCCACGTCGGTGAGGGATCCGGCGGGCGCCAGCACGCCGCGTGCCGCGTTGTTCACCAGCACGTCCAACCTGCCGGCACGCTCGCGCACGGTCTCGAACATCGCCGTGACCTCGTCCGCCTTGGCGACGCTGGCCCGGATCAGGTCGCTCGACCCGCCCGCGTCGGCGATCTCCGCCGCGGTGCGCCGAGCGGCCTGCTCGGAGTGGAAGTAGTTGATGACGACGTGGGCGCCGAGCGAGGCGAACTCTCGCGCGATCGCCCGTCCCACCCCCTTGCCACCCCCGGTGACGAGGACCACCTTGCCCGCGAATTCGTCCGGCATCGTCTTCGCCTCTCCCGGTGACCGGCTCACGTGCGCGTCCCCACCGGCCGTTGTCCTTCGCGCAGGTCCATGAGGAGGTCGACGACGGCGTCCAGGGTCGTGTAGTTGGTCAGGCGCACCTTCGGCTTCGAGGCGGGCAGGTCGAACCGCTCCGAGGCCCGCGCGAACGCTTCGGTCTGCTTGATCGAGTCGATGCCGAGGTCCCCTTCCAGATCCGCGTCCGGCTCGAGTGCGTCCGTGGGGTACCCCAGCAGGTCGGCGTACAGTTCCCGCACCACCTCGAACACGGCTTCACGGTCGTCACCCCCGTGGCCGTTCACCGCGGCGGGCGCCTCGGGTTCCGGGTGCCGGCGGGACGCGGGGATCGGCGGCGGCGTGGGTGAGCCGTCATCCCGCGCAGTGGTTTGCCTCGGCGCCCGGATCGGGGCGGCCGGGGTGGGCGCCGAGCGGCCGGTGTCCCGCCGCCGCGTCAGTCCGTCCACATCGGACTGCAGCGACCGCGTGTCCGTGCGCTTGCGGAACGGCGCCACGGTCGTCACCCCGGGGACGACCGCCGCCACCAGGTCCGCCAAGACACCCTTCGGCCCGGACTCCACGAATTCCCGTGCACCGTCGGCGTGGACCGCACGCACCGCGTCGAGGAACCGCACGCGCAGGACCAGATGGCCCTCGATCACCTTCTCCACGTCCGCGACGTCCTCGACGTACCGGCCGAGCAACGACGAGTAGACGGGCAGGCGCGGTGAGCGTTTGGGCACCTCGGCCACCCGTGCGCCGAAGTCTTCGGCCGCGTCCGCCATGAGACGGTTGTGGAAGGGGTAGGGGATGCGCAGGCGCGTCGCGGTGATGCCGAAGACCTCGGCCACCTCCTGCAGCCGCCGGAGATCGGTGTCCGGTCCGGACACGACGACCTGGTCGGGACTGTTGTCCGCGGCGACGGCCAGATTCCACTCGTCCAGCGCGTCCAGGAGGTGCTGCGCGCGGCGCGCACCGCAGTTCAAGGCCACGAGGCCGCCGGGGGGCGCGCTGGACCGCCGCAGCGACTCGTCCCGCCTGCCCACCAGGCGCGCGCCGTCCTCCAGGGAGAAGGCCCCGGCGGCGGTCAGCGCCACCAGTTCGCCGAAGCTGTGGCCCACCAGGATGTCTGGGCGCACGCCGCAGTCGTCGGCCAGCAGACGGAAGGCGGTCACGGACGCGGTGAAGATCGCCAGGTGCAGGGCGGGCGGATCGTGGTCGACCAGCTCCTGCAACGTCGGCGAGCTCGCGTCGAGGAGCATCGGTGAGACCGCCTCGCGCCCCAGCTCGGCCGCTACGTCGTCGACGGCGGTCAGGGTCGCGTCGACCAGCGGATGGCGGTCGACCAGGTCGCGGAACACGCCGGGCAGATGACTGCCCTGGCCGGGAAAGAGGAAGGCAGTGCGCGCTGTCATCGAAGTCCTCTGGAGATTCGGGGGAGTTCCGGTCGGGAAGGTGGTGGGGACCGGGGCCGGTGACACTCGGGTCCCCACTGGAGATCAGTGCGCCGGTGAGGCGAGGAGGCGTGGCGTCGCGGTCGCCGTGCCGGAGGCGAGCGCCCTGGCGCGACGGCACCCCTCCGGGTCGACAAGGCCCTCGCACAAGGCGGTGAACGCGGCCTCCGTCCTGGTGGCGGTGCCGAGCTTGAGCAGAACGGTGTGCACGTAGTTCTTGGCGGTCTTGTCGGAGATGTCGAGCAGTTCCGCGATCTTCCGGTTGGGCAGGCCCGCCGTCACCATCGTGAGCACCCGCTTCTCCTGGTTGCTCAGCCGCGGGTCGCCGCTTCTGTCCTTGAGGGATGTCTCCGCCGGCGCTCGCGGTCCGCCGGTCTCGGTGCCGGAACCGTCCTGTTCGGACAGCAGCCGGATGGCCAGCGCCAACGAGTCGACGGCTTGCCGGACGCAGCGGAGGGCGTGCTCGACCAGTTCGGCGGTGTCGCCGTCCCGGTTTCGTCCTTGGCCTCTCGCCGGCATGGTGAGCACGTGAGCACCGGTCGTCGTCACTGGGATCTCCTCGATGTGGTCGGCGGGACGGTGTTCAGTGACCGCGCTGTGCCCTCGGGTTCTCCGCGCGCCGGCTCCCGGCGTGCGGCGAGTCCGATCACCTCGTCGAAGCTCTCGCGCAGGCAACGCACGAAGACGTCGGGTTCGGTGATCGCACCGGTGTCCACGTTGACGCCCATCTGCGCCTGGTCCACATAGGACACCAGCGCGACGCTCACCGCGCCGCGGAGCAGCGGTGCGTACGGCTGGATCGCGGTCACTTTCGCCCCCGCCAGGTACACCGGCTGGGGAATACCCGCGAAGTTACTGGCCAGCAAGTCGTTGTCGCGGAACATCTCCTTGGTGATCCGGCCCACCACCGACGGCGGCAAGGGGGTGACCGGGCGGGAAATCAGGCTGAGCGCGTGCAGCGTGGGACCTTCACGCACGGCGGTGACGGCGTCGTGGATCAGCCTTATCCGCTCGGCGGGCGGGTGACCACCGACCGGGAGCACCAGCCGGGTGCTGGCCAGGTGATTGCCGCCGGGGATCGCGCCGGGCCTGCGCACGCTGATCGGCAGCAGGGCGGGCAAGACGTCGAGTGTCAGGCCGAAGCGCCGGTGGTAGCGATCGAAAGCACCTGCCAGACCGGCGAGGTAGGCGTCGTTGAAAGTTCCGCCGACGGCTTTGCCCGCTGCTCTCAGCGCGTCGAACGGTACGTCCACCAGATCGAAGTGGGCGTACCGGCTGCGCCCTGCCAGCAGTGGTGCCGGTGGCGCCGACGGGAGCACGGTGGCGTGGGCGAACGACTTCACCATCGCGGGCAGCTTCGTCACATCCGGCCGGCGCCGGCGGGCGGCCCCGTCGCGTCGATTACCGCTCAGGGGGGACACCGGGGACTTCGCACCGAGCCGGAGTTTCCACGAAGCCCGCAGCAACCGGCCCAGCATCCCCGCGAATCGACCGGCGGCGAGGAGGGCCAGGCCACCCGGTCGCGGGTCCGGCGGCACCGGCGGCAGCAGTCTCTCCCCGGGTGGTTCGGCGTCGGCATCGACGAGCAGGTACACCAGTTGGGACGCGCCCGTCCCGTCCGTCAGGCTGTGGTGGATCTTGAGCAGGTACGCCGCGCCGTGCCCGTCGTCCCCCTCCACCAGAACGGCTTCCCAGAGCGGTCGCGTGGGGCTGAAAGGCGACATGCTCAGCGTTTGGGCGAAGTCGAGCAATTGCCTGCGCGAGCCGGGTGAAGGCAGCCGGACCCGGCGCAGGTGGTGAGCCACGTCGAAGGCCGGATCATCGACCCAGAAAGGGCGCCCCAGGCGCAGAGGCGGTTCCTTGAGCCGCTTGCGTAACAGCGGTGCGGCCCTGACGACCCATTTGTGCCGCTCCACAAGACGCTCCCAGTCGGGCGTGCGATCCAGCGGCAGGAGACCGATCAGGTTGGCCTCGACCCCGGCGCTGGAGTCGACCCGCCAGAACATGGTCTCCACCGCGTTCATCTCCCGCACCGCGCCCCAGGACACCGAGTTCGCGAGGTGCCGGAACGGACTTGAGGTCATGTCGTACCCACTTTCACCGTCGTGAATGGACACCGGGAAGCTCCACCTCGGATTCAGCTCGGCGTGACACCTCCGATTACGGGCGATTTCCCAAGAGTCTCACGCTACGCGGAACAACCGGGCGCAAAAAGGTTATTCCCGCCTCTGTTGATGAACGTGTTGAAAAGGGAGAGACCGTTTTACCCATGACATTGGTACTAGTTCGAGAAGCCCATTGGCCCGCCCTCTCCTCGACCCGGACACTGAGCATGGCTGCAGACAGCCTTTTCGACCGGTGCCGACAGAGGAACGGACGGTCCCACGTCGCACGGCGTGCACGGACGAGCCCGTCGGGAAAACCGGACCTCACCGGATCGGCCCGGACACCACCATGCGAGGAGAGCGACCATGACGACGAGCAGGACCAGCCGGAAACGCACCGGACTATTCGACTACATGGGCAACATCGTCGACGACACCAAGGATTTCGTGGACGACGTGCTCGACCGCGGCCGGGAGATCGACGACGACAACCGCCGGACCACTCGTCGTGCCCTGCGCCCGGACGACGAGAAGGACACCACCGAAGAACTCGCGGACCTGCGTGAGCAGTTGGAAGACCTGTCCAAGACGGTGCGGAAGCTGAGCGCCGCGGATTCCGCCCCCGCTCAGCCGGCGAAGAGCAGGTGACGAACCGGCACCGGACGGCACGCGCGCCAGGGCCGTCATGACGCGGGACCGGGCCGCCGGCGCCCGAACACGGAAACGGCGCGCGCTGTTACGCGAACCGAACGGCACACTCGTCGACATCGAGGCGAACCGGGAGGTCGACATCGTCGAGTTGCTCGACGATGTGAAAGCGGGTCGCCGCTTCCGCGCACACCGCCGCGACGGCGCGGACTGCACCGTAGAGGTGCTGGTCGAGATGTTCGACGACGCCCTGACCGGGCAGCACGCCGGCTTGCCCACCCCGGGGCTGCTCGCACTGCTGACCCCGCGACCACCGGCAAGGCAGGATCCGGTCGCGCGGCCTCGTGACACCGTGGTGCCACTGCACGCGGTGGACGCGCCGACCGGGACTTCCGACGGTGGCTGAGCGCAGGGTGCGCCGGCTCGCGGCCACGCTCGCCCGCCTGGCGGTGCGCGAAGTGGCGAGATCGGGTGGGCGTGATCCTGAGCTTCGCCGTCGCGAACGGGCACGAGCGATCCGGTCGGCGTTCGAGCGGATGGGGCCGTTGTACATCAAGTTCGGGCAGATGCTCTCCACCCGGCCGGATTTCGTCTCCACGGCCACCATCGAAGAACTCGGCAAGCTGCACGACCGGGTGCCTGCCGCACCGTTCTCGGAGTTCGAGCCGGTCCTGGAGGCGGAACTGGGCTCCGGGTGGCGGCGCACCTTCCGCCACATCGACACCGAGCATCCGCTCGGATCGGCGTCGCTGGCCCAGGTGTACCGGGTGCGGCTGGCCGACGGCAGGCACGGGGCGCTGAAGGTACAGCGCCCCGGTATCCGGTCGATCGTGCGCACGGACATGGCGGTGCTGCGCACCGCCGGCCGGTTGCTCGCCACCATCCGGCCGAGGTTCAACGCCGTGGTCGACATCCACGCCATGCTGGACCTGATCTTCGAATCGGTGAACGACGAACTGGACTTCACCGCCGAGGCCCGGCACATGGAACTGGGTCGGGCACAGGCGGAGGAGTTCGACTTCCTCACCGTGCCCGAGGTCCTGCTGGCGACGCCACGGGTGCTGGTGCAGGACCTCGCCGGGGGGCGGTCCATCCGCGAGATCGCGCACGGGGAACTGGCCGAGGACGAGCGCATGGCCGTGGCTCACGACCTGATGGCGTTCATGTACCGCAGCTACTTCGTCGGCCGTCTCTTCCACGCCGATCCCCACCCCGGCAACGTCTTCGTCGAACCAGGGCGGGGCGCCTTCCTGATCGACTGGGGCATGGTCGGCAGGCTGGACCGCCCGACGAGCCTCAAACTCGCCCTCACGCTCATCAACATCGTGCAGAACGACGGGGACGGCGCGGCGAGGGCGTGGGTGGAGATGGGCAAACCGACGCAGTGGGCGGACATCGGTGGATTCACCGACGACGTCGCCGCCCTGGTGCCCAAGGCTGCGACGGCGTCACTGGAGGAACTCAACTTCGGTCTGACACTGACCACGGTTCTGCGCCACTCGACCAAGCGGGGCATCAAGATCGGTCCGGTGATTCCCATGCTGGGCAAGTCCTTCGCCAACGTGGACGGGTCGATTCGCTGCCTGGCTCCCGAGCTGTCGGCCGCCGAAGTGCTGCGGGCCGAGTTGGCCGACATCGTGGTCGACCTGGTGTGCGAGACGTTCTCGGAAGCCCAGCTGGCCCGCGGTGTCGTAGAGCTGCTGCTGGCGGGGAACGGCAGCTACAACCACGCACGCGGGATCCTGCGGGACGTGTCCAACCGTGACCTGCAGATCCCGGTGGACTCGAAGAGCGCCGGGAACCAGGAACTGACGGCGAGCAAGATCTTCTACGGCACGCTGACGGGGGTAGGCGGAGCCTGGCTGTGGCAGAGATTGAAGCGGTGACGGTCGCCAGGTCAGGTGCGGCGCATCAGTCTGATCACCGCCTGGGTGCGGTCACTCACCCGAAGTTTGTAGAAGATGGCGTGCAAGTGGTTTTTCACCGTGCGTTCCGAAATTCCCAACGCGCGACTTATTCTGCGGTTCGAGAGCCCTTCGACGAGGAGTTTCGCAACTTCGTCTTCTCGTTCCGTGAGATTCCATCGCGAATAGGAATCTTCTTCGTCTGTACCGATGACCGAGGACTCGCGACACACTTTCTCTGCCCGGCTCAGAAAAGTGTGTGCGATGTCCTGGTGCGTGCGCGCGAGTCGTATCAACTCTTCCAGTGCAAGTTCTTCGCCGACATGTCCCTCGCATGTTCCTCGGCACACCGACGACTCCTCTGCAGTTCGCTGACATAGTTGGCGTGCTCCCATGACAGCAATAAAAATAGCGATCATCCCCGAGAGGCAATAGCGGCCATTCAGGCGGCCGCCTACCGGCTGATTGCGTGTTCGAAGGCACCTTCGGCCCATTCCGCCATCCGAGGATGGTCTGCACCTTTAACGCCGGGGAAAATTTCCCTTACGGACGAGGTCGCCGCCGTGTCGACCACCGGTCCGTACTCAGTCCACGAGCACGCGGAGACCGAAATCCGCCTGGTAGATCCACTTCCCGTCGACCCACAGGTCCGCCCGGGCGACGACCAGGTGCCCGTGCTCCTCTTCGGCCACCTCGAGGACGTCCGCGGTGACGATCACCAGCCGATTCGACGGCAACACCTGCCCACGGTACTTCCATGTCACCGGCCGCCCCAGCGCCACCGGCTCGAAGCGCGCGCCCTTCACTCCGCGGCCGAGCCCGCGGCGGACCGCGTACCACCGCAGAAGCAGGCACATCGCCTCCAGGCCGAGAGAGCCGGGTTGCACCGGATCCCGGAAGAAGTGCGCGCGGAAGAACCACTCGCCCGCGTCGACCGTCTTCTCCCCCCGCACCCGCCCCAGCCCCGCCCGCCCACCATCAGGCCAGTACCCGGTGACCCGGTCGAGCACACTCAGCATGTCGCCGACGGACAGGCCGGTCTCCGGGCGCGGCTCGCCGCGCAGCCGCTCGTGCCACTCCGACGGCTCCGCCAAAGCCGCGCGGTGCGCCGGGTCGGCGGGCAGGCCGTCCTGCCCGGCGAACGCCTCGGGCGGGAAGAACCCGAAGGTGGCCGACATGGTCAGCACCGGGGTGTCCCCGAGTCGGCATTCGACGACGAACCGCTGGATCGTGGCGCCCCCGCTGGTGGCGGACTCCCGCAACCGGGCGCGGGTGCGCAGAACACCCGCGCCCGGCCCGACCTCCGCCAGCACCGTCACGGCGCCGTCCAGGTTGCGGAACCTGCGGTCCGGGTCGTAGCCGTGGCTGTACGCGGCGAGCCAGCCGCACGGTTGCAGGGCCGCCTCCAGCAGCACGGCGAACGGCATCACCGGACGATCGTTGTGCTCGAAGAACCACGCCAGTTCCGGAACGTCGTACTCGACCTCTGCCACCGTGCCCGCGCGGCGGCCCCCCATCGGGCCGGTCACTTCCGCGACCCGGCTCATGAAGTGGTACGGCGGCCCCGGGCAACGCGGCGCGACGTGCTCGGCGTCGTCCAGCCAGGCGGCGGCCGGGCCGAAGCCGGCACTGGGCCGTCCCCACGCGCACGCCAGCAACGAGGCGTAGTCGAAGCGGAATCCGCCGGTTTCCGCGACTGTCCGGGGTTCGTGGTGACCACCCAGACCGCCCAACTCGTCCGGCGGCAGCGCGGGCGCGGTCCCGCGTGGCACCGCCGGACCCGCACGCCACTGGTCCAGTGGCCAATCGGGCACGAGGCGCACCGCCAGCCCCCGTGCGTGCAGCGCTCCCACGCCGTCCACCGAGCACACCACGTCGGCGACCAACGACGGCCGCGGCCCGGTCGACAGTTCCCTGACGAACACGTCGTAGACCAGCCGCCGGTTGCGGGGAGTCGCCTGGGCCCGGCAGGTCAGCCGGACGGGACGGTCGGGCACCGGCTCGAAGCGCCACCCGTCCCGCTCGACGGTGCACCCGGTGGCGCTGAGGTAGAACGCGAGCGCCTGATGGCAGCCCTGGAGCATCAGTGACCCTGGCATGCACGGGTCGTCCTCGAAGTGAGCCGCGAAATACCACTCGTCGGGCGCGATGGGGCTCTCGGCACGGAGATGACCCCGCCCCCACGGTCCACCGGTCCAGTCGAGGGCGGTGACCTCGTCCAGCGCCCGCAGCCTGCCGCCCGCGATGCGGGGGGTGCGCACGTGCGACCGGGTCTGATCCCACTCGTCGCCGAAACAGTCGGCCGGTCTGCCCTCCAGCAGCGCTCGCACCCGGGACGGGTCGAAGGCCGACCGCGGGGCGCGACGCAGAGGCGGGTCCAACGGTCCCGGTGGCGGCGGTTCGTCCTCCGGCCGCCACGCGATCCCGGCCCCTCCGCCGAGTTCGTCCGGGGCGAAGAAACCCGCGCGGGCGTGGCGCATGGTCAGCCGGGGCGCGCCGTTCACCCGGCAGTCGGCGCGGAAGGACGCCAGCAGCACCCCGCCGTGTTCGGCGATCTCCTCGACAGTGGTCTCGAAGTCCACCGTGTCGCCGGCCCCCGGCGGGCTGGCGTGGTGGGTGATCTCGCAGTCGAGCATCCGGTAGACCTGCTGCCCGCCGGTGCGGAAATCCACGCCGAGCCAGCTCAGCAGCAGAATGCCGCCCTGCCCGAACTCCGCGAGCAGGGCAGGCGCCACGCGTCCGGTCGGGTCGAGGTACCAGCCGCCCGCACGGACGTCGGTCTGCGTGCGGATCACGCCGCCGGCCATGGACACGGGCTCCGCGTCCAGTGCGACGACCCGGTCCACGAGCAGCACCGGCGGCTTGGGCAGCCGGATCCGCCGGTGGTGGCCGTGCGACCCGGCGAACCGGGGCCCGAAGACCTCCGCGACCCGGCCCTCGGCGTGCCGTTCCAGCTCGGCACGTCCGAACAGCGGAGCCTGGCCGGTGACAGGCAGGGCGGCAGGCGGAACAGGGACAGGGACAGGGACAGGCGAGACGGTGGCAGGCGAGACGAGGGCAGGCGAGACGGTGGCGGGCGAAGCGGCTCCCGCAGTGGTGACTGCGGCACGCAGCACGGCGCCCACCTCGGCGCGGAGGGCGAGAAACCTCCGGTGCACCATCGCCTCCCGCTCGACGAACTCCTGGTGCAGCCTGCCGACACGCCGGTGGTGGGCGATCAGGGGCACGGGCCGTACGGGGTGGAGTGGGGGCCGCACGAGCCGGTCGAGCAGCGCGGGCACGTCCATCCGCACGCCCGCCGCCGTCAATCCGGCCACGGCCCGCAGCAGCTGGCGGATACCTCCCACCCCCGGCGCGTCGAGTGCCACGGCCAGGTGCTCTCGTTCCCCGAGCACCTGGCGCACCCAGTTGGCACACAACCCCTTGGGGCCGAGTTCCACGAACACCCGCACCCCGTCTTCCCAGGCACGCCGCACCGTTCCGGCGAAATCGGCCGTCCCGACCAGCTGCGCGGCGAGCGCGTCGGCCACGGCGCCCGGTGTCGGCGAGTACCAGCCGGTGGTGGCACACGAGTAATATCTCGTGGCCCCGACGTCGGCCGTGGGGTGGTGATACAGCCGCCACAGCTGGTCCCGCACCTCGGCCAGCTCCGGCACGTGCGCGACGATCGGGTAGTCGACCTCCCACGAGGGTCCGCCGAGCCGGCGCACCACGCGGGCGCACGCGGCCGGGTCGCCGCCCACCACGCAGGACTCCGGCGAGTTGACCAGCATCAGGTACGCGGCGGCTTCGCCCTGGATCGCTCGTCTCACCTGTTCGGCCGGGGCGCCGACCAGGTGGCAGGACCACTCGCCGTCGGCCGCGCCGTCGCGCCGTCGAGCCCGGCGCCACACCTCGAACCGGCCGACCACCCCGTCGGTGTAGAGCCAGGATTCCCGAACGCGCCGGACCACCTCGTCCGGGTCGCGCCACGCACCGGTGGCGACCAGGGCGGTCATCTCGCCCGAGGAGTAGCCGACCACGGCGTCCGCCCGGAGGCCGAGCAAGTCCGCCATCACCCCGTGGTGCACCCCCGCCAGTACTCCCGAACCCCAGATCTGTTGCAGCGCCCTGGGCAGCGTGGAGCCGTCGGTGGTGCCGAGCAGGGCGCCGATCGGTCCGTAGCGCCGCTCGAGGCCTGCCACCAGATCCGGGAACGCCAGCAGCGACTGCGTGCCCATCCCGGGGTAGGAGGCCGCGCCGTTGCCGAAGAGGAAAGCGACCTGTCCCGGTAACGGCCGGTCCCGGTACGCCACACCGTCGGGGCACGGGCCACCGTTCCGACCATCGCGCAGCCACTGCGCTGCGGCGGACTCGGCACCGGAGGGCGGCTCCCCGCCGTCCGACCACACGACCAGCCTCGCGGGCCCGCCGTCCCCTGGCCGCCCGGTCCTCAGTGCCTCGAGCACCTCGCCCCGGTCGGCGCCGGAGTAGACGCGCCAAGACACCGGCGCCCCCACCACCCAGGGCACCGTGTCGGCGAGCCGTAGCCGGACCGGTCCGGCCGCGGTGGCCACCTCGATGCCCCGCGTGCCGGTCAGCGACCGGGCGGGCGCGTTCGGCCTCGGCACGGCCCGGTGCGCGATCGCCAGCACGGCGCAAGCCACGCGCAGCAGATCCCCGCCCGCCCACGGCAGGTCGAGCCGCGGTACTCCGGCGGCCGAGCCGTCATCACCGCCCTCGACCAGTGCCAGCGACCGGTTCCCGTCCCGCCGCGCGGCGGAGTGCCGCTGGAGCACCACCGCGACCGCGCAGCCGGCCGCTCCGGACGCGACCACCGCCGTGTCGAGGCGGCGGGAGCCCACTGCCCGGGCCGCCTCGTGCAGCTCCTCGGTGGTGTCTCCCGCCCAGGACGAGCCCGCGGCTCGCACGGCCTCACGGGCGGCCTCCGGTACCAGGTCGGTGCCGTTCCCCGGACCGGATCGCCACGGAACGCCGTCCAGCAGGCAGTGACGCAGGTCGTCCACCGTCCGGCCGTCCCCGGTCCGGACGGCCACCGCCACGACCGCTACCTGTTCAGGGCCCACCGGGCGTCCCCCTCCACCGACAGCTCGCCGACCACGTCGGGCCGGCGCACGATCACCACGTCCGCCAGTTCCGCCACCAGCTCACCGGCCTGGTCCACGAGCATGGCGTCACAAGTGACGGCATCCCGTTCGGTGTCCTCGACGCGGACGGCGCACCGCACCGGTGCCGACACCGGCCCATCCCGTCCGAGCAGCAACCGCCCCACCGACATCGGCAGCCACGCCCCGCCCAGCCGACGGGCCGCCCACAGCCCCGCCAACTGGAGCGCTCCGTCCACCACTGCCGGATCGGTGTGCCAAGGGCCGTCCGGCCAGCCGACCGCCCGCAGGCCGAGCACGACGCCGGTCGCGCCGTCGGCCGTGAGCACGGGCGAGCCGTCGAGGACCTGGAAGCGCGGGCCGTGAAACAGCATGACGCCGTCGTAGACCTCGCCGTGGTCGAGCGGTTCGCCGTCCGACCACGGCGGAGACCACGTCCGCCGCGGTCCCGTGCGCGTGGAAACGGTCGCGTCGTAGTGCGTCGCGCCGGATTCACCGAGCAGCTTCACCTCCAGTACGACCTCCTCCGCGATCACCCGCTCGCGGCCTCGCACCGTGAACCGGTGCCCGCCCCGGTCCAGGTCGGGCAGTACGGCTTTGCGCAGCACCCGCACGTCGCCCACCGTGACCGGACCGCCGGGGCGCCACACCGCGCCCAGCGCCCGGAACCACTCCAGCGCCAGGGCCATGGGCAGCACCGGTGTGCCCGCCACGCTGTGGTCGGCCAGGTAGCCGTGAGCGGCGTCGTCGACGACCACTTCGGCCTCCAGGTGGTGTTCCCCGCCGTGGAGGATCCTCGTGCCCTCGCCGGCGACCACGACGTGGACGTCCTGGTGGGTACCGGTCATCTCGGCGACGAAGGCCGCGGCCCCCGCACCCGGGTCGATCAGCGGGACGCCACGCTCGTCGAACCGCTCGGCCAGCTCCCGGGTCACCATCCCGCCCCGCCACGGGCCCCAGGCGACAGAGCGGACCCGGCAGCCGGGACGCCCGGCCTGTTCGGCCAGTGCGACGTGGGTGAGCACCTCGTTGCCCATCGCGTAGTCGACCTGGCCGGCGTTGCCGAACTCGGCGGCCACCGACGAGAAGACGCAGATCACCTCGAGCGGGTCGGTGGCGGTGGCGGCCAGCAGCGACCGCAGGCCGTCGACCTTGGTGCCGAAGACGCGGTCGAAGTGCTCGTCGGTCTTGTCGGCGAGTGCCTGGTCGGCCAGCACACCGGAGGCGTGGACGATCCCGCTGATCGGGCCCCATTCGGCGCGCACGGACGCGAGCGCGGCGGCCACGGCCGCCGTGTCGCGCACGTCGGCCTGGTGGTAGCGGACTTCGCTGCCCGCGGCGCGCAAGTCGGCCAGCGCACGCCGTAGTTCACGGCCTGCCAAGACGTCCCGGGCCCGGGTGCGTGCCTCCGCCGGGGCGAGCGCTTTTCCGGTGCGCTCGTGAGCGCCTTCGGCCAGCACACGGACGAGGGACTGCTCGTCGGGACAGTCGTGCAGGCCGACCGGCTCGTCCGCGAGCGGGGTGCGCCCCAGCAGTACGAGGCGGGGACGCGCGTGCTCGGCCAGCCCACGCAGGGCCTGGGCGGTGATACCGCGGGCTCCGCCGCTGACCACCAGGACGGTGCCGGGACCGATCCGGTCGTCGCGCTCGGCGGGGACGGCGGGGCGATGGGTGAGTGCCGTGCGCGAGCCGTCGGCCCGCAGCGCGATGTCCGACGCCGACCCGCCTTCCAGCAGCTCCGCCGCCAGTACGCGGGCGATCTCCTCGGGGCCGCGGCCGCCGCGTTCGCAGTCGAGGGCCTTGACCACGGCGTCCGGCCACTCGGCGGCGGCGGCGCGCGCTCCCGCCGCGACACCGCCCAGCCACGCGCGTTCCGGTTGCCGACCGCTCGCGCCGAAGTCGCCCCCGGTGTCCTGCACGGTGACCAGCAGGCCACCTTCTCGCCGGAAGCGCGGGGACACCCGGCGCAAGGCACGGAACACCTCGTGCTCGATCACGAGCGCGTCGTCCGTCGATCCCACCCGCCGCAATCCCCCGAGGTGCACGAGGGCCGGGGTGTCGGCGGGGATGTCGGTGACCACCTTCGCCGCTATCCCGCTTCCGGCGAGTTCGGCGGCCAGGGCGTCGGCGACACCGCACCCGTCGTCGGTGATGGTGACCGGGCCCGCGGACAGACCGGTCACGCGCAGCCCGGGCAACGGGGCGGGAACCGCGCGCCTGACCAACCGGGTGAGGGAAGCCCGGCCGGGTGCGTCCGACGTCTCGACCGGTGGCGGGGCGAGCCCCACCGCCGGCGCGGACACGGGTGGGGCGGCTTCTCCCCCCTCCACCACTTCGCCGAACACGTCCGCGATCTCGCGTAACGACCGCAGGGAACCCAGCCGCGCCACATTCACGTCGGGTAACCCGTCAACCTGCTGTCGCAGTGCCGAGAGCACCTCCACCCGCTTGATGGAGTCGATGCCGAGGTCGGCTTCCAGGTCCATCTCCCCGTTGAGCATCTCGACCGGGTAGCCCGTCTTGTCGGCCACCACGGCCAGCAGCACGGACTCCAGATCGGCGGGCACCGGCTCCCGTCCCGGCTCGGCGAGCGGCACGGGGACGGGCGCGGGCAGGGGCGGCAAAGGCGCCGGGGCTTCGGGCAGTACCTCGGGCGCGGCGGTGAGAACCTCGTCCGGCCGGGTCATGGGCGTCAGCGGAACCTCGGTCGCGCGCGGGGTTTCCGTCCTCGGCGACGTGCCGTCGCCGTCGACCACCGCCGCCATGCCGGTGAGCGAGACCTCGGCCAGCTTCAAGAACGCGGTGTGGCTGTCCGCCATCGCCTTCTGGTAGGCGGCGTGGGCCGCGGCCGTCTCCCGCTGGGTGCTCGTCATCGCGGCGAGCCAAGCCGGGTCCGGGACGGGCTGTCTCGGTGCCGTGGGAGCCGCGGCCACGCCGTTCGCCGGGGGCGCGGCCGGCGAGTGCACCGGGGGCGGGAGCACCACGGCACCGCCTTCCGGCGGGTACTGCTTGCCGTAGTTGGTCCCCAGGATGGGAACGGTCGCCCCGCCCGCCACCGGCTTCGGTTCCGGCTCACGACGGTCGTAGGACTCCCACAGCGCGGCGAAATCCATCGGCACACCGGCGACGGCCAGCCGTCCCAGCGCGTCGAACAGACTCACGACACCGTTGCCGCGACGCGAGTCGGTGCTGATCGCCCGGTGGGGCCGGTCACCGAGCACGGCATCCACCAGGCCGGTCAACCCCGAACCCGCACCGACCTCGACGAAGGTGCGGGCACCGCCGCGGTACAGGGCCTCGACCTGTTCGAGGAACCGCACCGGCGCGCTGAGCTGGCCTGCCAAGGTCCGCCGGATCTCGTCCGGGTCATCCGGGTACGGTGCCGCGTCCTGATTGCCCAGTACCGGCACGCTCGGGCGGCGCACCGGCACGGAGGAGAGGTAGTCGAGCAGTGGCTCACCGGCCTCGGCGACCAGCGGGCTGTGGAAGGCGTGTGACACGGCCAAGCGCCGCGAACGGAGTCCTTTACCGTCCAGCAGGCGCTCCAGACGCTCGACCTCGCCGACCCGGCCCGAGACGACCACCTGGTCCGGACCGTTGTGGTTCGCCACCCACAGCCCGTCGTCGCCGAGCGCCTCGAGCAGTTCCCGGACCCGTGCCAACGGGGCGCTGACGGCGAGCATCGCCCCGGGTTCGGCGTTCACCTTCGCCATCAACTCGCCGCGCTCGCGCGCGAGGCGCACCAGGGTCGGCGCGTCCATGACGTCGGCGGCGTGCAGGGCGACCAGTTCACCGAGACTGTGCCCGCCGGTGAAGTCCGGACGGACGCCCAGCGACCGCAGCACCTCCAGCAACGCCAGGCTGTTCACGGCGAGAGCCGGTTGGGCCCATTCCGTCCTGGTCAGCGTTTCCCGCTGGGCTTCGCGATCGGCGTCGGTGAAGACGGGCACCGGATGCGCCACCTCGTGCAGGGCCTGCTCGCCCATGGTGACCGAAGCGGCCAGATCCCACGCCGCCAAGGCCTTCGGCAGATGCATCGCCACGTCCCCGCCCATGCCGGGGTACTGACTTCCCTGGCCGGGAAACAGCAGGCACAGCCCGCCGGGCTCGGCCTCCCCCGCCGCGTAGTGGGAGCCGGCCGGGGTGGAAAACGGTGCCCCCGGCCGTGTCTCGACCTGGCGCCGCACCCGGTCCACCTCACGCAGCAACTCGTCCCGGTCGCCTGCCACGAAGGCGGCGCGATGGGCGTCTTCGAACCGGAAGGCGCGTTGTGCCGTGCGGGCCGTCGCCGTCACCGGGCCGCCTTCGGCGAGCTCGTCCAGGCGGGCGAGCAACTCGGACGGCGAAGACCCGCTGACAGGGACCAGCTCGGCGGGCAGCGCGCGGAAACGGGGTGCCGGGCGCGCGGCCGAGCCGTCCCCCGGCCGGTACTCCTCGACCGTCACGTGGAAGTTGCTGCCACCGAACCCGAAACTCGACACCGCGGCACGACGCGGGTGGGAGCCGTCGCGAACCCACGGACGCGACGCGGTGTTGAGGTAGAGGGCACTCTTGCCCCAGTGGAGGTCCGGGTTGGGCCGTTCCACCTTCGCGATCGCCGGGAGCACGCCGTGGTTCACCGCCAGCAGCGCCTTGAGCAGGCCGACCGCCCCCGCCGCCGCCTTCAGGTGCCCCAACTGTGCTTTGACGGACCCGACCGCGCACCGTGGCCTGTCACCATCGGAACCGAACACCTCGAGCAGCCCGGCGGCCTCGGCGGCGTCCCCCGCCTTGGTCCCCGTGCCGTGGGCCTCGACCAGCTCCACGGTCTCCGGGCCGTATCCGGCCGCCCGGTACGCCTGGCGCAGCGCCCGGGCCTGCCCCTGCGGCACCGGGGTGTAGACGGCGGCGCCCCGTCCGTCCGACGAGCTGCCCAGCCCCCGGATCACGCCGTAGACGCGGTCGCCGTCACGTTCGGCGTCGCTCAGGCGCTTGAGCGCGTACATCACCAGGCCCTCTCCCAGCACGGTGCCGTCGGCACGGTCGGAGAACGGACGGCAATCGCCCGACGGCGACATGGCGGGTGTCTTGGAGAAACACATGTACATCAGGATGTCGTTCGTGGTGTCCGCCCCACCGGTGATCATCACGTCGGCCCGGCCGAGTGACAACTGGTCCACGGCCACGGACAGGGCGGCCAACGAGCTCGCGCAGGCGGCGTCCGTGGTGAAGTTGGTGCCGTGGAAGTCGAACCGGTTGGCGACGCGGCCGGCGACGACGTTGTCGAGCAGTCCCGGAAAGGTCTCCTCCTGCCACTCGGGATAGTGAGCGGCGATGCGGTCGCAGATCCGCTGCGCCTCGGGTTCGGCGACGTCCGACTCGCGCAGCGCCTTGAGCCACACAGGACGCTGCATCCGCGCCGCCATGGTGTACAGCAGCTCCACCGTGGCTGTGCCGAGCACGACACCGACGTTCTCCCCGTCGGGCGGCGTCCGGCCACCGAAGGCGTCGGCGAGCACCCTCTCGACCGCGACCAGTGTGAGAAGCTGCGTGGTGTCGGTGGCGGCCAGCGCCTTGGGCGGGATTCCGAACGAAAGGGTGTCGAAGTCGATCGGCCCGAGGAACGCGCCACGACGGCTGTAGGTCTTGTCCACCGCGGACTGGTCGGGGTCGTAATAGTCCTCCACCAGCCAGTGCGTCGAAGGGACCTCGGTGATCAGGTCCCGCCCGGTGAGCACTGCCCGCCAGAAGTCTTCGATCGTGTCACAGCCGGGCAGCAACGCGCTGACTCCCACGACGGCGATCGGGACCTGGTGCGGGGTGGTGGAAGGATCGGGCATCGTGTCCACGTGCGACTCCGTTTTCGTCAGGCCAATCGGCGCGGGGCTGGGGTGAACGCGGTCGTGGGGACGGGGACACCGTGACCGCGCAACTGCTGCGCCCTCGTCACCGAGGCGGCTCCCTCCAGGAGGTTCAGCGCGATCTGCGCGACCGACCGGTTGGCGGGCTCGGCGAGGTGGCTGCCGGCGGTCCACCGGTTGAACGCACCCATCGCCGGGCCGCACCAGATCTGGTAGTCGGTGCGGCGGCCGGAATCGCCGGCGATGGCCCACCGGCTGGCCTTGCCCAGATACCAGCGGAACACCAGGGCCATGCGGTGCTTGGGTTCGGTCTCGGCGCGGAGGAGCTCACCGGGATCATTCCTTCGCCAGAACCGGGCGGTTTCCTCCCACACCTCGGTGAACGTGGCGTGCAGGACTTCGCGTTCCAGCTTCTCGCGCAGTGGTTCGGGTACCGCTTCCAGCGAAGGATGGCCGAGGTAGACCTCATAGAGCTTCGCCGCCCGCGAGGCGTACAGCGTCCCGCGCCGTAGAACCTGCACTTTGCCGCCGAACTCGAACAGATCGGCGGCCGGTGCCATCGTCACGTCCGCGATGTCCGCTTGGGCCAGCATCGCCTTGGCGTCGTCGGACAAGCCGGACTCCACCGCGGACTGATTGACCGAGCCGGTCAACACGTACGAGGCACCCAGCGAGAACGCCGCGGCCACCGCGCCGGGCGTGCCCAGCCCGCCGGCCGCGCCGACACGGAGGGGACTGCTGTAGCCGTAGCGCCGCATCACCTCGTCGCGCACCGACATGACCGAGGGCAACAGAGCCGTGAGAGGCCGGTTGTCCGTGTGCCCACCGCTGTCGCCCTCCACCGTGATGTTCTCGGCCAACGGGACCGCCGCGGCGAGCCGGGCCTCTTCCGGTGTCAAAGCGCCCTCGTCGACCAGCGCCCGTAACAGGGCCGCCGGAGCGGGGGACATGAAACGCTCGGCGACCCCGGGGTGCGAGACCTTGGCGAACAGGTGAACGGAGCGATGCGTACCGTGCGGTCCACTCCGGAGCCCGGTGGCCGCGCAGCGAACGACGGCGGCGGTGGGCTCGGTGAACGCGGACACGGAGATCCGGCGGACACCCCGGCGCAGCAGCAGGTCGGCCACTTGGCGCTCCACCGACGGCTCGCTGGGCGAATGGATCAGGTTCACCCCCCAGTTGTCCCGTCCGGGCAAAGCGGCGACCAGTTCGTCCACCGCACTGTCCACCGTGGACACCGGCAGGCCTGCCGCACCGAAGAAGGCGAGCAAACCACTCCGCGCCGCGGCGGCCACCATGCCGACCGTGGCGATACCGTTGGCCATCTCCCCTACCACGTAAGGGAAGCGCGTCCCGTGGTCGCGGCAGAACGTCAGGTCGCCCAGCCACTCGGGGTAGAGCGGCGGCAACGTGCCGACGTGCCTGGCATCGCCGAAAGGCGTCGCGACCACACCGGGAATCGGACCGAACGCCACACCGGAGCGGCCGCCGGCCGTCATCACGTGGGTCGGCTCACGGACACGCGCCACGGCGGCGGTCAGGCCCGTCGTGTCGAAGACCACCCGTTCCGGCGCCGCGGTTCGGGGCTCTTCGCTCCACACCTGGGAACGCATCTCGGAACCGGCAGACATCCACCATCACCCTTTCGCGTCCCCACCGCAGATCGGTGCGGAGCTACCTGACCGAGTCTGCTTCCCCGTGATGGAACGCATAAGCCGCCTCATCGTGCTGGCCCGGAAGCGTGATGAACCACCGCGACGCGCGTGGACCGCCTCCCCGCCGGGGCGAAAGGGCGTGGTGGGAGTCCCGCCACCACATGGCCCGGGCCGAGTGATCGTGGCCGAGCGCACCATTGCCGTCACCACGGCCGGTTCGTGATGCTGAAGCCACGGAATGGCGGGCGAGAGGAAGTCGTTATGCGCGAGGGCGATGGCCTGTCAAGGCGTGCTCTGCTGGCCGGTGTCGGTGCCGCGGCCACCGCGGCTGTGCTGCCCGTGTCCACCACGGCGGCGTCGGCTGCGGTGCCGTCGCGGGAAGAGGCGTACCGGGCAGTGGTGGTGGGCAGCGGTTTCGGGGGTTCGGTGGCGGCGTTGCGGCTGGCGCAGGCCGGGGTGCGGACGTTGGTGCTGGAGCGGGGGCGGTGGTGGAACAGTTATCCCGGCGACAACACGTTCCCGCGTTTCTACCACCCCGACCGCAGGGTGAGCTGGCTGGAGCCGACGCCCGTGATGCCCACGTCGCCACCGGCCGTGTTCCGGCCCTACACCGGTCTGGTCGAACGCGTCCGCGGCGTCGGCATGAACGTGCTGTGCGGCGCCGGTGTCGGCGGCGGTTCCCTGCACTACGCGGGTATCTCGTTGCAGCCGTCGGAGGAGCTGTTCACCAGGGTCATGCCCGCGAGCGTGGACTACGACGAGATGGCGGCGGTGTACTACCCGCGGGTCGCCGCGATGCTGGGCTTCTCCCCCATCCCGGACGACGTGCTCAACCACCCCCGCTACACCTCCAGCAGGCAGTTCCTGGCCGACGCCGCCCTCGCCGGGGGACAGCCGGTCCGGGTCGGCCAACCGATGGACTGGGACGTGGTTCGCGCCGAACTGCGCGGTGAGCTTCCGCCGTGGTCAGCGCACGGCGACGTGCTCTATGGGGTCAACAACGGAGCCCGGCACTCCACCGACAAGACCTACCTCGCCCAAGCACTGGCCACCGGACTGGTCACCATCGCCCCCCTCCACGTGGTCACCGACATCACCACCGGCACCGACCACCGCTACGTCCTGCGCTGCCGTCGCATCGACACCGACGGCGCCGTCCTGGAGAACGTCACCGTCGAAACCGACGCCCTTTTCCTGAACGCCGGTTCTGCCAACACTTCCCGGCTGCTCGTCCGCGCCAGGGGCACCGGCACGCTGCCCGGCCTCCCGCCGGACGTCGGCCGCTACTGGGGCAACAACGGCGACCGCCTCTACCTCCGCACCACCCCGCTCCGGCCCACGCTCCCCCGCCAAGGCGGCCCGTCCTCGGCCGCGATGCTGGATTGGGACGCCGACACCGGGCCGGTCACCCTGTTCCACGCGCCCACTCCGTTGGAGACCGAGACGTTCACGATCTACGTCGAGGGCATGGGGATCCCGCAGGGACACGGCGAGTTCGTCTACGACCCGGTCACCGACGCCGCACAACTGATCTGGCCACCCACCGCCGACCTCAACGTCGAAGCCGCCCTCGCCGCCGCCACCCTCCGCATGACCCTCACCAGTGGCGGTGTGTTCGCGCCCGGCAACGCCGTCGACCCCACCACTTTCCATCCCCTCGGCGGCGCCGTCATCGGCCCCGTCTGCGACCCCCACGGCCGCGTCCTCGACAACCTCGGTCTCTACGTCACCGACGGCGCCCTCATCCCCGGCTCCACTGCCTGCTGCAACCCTTCTTGGACCATCACCGCCCTCGCCGAGCGTTGCCTCGACCACATCACCGCCCACGACATCGGCACCACCATCTGAACGGGATCGCCACCTGCCGCGGGAGGAGTTCGTGGTCGCCAAGCCCGGCCTGACTTGGCGAGGGGTAAGTCAAATGTGGCGTGACCGAGCCTTCATGGCGAAGGACCCCTTCGCCGGCTACAGGTCCAGAGTGGCCTTGGCGGCGTTCCGGACTGACCTGCGGGCGCCAGGCGTTCCCCGAGCGTCCACAAAGGACATCCTGCGGCGGCGGAATGCCCGATTAATGGCGAGTGCACGGTTTCGAGGGGGTCGTGAGTGGCAAGGAGGGTTATTGACCCGTAAGGCAAATGTGTCATTATGGTGTGATGGTGGCGAGGGTTCGGGTGACGGATGCGCGGCGGCTTTCCCAGGCGTCGCAGCAGGATTTGCGGCAGCGGGTGGTCGCGGCGGTTCAGT
>JAEBEO010000015.1:0-199724 GCA_049998115.1 Amycolatopsis sp. cmx-4-19 | reverse complement strand
GGGGGGGGGGGCGGGGGGGGGGGGGTGGGGGCCCCCCCCACGACGTTGTTCGGCAGACTCAGGGGGAACCGGTCAGTCGAACGCACGCTTCAGGTCGAGCCGGTCGAGGTCCGACCTCGTGGTCACGCTGTGCTGCAACGCGTGCCACCCCATCTCGGCCAGTTCGGTGGCGCCGAGCCCGTTGGTGGCGACGGCCACGGCCTTGCCCGCCGCCTTGACGTACTTGTTGTCCGCGACCTTCTTCCCGGCCTCGATTCCTGCCTGGTAGCCCTTCTTCGCCTGCTCGCCGACCCACTTCCCGGCTTTCACCACCCTGCCGACCCGCCTCAACGAACTGAGGGCGTAGTCGGCGATGTGCTCGGGCCCCTGGGCCGCCTGCTGCAATGCCGGTGTCGAGGCGTGCGCGTTGACCAGTTCGACCGCGGTCGAGGGTGCGTCCGGCCCGCCCAGCGCGCCTGCCCGCGAAGCGACCGTCCCGGCGGGGCCGGGTATGTAGGTCGCCACTTCGGCGGCCTTGGTGGCGGTGGAGACGACCGACTTCCAGCTGAAGGTCCCGGCGAGGTCCAGGCCGTTGATCGGGTCGGCGTTGACGTAGTCGTAGTCGTTGGCCGAGCCGTCCTCGACCGGGTCGACCTGGAGGAAGCGGCCGAGGATGGGCAGGTAAGTACGGGCACCCATCTCGATGGCCTGCTGGCCTGCGAGGTGCTCGACCGGACGTTCGTGCTGGCCGAGCCAGCCGTAGTCCATGCCACCGGCGGCGGTCGCCGGGATCGGGACGGCACCGAACGCGCCGGTGTCGGGGTTGATGTTCTGGCCGTAGGGGTCGTAGAGGTGGAGGGGACCGGTGCGGGCACCGGCGCCGTCGGCGGTGAACAGCACGTCGCCATGAAGGTTGGGGTAGGACCACGTGGTGGTCGGGGTCTTGGCGTAGTCCTTGGTCAGCAGCACTCCGCCGGGCAAGGGCACGATCCGCTGCAGCAGGTTGCCGGCACCGTCGAGGACGAGGTCGGCGGTGTCGTGCCGGGAGCTGTAGGAGTAGCGGGTGGTTCCGTTCTGCGCCCCGTCGGGGTTGCCGGTCACCGTGCGTGCCGCCAGCCGATCCTGGGCGTCTCGGGTGTAGTTGATCAGTGTGCCGGTCGCGGTGGTGGTGGAGATGTGGCGTTGCGCGGAGTCGTAGCCCAGGGTGTCTCCGCCGACCTTGACGGTGTTGCCGCGAGCGTCGTAGTCGAACGCCAGCTTGGTGCCGCCGCTGGTGGACAGCAGCCGATCGGCGCCGTCGTAGCAGTAGCCGGTGGTGACCGGGGGAGCGCCGTCAAGGCTGTCGGCCGACGCGGTGCGGTTGGTGTTCGACCCCGCGGTCTTGGGCCCGCATCCTTCGGCCGCGTCGAACCGATAGGTCAGCTTGTGGTGCGGCACATTCGCCGCGATCAACCGGCCGACCGTGTCGTAGGTGTAGGCGTAGGTCGCGGCGGCCTTCCCGTCGACGCTCACCACGTCGTCGAGCACACGGTTGTCGCGAGAGCGGGTCACCGTGTCGACCACCGTGGACGTGGAGGTCTTCCACGTCAGCGACGTGGGTTTGCCGGAGTCGTTGCGGGCGAAGGAATCCAAGCGGGATCCGTTGCCGTAGGCGACCTTCTCCAGCTCGGCGGCCGCGTTGTAGGCGGGGGTGGCGACGGTGACCCCGTCCAGCTTGACATCCGTCAATTGCGAGGCGTCGTTCCACGTGTACGCCACGGTACTGGACACCCCCTTGACGGTGGTGGTGTCAGTGGTCCGGCGGCCCGCCTGATCGTAGGTGGAGGTCGAGGTCACGCCGTTGGCGTCGGTGTGGCCGACCTCCTCGCCCAGCAGGTCGACCACGGTGGTGATCGAGCCGCTCTCGTCGGTCACCGCCGACTTCAGGGGGTCGCCACCGACCGCGTGGTCGTAGGTGATCGTGCGCGCGGGCTTGCCGAGGTACGCGGGTGTGCTCTTCTTGACGACTCGTCCGCGCGTGTCATAGCTGGTGCAGGTCCACGGTTCGGCCCCGACCCGTTCGGCCACGACGCGGCCCGCCGTGTCGTACACCGTTTCGCTGACGATCGCCGGGCCGCTGCCCGGTGCCGGCTCGGCGACGGTTCTGGTCATGCCTGCCTGGCTGGCAGCGGGGGAGCCCGGCGCACAGGGGTTGACCCGGGTCTCGGTGTCGCCGTAGTAGGTGTTGTTGTTGCGTGCGGCCGGATTGGCGATGTCGCCTGCCGGCATGGCCGAACCCGTCTTGCGAAGGTAGCCGTCGCCAGGCCGCTCGTAGGTGACCCGGCCGGTGAGGTTGAGTCCCCCGGGATCGGTCGTCTTGGACACCGCCAGGCCGTGCACGGGATCGATGCCCGCCGCCGGGTCGGCGTAGCTGCTCGCGGTGCGCCTGCTCGGCGCCCGCTCGCTGTCACCGCCGGAGGCGTCCTCGGTGGTCGTGCTGGTCACCCAGCCATACCTGGGCGCCAGGTTCGCGCCCGGCACCGTCACCGGCGACGGGGTACCCGGTGCCGTCCAAGTGAGGTTCAGGGCGCCGGTCGTGCCCGAGCGGTTGTAGTAGTCGACCCGGATCCGGTGACGGCTTCCCGCCGCCGCGTCGGGGTACACGCCGGTGACCGCGGTGGAGGCCTTGTCCGTCCAGCCGTCGATGATCAAGAAGTCGTCGACCCACAGCCGGACTCCGTCGACGACGGTGAACCCGAGCCCGTAGTCCCCGGCGGCGGGGAACTGGATCTCGCCGGTGAACCGGCCCGACCAGCCGCCGGTGTTGGCCACCGGGGGCCGGCCGCCCCAGGTCCCGTTCAGCGCGCCGCCGGCCGCGCCGACACCGGTGCCGAACAGTTTGGGAACACCGGAGAGGGCAGGATTGTCATAGTAGGCCGCCGACAACCCGACCAGACCCTGGTCGTAGCCGGTGCGAGTGTGCGGCATCGTCGCCGCGCACGCCGGTTTCGGTGTCTGGCCGGTGAAACACGAAGCCGGAGCGGGCCCGTAACGGTCGATCGCGCGGTCGGCGTGGTCGTACACGGTGGTAGAGCGCCGTCCCGCGCTGTCTGTCGCCGCGGTGGCCTTGTCCTTCGCGTTCCATTCCGCGTGGATGGTCGCCCCGGTGTAGTCGGTGGTGGTCACCGCGCGTCCCGCGTCGTCGTAGGTCGCCGTGCGGGAACGGGTGGCGTCGTCCACCCCGGCCACGGCCACCGTCGCCTGGTTGCGCTCGAGGTAGTACTGGTAGAAGTGCTCCGCTCGCTTGTTCGTGCGACCGTCCGGGGCCGGGGCCAACAGCTGGATCGCCCGCAGCACGGGCGGCTCGTGGGGCCGTTCCTCGATGGCGTCGTACCCGATCACCGTGCAGACGGAGGCGAGGTCGTCGGTGGTCGTGCATCCGTTCTCGGCCGACGGCGCCTGCCTGGCCACCCAGTCGTAGGCCAGGCTGCCGCGGATCGTGTTCAGCGGTCCGACACTGTCGACGGCTTTCTGTTTCTCCTCCTCGTTGTCACCTGCCTGGTCGTACAATTTCTTGGCCTCGGCCCTGCCGCGGTAGTCGAAGTCCTGGATGGCCGCGCCCGAGTTCTCGACCCGGCCGAGAGTGCCCAGCTGGTACCACAACCGGGTCTCGGTGCCGTCCCAGTACCGGATCCGGCACAACATCCGCGGTGGCGCCGAGTCCGCACCGGGCGGACGGGACACCCCGCCGTAGCAACTGTCGCTGTTGTCAGTGTTGTAGTGCAGGGTGTGTGCCCGGCCCGACACCGGATCCTTGATCTCGGTCAACCGCGGCACCGCGCCGCTGTAGACATACTGCAGAGCGGCGGGTTTCTTGCCGTCCAGCACCGATGACACGGCGGAGAGCGTGCCGTCGGGGTTGAACACCGACACCATGTCGCCCTCGGTGACCGTTATCCGGCCGCCGTCGTCGAAGGCGAGTACACCGTCCTCGCCCGCCGGTGGGGCGTAGCCGCCGGCGGAGGTCTTGGTCCAGGTGTGCTTGCCGCCGGAGCCGTCAGTGAGGATCACCGATCCGTCGAGCATCTCCGCATGGCTGAAATTGCTGGCCGCGGCCGACAACGTCCATCCCGCGGGCAGGGACTGCGAATCGGCGGAGAACAGCCATTCCGTCGGCACGATCCGCGGATCCAGGTTGTGGCCGCGGTCCCCGTCTTCGCCGACCGTGCTGGTGGCCCACAGGACCATCCGCGGCCGCTCGGTCGAATGGTGGTACAGCTCGATCTTGATCGGCACCTGCTGGCCCGCCTTGAGCGTGACGTCGCGGTCCTGCTTGGGGCCGGGTTGCAGGAAGTCGTCGCCGACATCGGCGGCGTCCGGGTTGTCGTAGACGAGTTTGTCGCCCACCCACATCTTCGCGCCGTCGGTGTGTGCGCCACCGAATCGGAAGTCACCGCTGACCGGGGCCTTGAAGTGGCCCTCCCACCGGATGACGAACCGTTCCTTGTCCAGCGCGGGTGGCAAGGGGTTGTCCTTCCACGGGAAGTTCTCCGGGTTGTCGCTCCAGGCGACCCCCCAGTCCAGGTTGACCTGGGACTCGCCGCGCACCATGACCGGAACGGCATCCGGAGTCCCGGTATGCCGGGAGTCGTTGAAATACGACGCCCGCACCCCACGCGGGGCGCCTTGGCGGGAGTTATAGGCGAAATTCACCCCGGCGGGCCCACC
Source organism: Amycolatopsis sp. cmx-4-19 (assembly GCA_049998115.1). GTDB lineage: Bacteria > Actinomycetota > Actinomycetes > Mycobacteriales > Pseudonocardiaceae > Amycolatopsis. Next base: position 195,038 of record JAEBEO010000015.1, on the reverse strand, counting down.
CACCGACTGGAACACGGGCCCGGCCGCCTCGACGTGAGCGTTGCCGTTGAACAGGTTCACGGTCACCGGGCCGAGCATGTCGGTCGGCGCGGGCCCCGGATCCCCGACTCGCTGATTCAGCGTGAAGTGCCCCACCCACTTCGCCGGTGTCACCGTCTTCCCGTCCGGCAGCATGGTCCCAGGTGTACCGGCCGCCGTCGTGCAATACATGCTTCGGCACCGTCCACTGTGGCTGGTCAAGGCATCCCGAATCGACCACGCTGCCCGAACGGCCGTCGAAACCGGTGGAGATCTTGAAGCAGTACAGGATGTCATCGCCGACGTTGGCGACTTGCAGCGTCGGCGTCTCCGTCGCCACCACCGCCTGGTCGACGGGGCTGAGCAGAGTCGTCGCCGGCGCCGGCGGCGCACCCGCTATCCCTTTGTGCGTCAAGGGCGTGAAGACGGCCTTCGATTGCTCAGCGTCAGGTGCCTTGCGTGGTTGGACCGTCGAAGAAACCGACAGCATCGGCAGGTCCCGTGACACCTCCGCCGGTACCGCCAGCACCGGAAGGGGCGGCGAGACCACCACTTGCACCAAGGAAGCCACTATCGCCGCCGATAACGCGATCACTCTTACCCGTGACCAAATCCGCGCACGTGGATCAGCGTTGCCCTTACCCCCAGAAACCATGATCGTCCACTCCCATGTCGACGCGAGCACTAGTCGTCAGAGCCGGCCGTGAGACGGGTGGCCGAGATCTCAGACCGTAAAGATGGTCGATGAAATCCCGATGAAACCAGCCTGGCCCGGTGCGAAGAGAACGCTCGACAGAAATTGATTTCCGAGGCTCGGCAACCAGTCGCGCAATCCTCGAGCCGGACAATTATTCCGATCGAGCCGGCGCAAACAGTCCATGGCCGAAGGGCCGAATGGTCGACGGAATATACCGCCGAAAGCCGTGGTTTTCGGCCCGCCGGTGCAGCCGGATCGCCTCGGGCACCGCACCGGGTCCAGCCGCCCTGACCGCATTCCGCCGCTGCGAACGGAGACACGGGAACCTTTTGCGTTGGTCGGACAGGGGATTGCGGTAGCGTGCACTCCACCGACGGGGAGGACGGGGCGCCGGCGTGATCGTGATGGACAACCTCACCCTGCAAGGTGCCTTACGTGTGCTCGACCCGGATCTTCGTCACGCACCAGGGCTCGCGAACCGCACTGGTTCGGGTAAATGGGATTATGGGCTGAATCAGGACCTTCGCCGGTGTGTGGACCTGGCGTGTCTCGGTCAGCTGGTGCAGAACATCGTGCTGTTCGACGAGATCGGCACCGGTCGCGGTCTGTTGAGGTCGTGGTACCCGCCGCCCCGGTCGACGCAGAGGTTCCGGCGCAGGGCGCTGTGGCCGGAGTCGGCGGACCCCCTGGGCCTTCCACCGCAGTTCGATGGTCTGCACGCGGTCCTGTCCGTGGTCGAGGACGGCGACTGGCTGGAATCCGTGGCGGCGGCCGCCGTCGTCGCGCGGGAGTGCGTGGACACTGAACTGTTCGCCTCCTACATAGTCCAACTGGCACAGGAAGATGTGCTCGGCACGTTCCTGGACATCACCAGCGCGTATTTCGAGACCGGCTACTCCGACAGCGGAGTCTTCCCCGACATGGACGAAACACTGGATTTCGAACACCTGCTGTACCTGATCAGGGACGAACGTGACGCGGCCACGCCGGTTGCCCCCGCCACGGCCGACGAGGACACAGTGGTGGGTGAAGAAAGTATCGAAGTGCTCGAGGAGCGTATCCGCGCCTCCAAGGAGTTTGTCCGTGTCGTGGACGAGACCGTCGCTGCCTCGCACGCCTTCTTCGAGGCCGAGGTGTGGGCTCGGCACCGGCAGGACAGGACCAAGGCTGGCGCGGACAAGTTCTTCGGCATCCCGGTGGCGGGCTCGAATCTGGTGGAAAAGAAGTTCGCCGAACGCGACATGCTTCGCACCGTTTGTGCCACCCTCTATTACCAGCACCTGGCCGACTCGATGGCGGCCTCCTACATGCCGCATCCGCTGCGTGCCCCGTTCGCCCTCCTCCAGGAGACGGCCGAGAAGCACAGCGTCGGCGTCAGTGAGTCGGAGACGATGTCGATGCTGGAATACCTGCGCGCGTGCCGGGCCCGTGAGGTCAACCGGGTCGTGGCCGACCGCGGCGCATCGGCGGGGTTGCACGTCGACATCGAGCTACCGTTCGTCCTTGCTGCTGTCCTCCACGAAGCCGACTCCGCGACGAACGTCATCGAAGCGGCGCTGAGTCTTCGCGAGAGCAAGAAGGCGAAGGACCTGCGATCGTGGTTCACCGAGCTGCACGCTCGGGTAGCTCAAGGCGACATCGCCTTGAGCGAGCTGGAAAGCAAGTTGGACGGCCTGCGCAGCGCCGTCCGGAAATGGCAGCCGTCCGGGGGACGCCCCGGTTCCGAGGTCCAGGTGACGGCGGGCCTCAATCTCGGTTTCGTGTCCGTGCAGGCAAGCGCGAAGAAGCAGCCTTCACCACGGCTGCCGAAACCGCCAAGGAGGCTGCGGTTCCTCCAGGACCTCAGCCGGATCAGCGACGCCACCCCGCGGCTCGGGCCTGTCCTCGGCCGTGTCTTCGGCGACGACATGGCACGGTCATGGACCACCAGCCAGGCGGTCTTCGCACGCGCGGCAGGCGTCGCCAAGGAATTCCCGATACTCGACCTGCGCACGCCGTAGGGACGCGACGCGGGGGCGCCGGCTCAAGCACCTCCGGGCACCATCGCGTCGTCGGAGCTGTGCGGGGGTCTGTCCCCGATGCACCGGACGGAGCTGTCGGGCGAGCATTGCTCCGGGCGGCCGAAACCGGTTTCCCGGGACAAAGGGAGCGTTCTTCTTGCGATCGAGTATTCGACGGACGGGCACCGTGGTGCTGGCCACGGCGGTCCTGATCGGACTGGCCGGGCCGGGGCAGACCTGCTCAGCACCCGGCGCCTTGGAGATCTCCGCGACCCAGGGCGCACTCGACTACCAGGACACGACCGCTCAGCGGAAGCTTGTCGAGGCCGAGGGCAAACTCGTAGTCGCCGCCCTCTGCGGCTGAGCGCCGCCGGCGTGGGTTTCCACGCGACAGCTTCCCTGCCGTCACGCGGAAAGCGCATCCGGCTCGGCCGGCTGTCTGATCGATTTGATCGAGCAGGGTGTTCACGATCTGAAAGTCGTCGCCGCGGGGAAGGACCTCGATGAAACACCCGATACTTCCCCGGTCGTCCACGAAGCCGGTGTCCATCTGCCCTTGTTCGGGCCGAGAAGGGCGGTAGTGCGCGCTGCTTATCACCGGCGAGGGCACGGCGGAGGCGTGTCACCCCGAGCAGTCAGGAAGTGGCGGGCACCAGTTCGGTGAGCAGGGCGCGGACGCGGCGGTCGATGTCGTCACGGATCGGGCGGATCTGCTCGGCGGAGCGGCCGGCGGGGTCGTCGAGTCGCCAGTCGAGATAACGCTTGCCGGGAAAGATCGGGCAGGCGTCACCGCAGCCCATGGTGATCACGACGTCGGCGGCCTCGACAGCGTCGGTGGTCAAGCGTTTGGGGAATTCGCGGGAGACGTCGATGCCGAGTTCGGCCATGACCGCGACCACCGCGGGGTTGATCTCGTTCGCGGGGGCGGATCCGGCGGAGCGGACGGCGACGCGCCCGGCGGCATGGTGGTGCAGCAACGCGGCGGCCATCTGGGAACGTCCGGCGTTGTGAACGCAGACGAACAGGACCTCGGGCGTGTTCATGGGGTGAACCGCATCCGGGCAGGGGTGGCTCGGCGGCGCAGCGCCAGGGACACGTAGACGAGCGCGACGAGGACGGGGACTTCGATGAGCGGTCCGACGACCCCGGCCAGTGCTTGTCCGCTGGTCGCGCCGAAGGTGGCGATGGCGACGGCGATGGCGAGTTCGAAGTTGTTGCCCGCTGCGGTGAATGCCAGGGTGGTGGTGCGTTCGTAGGAGAGGCCGACGGCGCGGCCGAAGGCGTAGGACCCGGCCCACATCAGTCCGAAGTAGACCAGCAGCGGGATCGCGATCCGGACGACGTCCAGAGGCCGCGCGGTGATCTGTTCTCCTTGGAGCGCGAAAAGAATCACAATGGTGAACAGCAGCCCGTAGAGCGCGGTCGGTCCGATCCGCGGCAGGAACCGGGTTTCGTACCAGTCCCGGCCTTTCGCGCGTTCACCGAACCGGCGGGTCAGGTAGCCCGCCAGGAGCGGGATGCCGAGGAAGATCAGCACGCTTTTCGCGATCTGCCATCCGGAGACGGCCAGGTCGGCTTGGGGGAGGCCGAGCCAGCCGGGCAGGACCGTGAGGTAGAACCAGCCGAGCAGGCCGAACGCGATCACCTGGAACACCGAGTTCAAGGCGACCAGCACGGCGGCTGCCTCGCGGTCGCCGCAGGCGAGGTCGTTCCAGATGATGACCATGGCGATGCAGCGGGCCAGACCGACGATGATCAGCCCCGTCCGGTACTCCGGCAGGTCGGGCAGCAGCAGCCAGGCCAGGGCGAACATCAGCGCCGGGCCGATCAGCCAGTTCAGCACCAGCGACGGCCACAGCAGCCGCCGGTCGGCGGTGACCGCGGCGAGCCGGTCGTAGCGGACCTTCGCCAGCACCGGGTACATCATCACCAGCAGTCCGAGCGCGATCGGCAGCGAGATCCCGTCGACCCGCACCGCCGACAGGACGGTGTTCAGCCCAGGGACCCAGCGCCCGGCCAGCAGTCCGGCGACCATCGCGGCCGCGATCCACACGGGCAGGAACCGGTCCAGGGTGGACAGCTTGCCTGCCACGCCCGTGTCCGTGCCGCTCATACCGGGACCGAGGTGTCGCCGGGAACGAGCACGGCCGACAGGCGGGCCAGCATCTCGGGGTGGACGCGGTAGTAGACCCAGGTCCCGCGCCGCTGCCCGGTGATCAGCCCCGATTCCCGCAGCACTTTGAGGTGGTGGGAGATAGTCGGGCCGGTCAGGTCGAACGCGTCGGTCAGGTCGCACACACAAGCCTCACCGCCGTCGTGGGAGGCGATCAGCGACAGCAGCCGCAGCCGGACGGGGTCGGCCATCGCCTTGAACAGCGTGGACAGCTCGACGGCCTGGGTCTCGGTCAGCGGTTCGCGGGCCAGCGGAGAGCAGCAGGCGTCCATCGCGACGATCGGCAGCTGTTTCGGCATCCATCTATCTTGACAGGCTTCTAAGTAGAAGACAATCTAAGCCCTACCACTGTTTCGATGAATGTCTATCCAAGGAGGATGGGATGTCACGGGTACAGCTCGCACTACGGGTCGGGGATCTCGAAGGCTCGATCGACTTCTACTCCAAGCTTTTCGGCACCGAACCCGCCAAGCTCCGCCCCGGTTACGCCAACTTCGCCATCGCCGAGCCCGCGCTCAAGCTCGTGCTCCTGGAAGGCGAACCCGGTCAGGCGACGGTCATGGACCACCTCGGCGTCGAAGTCGAGTCCACCGAGCAGGTCTCCGAGGCCGTCAAGCGCCTCACCGGCGAAGGCCTGGAGACGCTGACCGAGGACGACACCACCTGCTGCTATGCCGTGCAGGACAAGGTCTGGGTGCACGGCCCCGGCCAGGAGCCCTGGGAGGTGTACACCGTCAACGCCGACTCGCGGACTTTCGGCACCGACAGCACTCCCGACGCCCAGGCTGGAGATCCGGATGAGCTGGCCGGGGTCGGCGCCGTGGTGGGCCTCACCGGGGATCCGGTCGGCACGCAGTTGACGGCCAGGCACCGGCTCGCGTAGAGGTCGTCGAGGATGACGGTGAACACCGTGCCAGGCCTGCGGATCGTGAAGGTGCCGCGGGCGTGGTCGAGATCAGATGATCGAGCCGAAAGCCGCCGTGCGAAGTGCGCCACACGCTCGCTGCCGGATCGGTGAAGTCATGGTCGTGGAAGAAAGTATCCAGTGTGGAGTTGACCATGTCGTGCCGCTGGCTTACGTGTGGGCCAGCGGCACGAAGTCGTGGGACCAGGGCTTACCTGGACGGTTTGCCCATGGCCTGACCTGCCGGAGCCGGAGCTGGTGCCGGAACCTCAAATCGGCAAAAGGATGGCACAACGCCCGGCAGGGGAGACTGTCGCTGGTGAGATACTGACTAAACGCGAAGAAAACGCCATTGAACGACTGAAGCCCCGCCCCTCCGAGGAGGAGCAGGGCTTCTGACCTGCCAAAACAGATGGTGCGCGATACTGGGATTGAACCAGTGACCTCTTCCGTGTCAGGGAAGCGCTCTCCCGCTGAGCTAATCGCGCGAGGTGGAGACGGGATTCGAACCCGTGTACACGGCTTTGCAGGCCGTTGCCTCGCCTCTCGGCCACTCCACCGTGTCAGGCCCGAGAAGGCCTTCCGAGCGGATGACGGGATTCGAACCCGCGACCCTCACCTTGGCAAGGTGATGCGCTACCAGCTGCGCTACATCCGCACATCCTCGGTTCGGATGGGAGTCAGTACCTCGTGGTTCTGCCTCTCACCCCGTCGCCGTGGTGTGTGTGAACACTATCCGACCCCGAAAACGGCTTCGCAACCGGGGGTGTCACTTGCTGTTCGCAAGCCCGTCATCAGGCCATATCGTTGGGAATGAGGTGGGTCAGGGCGTCGTCGACGTCGACCCACAGGTGTTCGTTGCCCGGCAGTACGACGTCGTAGGTCCGGTCGAGGAAGTCGGCCAGCTCCTGAGCGGACGCCTCGAACATGGCGTGCCCCGACGGCGAGTTCAGTTCGATGAGGACGGACTCGGGGTCTTCGACGGAGGGTCGGATGCGTACGTCGCCGTCGCCCGCGTCGGCCAGGAGGCCGTCCGCGAGGAGGTCGCGTGCGTAGACCCACTCGACCCAGCCGGCGCGGCCGGTGCGGAAGGCGGCGACGACCGCGTACGGGTCGCGTGTGTCGTATCGCAGTTCCACCTTGACCGGAACCGCGGGCGTCCGCGGCGCCAGGAGGTCGAACACCGCCGTCGAGCGGAGCGTCACGTGATCGTTGCGCATCGTCCTACCCTTCGTCTCCTTCCCGGCCCGGTCGAACCGAGTGGCGATGATGTGACGTTCCGGCCGGTCGATCGGAACGCGGTTTTGCCGCAGATCACCCGGATGGGGTCATCTGACCCCTATCATGATCCCGTCACCCCATCATCACCCGCGCGACGCGCAGCCCTACATGCGCCCTGCAGGCAGCCCACACGTACATACTGCGCGGTTTAGTCGTGGCGCGATAGCACCGTCGCACGAATGTCGAAACGCGTCGCGGGCGGCCCCCGGCTCCGACAACCCCGGCTAGCTCGTGGTTGTTCGCTCCGTATTTGCTGGTGAGCGGAGTGTGGTCGGAGCGAACCACCCGTTTGCAGGCCCCCGAAAGTCGTGGGGTACAGTTACTCGGACACCCAGAGCGGGCGATTAGCTCAGGGGGAGAGCGCTTCGTTCACACCGAAGAGGTCACTGGTTCGATCCCAGTATCGCCCACCGACGGAGGCCCCGGACCATCACGGTCCGGGGCCTTTTTCGTACCGGGCGACGGGCTCCCCGCAGCCGTCCGGCGGCACCCGATCCGCAGGTCGGACGCGGGATATATGGGGACGGTAGTTCTGCCGTCGCGGGCGGGGGAGTAGAGCGCCCGAATTCGCCCGGTGATCGGCGCGCTCGCCGGAGCGGGCGCTTCGGTGGTCGTCGCGCGGGCTGGATCCGGCCCGTGTGGACACTCGTCGGGAGGCTCGTGTCGCGCGAGGCGAGTGTCGTATGACCGGCCGACCGAGACGACATTGTGATCCTGCGCACTTCGGAGCCGTGAAAAGGTCCAGACCATGGTGCACGTGATGCGGGGCACGGGTGAACGGCTCACTCGTCCGGCTCCGGCGACGGGGCCGCCGTGATGCTGACGTGATGTGACGAAACGCCACCCCGGTGACCGATTGACAAGGTAGGTCCGCGCGTCGTGGGCCCGCCCCACCCGCCCTCGTGCTCCGGAGGGCCGCAATCCACAGTGGACCGGCGGGGAATCGGCTCACCCGGACCGTCCACTGTGGAGTTTCCGAAGCTGTTCGGCCGTTCGGGCGCGTGGTGCTCCGAGTGGCCCTGGCGCCCGGGAATTCACGACTACTTTGCGTAGTTGTCCGGAGGATACGGCCTATTACCCATTGTCATCATCTTGTTATCAACAGGACATTCATTTGCCGGAAGCTCACACAGGATGTGGCTGGAAACCCTTGTAACGATGGTCGGAGAGTGGCCGATACCTTGGCGTGTGTCGCCCCATCGGCCGCTGCGGGAACTTGAGAATCGATCACTCTTCGAAATCGCTCTCATTTACTCAGCGTGTTGATCCGGCGTTCGGGAATCCCCACTCCGGGAGGTCTGATGGAAGAGTCGGTGCGGCCGTCGTCCACCGTCGAAGGGACGCCGCAGCACATCGACCTCCAGTCGATCCCGCTTCCCCCGCAACGGGGTGCGGGCATCGCCGCCGCGGTCGAGAGCACGTCGGCTCGGCCGCCCTACGCGGCTTGGGAATCGCGCTACCGCGCCTGGGTCATCGGTAGTGACGTTTTCACCGCTTTCGCGCTCATCGTGATGAGCGCGTTCCTGATCGATCGCTCCGATCCGCACGACATGCACGCACTCGGTACCGCCGCCGCCTTCCTGTTCGGGCTGTCGGTCTGCCGCGCCTGGAGTCCGCGGGTGCTGGGTGAAGGCGCCGAGGAATACCGGACGCTCGGCCGGGGCCTGGTGGCGACGGCGGTGCTCGTCGCGCTGGGAGGCCTGCTCTTCGGCGCGCTCGAAGTGCAGCCGTGGGTCTTCATCGTCGTCCCGATGATCTCGGTCTTCATGTTCCTGCAGCGGTACACGCTGAGACAGGTGCTGCACCGGCGCAGGCGGCTCGGGGACTGCCTGCTGCCGGTGCTCGCCGCGGGAAGTCCCGACACGGTCGCCGACCTCATCGCGCGCACCAAGGCGGATCCGCACGTCGGCTGGCGGGTCGAGGCCGTCTGCACGTTCAGCGGTACCGGCGCGGAGCGGGGGAGCGGCGAGGTGGAAGGGGTTCCGGTCGTCGGGAAGCTCGACGAACTCGCCGGCCATGTCCGCCGTGGTGGTTACCGCGTCGTCGCGGTGACCGCGGACCAGCACTGGAACCCCAAACGTCTGCAACGGCTCGCCTGGGACCTGGAAGGCACCTCCGCCGAGATGGTGGTCGCCCCGATGCTGATGGAGGTGGCGGGTCCCCGGTTGAATGTCTCCGGCGTACTGGGCATGCCGCTGCTGCGGGTCAGTGCCCCGATGTTCACCGGCGGCCGCCGCCTGGTCAAGGAGATCCTCGACCGGTTCGGTTCGGGTCTCCTGCTCACCCTGATGTCCCCGCTGCTCCTGGTGATCGCGATCGCCATCAAATTCGACGACCGCGGCCCGGTGATCTACCGGCAGCGCCGCGTCGGCCGCGACGGCCACACCTTCACGATGCTCAAGTTCCGCACGATGGTCGCCGACGCCGACAAGCTCAAGCAGGGCCTCCAGGCGGACAACGAGGGCGCGGGCCCGCTGTTCAAGATGCGCAAGGACCCGCGGATCACCAAGGTCGGCGGGATGCTGCGCCGGTACTCCCTCGACGAGCTGCCGCAGTTGTTCAACGTCGTGAGCGGCCGCATGTCGCTCGTCGGTCCCCGTCCGCCGTTGCCGGAGGAGACCGCGAAGTACGCTCCCGACGCGCGTCGTCGTCTGCTGGTGAAGCCGGGGCTGACCGGGCTCTGGCAGGTCAGCGGCCGCAGCGATCTCAGCTGGGCCGAGAGCATCCGCCTCGACCTTCGCTACGTCGAGGACTGGTCCCTGGCCCTCGACCTGGTGATCCTGTGGAAGACCTTCCGTGCCGTGGTGCAGGGACGCGGGGCCTACTGACCGCTTCCGCTCGGGCTCGTCGGCCGCCATATCCTTCGGGGATGGCGGCCGTTTGTGAGCGGCTCCACACGGAGAGGTAGTTGAACACGAAATAGTTCAATGCTCAACTGGGTTGTGGCGAGTACAGGAAGCGTACGGAAGGAAGAACGACACCATGACCACCAGCGTTGAGCCGATCGAAGCCCTGAACCTCCCGCAGGACGTCCAGGACCTGCTGTTCCGCGAAGCCCGTACCGCGAACAGCTTCAGCGACGAGCCGGTGACCGACGAGCAGATCCGCGCGATCTACGAACTGGTCAAATGGGCCCCGACGTCGATGAACAACCAGCCCCTGCGCGCGCTGGTCATCCGTACCGAAGAGGGCAAGAAGCGCCTCGCGCCGCTGATGTCCGAGGGCAACCGTGCCAAGACCGAGGCCGCGCCGGTGACCGTCGTGCTCGCCGCCGACACGGAGTTCCACGAGAACCTGCCGCGGACGTTCCCGCACTTCCCGGGCGCCAAGGACCTGTTCGCCGACGAGGCGAGCCGAGTCGAGGTCGCCAAGCTCAACGCGCTGCTGCAGGTCGGTTACTTCATCATCGGCATCCGCGCCGCCGGGCTGGCCGCCGGCCCGATGACCGGATTCGACGGCGAAGGCATCGAGAAGGAATTCTTCGCGGGCAAGCCGTGGAAATCCCTCGTCGTGATCAACGTCGGCAAGCCGGGTGACAACCCCTGGTACGACCGCCTGCCGCGGCTGGACTTCGACGAGGTCGTCGAGACCGTCCGACCTCGTCGCTCGATACGCGAAGGCCTCTTTCCAACGGGAAGGAGGCCTTCGTGGTCGTTGGGGTAACGCGCGTGAGACCTGTCGTGGCTGACGACTAACATCACAGCAAAGTTGTACAACTTAGCCAAGGAGATCATCGTGTCCCAGCCGTCGTCAGTAGCAGCCGCAACCGCCTCGCGCGTGGTGGTACCGGCGGGCACTACGGCGGGCTCCGCGGTCCGCGAAGCGGGGCTCCCGACAAAGGGCCCGGACACGATCGTCGTCGTGCGCGACGCCGAGGGCAATCTCCGAGATCTGGCCTGGGCGCCGGAATCCGACGTCGAGGTCGAGCCCGTCGCGGCGAACACCGACGACGGCCGCAGCGTCATCCGCCACTCGGCCGCCCACGTGCTCGCCCAGGCCGTGCAGCAGCAGTTCCCCCAGGCCAAGCTCGGCATCGGGCCACCGGTCAAGGACGGCTTCTACTACGACTTCGCCGTCGACACCCCGTTCACCCCCGAAGACCTGCAGGCGCTGGAAAAGCGCATGAAGCAGATCGTGAAGGGCGCGCAGCAGTTCTCCCGCCGCGTCTTCGACTCGGTCGACGAGGCCAAGAAGGAACTGGCCGACGAGCCGTTCAAGCTCGAACTCGTCGACCTCAAGTCCGATGTGGACACCAGCGAGGTGATGGAGGTCGGCGGCGGCGAGCTGACCATCTACGACAACCTCGATCCGCGTACCAAGGAGCGGGTGTGGAGCGACCTCTGCCGAGGCCCGCACGTGCCGACCACCAAGTTCATCCCGGCGTTCAAGCTGACCCGCGTCGCCGCCGCGTACTGGCGTGGTGACGACAAGAACCCGCAGCTGCAGCGGATCTACGGCACCGCTTGGGAATCCGCCGAGGCGCAGGACGTCTACCTGGAGCGCCTCGCCGAGGCCGAGCGGCGTGACCACCGCAAGCTGGGGGTCGAGCTGGACCTGTTCTCCTTCCCGGACGAGATCGGCTCGGGGCTCCCGGTGTTCCACCCCAAGGGCGGCATCATCCGGCAGGAGATGGAGAACTACTCGCGTCAGCGGCACGTCGAGGCGGGCTACGACTTCGTCTATTCGCCGCACATCACCAAGGGCGCGCTGTTCGAGACCTCCGGTCACCTCGACTGGTACCGAGACGGCATGTACCCGGCGATGCACCTCGACGCCGAGCACAACGAGGACGGTTCGGTCCGCAAGCCGGGGCAGGACTACTACCTCAAGCCGATGAACTGCCCGTTCCACGACCTGATCTTCCGCTCGCGCGGGCGCTCGTACCGGGAACTGCCGCTGCGGATGTTCGAATTCGGCTCGGTGTACCGCTACGAGAAGTCCGGCGTGATCCACGGGCTCACCCGCGTCCGGGGCATGACGCAGGACGACGCGCACATCTTTTGCACCGTGGAGCAGGTCCCCGGTGAGTTGAAGTCCCTTTTGGACTTCGTGCTGAACCTGTTGCGCGACTACGGTCTTGACGATTTCTACCTCGAACTGTCCACTCGGAACGAAGAGAAGTACATCGGCTCCGAAGAGGTGTGGGCCGAGGCGACCGAGGTGCTGCGCACCGCCGCCGTGGACTCCGGTCTCGAACTGGTGCCGGACCCGGGCGGTGCGGCGTTCTACGGGCCGAAGATCTCCGTGCAGGCCAAGGACGCGCTGGGCCGCACCTGGCAGATGTCGACCATCCAGCTGGACTTCATGCTGCCCGAGAAGTTCGAGCTGGAGTACACCGCCGGCGACGGCAGCCGCCAGCGCCCGGTGATGATCCACCGCGCGCTGTTCGGCTCGATCGAGCGGTTCTTCGGCGTGCTGACCGAGCACTACGCGGGCGCGTTCCCGGCGTGGCTCTCGCCGGTCCAGGCCGTCGGCATCCCGATCACCGAGGACCAGGTCGAGCACCTGCGCGGCGTCGAGAAGACGTTGCGCGCCAAGGGGATCCGGGTCAACGTCGACGCGAGCGACGACCGGATGCAGAAGAAGATCCGCACCCACACCACGCAGAAGGTCCCCTTCATGCTGCTGGCGGGCGCGAAGGACGTCGAGGCGGGCGCGGTGTCGTTCCGGTTCCGCGACGGCGGCCAGATCAACGGCGTCCCGGTGGCCGACGCGGTCGAGGCGATCGCCGGCTGGGTCCAGCGCCGCGAGAACTCCTCGCCGACGGTGGCGGGCTTGGAGGCGATCCTCCGGTGACGGGTCCCGATGGCCCCGAAGTCGTCGGACAGGACGGTGTGGGGGTTCCGGACGCGCTGCAGCGCCTGTGGACCCCGCATCGGCTGGCCTACGTGCAGGGGTCGAAGAAACCCGACGAAGGCTGTCCGTTCTGCCGCCTCCCCGAGAAGAGCGACGAGGACGCGCTGATCCTCGCGCGCGGGAAGACGGCGTACGTGGTGCTGAACCTATACCCGTACAACCCCGGGCACCTGATGGCCGTGCCGTACCGCCATGTCGCGGACTATCCGGATCTGACACCGGAGGAGACCGTCGAGGTGGCGGAGTTCACCCAGCACGCCATGCGGGTGATCCGGGAGGTGTCTTCGGCGCACGGGTTCAACATCGGGATGAACCAGGGCGTGATCGCGGGCGCCGGGATCGCGGCGCATCTGCACCAGCACGTGGTTCCCCGGTGGGGCGGCGACGCGAACTTCATGCCGGTGATCGGGCACACCAAGGTACTGCCGCAGTTGCTGGGGGAGACGCGGAAGCTCCTGGCGGACGCCTGGTAAGCCGGTATAGCCGAAAAGACGTGAAGGCCCCCTTCCCTACTTTGAGCGTAGGGAAGGAGGCCTTCACGTGGTCACCGGTGCCCTCGGTCCAGGTGGTCGTGAGTGGCGATTCGGGTTATCGAGCCGTACGTGACCTTCCCGGCAGGCCGTCCCCGCGAGTGGTGAGAGTCCGTGCCACCCGGGGCCGACGGTGTCGCGACCGCCCCCCCACGGTCACCGCCGTGCTTCTCTCTTGCGGAACATGCCGTGAAGGCCTCCTTGCCTACCTTCAAGGTAGGCAAGGAGGCCTTCACGGATCGAACCTGCGAACGACAGGGCGCAGTAAGCGGGACTCAGGCGTTGAGCGCGGCCTGCAGTTCGATGTCGATCTTGACCTTCTCGGACAGGAAGGCGTTGCCCTCCGGGCCGATGCCGAAGTCGCGGCGGTTCACGGTCGCGGTGGCCGAGACACCCAGGGTGGTGGCATCGTTGTTGGCGGGGTTGGTGCCGATTCCGTTGAACTCGGCTTCGAGCGAAACCGGGACGGACTTGCCGCGCCAGGTGAGCTCGCCGTCGATGACGTAGTCGCCGCCGTCCTCGCGGATGCCGGTCGAGCGGAAGGTGATGACCGGGTGCTCGTCGACGTGGAAGAAGTCCTCGGACTTGAGGTGCGTGTCGCGGCCGTCGACACCGCTGGCGACCGACGAGGCGTCGATCTCGACGGTGACCGAGGAGTCGAGGATGTTGTCGGCGGTCACGACCTCACCGGTGAAGGCGGTGAAGTTGCCGCGGGACTTGGCCAGGCCGAGGTGCTTCACGGTGTAGGCGATGTCGGAGTGAGCGGTGTCGACGGTCCACTTGCCTGCGACATAGCCCGGGATTTCGGTGGTGGTCATGGAAGTCGATCTCCAAAAGTCTGTGATTGCCTGTGGTGAACCCTCGTCTGGTTGAGCGCTCAACGACGACTGTAGCGCAATTTGGTTGAGCGCTCAACCAGGGGTAGAATGAGTGACATGTCCGAACCCCGATGGCTCTCCGACGAGGAGCAAAAAGTCTGGCGTGACTTCTCCGCGGCCACGCGGATGCTGCAGGCGCATCTGGAGGGCCAGCTCCAGCACGAGGCGGGCATGCCCCACACCTACTACGAGGTGCTCGTCGCTCTGTCCGAGGCGCCGGGCCGTCGGCTCCGGATGAGCGAACTCGCCGACGCGCGCAAGGCGTCGCGCAGCAGGCTTTCGCACGCGGTCGCGCGGCTCGAGGCGAACGGCTGGGTGCGCCGCGAGTCCTGTCCCACCGACAAACGCGGCTCGTGGGCGGTGCTCACCCCGGAAGGGTTCGCCGCGCTGGAGAAGGCCGCACCCGGACATGTCGAGGCCGTTCGCGAGAGTCTTTTCGATCCGCTGACCCCCGAACAGGTGAAGGCGCTGGGTGACATCAGCGCCGCGGTGCTGGGCAGGCTGTCGCCGAAATGTGCCGCGGCGGAGGCGGAATTCGCGTTGCGGGAGGGGACTCTCGAAGACCTCGAGGACCCGGCCGAACTGGCCAAAGCGGACTGACCGAGCGCCCGTCCAGGACGGGCGCTTCGGTGTTGTCGGTGCGGGTGGATAGGCTTCGGACGGCCAACCGACCCTGCTGCTTAGGTGCACCTGAAGAACCGATGCTCAACATTTTCGCGCGCGCCTCCGTTTCCCGCGTCACCGACCCGATGGGGAAGGTGCTCGTCCGTGCCGGTCTGACCCCCAACGCGATGACCGTGATCGGCACGGCCGGCGCGGTGCTCTGCGCGCTCGGGTTCTTCCCGAACGACATGCTGCTGTGGGGCACCTTCACCGTGTGGGGCTTCGCGATGCTGGACCTGCTCGACGGCGCGATGGCCCGCGCCCGCGGGTACGGCACGGCGTTCGGGGCCGTTCTCGACGCGACCTGCGACAGGCTGGTCGACGGCGCGCTCTTCGCCGCGATCGCGTGGTGGTGCTTCGTCCACGACGACAACCGCTCCGCCGCGGCCGCCGCACTGATCTGCCTGGTGCTCGCGCAGGTCATCTCGTATGTGAAGGCCCGCGCGGAGGCTTCCGGCCTGGAGGCGGACGGTGGGCTCGTCGAACGCGCGGAACGGCTGATCATCGCGCTCGTGGGAACCGGACTGCATGGTCTGGGCGTTCCGTACACCGTGGACATCACCCTCTGGCTGCTCGCCGTCCTCTCGGTGATCACGCTGCTCCAGCGGACGGCCGCGGTGGCGAAGGCGGCGAGGGCCGCCAAGGCCGCCGGGCCACCCGCCGGGGAAGGCGGCTCATGAGCGGGCTCTCCCAGCGACTGAGCGACTTCGGTTACGCGGCGGGCTGGCGGCTCGCGCGCCTGCTGCCGGAGTCGGCGGGCTCGATGACCTTCGGGCTCGGCGCGGATCTCGCCGTCCGCCGGGACGGCGGCGGCGTACGCCAGCTGCGGAGCAACCTCGCCAGGGTCGTCCCGCAGGCCGACGAGGTCGAACTCGACGAGCTGACCCGCCGTGCGATGCGGTCCTACGCCCGCTATTGGCACGAGATGTTCCGGCTGCCCTCGATGGACCACAAGGAGGTCAGCCGCAAGGTCGCCCAGTCGATCACCGGCGTGGAGAACCTCGACGCCGCGCTCGCCGAGGGCAACGGCGCGGTGATGGCGCTGCCGCACAGCGGCAACTGGGACGCCGCGGGCGTCTGGCTGGCGGATTACCTCGGCGGCTTCACCACGGTCGCGGAGCGGCTGAAACCGGAGTCGCTCTATCAGCGGTTCGTCTCCTACCGCGAATCGCTCGGCTTCGAGATCGTGCCGCTGACCGGCGACAGCTCCGCGATGCGCGTGCTGCTCAAACGGCTGCGGGAGAACAAGGCGATCTGTCTGGTGGGGGACCGCGATCTGACGAATTCGGGTGTGCCGGTCAAGTTCTTCGGCGAACAGGCCAAGATGCCCGGCGGCCCGGCGCGGCTGGCCGCGACCACCGGCGCCGCGCTGATCCCGGCGGGCTGCTGGTTCACCGAGGACGGCTGGCAGATCCGGCTGCACCCGCGGATCCGGGTCACGAACCGGTCCGAGGTCCCGGCGGCCACCCAGGCCCTGGCCGACATCTTCGCCGGGGACATCGCCGCGCATCCGGCCGACTGGCACATGATGCAGAAGTTCTGGCTCTCCGACTTCGAAGCCGGGGAAGACATCGACGCGGGCGAAGCGAGTTGAGCCGATGGCTCAGGTGCGGGTCATGAAGATCGGGATCGTCTGCCCTTACTCGTTCGACGTCCCGGGCGGCGTGCAGGGGCACGTCATCGATCTCGCCAAGGCGCTCCTCGCGCGCGGGCACCAGGTCTCCGTCCTCGCCCCGGCCGACGAGGACTCCGATGTCCCGGATTTCGTCGTCCCGGCCGGGAAGGCACTCGGCATCCCGTACAACGGCTCGGTCGCGCGGCTGCAGTTCGGCCCGGTGTCCTACGCCCGGGTGCGACGCTGGATCCGCGACGGCGAATTCGACGTCCTGCACCTGCACGAACCGGCCGCCCCGAGTCTTTCCCTGCTGGCGCTGAAGGTCGCGGACGGTCCGATCGTGGCGACCTTCCACACCGCGACGACGCGTTCGCGGACGCTGGCGGCGTTCCAGCCCGTACTGCGGCCGCTGCTGGAGAAGATCACCGCGCGGATCGCGGTGTCGGCGCTCGCCCGGCGGGTCCAGGTCGAGCACGCCGGCGGCGACGCCGTCGAGGTCCCCAACGGTGTCGACGTCGACTTCTTCTCCCTCGCGCTCCCGCTGGACGGTTATCCGCGGGCGGGGGGCACGGTCGGGTTCGTCGGCCGGTACACCGAGCCCCGCAAGGGGATGGGCGTGCTGCTGGAGGCGCTGCGGAAGCTGCTGCCGGAGTTCGAGGACCTGCGGTTGCTGGTCGTCGGCCGGGGTGACGCCGACCAGCTCCGGCGCGAGGCGGGCCCGGAGCTGGCGCCGCATATCGAACTGCTGGGCCAGGTCGACGACGAGACGAAGGCCCGCGCGCTGCGCAGCGTGGACGTCTACTGCGCCCCCAACACCGGTGGCGAGAGTTTCGGGATGATCCTCACCGAGGCGATGGCGGCGGGGACGCCGGTGCTCGCGAGCGGGCTGGACTCGTTCCGCCGCGTGCTCGACGACGGGAAGGCCGGGATGCTGGCCGAAACCGGGGACGCGGCCGCGCTGGCCGACGGTCTGCGTGAGCTGCTCGGTGATCCGGCCCGGCGGGCGTCACTGGCGGCGGCCGCGGGGGAGCGGGTCGCGATGTTCGACTGGTCCGTGGTCACCACCCAGGTCCTGCGGGTGTACGAGGCGGCGATCGCCGCCGATCCCCGGCGGGTCGGTGCGGGCGAACGTGAGTTCAGCCGGTGACGACCTGGGTGTGGCTCGGCGGTCTGGTGGCCGCGATCGTGGTGCTGGGCGGGCTGTTCCTGCTCGCGACGGCGAACCGGCTCGACCGGCTGCACGTCCGCACGGACGCGGGCTGGGCGGCGCTGGACGCGGCACTCGCGCGGCGCGCCGTCGTCGCCAGGGCGGCCGCGGTGATCCTGGGCGACCAGGACCTGCGCCGGCTGGCCGAGCGGGTCGAGCACGCGGAACGGGTGGATCGCGAAGCCGAGGAGAACGAGCTGACACTGCGGCTGGCGCGGATCGACCGGACGACGTTGCTCCAGCCGCTGGCCGAGGAGCTGACCGATGCCGAGCACCGGGTCGTCATCGCGCGGCGGGTGCACAACGACGCCGTCCGGGACACACTGCACCTGCGGCGACGGCGGAAGGTCCGGTACTTCGGTCTCGCCGGGACCGCCCGGCTCCCGGAATACTTCGAGATCGCCGAACCCGACCTCTGACCGCCGCGCCCCCGCGTTTAGTCCTCTGGTTGCGGTAGTTCGTGCCACGAACTACCGCAACCAGAGGACTGAACGCGGTGGTTGCGTGTGCATGGAGCGCAACTGGAGGACTAAATGCGGGAGGATGGGTGCGTGAGCCAAGAGCGACGAGTGTTGGTGGCGGTGTTCGCGACGCCGGTGGCGTCGTTCCTCCTGCGGTACGGCAAGGACCTCGGGTACAAGCCGGTGCTGTTCGAGCCGGACGGCGCGCGGGCGACGGACGTCGAGGACGGCTTCGAGGTCGTCTCGACGGCGCCGGAACCCGGGCCGGACGCCGACGTGGTCGTCACCGACCACAACCGGCCCGAACTCGGTGAGGTGCTGAAGGCCGTGCTGCAGCGGCCGTCTCGCTGGATCGGGGTGCTGGGCAACCCGCGCCACGCCGGACCGCATGTGGTCGCGCTCCAGGCACTCGACGTCCCGGCCGCCGATATCGGGCGCGTGCATCGCCCGGTCGGGCTGAACATCGGCTCCCGTACGCCGCCCGAGATCGCCCTCGCGACCCTCGCCGGTCTGCTGGCCGACCGGAACGACCGTCCGGGCGGGTTCGATTTCTAAAGAGCCACGGCTCCTTCCGGCATCGGCTCGAACCGGGCGTGTTTCCGGGTGAACGTCGCCGTGCCCGAGGTCAGGGAGCGCAGGTCGATCGCATAGCGCAGCAGTTCCGCGGCGGGTACCTCGGCGCGGATGACCGTGCGGCCGCCTTCGCCCGATTCCGTGCCGAGCACGCGGCCGCGCCGGGAGGACAGGTCGCCCAGCACCGTGCCGAGGTGTTCGTCCGGAAGCCGTACGGCCACCTCTTCGAGCGGTTCGAGCAACGCGATCTTCCCGGCCGCGGCGGCTTCCTTCAGCGCCAGTGCCCCCGCGGTCTGGAACGCGGCGTCCGACGAGTCGACGCTGTGTGCCTTGCCGTCCACGAGCGTCACCCGGATGTCGATCAGCGGATACCCGTCGAGCAACCCTCGCTCCGCTTGCGCCCGGACTCCCTTCTCGACGCTCGGAATGAACTGGTGCGGCACCGAGCCGCCGACGACCTTGTCCACGAACTCGAAACCCGAACCCCTCGGCAGCGGCTGGACCTCGATGTCGCAGACGGCGAACTGACCGTGGCCGCCGGACTGTTTGACATGCCGTCCGTGCCCGCGGCCCGGCCCCGCGAAGGTCGAACGCAGGCTGATGCGGACCTGTTCGGTGTCCACGTCGGCGCCGCCCGCACGCAGGCGCGACAGCACGACGTCGGCGTGCGCCTCGCCCATGCACCACAGCACGAGCTGGTTGGTCTCGGCGTTGCGGTCCAGCCGCAGTGTCGGGTCACCCGCGACGAGCCGGGAAAGGTTGCGCGCCAGCGTGTCCTCGTCGCTGCGTGTCTTCGCGATGACGGCGACCGGCAGCAGTGGTTCCGGCATCGTCCACGGTTTCATGATCAGCGGGTCTTCGGGCGAGGAGACGGTGTCGCCGGTCTCGGCCGAGCCGACCTTGGTCAGCGCGCAGAGGTCGCCCGCGACGCAGTAAGGGACCTCGCGCAGGTTCGCGCCCAGCGGGGAGTAGAGGTGCGCGACCCGTTCGTCGGCGTCGTGGTCCTCATGCCCGCGTTCGGCGAGGCCATGGCCCGAGACGTGCACCGGTCGTTCCGGGCGAAGCGTCCCGGAGAACACCCGGACCAGGGACACCCGGCCGACGTAGGAGTCGACGGCGGTCCGGACCACCTCGGCGGCGAGGGGCCCGTCGGGGTCGGCGCGGAGACTCGCGTGCGGCTCACCTTTGGGGGAGGTGACCTCCGGCGGGGCGTGTTCCAGTGGTGACGGAAAGGCGCGCACGATCCCGTCGAGTACTTCGGCGAGCCCGACCCCGGTCGTCGCGCACACCGGGATCACCGGATGGAAGGACCCTCGGGCGACGGCGGTTTCCAGGTCGGCGATCAGCGTGTCCTCGGGGATCTCCTCGCCGGCGAGGTACCGGTCCATCAGGGACTCGTCCTCGCTTTCGGCGATGACGCCTTCGATCAGTTCGTTGCGGGCCTCGGTCACCCGCGCGAGGTCGGCCGTGTCCGGCTCGCCGACCTGGGGTGGGAAGCCGTCCGAGTAGTCGAAGTAGCGACGGGTGATCAACCCGACGAGCCCGTCGCGAGCGGGCAGGTAGAGCGGCAGGACGCCGGCGCCGAAGGCCGCCTGACAGGCCGCGATCTCGCCTTCCGGGTCGGCGCGATGGTGGTCGAGCCGGGAGACGACCACCGCCCTCGGCATCCCCACGGCCGCGCATTCCGCCCAGACCGCGATGGTGGCCGCGTCCACGCCTTCCGCCGCGCAGACCACGAACAACGCCGCGTCGGCGGCGCGGAGCCCGGCCCGCAGTTCGCCGACGAAATCGGCGTATCCGGGGGTGTCGATGAGGTTGATCTTGTGGCCCTGGTGCAGCACGGGCGCGACCGAGAGGCCGACCGACCGCTGCTGCCGGACCGCGGCGGGGTCGTGATCGCACACCGTGGTGCCCTCCACCACCGAGCCCGCCCGCGTCACCGTGCCGGAGGCGGCGAGCAGCGCTTCGGCGAGCGTCGTCTTACCCGATCCGGACGGCCCGACCAGGACGACGTTGCGCACTTTCGCCGGGTCGTCCACAGCGACGGCGGCCCCGGAGTCCCCGTTCTTGCTCTGTTTGTCGGCCATGCCGGTCTCCTCACCACACGACGCCGTGAACAGGTGTGTCCTCGATCACACACCCGAGACGGTCGTCGCGGCAAGGCGACCGGCGAGGGACCGCCCGAATGTCGACTCGGCGTTATGCTCGATGGCGGACACCCGGAGGCCGATCCGATGGTGGGGGATGAGCGATGGAGCTCGACAGGCGGACGATCCTGAAGCTGGCCGGGGCGGTTCCGGCGCTGGCCGCGGTACCGGGGGCGATTCCCGACGGCGGCGGTGAATGGGAGCGGTTGCGCGCCGAACTGGCAGGCGAGCTGTACCGTCCCGGCGAACCCGGCTACGACGAAGCCAGGCTCGGGTTTTTCAGTATGTACGACGACAGGATGCCCGACGGTGTCGCAGTATGTGCGAACGAGGACGACGTCCGGCGCTGTGTCGATTTCGCGGCCCGGTGCCGGATCCCGATCGCCGCGCGTTCGGGAGGGCACGGCTACGCCGGTTACTCCATTGTGGACAAAGGACTGGTCGTCGACCTCTCCCGGCTGGCCGCGATCGAGATCCTGCCGGGCGGCCGCGCGAAGATCGGCGCGGGCGCGCAACTCGGTCAGGTGTACGAGGCGCTGGCGGCGGCGGGACGCGCGTTGCCGGCGGGCAGTTGCCCCACGGTCGGCATCGCCGGGCTGACACTCGGCGGCGGCATCGGCGTCCTGGGCCGGAAGTACGGGTTGACTTGCGACAGAGTCGAGTCCGTACGGCTCGTCGGCGCGGACGGGAAGCTTCGCCCGGTGTCGGCGGAGACCGCGCCGGACCTGCTGTGGGCGTTGCGCGGCGGTGGCGGCGGCAACTTCGGCATCGTCACGTCGTTCACCTTCCGCACGGCGGCCGCCAGGACACTGACGAACTACGGCCTGACCTTCCCGCCCGCCGTCCTCGCCGATCTGGTCGCGGCCTGGCAGGAGTGGCAGCCCGCGATGCCGGACGAACTGTGGTCCGGGATGGGCCTCGGAGCGGAGGCCGTCAACACCGGCGGGTGTTTCGTCGGCCGCGCCGCGGAGTTGAATCCCCTGATCGACGACCTCGTCCGCCGTGTCGGCACCCAGCCGCTCACCCGTGACGTCACCGAGCAGGGCCACCTGGCGACCATGCGCATGTTCGCCGAGGAGACGAACTTCCCCGCCGCCGTGGCGCAGCGGGGCGAATACGTCTCGACGTCGAGGATCCTGAGCCATCCGGTGCCGGATCCCGACGCGCTGGCGTCGTTGCTGACGAGCGACCCGCACCTGTACTCCATCGTCGACCCCTACGGCGGTGCGATCGCGCGGGTCCCGTCGAGCGAGTCGTGTTTCCCGCACCGCTCGGCGCTGGGCAGCATCCAGATCACACGCGGCCTGGACGGCGGCGAGGCGTACGCGCGGCAGACGATCGGGCGGGTCCGCGACGAACTCGGCCGCGAATACGGACCGGCCGGGTACATCAACTACATCGACGCGGAGATGCCGCATTGGGCGGAGGCGTACTACGGCGACAGCCTGCCGCGACTGCGCCGGGTCGCCCGGAAATACGACCCGGACGGCGTCTTCGCCTTCGAACAAGGCCTCGCTCCCTAGTCCCCTCCACACGAGAGGTGCCGACTTGCGTGGTCGGTGCGCGGTAGATGACCCAGTGGACTGCTGAGATCGTCTCGGAATGGCCTGCTTGAGAGGTCCAAAAGCGGCCTACGCTCGGAACGTCACACCACCCAGTGCGCTTTCCGAAAGGTCCAGCAGTGTCTGACGAGTCCACGAACACGGCCACCACGCTCACCGGCACCGCCCGGGTCAAGCGCGGCATGGCGGAGATGCTCAAGGGCGGTGTGATCATGGACGTGGTCACCGCCGAACAGGCGAAGATCGCCGAAGACGCCGGTGCCGTCGCGGTGATGGCGCTCGAGCGGGTCCCCGCGGACATCCGCGCCCAGGGCGGCGTCGCCCGGATGAGTGACCCGGATCTGATCGACGGCATCATCGACACCGTCTCGATCCCGGTGATGGCGAAGGCCCGCATCGGTCACTTCGTCGAGGCCCAGCTGCTGCAGTCGCTCGGCGTCGACTACATCGACGAGTCCGAGGTGCTGACCCCGGCCGACTACGAGAACCACATCGACAAGTGGGCCTACACGGTGCCCTTCGTCTGTGGTGCCACCAATCTCGGCGAGGCGCTGCGCCGCATCAACGAGGGCGCGGCGATGATCCGCTCCAAGGGCGAGGCCGGCACCGGCGACGTCTCGAACGCGACCACGCACATGCGCAAGATCCGTGCGGAGCTGCGTCGTCTCTCCTCGCTTCCCGAGGACGAGCTTTACGTTGCGGCGAAGGAACTCCAGGCCCCGTACGACCTCGTCAAGGAGGTGGCGGAGAAGGGCAAGCTGCCGGTCGTGCTGTTCACCGCCGGCGGTATCGCGACCCCGGCCGACGCGGCGATGATGATGCAGCTCGGCGCCGAGGGCGTGTTCGTCGGCTCCGGCATCTTCAAATCCGGCAACCCGGCACAGCGCGCCGAGGCGATCGTCAAGGCCACCACGTTCCACGACGACCCGGACGTCATCGCGAAGGTTTCGCGCGGTCTGGGCGAAGCGATGGTCGGCATCAACGTCGACGATGTTCCTGAGCCTCACCGTCTCTCCGAGCGCGGCTGGTGACAAGCGCGCGATCGTCGCTTTTCCTCGGCTGATCGGTATCGACGGTGAGCGATGGTGCGGCCGGACTGCGGCATCTCCCACCACGGACCCCGGCGCAGGCGTGCCTGCCCGGGGTCTTCTTGGACTCGCTGGGACAACGGTGATTTTTCTGGGCTCGGGAGGGTGGGCGCAGGTCTTCGACCCGACGTTCTACTCTCTTGTGTGAGTGGCCGTCATCGCCCCAGCGCGGCCGGAGCGACGGGATCAGGTTGTAGCGATGGCGCCCACGCAGGTCGAAGAGACGGCTCCGCTGAGAGCGGTCTCGGCGAAGCCACCTGTCCAGCGCCGGGATATCCAGGGGTTGCGTGCGCTGGCGGTCGGTTTGGTGATCGTCTACCACCTTCGGCCGGAATGGCTGCCCGGCGGCTTCGTCGGTGTCGACGTCTTCTTCGTCATTTCCGGCTACCTCATCATCGGCACCCTCACTGGCGAACTACGCCGCACCGGGACCATTCGCCTGCGCGAGTTCTATGCTCGCCGCATCCGGCGTCTTCTACCCGCCGCGTCGGTCGTCCTGCTGAGCACCGTGCTCGTGACGTGGCTGGTCCTGCCGATCTCGCGCTGGCCCGCCATCATGAGCGACGTCCTCACCTCCGCGCTGAATGTCCAGAACTGGGCGCTGGCGGCCAAGGCCGCCGACTACGCCCATGCCACGGCCGCCGTGTCACCGGTCCAGCACTTCTGGTCCCTCAGCGTCGAAGAGCAGTTCTACCTGGTCATCCCCTTGGTCCTGCTGTTCTGCGCTCGTCTGGCCCACCGCGCCGGTCCGAAGGCCGCCAGCCACGCCGTCACGGCGGTCGCCCTCGTCACCGCCGCGTCGTTCGTGTTCTCGGTGGTCTACAGCGAACTCGACCACGGCCGTGCCTATTTCGTGACGCCCACCCGTATGTGGGAACTCGGCCTCGGCGGGCTCGCCGCGATGACCGTCCACCGGATCCGTCTCAAGGGTGGGGTCCGGCTGATCTTCGGTTGGGGCGGGATGGCCGCGGTCGTGGTCGGTTCGTTCCTGCTGACCACCGCGATGGCGTTCCCCGGCTACGTCGCCCTCCTGCCGACGCTGGGCACCGTCGGCCTTTTGCTGGCCGGGGTCGTCGCCCCGGACCAGCGAGTGGCCCGCCCGGAAACCGCGGTCGTGCTCGGTCTCCGGCCGCTGCGCTACCTCGGCGACATCTCCTACAGCCTGTACCTCTGGCACTGGCCGGTCATCGTGGTGGCCCTGCAGTTGACGGGTAATACGGAGCTGACGCGGCGGCAGGCGGCGGGTGCCCTCGTACTGAGCCTGGCGCTGGCCATGGTGTCCAAACACGTGGTCGAAGACGCCTTCCGCGGTGGGAGGGCGGCGTCCCCGCTGTTCCGGTTCCGCATGCCCCGGCTCCGCAGTGCCTACCTGCTCGGAGCGGCCTTGGTCGCGGTGACGGCGGTCGCCGCGACGGTACCGTGGCAGTACGCCTCGGCGGAACTCGATCGCCTCGCGTCGGCCACCAGCCTCGACGAAAACCACCCGGGCGCCCTCGCGCTGGACAGGGACAACCCGAGAGCGGCGCCGGAAGGTTTCCCGCTGACCCCGGACCCGGCCGTGGCGGCACAGGATTGGCCGCTGAAGGACCAGACCGTCAGCTGCGGCACCTACGACATCGAGAACTGGCCGCCTACCGGCGACAAGTGCACGTACGGCACGGCGACCGCGCCGAAGACGATCGTCTTGGTCGGCGACTCGCACGCGGCGATGTTCAGTACGGTGTTCGCGCGGTTCGTACGCGATCATCCCGAGTGGCGGGTGAAGATGATGCTGCGCAACGGCTGTCCCTTCAACGCCGTCGCGCCGTCCGGTCTCACCGTCTGCTCCGACCAGAACGAACTCGAACTCGCCGGAATCCTCGCCTTGAAGCCAGCACTCGTGGTCACCTCGGCCATGTCCCCTGAGTCCTATGACAAGGATCTGGGATGGCGGTGGGAGTCGCGTGCGCAGATCGTGGACGGTTACGAGGCCATGTTGCGGCGTATCTCGGCCGCCGGTATCCGGACCGGGGTGATCCGCGACGTGCCCCGGCCCGCCAAGAACACCCCGCGTTGCCTGGAAGGCAACCCCGGCCGACACGGCGAATGCGACACCGCGCTGGGGGTCGCGTTCGGCCCGGACAAGGATCCCCTGGTGGAGGCCGCCGAACGTGTACCGAGCTCGACGGTCGTCGACCTGACTCCATGGCTCTGCGCCGGCGACGTGTGCCCGGCTGTCGTCGGGAACGTGGTGGTGTACCGGGACAATCACCTCACGGACTCTTACGTGCGTACTCTCTACGGGCCCCTGACCGCCGGATTCGGCCTGGTATGACCGCCCCTTACGGCCTTCGAGCAGGGAATTTGCGGGAGTAAGGGGTCGACCGGCGGTCAGGCTTGGGTGATCACCCGATGCCGGGAGACACCCCTCAGGACGAATCTGGTCACTACCGACGAGGTAGTGAATTCCTGAGGGGAAACCATGATGAACAGCAACGACGTTCTGCTTGCCGGGATGCTGGCCGAGGTCGACTACCGGACCGAGCAGATGCTGAAGGCCGGTCGTGGCGTGTGGGCCGAGCGGGCCCGGCGGGCAGGTAGGCGGCTCCGCGTGCACCGCGCCGAAGCCCGGGTGCCTGCCCAGTAGCGCGGACGAGAAGTCACGCGGGCGTGAACAGGGCGCGGACGACGGACTCGTCGCCGCCGATCTCGACCAGTCCGAGCGCGCGGGCGTCGTCGAGGGTGAGGGCGCCGGCGGCGAGGCCGAGGACGCAGGCCGGGTCGGCGCGGAGGGTGGCTTCGACGTCGTCGCCCTCGTACGGGCCGACCTCGAAACCGGAGCCGGTCGCGCGGAGCCGGAAGGGCGGCCCGCCGATCTCGAGACCGATCGTCGCCGGGGTGCGGACCTTGATCCGGGCGTCGAGCAGGGCGGGGACGGCGAGGGCGAGCCACTCGGGGCGGAAGGAGTCGCCGTCGGGGCCGCGGACCAGGAGCGGGGTGGACCAGCGGATCAGGCTCTCGATCGGCTGGCGCAGCTCGGCACCCCACGGTGTGAGGGCGTACTCGACCACGCTGCCTTCGCCGGTCAGGCGCCGCTCGATCACCCCCGAGGCATCGAGGTCGCGGAGCCGGTCGGCGAGGAGGTTGGTCGCGATGCCGGGGAGGCCGTCGATCAGGTCCCGGTAGCGCGCCGGGGCGATGAGCAGCTGGCGGACGATGAGCAGGTTCCACCGATCGCCGACGACCTCGAGGGATCGGGCGAGTCCGCAGTACTGGCCGTAGCTACGCATCGTGTCCTTCCACTTGACCTTCTCAAGCGTGCTTGACAAACTCAAGTCTACGCGAGCCGAGAGGGGCCGTCATGGCCGATACGACCAAGAGCGTGCGGCCCGCCTGGGTCGACGACGACCTGTTCCCGTTCGACAGCCGCTTCGTCGACATCGAGGGGAACACCGTCCATTACGTCGACGAGGGATCAGGTCCCACGCTGTTGTTCCTGCACGGCAATCCGACCTGGTCGTTCCTCTGGCGCGACGTGATCCGCGCGCTGCGCGAGGACTTCCGGTGTGTCGCCCTCGACTACCCGGGTTTCGGGCTCTCGACGTCCAAGCCCGGCTATGGTTTCCTGCCCGAGGAGCACGCGGACGTGGTCACCGCGTTCGTCGACACGCTCGGCCTCGAGGGAGTCACCCTGGTCGGGCAGGACTGGGGCGGCATGATCGGCCTGGCCGCGGCGCAGCGGCGGCCGGACGTCTTCGAACGGCTGGTGCTCGCCAACACCTGGGCCTGGCCGGTCGACGGCGTCCTTCATTTCGAGTACTTTTCCCGTTTCTTCGGCGGCCCTCCCGGTCGTTTTCTGGCCCGGCGGCTGAACTTCGTCGTCAACCTGTTCATCCCTTCAGGACACCGGCGGCGGAAGCCGGACGCATCCGAGATGGCCCATTACCGGCAGGCCATGGAAACCCCGGAGCGGCGCCTTGCCTCCGCGGTGTTCCCCCGCCGGGTCCGCGGCAGCCGGGCCTTCTTCGCCGAAGTCGAGGCCGGTCTCGCCGACGTCGCCCACCTGCCGACACTGATCGTGTGGGGTGACAAGGACATCGCCTTCCGGACCCAGGAACGCGAACGTCTGCAAGCGGCCTTCCCCGGCCACAAGACCGTGATCGTCGAGGGCGCCGGCACCTACGTGGAGTCCGACGCGCCCGACGAGTTCGTCGCCGCGTTCCGCGAGTGGGACGCGACGGCGTAGCGTCCGGTGGTCCAGGCGATGGCCCGGCCGAACTGGTCGAGGATGGTCCGGTTGACGTTGTCGAGCGTGTCGCACCGCTGGTGATAGCAGTGGTCGAGCATTTCCCCCGCGGTCCCGCCGAACAAGGGGACCCACTCCGCCGGCTTGAGGGCCTCCGCCCCGGCGTTGACGCCTCCGGCGGGGATGCCCGCCTTGATGAACGGGGAGTGGTCCGAACGGTCGTCGAGTTCGAGTCCGACCGTGGGAAGGTTCTGCCCGGCGAAGTAGTCGTTGATGGTCTTCGTGATCTGTTCCGACCCGGCGGGTGCGGGCCCTCCGGGTGTATGTCCATTGTAGACCTGACGGGCGAAGTTCGGGGAGCCGATCATCTCCAGGTTCAGGTACAGACCGGTTTCGTCCCGCTGCCGTCGGCTGAGCTGTTCCACGTAGTACTGGGAACCGACGAGACCCTTCTCTTCGGCGTCCCACCAGGCGAACCGGACCCGTTTCTTGATCTTGCCGGTGTGGCGGGCGAGCTGTCGCGCGATCTCCAGTTGCATCGCGGCCGCGGCGGCGTTGTCGTTCATCCCGGGTGTGGTGTCGACACTGTCCAGATGGGACCCGACGACGACCGTGCCCGCTTCGGCCCCGGCCGGGGTGTCGGCGATGAGGTTGTATCCCTTGGTGGTGATCCGCCTGCTCCGCAGATCCAGGCGAAGGGTGACTTCGCCTTGGGCGGCGTCGGTTCTCAGTGCTTCGGCCTCGGCCCGGGTGAGGGTGGCGGTGGGGATGCGCGCGTTTTCGGGCGGCACGATCCGATGCCGGATGTTCATGGTGGGATTGGTGTAGTCGACGTTCATCACCATCGCGGCCGCGCCGGCGTCGGCGGCGATGCCCTGTTTGAGGGAGGTGGCACAGCCCCCGGCGTCGACGAGCACGATCTTGCCGGTGACGGCGCCGCCGGTGTAGTCCTCCGGCGTGCACCCGGTCGTCCTTCCCGCCGGTTCGGCGAGGGCGGCGGAGATACCGGTTTCGGGGGTGGAGACGGAGAAGTAGGCGAGCAGCGGGTGCAGTTCCCGGCTGACCGGGGCCGTTTCGGCCGCCGTCTCCGCGATCATCTCGTAGTCCGGGAACGTGAACTCCTGGCGCTGCACGCGATAGCCGGCATCGGTCAGGGTCCTGGTCACGTACGCGGCGGCCGCGTCGTAGCCGGGGGAACCGGAGACGCGGTTGCCACCGTGTGCGAGCGTCGCCGCGGAGATCGCGTTCAGCTGGTGCCAGGCCCCGGAGCCGGTCACCTCGGAGGCCAGCGCTTTCGCCAGCCACCACGGATCGGACGCGGCGGCTGGGGGTGCCGTCGTCGCGGCCGTGGAGAGCAGGACGGCGCTGACAGCCAGCGAGGACAGCGTCCGGCCGGGACGACGCGTTCTGTTCGGGTGGCCGTTCATGGGTCGTTCCTCCCAGTGGTGTCGCGGACTACCGCGCGGACGCGGCCGAGGTAGGAGAGGTGGTCGCGCCGGTCCGAAGGGCGGAGCGCAGGAACAACGAGAACGCCGCGGCGGTGGCGGCGGCGGTCGCGGCGGCCAGGAACGTCGTGGTGTGGCTGCCCTCGCTCCAGGTCACGAGCTGTCCGGCGAGGGCCGTGCCGATGCCGTTGCCCACCCACATGAAGGTGCTCATCCAAGCGAACGCCTCGGTCCGCTGCCGGTGCGGGGCCACCGCACCGAGCACGATCTGGTGCAGCGTGTCGCGGGGGCCACTGACCAGGCCCACGGCGAGCAGGAGCGCACCCGCCAGGACAAGTCCGGGCGCGGACCCGGTGGCGAGGAGCAGCACGGCGGACGCGGCGTGGAAGGTGACGAGCTGACGGCGAGGGCGGCCTTCTCGCTGCCGCACGCCGTACCCGAGCGCGCTGACCACCGCGCCCACCGAATAGGCGCCGAGCAGTACACCGGACAGGCCAGGGGCCCCGCCCGACGCGGCCGCGGCGGACACCCCGACGACGATGCAGCCGAACGCCAGCATGTCGCAGGCGGTGATCCCCAGGAGTACCCGGACCTGTCCGTCGGCAAGGGGGCCGAGGACACGGCGGGAGCCGGATACCTCACCGGTCGACCCGGTACCCGCCTTCGTCCGCAGTGTCGGCACCGTCGACAGGATCAGCACCCCGAGGACCGTGCACGTCCCGGCCACCGCCACGGCGGCGACGGGGGAGGCGAGCGCGACGAGGGCCGAGACCAGCAGTGTCCCGGTCACCACCATGACTTCGTTGAGCACCGCGTCCAGGGCGTAGGCGGTCCGGGTGTGTTCGGCGGGAACGATCGCGGGCCAGGTGGACCGGATGACCGGTGCCGACGGCGGCGTGCTCGCCCCCAAGGCGACGGCCGCGCAGACGAGCATCCAGGCGGGCGCTTGCCGGGCCATACCGGTCACCGCCGCCGCGTAGGCGAGGGCGTGCACGGCGAGTACTCCCAGCAGGACAGGGCGGGGGTGGAACCGGTCCACCAACCGTCCGGACAGCGGTACGCAGACCGCGAGCGCGATCGAGAACCCGGTCAGGGCCACGCCGCCGACCGCGTACGAGCCGTGCGTGGAAACAAGGGCCAGCAGCATGCCGAGGTTGAGGATCGGTGCCGCCAGCCTGCTCGCGATCAGCGCCAGTACCAACCGGGGCACGCCACGAAACCCGAACAAATGCCGATACGCTCGCATCCGACTCCCAGATCACCGTGGCGATGCTCCCGCCAGGAGGCGGGAGCATCGCGCTTCTCGGTCATGAGCACTGACAGGGTCAGTGGGAGACCTTCGTGGGGGGCCAGTAAGCCATGGTCGTTCACCTCCTTTTCTCCGTGACGGAATCGGGTAAACCAGAGGGAATCGGCGATGTCAGCCGGGTGTCCCGGAGAATTGCGGGCGACGGTCGATGCGGGCGCGTACGGCTTCCGATCCGAAATGGTAGTCGATGCGCCGGGTCGCCTCGGCCCATTCCCGGACCGTGCGTACAGGAGAAAGGGTCTCGGTGACGAAGGGATGATTCCATCGTTCGATCGCACGATTCCACAAGGTGTCGCCGGACTCGTCGAGGAGGCTGCCGACGGTACCTTCGTAGATTGGCATCGCCCGCACCTCGCCGTCGGGTTCGATCTGCATGGCCGAGAAGTCGTCGGTCCCCTGGCGCGGATTCATTTGCAGGTCGAGATTGTCCGTGCAGGTGACGGTCACCGACGGCGGCGCGAGTGACTGCAGGTGCCGGGCCCACGCGGCGCTGCCCATCTGCTCGACCTGGGCCTCGGAGAGCAGTTCGTGCTCCACGAATCCCGATCGGCTGGCCAGGCCCGCCGGGATGACAGCGCCCAGATCGAGTGACTTCAGTGCCGGGAAGCGGGGCGCGATCGAGGTGCACATCTGCTCGAGAACGTCGAAGTTGCCGCGCACCACCACGGTGTCGATGCCGAACCCGAAGCCGGGCGGGCCGTCGGCGATCACCGCGTCGTCGAGCATCCGCAAGGCTTCCATGGCGCGCTCGAACGAGCCGGCACGACCGCGGATCCGGTCGTGTATCTGCGCTGTCGGGCCGTCGAGACTGATCGTCACCGTGTCACAGCACCGCATCAGCTCCTCGACCATGTCCGGCTTCATCGGCCACCCGCCGGAGTAGCACACGACGTGAATACCGGCTTGCGACAAGCGGCTCGCGACCTCGAATATGCCCTTCACCACGAGCGGTTCACCGCCCGCCAGTGCCACCATCTCCGGCTGAAGCTCGATAATCGAGTCCACTACCCGCAATTGTTCGCTCAGGCTCAATTGGCGAGTCGGTCGTCGTCCGGATTCGGAGTAGCAATGGACGCAACGCAATGGACATGCGTAGGTGACATCCCAAATGACGTTTGTCGGCCGAGCGCGGGCGCTCATTCTCAAACCCCCTGAGTCGCATCCCCGGATTTTTTCACTTCGGCTTGTTTTTTCACGCTACCGCCGCCCTGAACCGCGTCGCAACGACGGGATAACGATTACACTCCTTCGGCGGAACAGTCCCTTGGCGTGTGGATTCGGCAGTGAACCGCTTCTTTTCATCGGGGCGGGCAAGCCCGACGACGTGATTCGAACCGAGGTGACCGACCGGCCGCTGGATACGGAATTTGCCCCTCGTCATCGGGATGGCGTTTCCGGGCACGTCGGGCAAGCTGTCCGATATGGATCAACCAATCGGTATGGACAGGGAGGACATCCGCGCGCGCCTGGTGGGCCGCTTCGGCGCGGAGGCCGAGGCGTGGCTCGGGGACGTCCCGGCCCAAGCCGCCAAGCTGGCCTCGCGATGGGGCTTCGTGCTCGGCGAACTCTTCGACAGCGGCGCCTCCTCGGTCGTCCTCCGCTGCCGATGGCCCGACGGGACACCCGCGGTTCTCAAGCTCAGCCCGGACCAGGTCCTGCTGACCAAGCAGGTCGAGATGCTGCGGGTGTTCGCGCCGTCGGGACGGGTGCCGTCCGTGCTGGCCGCCGACGCGGACGCCGGGGCGATGGTGCTGGAGGAGGTCTTGCCCGGCACCGTCGCCGAGGACTTGCCGCGGGCGTCCTTGCCGCGGCAGTGGGGCGAGCTGCTCGCCGCGCTGCACGCGGTGCCCGTGCCGGGGGGATGGCCGTCGGACCTGCGCGGGAGATTCGACGAGTCCTTCGCCCGGATCGGCCGCAGGCTGGCCGATCCGGTCGTCGGCGCCCGGATCGGGCAGGACACGTGGCAGCGGGCCATCCGGCGGTGCGAGACCTTGCTGGACACCCAGTCCACCCGCGTGCTGCTGCACGGCGACCTGCACCTCGGCAACGCCCTCGACGGCGGCCCGGCCCGCGGTCTGGTCGCGATCGATCCGAAGGCGTGCGTGGGCGATCCGTGTTTCGACGCCGTCGATTACGTCGTCTCCGGTGCCGGGCACGAGGGCGTCGAGGCCCGGTGCCGGACGGTGGCCGCCGCGTGCGGGCTCGACGAGGACCGGCTGTTCGCCTGGGCCCGCGTGGTCGCGGTCATGTTCGCCGTCTCGCACTTGACCTACGGGGGTCCGGAGGAGGTGCTCGACGAACTGCTCGCGCTGACTCGCCGCGAGCACGGATGATCAGCGAGCGATTCCCTCGATCGTATGACGCGAACGGTCGCCAAGGCCCGGCAAGCTGTGACACTCTTCTTTTAGATGTCACAATGAAGGGGGCGTCATGGGGACAGGGGAACGTTTCTACCGTTTGCTGGGGGAGCCCGCCGCCGAGTGGAAGGGCGTGAACCTGCCACTCGGCGCACCACAGGCACGCCGGGTCTTCGCGATGCTGCTCGTCGAGGCCGGTCACCTGGTCCCCTGCGACCGGATCATCGACGGACTCTGGGGCGACACCCCGCCCGCGTCCGCGAAGGTGCAGGTCCAGGGCTTGATCTCCGGGCTCCGGCGTGGCCTGCGCTCGCCGCGCGGCGACCAGCCGATCCTGACCAAGGGCACGGCGTATCTGCTCGACGCGCGGGCGGAGGAGACCGACACGGGCCGGTTCACCTGCCTGGCCGCGCAGGGGCGCGAACTGCTCGCCCGCGAAGCCCATCGCGAAGCGGCCCAGCGGTTCCGGGACGCGCTCGAACTGTGGCGCGGGCCGATGCTCGCCGGGGTTCCCGTCCCCGCCGAGGTCGTCGCCCGCTGGGAGGACCGGCGGCTTTCGGTGCTGGAGGACCTGGCGGAGGCCGAACTCGGGCTCGGCGAGCACGATCGCCTGGTACCCGAACTGCGTGCGATGCTCACCGCCTCCCCGTACCGCGAACGGACCTGCGGTCAGCTGATGACCGCGCTCGCCAGGGCGGGCCGCATGGCCGAAGCACTCGACGTCTACGGGAAGTGGCGCCGCAGGCTGGTCGACGAGCTGGGCGTCGAACCGTCCCCGGCGATCCGCGCGCTGCAGTGCGAGATCCTGCGTGACGGCCCGGGGATGACGGCCCGTGAGTACCACGCCTGCCGCGAGCGCTCGGTGCCGAGTCAGCTTCCGCCGGGTATCCCGGACTTCGTCGGCCGGGACGCGCTGGTCGCGGAGCTGCTGGCCGGACTGGACGAGGACCACGAAGCACCACGTGTCCTGCTGCTCACCGGCGCCGGCGGGATCGGGAAGTCCGCGCTGGCGATCCGGCTCGCGCACCGGGTCGCCGCCGCCTACCCGGACGGCAGGCTGTTCGCCGCCCTGCGCGGCACCACGAACGAACCGCGGTCACCGGAGGCGGTGCTCGCCGGGTTCCTGCGCGCGTTCGGCGTCCCGTCCGACGCGATCCCCGCCGACGTCGACGAGAGCGCCTGCCTGTTCCGCAGCCTGGTCCATGGCCGCCGGGTCCTGCTCGTGCTCGACGACGCCGCCGATGAGGCACAGCTGCGGCCGTTGCTGCCCGCCGGTGGCGGTTGCGCGGTGCTCGTCACCAGCCGGTTCGCCTTGGACGGCCTCGAACTCGGCCGCCGGGTCCCGGTCGACGTCCTGCCGCCCGGCGACGCGGCCGCCCTGCTGTCCAGGTTCGCCGACGTCGACGAGGATCCCGTCGCCGCCCGGCAGGTTCTCGACCACTGCGGTGGTCTCCCGCTGGCACTGCGGATCGTCGGCAGCCGGATCGGCGACCGGTCCGGCTGGAAACTCGCCGACGTCGCCGGCGAACTCTCCGTCGAACGGAAGCGGCTGGATTGGCTGCGGGCCGGGGATCTCGCCGTCCGCGGCAGTATCGCCCTCGGCTACCGGCAGCTCGCGCCGGGCCGGCAGCGCCTTTTCCGCAGGCTGGGTCTCCTGCCCGCGGCCGATTTCCCGGCCTGGGCCGCCGCTCTGGCCGATGGCGGCGAGCCCGATTCCGCCGACGGCGCGCTCGAAGACCTGAGGCGCCGGCACATGATCCAACCGGTCTCGCGGGGAGCGGGCGCACCCCGCTACCGGGTGCACGACCTCCTGCGCGCCTTCGCGATCGAGGAGGTCGCCGCCGAGCCGGAACACGAACGCGCGGACGCCGTCGAACGGACGCTCGGCGGCTGGCTCTGGCTCGCGGAGAAGGTCGCGCAACGGTTGCCCAGCAGCGTCCTCCGGCCCGAACCCGGCGACGCCGTCCGCACACCGCTCGGCGAAACGCCGGTGCCCGAACCGCTTGCGTGGTTCCAGACCGAGCATCCCGCGTTGGAGGCCGCGGTCTCCCAAGCCGCCGACGCCGGACTTGGTGAACTGGCTTGGGAAATCGCCGTCGTGGCCGCGTCGTACTTCGACCACGGTGGCCTGTACGCGGAGTGGTCGCGCTGCCACCGGCGCGCGCTGGACGCGGCGAGGGCGTCGGGCAGCGCACGCGGGGAAGCCGCCCTCCTGCGTGGAATCGGCCAGATCCACCTCTACTGGGACGACTACCGGGAAGCGGCCAAGGCACTCGACGAGTCGTACCGGATCAGCGAGCGGATCGGCGACCCCGCCGGAAGCGCCAGGGCGCTGACCGGGCTCTGCGTCGTCTCCCGGTCCATCGGGCGCCCCGAGGAATCGAGGGCGACGGCGAAACGCGCGCTGGCGATCTTCACCGGGATCGGCGACGTGCTCGGCATGGCGCACCTGCACACTTCGCACGCCGTCGCGAGCACGGAACTCGGCCTGCTCGACGAGGCCGAGGCGGAACTGGACGCGGCCTGGCGGCTCTGTGCCGAACTGGACGACCCGCACCGGATGGCGCTCGTCCTGCGCAGGCAAGGACAGCTGCACCTGCGGCGCCAAGACCCGCGTGGCGCGCTGTCGTGCCTGCGACGGGCACTCGAACTGCTCGAAGCGCTGTCCGACGGGCACTGCGCGGCGCAGGTCCGGCTCGACATCGGGCGCACCTACACGACGCTGGGGGAGCGGCAGGCCGCCACGAAGGCGCTGACCGGTGCCTCGTCGCAGTTCACCGGCACGGGCAACCGCAGCAGCGCGGCCGCCTGCGACCGGCTGCTGGGTGCCCTGGCCGGTTCCTGACCCTCAGCCGAGCCAAGGGGTCTTCGGCAACGCGGGGACCCGGTGCCCTCGGTGGCCGGTCATCTCCTGGTTGGCGAACAACGCGTTGAGCACCGCCTCTTCGGTCGCCTGCACCACGGCCTCGAAGAACGGGTCGAGCCTGCCCCACGGCACGAACCGCAGGCTTTCGTACTCCGCCTCCTCGGTCCGCGGGAACCGGCTGGTCAGCGCGCCCGGGTTCGCGGTGCTGAACGCGAGGAACAGGTCGCCGGAGAAATGCGAGCCCGCGGTACCGGTGCGGGCGAGGCCGAGCGGGACCCGGCGCGCGAGCGACGTGCACTGTCCTGGCAGCAGGGGAGCATCGGTGCCGACGAGGACGATCACCGATCCCGCCCCGGCCGGTGCCGCCCAGGCCTCCTCCATCGGATTGTCGTCGCCCAGTTCCAGCCCGACCGGCCGACCGGCGACGGTCAGCTCGCGGCGTGAGCCGAAGTTGGCCTGCACCAACGCTCCCACGGTGTACTCGTCGTCGCCGTAGGACACGACGCGGGACGCCGTGCCGGTGCCGCCCTTGAAGCCGTAACAGGTCATCCCGGTGCCGCCGCCGACGGAACCCTCGTCGACCGGACCGGTCCGCGCGGCGTCGATCGCGGCGATCGCGTGTCCACCGTGGATGGTCGGCGCGATGCTGTCGTTGAGGTAGCCGTCCCAGGTCTCCGCGACCACCGGCAGCAGCCATTCGGCCGCGACGTCGGGCCGTTCGCGCGCCACCCAGTCGATCACGCCGCGATGGGCCGGGCCGACGGCGTGCGTGGAGGTGATCAGGACCGGCAGCGTCAGCGACCCGGTCTCGGCGAGCCACGCGGTGCCCGTCATCTCGCCGTTGCCGTTGAGGGCGTACGTCCCGGCCGCGCACGGCACGGCGAAGTCCTCGCGCCCGCGCGGCAGGACGGCGGTGACGCCGGTGCGGACGGATTCGCCTTCGACGAGCGTCGTGTAGCCGATCTCGACGCCGGGGACGTCGGTGAGCGCGTTGTGCTCGCCGGTCCGGCCGGGCAGGGGGACACCCAGGTCACGGGCGCGGGTCATGAACGTTCCTCCAGGGGATTCGTGGTGGCGGTGCGGGCGTAGGACAGCAACATCGCTTCGGCCGTCGCGGTTTCCAGCGTCGGCACGGCCTGCGTGAGGTGCAGGCCGTAGCCGTCCTCCAGCGCGACCAGGTTCCGCGCGATCGACACCGCGTCCGCGGTCAGGGTGAAGTCGCCGGTGGCCGCGCCCGCTTCGAGGATGCCGGTGTAGATCCCCACCTGCTGCTCGTAGAGCGTGATGTGCCGGGCGGCGTACACCGGATCGCGGCGGGCGATCGTGCCGAGCTCGTAGAGCAGCCCGCAGAGTTCGTCGTCCGGACCGGTGGGCAGGCCGCTGCGGATCATCGAGCGCAGCCGCTCGGCCGGTTCCGTCTTCGCCGCCGCGGCCTGTTCCCTCGCCGAGCAGAAGCGGGCCACCGCCTCGCGCTGCACCTCCTGCAGCAGGTCCGCGAGGGTGGGGAAGTAGTACAGGACCGAACCGGACGACAAGCCCGCGCCCTCGGCGATGTCCCGCAGCCGCAGGTTCAGCACGCCTCGGTCGAGGACGGCGCGTCGGGCCACCTCGATCAGTTCGGCCCGTCGCTCCGGTGCCTTGCTCGGTCTTGCCATCCCCTCATTCTTCGAACCTTGTTCAAAAAACGCAAGGCCTGATCCGAATCAGGTCTTGACGTCACACCGTGAAGGGCCTTTGATGCGTGCTCAACAGTTCTTCGAAGGAGATTCAAGGAACCCACCTTGTAGGAGGTCGGCCGTGTCCACTCCCGCCCTACGCCGCGGTCTGCGCACCCTCGGCACGCTGCTCATCACGCTCTCCGCGATCAGCCCGGCCTCGTCGGTCTTCATCATCGCGCCGGGAGTGATCTCCGGCGCCGGTACGGGCGCCTTCTACAGCTTCGTGGCCGCCGCGGTCGTCGGCGTGTTCATGGCCTTCGTCTACGCCGAACTCGCGTCCGCCTTCCCGCTGGCGGGCGGCGAGTACGCGATCGTCACCCGCACCCTCGGCAAGCTGCCGGGATTCGCCGTACTCGGCCTGATGATCATCACGCAGGTGCTGATCGTCGCGGTGATCGCGCTCGGCGTCGGCACCTATCTCGGCGTCGTGATGCCCGGGGTGCCCGGGCCGGTGATCGCCGCCGTGACCTGCGTGGTCGCGGCCGTCGTCGGGGTGTTCGACATCAAGCTCAACGCCTGGGTGACCGGTGTCTTCCTGGCCATCGAGATCCTCGCGCTGATCGTGGTCAGCGCGCTCGGGCTGATCGACCCGGCGCGATCGTTCAGCGAACTGCTCGCCCATCCGGTCGCCACCGACGGGAGCCCGGCGACGGTCGGCGCCATCGCGATCGCCACGTCGGTCGCGATCTTCGCCTACAACGGCTATGGCTCGGCGGTGTACTTCGGCGAGGAGACCCAGGACGCCTCGCGCGGGATCGCCCGCGCGATCCTGTTCGCACTCGGCATCACGGTGCTCGCCGAACTGATCCCGGTGACCGCGGTGCTGCTCGGCGCGCCCGATCTGAACGCTTTGTTCGCCTCGGGGAACATGTTGTCCTACTTCATCGACTCGCGTGGCGGTGGCACGCTCGACACCGTGCTCGGCCTGGCCGTCGCGCTCGCGATCATCAACGCGGTGCTGGCGATCGTCCTGATCAGCTCGCGGATGCTGTTCAGCAGCGGCCGCGACCGGGCGTGGCCGTCGCCGGTCAACCGCGCGCTGTCCGCGGTGCACCCGAAGTTCGGGACGCCGTGGGCGGCCACCGTCGGCACCGGCCTGGTCGCCGCGCTGCTCTGCTTCGTCGACCCGAAACTGCTGCTGGTGGTCACGAGTACGTCGATCGTGGCCGTCTACGCGGCGCTCTGCGTCGGCGCGATCGTCGGCCGCCGCACAGGGGCCACCGCCCACGCGAAGTACCGGATGCCGTGGTTCCCGGTCGCTCCGGTGCTGGCGCTGGCCGTGCTGGTGTACGTCGTCTACCAGAACCTGCTCGACCCGGCGGTGGGGCGCCCGAGCCTGATCGTCACCGCCGCGGTCGCGCTGCTTTCGGTCGCCTACTACGTCTTCGTGCTGCGTCGGAAGGGCGGCTGGCGGCTCGCCGACGTCACCGACGAAGCCGAGCCCGCCGAGGTGCGCGACTAGCCGTGGAGGGACTTTGCTGTTCGGGGCGGTCTAGCTGTATTCGGCGATCTCGACGCCGTAGGTACCCGGTTCGAGCGCCTCGAAGATGTGCGGGACGTCGCCGGGGTAGCAGATGTAGTCGCCGGGCAGCAGTTCGACCGGATCGTCCTGCGGTCCGACCTTGGCCCGGCCGGCGCTGAGGACGATGTGTTCGACGATCCCGCTCATATGCGGGTCGGAAAGCCGCGGTTTCCCTGGCTCGGCGCGGATCAGGTAGACGTCGCGCCGGGCGCCGGGCGGGCAGGAGCTGAGCAGCGTGCAGGCGTAGTCCGCGTGTTCGGCGAAGACCGTCGGCCCGCTGCCCGAGCGGATGACCTGCACGCGGGGGCGTTCGGGCTCGACCACCCGCGAGAACGGGATGTCGAGCGCGACGCACAGTGCCCAGATCGTCTCGACGCTCGGGTTCCCGGTCCCCGATTCCAGCTGGGAGAGCGTGGACTTCGCGATGCCCGCGCGTTTGGC
Organism: Amycolatopsis sp. cmx-4-19; assembly: GCA_049998115.1. Lineage (GTDB taxonomy): Bacteria > Actinomycetota > Actinomycetes > Mycobacteriales > Pseudonocardiaceae > Amycolatopsis. The sequence goes on along the minus strand of JAEBEO010000015.1, from coordinate 155,502 downwards.
GACCTCGGTGAGGGACAGTCCGGTACGCGCGCGTTCCCGGCGCAGGGAGGTGGCGATGACGTCCAGAGGTGCGCCATCGGACGCGGTCGGGGACATGCGTTCGCTCCATCGGTCGTTGCGTTCGCCTTGACGAACGTAAGGCATTCGTTCATTGTAAGATGCTATGCGTTCGATATGGCGAACAGCCACTCAGGTCCTGGGGCGCGATCTTCTCCGTGACATCGGGCTGGTCTGCCTCGCCGACACCATTGTCGGCCTCTCCTACGGCGCGATCGCGGTGAGCTCCGGCTTCCCGATCTGGGCGCCGATGCTGCTTTCGGTACTGGTCTTCGCCGGCGCCTCGCAGTTCATGTTCGTCGGCATCATCGCCGCCGGCGGCAGTCCGGTCGCGGCCGTCGCGGCGGGCCTGCTGGCCAACGCGCGCCACCTGCCGTTCGGCTTCGCGATCGGCGACGTCCTGGGGAAGCGGTGGTCGTCGAGGCTCGTCGGCAGCCATCTGATGATCGACGAATCGGTCGCGTTCGCCCTGGCCCAGCGCGACGAGAGCCGTCGTCGTGCCGCGTACTGGGTATGTGGGATCGGGCTGTTCGTGTGCTGGAACGCCGGTGTCCTCGCCGGCGCGTACGCCGGGACGGCGATCAGCGACACGGACGCCTTCGGCCTCGACGCGGCCTTCCCGGCGGTGCTGCTCGCCCTGGTCCTGCCGTCGCTCAAGGACCGTGCCACCCGGTTGCCGGTGTTAGTGGGCGTCGCCGTCGCGCTGGCGACGACCCCGTTCCTGCCCGCCGGGCTGCCGGTGCTGCTCGCCCTGGTCGGCGTGCTGGCCGGGGTGGCCGCGAAGGAGCCCGCCGGCCATGAACCCGAAGGAGTGCGCTGATGGACCCGCTCGAACTGATCATCGCGGGCGGCGTGCTCGCCGTCGGGACCTTCGCCTTCCGGTTCGCGGGACCGGTGTTGAAAGCCCGGATGACCGTGTCGCCGAAAGCCGAGAAGCTGATGGCGCGTTCGGCCGTCGTCCTGCTGGCCGCACTGGTCGCGGTCGCCGCGCTGACCGAGGGGCACGAGTTCGCCGGCTACGCCCGGCCCGCCGGGGTCCTGGTCGGCGGCGTGCTCGCCTGGCGGAAGGCGCCGTTCGCCCTGGTCGTCGTCGCGGCAGCCGCGACCGCCGCCCTGCTGCGGCTCGCCGGGGTCCCCTGACCTGGCCGTTCCCCGAAGCGCCTAAGCTGGGGGGAAGGTCTTTCGGGAGGTCGGGTGGCGATCACGACGGGGGCACGGCCGGTGGTCGGCGTGCTCGCACTGCAGGGTGACGTGCGGGAGCACGCCGCGATGGTGGAACGTGCCGGTGCGCGTGCGCTGCCGGTGCGCCGCGCGAGCGAACTGTCCGAAGTGGACGGTCTGGTGCTGCCGGGCGGCGAGTCGACCACGATGTCGCGGCTGCTCGAGACCTTCGAACTGCTCGAACCGCTGCGGGACCGCATCGCGGACGGCCTGCCCGCGTTCGGCTCGTGCGCAGGGATGATCCTGCTCGCCCGCCAGGCCCTCGACGGGCGGCCTGACCAGCGGCAACTCGGCGGACTCGACGTCGTCGTCCGGCGGAACGCGTTCGGGCGGCAGGTCGACTCGTTCGAGGCCGACCTGGACTTCACCGGTGTCGAAGGCGGCCCGGTGCACGCTGTGTTCATCCGCGCCCCGTGGGTGGAAAAGGCGGGCGACGGGGTCGAGGTACTCGCCAGTGTCCCCGAAATGCCGGGGTCCGACGACGCGGCCGCTAGGATCGTCGCGGTCCGGCAGGGGGCGGTACTCGCCACGTCGTTCCACCCGGAACTCACGGGGGACGAGCGGGTGCACAGGCTGTTCGTCGACCTCGTGCGGCAGGCTTAGAAACGGACTCTGCGGCCCGGCTGCGGGCGCAGGAGTAGATGGAGGAGAGATGAGCGGCCACTCCAAGTGGGCCACCACGAAGCACAAGAAGGCCAACCTGGACGCGAAGCGCGGCAAGCTCTTCGCCCGGTTGATCAAGAACATCGAGGTGGCGGGACGCACCGGCGGCGGCGACCCGGACGGCAACCCGACGCTCTACGACGCCATCCAGAAGGCCAAGAAGAACTCGGTCCCGCAGGACAACATCGAGCGCGCCCGCAAACGCGGCGCCGGTGAAGAGGCGGGCGGCGCCGACTGGCAGACCATCACCTACGAAGGCTACGGCCCGAACGGTGTGGCCGTGCTGATCGAATGCCTCACCGACAACAAGAACCGCGCCGCCATGGAGGTCCGGACCGCGCTCACCCGGAACAACGGCTCGCTCGCCGACCCGGGTTCGGTCTCCTACATGTTCAACCGCAAGGGCGTCGTGATCATGCCCAAGGGTGACGCCGGCGAGGACGACGTCCTCATGGCCGTGCTCGACGCGGGCGCCGAAGAGGTCAACGACCTCGACGAGAACTTCGAGATCGTCTCCGAGGCCACCGACCTCGTCCCGGTCCGGAAAGCCTTGCAGGAAGCCGGGTTCGAGTACGAGTCCGCGGATCTCACGTTCCTGCCGTCGGTCAGCGTCCCGCTGGACGTCGAAGGCGCGAAGAAGGTCTTCAAGCTCATCGACGCCCTCGAAGACTGCGACGACGTGCAGAACGTTTACGCGAACTTCGATGTATCGGACGAGGTCATGGCCGAGGTTGGCTGACGGTCGTTCGTGGCGACGTGCAGAACGTTTACGCACTGTGCCGGATTCCATGTATCGGACGAGGTCATGGCCGAGGTCGGCTGATCGTTTTTCGCGCCATGCCGGGAAAAACCGTCCCGGGACTAGGTGCGGACGCGGACGTGGGGCAGAATGTCGCGCGTGACGACCTTCGAAGCCGACGCCCTCACCGCCGAAGAAACCGAACTCGTCCAGTGGATCGAGTCGCAGGCGCAGGCCAGAGGGAACGCGGTCATCGCGGTCGAAGGCGACGAGAACGACGCGAACTTCTGCTTCACGGCGTGCGCGTGGGCGCTGCACAGTGTCGCGGAAGCGGTCGTGATCGGACTGCCCGAGCATATGGGGCCGGTCCTGCTCGACGCCTACGTCGACCGTGCGGCCAACGGCGAGATCTTCGAGGTCGGCAGGCGCTACGACGATTTCTTCGACGGCGCGGCGGTGGTCTTCGAGCGGGTCGCGAAGGGGCACTATCCCGAGTACTTCGGGAGCGCGTTCCTGATCTACCCGGACGGGGACTTCCCGGCGCTGCAGCTGATCGTCGCCACGCCGGACGGGCACTTCCCGTGGCACCCGGACGCTCCGGATGGCTTCGCGCGGTACCAGCCGGTACTGACCGAATCCGGTGACCCGGAGAGCTGGACCCCAGGCGTCGACGGCCCCTGAGTGTTCCTGATCTCGCGAGCGCGAGTCGCAAGTCCGCGAAGGCCTCCTTGAGGGACCCTGGTCCGCGTGGGTCGTGAGTGGTAAGTGACGTTCTAACATCACTTACCACTCACGACCAACTAGACCGATGGTCCCTCAAGGAGGCCTTCACGGACTTGGACGGCACTTGGACGGCACTTGGACGGGCGCCGGGGGCGCACCTGACGGTCGGCTCACGCCAGCCAGGGCGCGAGGTCGGTCGCCGCCTCCGGCCACTCCGCGGCCAAAGCCGCGGCGGACCGGAACTCCACGCAGTCGTCCGTATAGGGCGGCACCACGACGGTCCCGGCCAGGCTCCACTCACCGGTACTCGCCGACGCCTGCCAGACCCCGGCGGGCACGACCACCTGAGGACGCTGACCGGCGGCGACGTCCGGACCCAGCACCGGCCGGGAGATCCGGCCGTCGGGATACAGCAGCAGCATCCGCACCGGGGCGCCCGCGTGGTGGGCGTAGATCTCCAGCCGGTCCAACCGGTGCGGAGCGGAGGTTTCCGGGGTCACCAGCAGGTAGTAGATCGCCGAAGCGGTCTCGTCGCGCCAGCTCTGCGCCCATCGGCCGCCCTCCACGGGCAGCGGCTGGAGACCCAGATGTGCGGTGAAGTCGGCAGGGCTCGGCATGTCTCCATCTTGCCGTCTCCTTCCCCGGGGTAGCCTCACACTCGAACTGATGTTCGCCGTAACAGCCGGAAAGCGGAGGAAACGCGTGCGGGTACTCGGGGTCGACCCCGGTCTGACCAGGTGCGGTCTCGGAGTGGTCGACGGCGGCACGGGCCGCACCGTCCGCGCCGTGGCCGTCGACGTCGTGCGGACGCCGCCCGATGCCGACCTTCCCGTACGCCTGCTGGGGATCTCCGACGCCGCCGAGCGGTGGATGGATCGCTACAAACCCGAGGCCGTCGCGGTGGAACGGGTCTTCGCGCAGCACAACGTGCGTACCGCGATGGGCACCGCGCAGGCGGGCGGAGTCGTCGCGCTCGCCGCGGCCAAACGGGGGCTGCCGGTCGTGTTCCACACGCCGAGTGAGGTCAAGGCGGCCGTCACCGGCTCCGGCCGCGCGGACAAGGCGCAGGTCACCAGTATGGTCATGCGGCTGCTCGGCCTCGAGGTGAAACCGCATCCGGCGGACGCCGCGGACGCGCTCGCGCTCGCGATCTGCCATCTGTGGCGCGAGCCGATGCGGATCCGGCTCGCCGAGGCCGAGGCGAGGGCGGCCGAGATCGCCAAGAACCACAAGGCCAGGCTCGCCGCCGCGGCCAAGAAAGCAAAGACGCAGGGAGCCGCACGATGATCTCCTCGGTACGCGGAGAAATCCTCTCCATCAGCCTCGACCACGTGGTGATCGAGGTCGGGGGAGTCGGCTTCGCCGTGCAGGCCACACCCGCCACTCTCGCGACGCTCCGCCGCGGCGACGAGGCCCGGCTGCACACCGCGCTCGTGGTCCGCGAGGACTCCTTGACGCTGTTCGGGTTCGCCGACGCCGACGCGCGTGAACTCTTCGGCCTGCTGCAGACGGTGTCCGGGATCGGCCCGCGCCTCGCGCTGGCGACGCTGGCCGTGCTCGACCCGGACAAACTCCGCTCCGCGCTGGTCGAAGGCAACATCACCGTGCTCACCCAGGTGCCCGGCATCGGCCGCAAGGGCGCCGAGCGGCTCACGCTCGAATTGCGCGACAAGGTCACCGCGCTCGCCGGCCCGACCGACGGCTCCCCGGCGGTCACCGCCCCCGGAGCGCTGCGCGGCGAGGTCGTCGAAGCACTGGCCGGCCTCGGGTTCCCGGCCAAGCAGGCGGAGCAGGCCGTCGACAAGGTGCTCGCCGAGGGCGACGGGCATACGACGTCTTCCGTGCTGCGTGCCTCGTTGGCCACCCTCGGGCGTAAGCGGTAACTCGCCACATGGACTATGAGGCCGTGACGGATTTCGAGTCCGACGAGACGCTGTCGGCGCTGCCGCAGACCGGCGAACGCGAGGTCGAGACGTCGCTGCGCCCGCGCAAACTGGACGAGTTCGTCGGCCAGCCGCGGGTACGTGAACAGCTCGAACTCGTCCTGGAGAGCGCGCGCCGCCGAGGTGTCCCACCGGACCACGTCCTGCTGTCGGGACCACCCGGGCTGGGCAAGACGAGTATGGCGATGATCGTCGCCGCCGAACTCAACGCCGCCATCCGGATCACTTCGGGACCGGCTCTGGAACGCGCGGGCGACCTCGCCGCGATGCTGTCCAATCTGGCACCCGGCGACGTCCTGTTCATCGACGAGATCCACCGGATCGCCCGTCCCGCCGAGGAAATGCTGTACCTCGCGATGGAGGACTTCCGGGTCGACGTCGTCGTCGGCAAGGGGCCCGGCGCCACCAGCATCCCGCTGGAGATCGCGCCGTTCACGCTGGTCGGGGCCACGACGAGGTCCGGTTCGCTGACCGGCCCGCTGCGTGACCGGTTCGGTTTCACCGGCCAGATGGAGTTCTACACCGACACCGAACTCGAGCTCGTCGCGCGCCGGGCCGCGACGATCCTGGAGATCGACATCGATCGCGACGGTTGCGAGGAGATCGCACGCCGGTCCCGCGGCACACCCCGGATCGCGAACCGGCTGCTGCGCCGTGTGCGCGACTACGCCGAGGTCCGCGCCGACGGCAAGGTCACGCGCAAGATCGCACGCGCCGCGCTGAAGGTCTACGACGTCGACGAACTCGGTCTCGACCGGCTCGACCGCGCGGTGCTGACGGCGCTGGTCCGGTCCTTCGGGGGCGGCCCGGTCGGCGTGTCGACACTGGCCGTCGCGGTCGGGGAAGAACCGACTACCGTCGAAGAGGTGTGTGAGCCTTACCTGGTCCGCGCCGGTATGCTCGCCCGCACTCCTCGTGGCCGGGTCGCCACAGCGGCCGCGTGGGAACACCTCGGCCTGACGGCCCCGGCCGGTGCCACCCGCGGCGAGCAGGGCGGCCCGAACCTGTTCGACCAGGACTGACCGGACCGTTCACATGGTCCGAGGCCCGTGGTGGTGACGGGTGGTGGTGGGGTTTCCGCTGGCACCTGGCACACTCGGGGAGAGCACACCCCGCCAAATCGGACAAAACAAGCGCACCGCGCGGCGTCCGCTCGAAATGGAGAGTCATGAACCAGTTATTGCTGCCGCTGCTCCTGATGCTCGTTGTGGCGATCCCGCTCGTCATGGGCACCCGTAAGCAGAAGAAGGCGGCGGCAAAGCAGCAGGAGCTGCTCTCGAGCCTCGCTCCCGGTGACCGGGTGATGACCACCTCCGGTCTCTACGCGTCCGTCGCCGACGCCTCCGCCGACACCACGATCGATCTCGAGATCGCCCCCGGTGTCGTGACCACCTGGCTGCGCCAGGCCGTCCGCGAGAAGGTCGAGCCGGTCGTCGAGACCGACGAGGACACCCTCGACGCCGATGAGGTCGTCGAAGAGCCGGTCATCGAGTCGAAGGACGAAGAGCGCGTCGAGGAGAAGTCCGGCGCGCAGATCGCTCCTCCGCTGGAGCACGGCAAGAAGTAGCACCTGTAAGGCCATCCCCGACACCAGACTTTCGTAGGTGCGGGGGCAACGCCGGGCTCACGCAGCACCGAGTACTGTCTCGGTGCTGCGTGCGTGTCCGTCGTCATAGTCGTGCCCGTTCACCGGGCGCCGTCGCCGAGGCATGTTCGCGGTACCGCCGGGCTCCCGTCCGGATGGTGAACAGCCAAGTCCATTGGGGAAAACCCAGTCCGTCCGAGGAGACCGAAGCACAGTGGCCGCACCGGCCGGGCATCTCCGCCCGGGACGCTATCTCGCCTTCTTCGCCCTGATCGTGGTGGCGCTGTACGCCCTGGTGTTCTTCACCGGTAGCGGCAAGCCGACGCCGAAGCTCGGCATCGATCTTCAAGGCGGCACGAGGGTCACCCTGTCCGCCCGTAATCCCGACGGCGGCGATCCCCCGCGAGAGTCCCTCGAACAGGCCCGCTCGATCATCGAGCGCCGGGTCAACGGCATCGGCGTCGGCGGTACCGAGGTGGTCCTCGACGGCAGCAACGTCGTCATCACCGTCCCCGGTGAGCAGGGCGACCAGGCCAAGACCCTCGGCAAGACCGCGAAGCTGGGCTTCCGCAAGGTCGTGACGTCGCAGCCGGTGACCCCGGTCCCGCAGCCGTCGACCCCGCCCGCCTCCGGCGCGCCTTCCTCGTCGGCGCCCCCGGCGTCCTCGGGCGCACCGGGCGCGAGCGCCCCGCCGAGCAGCCCGGCCAACGGCGGCGGTGGCGCGGCCGCCGCGCCGCAGCAGCAGCCGCCGGACCCCGACGCGCAGACCAGGAAGGAGATCGAGGAAGCCCGGAATGTCCGGCAGAACCCCGATCTCATGTCGACGGACCAGGCGAAGCTCACCGCCGCCGCCGAGAAGGCCTTCGCGTCGCTGAACTGCGACCCCAAGGTGTCGGACCCGCTGGTCGGCAACGACCTCACCGACAAGCCGCTGGTCGCCTGCGGTGACAAGAACACCACGAAGTACCTGCTGGAGCCGGAGTTCCTTCCCGGAACGGAGATCTCCGACGCCTCCTCGGCCTACGACACCCAGAACTCCCAGTGGGTCGTCAACCTGAACTTCAAGGGCGACGGTTCGCGGATCTGGGGCGACTTCACCTCGAAGAACACCCAGAAGCAGGCCGCGTTCGTCCTGGACACCCAGGTCGTCTCCGCGCCGACCATCCAGGCCGCGATCCTCGGCGGCCAGACCCAGATCACCGGTCGGTTCAGCCAGGCCGAGGCGAAGGACCTCGCGGACGTGCTGAAGTACGGCTCGCTGCCGCTGTCGTTCGAGTCTTCGGACGCGACCACGGTGTCCGCGACGCTGGGGCTCGCGTCGCTGCAGGCCGGTCTGATCGCCGGCGGCGCCGGGCTGCTGATCGTCTTCGTCTACTGCCTGTTCTATTACCGGCTGCTCGGTGTACTGACGATTCTTTCGCTGGTCTTCGCGTTCTCGCTCGTCTACGCGGTGCTGGTGCTGCTGGGGCGGTGGATCGGGTACACCCTCGACCTCGCCGGCGTGGCAGGGTTGATCATCGCGATCGGGATCACCGCGGACTCGTTCGTCATCTATTTCGAACGATTGAAGGACGAGATCCGCGAGGGCAGGACATTCCGGTCGGCGGTGCCACGCGGCTGGTCCCGCGCCCAGCGCACGATCCTGGCGTCGGACGCGGTCAGTTTCCTCGCCGCGGCGATCCTCTACCTGCTGGCCGTCGGTGACGTTAAGGGCTTCGCGTTCACCCTCGGCATGTCGACGGTCCTCGACCTCGTGGTCGTCTACCTCGTCACGCATCCGCTGGTCGCGATGATCTCCCGGTCCAAGTCGCAGTTCCTGTCCAATCCCAAGAACCTCGGCCTCGGTGCCGTGCAGCAGCTGGGTACGGAGCGCAAGGCGGCCCGACCGGCCCCCGGCCGCCCGAACGTCAAGGAGGCGTGACCGTGGTCGACGACAACACCACCACCGCGGGCAAGCGCGAGAGTGTCTTCCACCGCCTCTACGTGGGCACCGGCGCGTTCGACGTGGTCGGCAAGCGGAAGCGGTGGTACCTCTTCTTCGGCGCGCTGGTGCTGGTCTGCATCGCGTCGATGGGGGTCAAGGGGTTCAACTTCGGCATCGACTTCGAAGGTGGCACCCAGATCCAGATGCCGTCCAACGGCAAGAACGGGCAGATCACCGAAGAGCGGGCCAGGGAGGTTTTCGCCGAAGCCCTGGGCAGGCCCGCCGACGAGGCGCAGAAGGTCGGCAGCGGCGTCTCGTCGACCATCCAGCTCCGTTCGGACACCCTGGACGCGGCCGAGGTCGCCAAGATCAAGCAGGCGCTGTTCCAGCAGCTGGGCCCGATCGGGTCCAACGGTCAGCCGAGTGTGCAGGCGATCAGTGACAGCGCGGTGAGCGCGTCCTGGGGTGGGGAGATCTCCCGGCAGGCGCTGATCGCCCTCGGGGTCTTCCTGCTGGCGGTCACGCTGTTCCTGGCGTTGTACTTCGACCCCCGGATGGCGGCCGCGGCGCTGGTCACCCTGCTGAACGACATCGTGGTGACGGCGGGTGTGTACTCGCTGATCGGCTTCGAGGTCACCCCGGCGACGGTGATCGGTTTGCTGACCATCCTCGGGTTCTCGCTGTACGACACGGTGGTGGTGTTCGACAAGGTCCGCGAGAACACGCGCGGCCTGCTCGGGCTGACCCGCCGTACCTACGGCGAGGCGGCCAACCTGGCGCTGAACCAGACGCTGATGCGGTCGTTCAACACGTCGTTGATCGCGGCGCTGCCGATTCTCGGCCTGTTGGTGATCGGGTACATCCTGCTCGGCTCCGGCACCCTGCAGGAGCTCGCGCTCGTGCAGCTCACCGGCACCGTGGTGGGCGTGCTGTCGTCGGTCGCGCTGGCGACCCCGCTGCTGGTCGACTTCAAGATGCGCGACCCGAAGTACCGTCAGCAGGCCGATCGGGTCGCCTCGCGGCGCGCGAACCAGGCCCGCAAGGCCGCCGAGCGCGACGACGCCGACTTCGACCCGACCGACGAGGACGCGCTGGAAGCCGAACTCCGCAAGGAGAAGGCGTACGCCGCCGCGGCGAGCGTCCCCGCCCGGAACCAGAGGGCCCACAAGGGCCGTCCGCAGGGCAAGCGCAAGAGGTAACCGGTTCGACCGCGGTGAAGGGGCCTTTCCTGGCGAAATTCGCGAGGAAAGGCCCCTTCACGGTCACCGGTCACGGAAGTTCGAGAGCAGGGAAGTACATGGAGCTGGACAAGGCCCTCGACCTGATCGCCGACGTACCGGACTTCCCTGAACCCGGTGTGCTGTTCCGGGATCTGAGCCCGTTGTTCGCCGACGCCGCCGGCTCCCGAGCCGTCACCGACGCACTGGCCGACACCCTCGGCCCGGACGTCGATCTGCTCGCCGGCGTGGAGGCACGCGGGTTCCTGCTGGCCGCGGCGGTCGGCTACGCCCGCGGTCTCGGCGTCGCGCTGATCCGCAAGCCCGGCAAGCTGCCCAGAGTGGCGGGCCGGGTCGAATACACGCTGGAGTACGGCACAGCGACCGTCGAACTTCCCGAAGGCGTCGTCAAACCCGGCCAGCGTGTCGCCATCATCGACGACGTGCTCGCCACCGGTGGCACCGTCGCGGCCGCATGCAAGCTCCTGGAAGACGTGAAGGCGCAGGTCACCGGTGTTTCGGTGGTCATGGAACTCACCGCACTCGGTGGTCGTTCCGTGCTCGGGGGACGCCGTGTGGAGGCACTCCGGATGCGTTGACCGGGCGTACCAAGTGTGCCGCGAGGGGGAGCGGTTACCCTTGACGTCCGAAGGCCGCACGAAGCGCAGGAGGTGCGGGTGAGCCAAGAGCTCGATGCCGCGGTGTCCTCGAAGGACGGCACCGAGCAGAACGGTGTTTCCCGACAAGGCGCCGCCCCGACGCCGTCCGCGACGCGCCGGGTCCGTGCCCGCCTCGCCCGCCGGATCACCGCGCAACGCGCCGCGCCGGTCAAACAGGTCCTCGAACCCCTCGCCGTCATCCACCGCGAGCTGCATCCCAACGCCGATCTCGCGCTGCTGCAACGCGCCTACGACGTCGCCGAGGAGCTCCACCGGGAGCAGCGCCGCAAATCCGGCGACCCGTACATCACGCATCCGCTCGCCGTCGCGACGATCCTCGCCGAACTCGGCATGGACACCACGACGCTCGTCGCGGCACTGCTGCACGACACCGTCGAGGACACCGGGTTCTCGCTGGAAAGCCTGAAGGCCGACTTCGGCGAGAAGGTCGGCGAGCTGGTCGACGGCGTCACCAAGCTGGACAAGGTCAAGCTGGGCACCGCCGCCGAGGCCGAGACCATCCGCAAGATGGTCATCGCGATGGCGCGCGACCCGCGGGTGCTGGTCATCAAACTGGCCGACCGGCTGCACAACATGCGCACGATGCGCTTCCTCCCGCCGGAGAAGCAGGCCCGCAAGGCACGCGAGACCCTGGAAGTCCTCGCGCCGCTGGCGCACCGGCTCGGCATGGCGACGGTCAAGTGGGAGCTGGAGGATCTGGCGTTCGCCATCCTGCAGCCGAAGAAATACGACGAGATCGTCCGGCTGGTGGCCGATCGCGCGCCTTCACGCGACACGTATCTGCGGTCGGTGATCACCGAGCTGACCGGCAACCTCGAAGGCTCGCGGATCACCGCCAAGGTCGAGGGACGGCCGAAGCACTACTACTCGATCCACCAGAAAATGATCGTCCGCGGCCGCGACCTCGACGACATCCACGACCTGGTGGGCGTGCGGATCCTGGTCGAGGACGTCCGCGACTGCTACGCCGCGATGGGCGTCGTCCACGCGCTGTGGCAGCCGGTACCCGGCCGGTTCAAGGACTACATCGCGCAGCCCCGGTTCGGCGTCTACCAGTCGCTGCACACCACGGTGATCGGACCGGACGGCAAGCCGCTGGAAGTCCAGATCCGGACCTACGAGATGCACCGCACCGCCGAGTACGGCATCGCGGCGCACTGGCGGTACAAGGAGACCAAGGGCACCCACAGCGGCAACGCGGCCAACTCGGTGGACGTCGACGAGATGGCGTGGATGCGCCAGCTGCTCGACTGGCAGCGTGAAGCCGCGGACCCGGGCGATTTCCTCGAATCCCTGCGCTACGAACTCGCTTCGCGCGAGATCTTCGTGTTCACGCCCAAGGGTGACGTGATCACGCTGCCGGTCGATTCGACACCGGTCGACTTCGCCTACGCCGTGCACACCGAGGTCGGCCACCGCTGCATCGGCGCCCGCGTCAACGGCAGGCTGGTCGCGCTCGAACGCAAACTGGAAAACGGCGAGGTCATCGAGATCTTCACCTCGAAGGCCGAGACCGCCGGGCCGAGCCGCGACTGGCTGCAGTTCGCCGGTTCGCCCAAGGCCCGCGCCAAGATCAGGCAGTGGTTCGCCAAGGAACGCCGCGACGAGGCGATCGAAGGCGGCAAGGAGGCCATCACCAAGGAGGTCCGCAAGGTCGGCCTCCCGATCCAGCGGCTGGTCTCCGCCGAGTCCATGGGCGCTGTCGCCACCGAACTGCGCCACCCCGACATCAGCTCGCTGTACGCGGCCGTGGGGGAGGGCCACACCAGCGCGAAGCACGTCGTGCAGCGGCTGGTCGCGCTCATCGGCGGGGTCGACGAGGCGGAGGAGGAACTCGCCGAACGCGCGACGCCGTCCACGGTCACCCGCCGCCGCGGCTCGAACGACGTCGGCGTCGTGGTGAAGGGCGCCAGCGACGTCTGGGCCAAGCTCGCCCGCTGCTGCACGCCGGTGCCGGGCGACGAGATCCTCGGTTTCGTCACCCGCGGCGGTGGTGTCAGCGTGCACCGCACCGACTGCACCAACGCCGACGATCTGACCGCGCAGCCCGAGCGGCTGGTCGAGGTCGAATGGGCGCCGTCGGCGTCGTCGGTGTTCCTCGTCGCGATCCAGGTCGAGGCGCTGGACCGGCACCGCCTGCTCTCGGACGTCACGAAGGTCCTGGCGGACGAGAAGGTCAACATCCTGTCCGCCTCGGTGACGACGTCACGGGACAGGGTCGCGGTCAGCCGGTTCTCGTTCGAGATGGGCGACCCGAAGCATCTCGGCCACGTGCTGAAGGTGGTCCGGGGCGTCGAAGGCGTCTACGACGTGTATCGGGTCACTTCGGCTTCGTGACCTCGGGTGGGCCCCCGCTAGGGTTCGGTCATGACTGACGGGTTCGAGTTCACCCACGACGGCGATGTCGCGCGGCTGACGTTCACCAGGCCGGAGAAGATGAACGCGATCACCTACGGGATGTGGTCGGCGATCCCGGACGTGGTGGCGAAGGTGGAGGCGGACCCCGCGATCAAGGTCCTCGTGCTGACCGGCGCCGGCTCGCATTTCTCGGCAGGTGCGGACATCAGCGAGTTCCAGGAGCTGCGTTCGACCGCCGACGCCGCCGAGACCTACGACAAGGCCGTCGAGGGCGCCGTGGCCGCGCTGTCCGGGCTGCGGAAGCCGACGGTGGCGATGATCCAAGGGAACTGCATCGGCGGCGGCTGCCAGATCTCGGTCGCGTGCGACTTCCGGTTCGCGGCCGAAGGCTCGCGGTTCGGCATCACCCCGGCGAAGCTCGGCATCGTCTACCACTTCGACTCGACGCGTCAGCTGGTCTCACTGGTGGGTCCGGCGCACGCGAAGTACTTCCTGCTCTCCGGTGAGCTCGTCGACGCGCGGCGGGCACGGGAGATCGGGTTGCTCAACGACGTCTTCCCGGCCGGCGAGCTGGAGACGTCGACCGCGAAGTTCGTCGAGACCCTGGCGTCGCGTTCGCAGGCGTCGGTGCGGGGGATGAACCGCATCATCGAGAAGATCGTCGCGGGACAACAGGAATCCGATGCCGAGGTGGACGAGATCCGGCTCGGCGCCCTGCACGGCGAAGACTACGCGGAAGGGGTGGCCGCGTTCCTGGCGCGACGGTCGCCGAAGTTCACGCACCGCTGATCGTCTCGAGGTCTGGCCCAGTGCCCTTACCGCGCCAACAAATCCGTGAAGGCCTCCTTGAGGGACCCAGGGTCCCTCAAGGAGGCCTTCACGAATTTGTCGACGAGCTCAGGCGGCGACCGTGACGCCGGTGAACTTGACCTCGGTGTTCGGCGGGCCGGTGCCGTCGCCGTTGCCCGCTTGGGCGTTGGCGCCCGCCTTGGCGACCTTGTCGAGCACCTTCAGGCCCTCGTCGGAGATGCTGCCGAAGACCGAGTACTCCGCGGGCAGCTCGGCTTCGCCGTAGACCATGAAGAACTGGCTGCCGCCGGAGTTCGGCTGCTGTGTCTTCGCCATCGCGAGGACGCCGCGGCCGTACTTGATCTCGGGGAACGCCTCGTCCGGCATGGTGTAGCCCGGACCACCCATACCGCTGGCCTCGGGGTCGCCGCACTGCAGCATCTGCAGGCCCGTGGTGCCGAGCCGGTGGCATTTGGTGTCGTTGAAATAGCCCTGCTGCGAAAGACTGACGAAGCTCTGGACGGCGCACGGGGCGAGTGCCCGGTCCAGCGTCAGCGGGATGTCGCCCGCGGTGCTCTTCAGCACCAGGTTGACCGTGCCGTTCGAAGAGACGCCCTTGCCTTCCGGCTTGTTCACCTTCTTCGACGCCTGCTTGGAGGTGTCGTCCTTGAAGTCGCAGGCCACCGGGTTCGCCAGCGGCGTCGCCCGCTTGGGCATCGGCGTGCGTTCGGTGGGGATGCTGACCTCGGGGGTCGGAGGAGCCGAGCTCGGGGAAGCGTCGGAGGCGGCGTCGTCACCACTGTTAGTGCTGACGACCCACCACACCGCGCCCGCCACGATCGCGACGACGCCGACGACCGCCACCGAACCGACGATCTTGCGTCGTTTGGCCTTTTCGGCCCGATGCACGATCTGTCGCTCGAGCTTGCGCTTCGCGGCTTCGCGGCGCTGCTGGTTGGTCGGCACCCGCCCTCCCCGTTTCCACTCGATGTCACACGTCTGAGGTAGCGGAAGTCTATGGGCACAGCCTGTGAGGCCCCCGTACAGGGGCCGCTACCCTTACTTGATCGTGATCAGGGCCATCCTGTCACCTGTTCGGCGGAAGTTACGAGGAGGCGTTTCGTGCTGGTTGTCGGGTTTCCGGCAGGCCCCCTCGAAGCCAACTGCTATCTGCTCGCCCCGGCGGGCGGCGGGGAGTGCGTGATCGTCGATCCCGGCGAGGACGTTCTCGAACCGCTGGAGGCCGCACTGGCCGCCCATGGGCTGACCCCGGTCGCGATGCTCGCCACGCACGGGCACCCGGATCACGTCGCTTCGGCGGCCGAGGTCGGTGCCCGCCACGGAATACCTCTCTGTCTGCACGAGGCGGACCGGCCACTGATGGCCGGGGACGCCGGGGAAGGGAAGGACGGGATCGTGCCACTCGTCGATGGCCCGCTCAGGCTGGCCGGACTGGAGATCACGGTGTCCCGCACACCGGGGCACACCGCCGGTTCGGTGGTCTTCGGGCTGACTTCCGCCGAGGGCGGCCGGATCGTGCTCACCGGCGACAGCCTGTTCGCCGGTTCGATCGGCCGGTCCTCCGGCGAAGGCGACGAGCTGGTGCGGTCGCTGGGCACCACCGTGATGACGCTGCCCGACGACACCGTCGTCCTGCCGGGTCACGGCCCCGCCACCACGATCGGGCAGGAACGCGCGGGTAACCCGTTCCTGGCCGGGACGGGCGTGTGATGGCCGAGCCGACCGGGACGCCGGAGACCCCCGAACGCCTCCCGTTGTTCCACGACGACCCCAAGCTCCGTCGCCGTCGTGGCTGCTCCGGCATCGCCGGTGTCGTGATCTTCGCCGCCGCTTTCGGCGGGATCGCCGGCCTCATCGGCGGTGAGATCCCCGGCCTCGTCGTCGCCGGCGTGATCGCGCTCCCGTTGCTGTACATCATGCTTTACAACCTGCGCCGTCGCGTCTGGCTCGAGGGCACGACGCTTCTCGTGCGGACCTGGGGCCTGCGGCGGGTCGAGCTGACCGACGCCGAGCGCATCGACCTGGTGATCAGCGACGTGCGCGGCACCCGGACGGTCAGCCTGCTGGTCAACGCGGGCAAACGCCGCAAGGTGGCGAAGGTCGACCTCGCCGTCTATTCGGGTGCCGGCGGCCGGGAACTCGGCATCCTGCAGCTGCGCAAGCTGGCGAACGCGCTGCTGAACAACACCGACGCGAACGGCCTGGTGTTCTCGGAACTGCTGGTCGCGCAGCTGAAGTCGGAGGCACGCGGGGAC
Organism: Amycolatopsis sp. cmx-4-19; assembly: GCA_049998115.1. Classification (GTDB taxonomy): domain Bacteria; phylum Actinomycetota; class Actinomycetes; order Mycobacteriales; family Pseudonocardiaceae; genus Amycolatopsis. The sequence goes on along the minus strand of JAEBEO010000015.1, from coordinate 139,327 downwards.
GCCGCGGCGGAGCGGCCGCTCTACCGGCTGGCTTCGGCGGCGCCGTCCGGGAAGTACATCCAGCGGTTCACGATGGAAGCGGTCAGCCGTTTCGTGGCGACACTGGACTAGCTACGAGCTTTCCCGGCTTCGAAGGTCGAGACGGGCACACGCCGCGTGGTGGGCTCGCGCTTCGGGGCGCTTGCGATTACAGGGACTCTTGAGGCTCCCGCGAGGCGATCAGCGCGGCCAGGACGGTGGTGACGGGCACCGCCGCGACAATGCCGACGCTTCCCGCGAGCGTCCGCACGATCTCCTGCGCGATCTCTTCCGCACCGAGGACCGAGCCGAGGCCGACGCCGGAAAGCGACGTGTACAGCAGCACGGGCAGGGCCGCGCCCGCATAAGCCATGACGAGCGTGTTGACCGCCGAGCCGACGTGGTCGCGTCCGATCCGCAGGCCGGCGTTGTACAGCTCGCGCCAGCCGAGCGCCGGATTCGCCCGCCGCAGTTCCCATACCGCGCTCGTCTGCGTCACCGTGACGTCGTCCAGCACGCCGAGCGCGCCGATGACGACCCCGGCCAGCAGCAGGCCCCGCGCGTCGATCCCGTGGCCGAGCGAACCGATCAGCTGCGACGTGCTGTCGTCCAGCCCGGTCAGGGACGCCGCGGCCGAGAAGATCGCCGACAGGACGCCGATCAGGACCAGGCTCACCAAGGTCCCCAGCACCGCGACCGAAGTTCTCGCGGACAGCCCGTGTGTCAGGTACAGCGCGACGAACATGATCGCGCCCGCGCCCGCGATCGCCACCAGCAAGGGGCTCTCCCCGGCGAGGATCGAAGGCAGCACGAACAGCGCCAGCACCAGGAAACTCAGCCCGAGCGCGATCAGCGCCGCGAGCCCCCGCCACCGGCCCAGCACGATCACCGCGAGCGCGAACAGCCCGGCGAGCAGCAGCAGCGGCGTACCGCGCTGGAAGTCGACGATCTGGAACGACGCCGTGTTCGCGACGTCGCCGCCGTTGTAGGACAGCACCACCTTGTCGCCCGTGGTGAATCGCGGCGTGCTCGGCTCGATCGGGACGGTCAGCTTCAGCGGCTTCCCGGCAGCGGGGCCGTCGGTCATGGTCAGATCGGTGGTGAGGCACGGTTTCGCGTCGGGTGGCGGCTCGCCGACCTGGACCTGGCCCTCGGCGAGGCACGGCCCGGTGATCGTCGCGGTGATCGTGGCGCTGACCGGGGTTCCTTGGGGGAACACGCTTTTCGCCGGATCCTTGCCCCACGGGTAGAGCACGATCATGGCGGCGACGGTCGCGACGGCGAGCGGGACGAGCAGCCACATCAGCAGCAGCCGGACCGGGCGGGACGCGGGTGCGGCCGGTCCGTGCGAGTGGCCGTGCCCGTGACCCGCGGGCCCGGTTTTCGGGGCAGGCCCGGGGTTCGGTTCGGGGGCGCGGCGCCTGCCCGGTTCGGCCGGACGCGGTCGTCCGGCGGGGGGACGCGGGGGACGGCCGCCTTCGGGCGGGGTCCGGCGCGGCGTACGGGACGTTCCGGACGAACGTTCGGACGGGGTGTCCGTAACCCGGCGAATCGGGCCGGTGTCGTCGTCGGAGAGGTCTCGGCGGTTCACCCGCACATCCTCCACAGCCCGGATCGCCGCCCGCATTCGGCCTAGCCGAACGCCTGCCGCAGATGCACCCGGCGATACGCCGAAGGCGGCGTGTCGAAGTGGTCGAGGAAGGCCTGGCGAAGGGTCTCCGTCGAGCCGAAGCCGCATCGCCTGGCAATCGACATCAGCGGGAGTTCGGTACCGCACAACAGTTTCGCCGCGTTCTCGGTCCTCGCCGCCCGGACGTACCGGCTGGGCGTGGTGCTCAGGTGCGCGTCGAACAGCCTGGTCAGCTGCCGGGTGCTGATCCCGGCCCGGTCGGCGAGCACGGTGGTGCCGAGGTCACCGGAGAGATGCTCGGCGACATACGCGGTGATGTCGCGGACCAGCCGGTTCTCCGGCGGCGGGCCGGAAAGGAACATGCTCACCTGCGCCTGGTTCCCCGGCCGTTGCAGGTAGGTCACCAGCATGCGGGCGGTCTCCCTGGCGAGACTCGGGCCGTGGTCCTCCTCGACGAACGCGAGGGTGAGGTCGATCCCGCTGGTGACCCCCGCCGCCGTGTAGACATTGCCGTCGCGCACATACAGCGGCACCGGGTCGACGGTCACCTGCGGATAGCTCGTCGCGAGCCGGTTCGCGAACCGCCAATGGGTGGTGGCGCGACGCCCGTTCAGCAAACCGCAGGCGGCGAGCACGGTGGCGCCGGTGCACACCGACGCGACGCGGCGGCTGTTCTGCGCGAGCCTGTGGACATGGGAGACGATCCGCGGGTCGGCGGCGGCGGTCTCGTGTCCGGTGCCGCCGGCGACGATCAGGGTGTCCAGTTCGCCGGTGACCTGGTCGAGCCGGTGCTGCGCCTGCAGGGTCAGCCCGGATTCGCAGCGGATCCCGCGTCCGTCGACGCTGGCGAGCATGATGTCGTACCCCGGCCGCCCGCCGAGTTTCGTCGCGGCGTCCAGTACGTCCGACGGGCCGGCGATGTCCAGCATCTCGGCACCGGTGTAACCGACGATCAACACTCGTCTGGGTGGACCCGGCATGATCGAACGCTAGCAGTCTCGCCCGGCCGTCGGACATCGTTCGCAGGAATCCGGACATCGGGCCCCCGGGGCTCGGCGGACTACGACAAGGTTGCCCCATGGCTGAGAAACCGGACGAAGAGAAGACCATCGCGTTCGTGGTGTACCCGGGGATGACCCCGCTCGACCTGGTCGGGCCGCTGACCGTGCTGGAGGGGATGGCGAGCACGGTGCCGGAGTACCGGACGGTGGTGGTCGGGGCGACGAAGGAGCCGATCGGCACCGACAACCCGCTCAAGCTCGCGGCGAGCCACACCTTCGAAGAAGTCCCTTCGCCGTACGCGGTGCTCGTCCCAGGCGGAGCCGAGCCGACCCTGAAGGCGCTCGCCGACGAGAAGCTGATCGAGTACGTACGCACCGCTTCGGCGAACGCGGAACTGGTGACGTCGGTGTGCACGGGCTCGCTGGTCCTGGGGCAGGCGGGTCTGCTGGAGGGCCGCCGCGCCACGACACACTGGATGTTCCGTGAACTGCTGCGCGCGTTCGGCGCGGAACCGGTCGCCGGACGCTGGGTCGAGGACGGGAACGTGATCACCGCCGCCGGGGTGTCGGCGGGCATCGACCTCGCCCTGCATCTGGTCGAGCGGCTCGTCGGCGCCGAGATCGCGCGGACGATCCAGTTCGTCATCGAGTACGACCCCGAGCCGCCGCAAGGCGCGCTCGATTGGACTAAGCGGCCGTACGGGGACCTCAAGCCACTTCTGGACCACTCGGTGAAGGAGGCGTTGGCGGACGAGCCCGCTCTGCGGGACAAACTGCTCGTCCACACGGGCGGATGACGGCGGCCATCCGGGTGAGAAGCGGTTACCCAGGGACTCCGCCGGGTTAGATTCTGCCCACCCGTCCAGGTGATTGGTGGTTCGTGGAGTTCCAGGTCCTCGGCCCGTTCACGGCCTCGGTTCCGTTACCGTCGGCGGCACAGCCCCGTCGGGTGCTCGCCGTGCTCCTGACCAGGCCGAACGAGTTCGTCCACCGGGACACCCTCGTGGACGAACTCTGGCCGCAGGGACCGCCGTCGAGCGCCGCCGCGGTCGTGCAGGTGGCGGTTTCCAAGCTGCGCAAGGCGTTGTCCCCCGGAGTGCCGGTCGACGACGTCAGGCAGCGGCTGCGCTCGGGAGCGGGCGGCTACCGGCTGGAGGTGTCGGACGGGGAACTGGACGTCCTCGACTTCTTCGGCACGACGGCGGCGGCCGCGAGGGCGACCGGGGAGGAGCGGCGCGCGCTGCTCGTGCGGGCGCTGGGGCTCTGGCGCGGCCGGGCGTTCGCCGACGTCCCGGCCGGTCCCTTGCTGGAGGCGCACAAACTGTGGCTGGACGACCGGCGTTGTTCGGTGCTCGGCAAGCTCGTGGAGCTCGAGCTCGCGGCAGGCGAGCACAAGGCGGTCGCCGACCGGCTGGGCCCCGAGCTGGCCGCCCGCACGGCCGATGAACGCGTCGCCGGATGGCTGGCCGAAGCCCTGCACGGACTCGGCCGCCGGGACGCGGCCTTGGCCGTCCTCGACCGGTGCCGCCACGCGCTTTGGGAGCAGACGGGGGTTTCACCGGGGGAGGACCTGCTCGCCGTCCATCGCCGGATCGCGGGTACCGGCTGGTCGGCGGGTGGCACGCCGTGCCGCCTGCCGCCGTCGCTTCCGGACTTCACCGGCAGGGCCGCGGAACTGGCGGGGCTGGGACGCGCGGTGCGAAGCCCGGCGCCGATCGTGCTGCACGGCGCGGCCGGCGCCGGGAAGAGCACGCTGGCGATCCAGGCGGCGTGGCGGGCGCGCAAACGGTTCCCGGACGGCCAGCTCGTCGCCGATCTGCGTGAGCCCGGCGACGTGCTCACCGGCTTCCTGCGCGCGCTCGGCCTTGCGGAAACGGAACTTCCGCGCGACCGGCCCGGCCTGATCTCCTTGTGGCGGAGCCACACCGCGGACCGGCGGTTACTGGTGATCCTCGAAAACGCCCGGTCGGAGGCCGAGGTGCGGTCACTGCTGCCGAGTGGCCCCGGCTGCGCGACGATCATCACGACGCGCCGCCGCCTGGCCGGGCTCGTCGGTGCCCGGCCGGTCGAAGCCGGTGGACTGTCCTACGCGGAATCGCGGTCGCTGCTCGGCGCGATCGTCGGCGAGGAGCGTTTGTCGGCCGAACCCGACGCCGTCCGGAGGCTGCTGGCCTGCTGCGACGGTCTCCCGCTGGCGATACGGGCGGCCGGGATGAAGCTGGCGTCGCGTCCGAGGGTCGGCGTCGCCGAGTTCGCGACGCGGCTGGAGAACGAGCGCCTCCGCCTCGACGAACTCACGGCGGGAGACCTCGCCGTCCGCCCGGTGCTCGCCGGTGCCCTCGCGGATCTGTCGCCCCGGCAGCGGAATTCCCTGCGGCTGCTCGGTTTTCCGGGCGTCGCCGACATCGCCGACTGGTTCGCGACCGCGTTGCTGGGCTGCTCGTCCCGCGAAGCCGTCGATCTTCTCGACGAACTCGTGGACGACCACCTGCTGCACGCCGAGCCGGATCGATCCGGCTTCCCGCGGTACCGGTTGCCCGGCCTGGTCCGGCTCGCGCTCCGGGAACCACCGGATCTCGACTCCCTGCACCGCGCGTTGACGGTCATGGCCGGGTTGGCCGAACACGCCTCCACCGCACTCGGCGCGGAGCACCCGCGGGTCCGCCGGGCGGACGCCACCGCGGCGGTCCTGGACCGTGTCGCGGCCGATCCGATCGGCTGGCGCGACGCGGAAATCGCGAACCTCGCGCTCGCCGTCCGCACCGCGGGCGGCCATGGCTGGACCGACCTGACCGCACGTCTGGCCGACGCCTACAGCGATCTCGTCGGCCCTCGGCGAGGTGGCTCGGTGGCGCTGCTCGGTTTCGACGTCGTGCGCAAACGCGCCGATCTTCCCGGCGAAGCGGCGAAGCTGCTGAAACTCGGCCATTCGCACGCCAACGCGGGGGATCTGGCGCGAGCACGGACGTGTTTCGCGCTCGCCGGGGCCAGGTTCCGTTCGGCGGGGGATCACCGGGGCACCGGTTCCGCGCTCGTCGCGCTCGCCGACGTCGACGCGGATTCCGGCCGGACCCGCTCGGCCGTCGACGCGCTGCGGGAGGCCTTGGACCTGTTGCGGGACTGCGGTGACCTCGCCGGGCAGGCGATGGCCTCGTCCCAGTTCGGCTCGCTCTGGGACGATCTGGGCGACTTCCGGCGGGCGAAGGAATGCTTCGAGGCGAGCTTGCTGCTTTCGCTGCATTGTGAAGAGGGACTGCAACACGACCGGTCCGCCAAGCGCTATGCCGACGTCCTGCGCCGGAACGGGCGTCTCGACGAGGCAGGGGAGCTGTTGATCGGCGCGCTCACCGGCACCCGCGCCTCGGGCCAACGCCACTGGGAGGCCCACGTCCTGCGCAGCCTCGGCGATCTTCACGCGAAGGCCGGTGACGCGGGGGAGAGCGAACGCTGTCTTTCGCGGTCCCTGGACCTGTTCGAGACCGTCGGCCACCGGCACGCCGCCGCGTATACGCACCGGAGCTTCGGCGAGTCCTTGCGGCTGGCGGGTGAACCGGACCGCGCCGCCGAACATCTGCGGCTGGCGATGGGCACCTTCCGTGCGCTCGGTGACCGCCGAGGCGGCGGATACGCGCTGCTGAGCCTCGGACGTCTCCGGGCGTCCGAAGGCGACGCGGCCGAAGCCGCCGAAGGGCTCCGCAAAGCGGCCGGGCTGTTCCGGGAACTGGGATTCCCGGTGTGGGAACTGCGCGCGCTCCAGGGCCTTTCCGGCGTCGACAGCGGCGGGCGGCAGCGGGCTCGTGAAGCCTTGACGAAGATCGGCTTCGGAACGGCTCCGGGATAGCCCGGGCGGCTCTCCCGGACGGCGGCGTTTGGCGAAGTTATGGCGACGGCGTGTTGAGTCTCGCTCAAGTGAGCGGACTTCGCGCCGTCCCGAAATCGCGGGACTGGGGGTGACGGCGCGTGCTCGTGGCCGGGTGACGCCTTTCGAGGGCAGGAGGCGTCACCCGGTTCGATCCGCTAGCCCCGGATGTGCAGGACAGCCTCCGCGTCGTCGAGGATCGCCTGGTCGAGCGGGAAGTAACCCTGTCGCGGAGTCGGGTCCGTCCGGACCGCGGCGGACGGGATCTCCGACGCCGGGGTCAGGCCCCAGGGCGTGACGATGTGCTTCTGAAGGAACCCTTCGTAGGTGTCGGGCTCGGGTTCCGCGAGCGCGATGGCCTCGCCGCGGCCGAGGCTGGTCGCGACGAAGGTGTACCGATCGCCGAGCAGCGGGCCCACCAGTGTCCCGGCGGCGTCTTTCCCGTGACGCCGGAGGTGGAGGTTGTGCGAGAAGACCAGCGTCGCGCCGCGTTCGGCCTCGGTGGCGCGGATGTCCAGCAGGTTTCGCGCCATGATCGCGTCCCTGACCGCGGACAGCCGCTGGTAGCGCTCGCCCTGTCCGAGGGGTTCGGCGCACTGCCGGTGGTAGCGCAGCAGGTCGATACCGGCCATGAGGTGAAGTTCGGCCCTGGCCCATCCGGCGTCCGGCTTTCGCGTGCGCAACGCGGCGAGCAGATCGGCCGCGATCGCGCGCAGGCGATACGCCTCCGCCGTGGCACCGGGCGACTCGGCCGGGTCCAGGACAGCCTCCGTGCGGCTCCAGCGTTCGTCGTCACCCGCCACTTCCGCGAGGTCCTGGGGCCGGCCCAGGTAGCCGGCGGCGTACTCGAGATAACGCCGGGGGCCCGGAGCGCTCATGGTCTCGGTCTGGGTGTCGAAACCGTGGAACGACAGGCGTTCCCCGGGCGGGCGGGTCCCGTTGTACTCGCGCATCCAGGCGATCAGCGTCCGATTCGGTTCCAGGGCACCGAAATCGTGCGTGAAGCCTTCGTTCATCGCGATGTCGAGGGTCCCGGTGCCGTCCTGGACGAAGTCGTTCGCGACGAGCGCGGCCACGCGATCGGTTTCGAGGGCGATCGAGCGGAAGCCGCGGTCGACGAGCTGGGCGAACAGCTCGTTGCGGACCTCCGCGAAGTCCGGCACCGCGTGCGTCGGCTCGCCGAGGCCCAGCAGGTCGCACGAGGTGGTCACGAAGTCTCGGATGTCTTGACTCATGAGGTTCAAGCGTATCGCTGATCCCTCCATTGAGACTTTTGCGAGCGTGAACTCGGCGGAAGTGAGGAGAGTTTAAAGCAGCCAGGTGTTGCGAAAGCCACTTTCGCAACGCTCAAGGTTGCGAAAGTGGCTTTCGCAACGTCAGGGTCAGGGTGAGAGCGGGACCACGGACCTGGGCGGGCGAGCGGGCCAGTGGCGGAAGGCACCGGTCAAGCGGGTCATGGGTGGCAACGAGGGTGAGAACCGTCAGCACTGACGAGATCCACGCCCAGTGCCCCCAGTTCCGTGCTTGCCTGGGTACGGGCAAGGGCCCTCCTGTACTGGAGGAGGCCTTCACGCGCCGTGGCAGGGGTGTCGCCGCGGACAGCGGTGGCGTGGGGGTGGGCACCTGCCCGGCCGCAACAATTTCTCGTTCGAATAACTCGCATCATTTCCTTCGCTGCGTTATAAACTGAAAGAACCCTTCGCGTGCGAAGGCGCTTCGCTCGCGAAGGAGGCTTTCGCGAGAATGCGGGAGTGCAAGTTATCAGCAGTTGAGGTGAATTACCGCGTGGCAAAGACTGCGCGGCCACATTTCGGCCCTACTTTGTCCCGCATGGTTGAGAAGGATTCGACGGCGCGGACCCGGGAACTGGGCCACCGCATGAAGGCGTTCCGGCAGCGCAGGCACTTCAGCGGAGCCGACGTCAGCCGCCGTAACGGCTGGTTGCAGAGCAAGGTCACGAGGTGGGAACAGGGGTTGCGGGAGCTGTCGGTCGTGGACGCGGCGCTCTATCTCGCGACCTGCGGAGAGGCGGAGCCCGAGCGTGACCTGCTGCTGGAGCTGACGCAGCCCGGCAGCGACCTCTACTGGGTGCGGCCGTACTTCGACGAGCTCGTGGATCCGGTGAAATCCCTGACGATCCAAGAGGAACTCGCGCATACCGTGGTCCGCTACGAGTCGCTGACGCTCCCCGGGCTGTTGCAGATCGAACCGTACGCGCGCACCGCCTACGAGCTGATCGGCAACCGGAGCCAGGCTCAGCTGGACGAGGTCGTGAACGCGCGGCTGGAGCGGCAGAAGCTGCTGCGGCGGGACCGTCCGCCGCAGTGCCGGTTCTACGTCCACGAGCGCGCGCTGCGCTCGGTCGTCGGCGGGCCCCGGATCATGCACGAGCAACTGCTGCATCTCGTGCTGTCCGCGAATCTTCCCTATTGTTCGATCCGCGTCGTCCCGGAATCGAACGAAGTCAGCAGAACGGTGGAGAATTCGTTCACCATCATGGAATTCGCGGAACATCCCGCGGTGGTGTACACGGATTCCTATGCGGCCGGGGTGTTCATCGACGACCGGGTCGCCGTCGAGGCGTACTATTCTCTTGTTGCGCGTCTGGAAAGCGATACCCTGACCGAGGAGAAGTCGCGTCAGGTGCTCGCCGAGTGGGCGGACAGGTACGAGCGCATGGACGAGTGACCGATCGGGGTTTCCCGGTGCCCCTTCCTGGGGTAATCCTTCCGGTAGCCGACAGGAAGGAGTTCGTGGTGACGAAGACGCAGGGCGGCGCCCCGGTCGCCGAAGCCGAGATCGAGCGGAAGTACGACTTGGCGGCCGACCGGCCGATCCCGCCGTTGGTCCCGGCAGGCCCGGTGACGGACCAGGCCGATCCGAGGGTGGACGTCCTCGACGCCACCTACTTCGACACCCCGGACTACCGTCTCGCGCAGGCCGGGATCACGCTGCGACGGCGTCTCGGCGGGAAGGACGAGGGCTGGCACCTGAAGCTCCCGGTCGGCGCGGACACGCGCGAAGAACTCCGCCTTCCCCTGTCCGGTAAGCCGGACAAGGTACCCGGCGCGCTGGCCAAACTGGTCCGCGCGCACACCCTCGGCGCCAAACTCGTCCAGGCCGCGCACCTGCGCACCGAGCGCACGTCGTACGCGCTGCTCGACGCGCAGGGCCGGGAGCTCGCGACACTGACCGACGACGTCGTCACCGGTGAGGCGGGCGGGGAGCGGGCGCACCTCGACCGCTGGCGGGAGATCGAGATCGAGCTTTCCCCCGGTGCCGACCTCGCGGTCCTCGAAAGTCTCGACGAGGCCGTCGTGAACGCGGGGGCGGAACGGTCGCGGTGGCCGTCGAAGCTCCGGCGGCTCACCGACGACCTCGTCCCGGCGACCGGGGGGCGGTCCGGCTCGGTACTGGCCGACTACGTCACCGAGCAGCTGGACGCTTTGCGCCGCAACGACATCGGCGTACGCCGGGACGTCGAGGACGCCGTGCACCAGATGCGGGTCGCCAGCAGGCGGCTGCGAAGTGCGTTGCGCACGTTCCGGCGTTCCCTCGATGCCGACGTCGCCGACGGTCTCGCCGCCGAGCTCCGCTGGCTCGGCGGCGAACTCGGCCCGGCCAGGGACAACGAGGTGATGGCCGCGCGCCTGCACGACGAGGTCAAGGCACTGCCCTCGGAACTGGTGCTGGGCTCCGTCGAGCAGCTGATGACCAGGCACTTCGCGCGCGAGGCCGAAGAGGCCAAGACACAGGCCATCCGGGCACTCGACAGTAAGCGGTACACGGATCTGTTGCGGGCGCTGGAAAAGCTCGTCGCCAAACCGGCGAAGATCAAGGACGGGAAGAAGGAGCTGCGCAAGGCGGTGGCCCGGGCGGACCGCAAGCTGCGTGAGGCCGTCGCGGTGGTGCGTGAGTTGCCGCCGGGTGCGGAGCAGGACGCCGCGTTGCACGAGGTGCGCAAGAAGGCCAAGCGGGCCCGGTACGCCGCGGACACGGTTTGCCCGGTGAGTGGCAAGAAGCTTCGAAAATGGGGAAAGAACGTCAAGGCGGTGCAAGGCACTCTCGGTATCCATCACGACGTCGTGGTCACCAGGGATGTCCTGCGGCTTCTGGGCCTTCGCGCCTACGCGGAAAGCGAAAACGCTTTCACTTATGGCCTGCTGCACGGTCGTTCCATGGCCACCGCGGGGGCCGCGCATCGCCGCTTCGACACGGATTGGCAAGCGCTGCGTAAAGGTTCCCGCCCGAAATGGCTTCGATGAGGACAACCGGGGTCGACCTCTCGCCGCTGCCGAGTACCGTCGTGGGGACTTGGTGGTCTGGAGAGAGGCGCCCCCAGTGTTGCCTGGCCAGCGCGTACCCGACGGTGTTCTCGTCCTCACCGCGGTGGGGGAGATCGACGCGACCACGGTCGGGCGGTTCCGTACCGAACTCAGCGGCGCGTGTGTCACGGGGAAACGGGTGATCGTCGACCTGACCGGCGTCGGCTTCCTCAGTTGCGCCGGGCTGCACGCGCTCGAAGAGGCCGACGCCGCGGCACCGCGGTTCTCGGTGATCGTCAAGACCAACCTGGTGTCGCGCATCCTGGACGTCAGCGGGGTCGGCGCCACCCTCGACGTCTGGCGCGACGTCGAGGACGTGCTGATCTAGAACCGGTCAGTCGTCGAGTTCCACGTCGTCGGCGGCGACGTCCGGCAGCAGGCCGCGCCACCGCGGATTGCGCAGGCAGCCCGCGTCGGTCCAGCCACCGAAGACCACCTCGCCGACGATCGTCGGCCGTGACCAGCGCGCGTCCCGCGCCTGCTTGTCCGGTACGGAGTGGAACGGGGATGTCTTGCGCTCCAAGCGGAACATCCGCTGGGACAGCTCCGTCAGCTCGTCAGCCGCGAACCCCACGCCGACGTTTCCGACGTACCGCAGGCCGTCTTCGTGCGGGATGCCGAGGAGCAGCGAACTGAACGTGCCCGCGCGGCTGCCGCCGCCCGGTCGCCAACCGCCGAGCACCACCTGCTGGACCCGCGCGCCGGTGATGGAAAGCCATTCCCCGGTCCGTCTTCCCGGGTGATACGCGGAGTCCGCGCGTTTCGCGACTATCCCGGCGAGTCCGTGTTCGCGGGCGGCTCGCGCGACCGCACCGCCGTCGCCGATGTAGTGCCGGGGGGCCTGCCAATGCGGGCCGGCGAGACCGAGTCCGTCGAGCAGTTCCCGGCGCTGGACGTACGGGAGGTCCAAACAGGACCGGCCGTCGAGGTGCAGGAGATCGTTCACGAGATAAAACGCCGGATAGCGCGGGGTGAGCCGTTTCGCGGAACTCTTCGTGGCGCGTGCCCGGTGCCCGAGCCCGTCCGCGCTCGGCTTCCCGCCGTCGAAGACGACGATGTCCCCGTCGAGGAAGGCTTCGGTGGCACCGAGTTGCTCGCCCAGCCCGCGGAATTCGGGGTACAGCCCGGTGACGTCGTCGCCCGAATCGTCGTAGGCGGTGATTCTGCCGCCGGACACCCGGACCAGCGTGCGACGTCCCGACCAGTCGAATTCGTAGGCCCATTCCGTGTCTTCGCCGGTCGAGGGGAGACGGCCGGGTTTCGTCAGCATCGGGGCCAGGAAAGGAGGAAGCTCCTGACGGCCGGGTTCGGCCGGATCGAGCCGTTTGAGCAGCCAGCCGCGTTCGTGCGCGTCCTTCTTCACGTTCAGGAACAGGTATTTCCCTCGCGCTCGTGCCCCGTGGAAGACGACTTCGACCTTGTAGTCGTTGAAGTGCAGTGTTTCGTAGCGGCCGGTGTCCCAGATGGTCATGGTGCCGCCGCCGTATTCACCCGCCGGGATCTCGCCTTCGAAGGTGAGGTATTCCATCGGATGGTCTTCGGTGTGCACGGCGAGGCGTTCGACGTCCGGGGACAGCGGCAGGCCTTTCGGCACCGCCCAGGAGACCAGCACACCGTCCCGTTCGAGACGGATGTCCCAATGCAGACTGCTCGCGTGGTGTTCCTGGATGACGAAGAGGTCGTCCGAGCCCGTCTCCCCGTCGCGTTCCGGAATGGGCTCGGGGGTCCGTCCCGGTTTGCGCTTACGGCGGTATTCGCCGAGTTTCTCCGCCATGGTCGGCCAGCGCACCCCTCTCCGGATCCGGTCCGGCAAGCCTAGCGCCGTTTCCGGTCCCCACGCGCCGTGAAGGCCCCCTTTCTTACTGTGAGAGTAGGGAAGGGGGCCTTCACGGCTGCCGGGTCAGTCCGTTTCGGCGAGGGCCTCCGCGAACTGGGCGGCATAGAGCCGGGAGTACGCGCCACCGGTGAGCAGCAGCGTTTCGTGATCGCCCTGTTCGACGATGGAGCCGTTCTCCATCACGAGGATGACGTCCGCGTCCCGGATGGTGGAAAGCCGATGTGCGATGACGAAACTCGTACGCCCTTCGCGCAGCGAATTCATCGCCCGCTGGATCAGCACCTCGGTGCGGGTGTCGACCGAACTGGTCGCCTCGTCGAGGATGAGGATCGCCGGCCTCGCCAGGAACGCCCGCGCGACGGTGATCAGCTGTTTCTCACCGGCGCTGACCGTGCCGCCCTCGTCGTCGATCACCGTGTCGTAGCCGTCCGGCAGGGTGCGGACGAACCGGTCGACGTGGGTCGCCTTGGCCGCCTCCACGATCTCCTCCTGCGTGGCGCCCGCGGAACCGTAGGCGATGTTCTCCGCGATCGTGCCGCCGAACAGCCACGCGTCCTGGAGCACCATGCCGGTCTTGGACCGCAGGTCCTCGCGATCCATCTCGGCGATGTCGACGCCGTCGAGGGTGATCCGGCCGCCGTCGAGTTCGTAGAACCGCATGAGCAGGTTGACCAGCGTGGTCTTGCCCGCCCCGGTCGGCCCGACGATGGCGACGGTGTGCCCCGGGTCGACGGTGAGGGACAGGTCCTCGATGAGCGGGGTGTCCGGGGTGTACCGGAACGACACGTGCTCGAACTCGACCTGACCGCTCACCTTCTCGACCCGCGGCGGATCGGCGGGCTCGGGTTCCTGCTCGTCCGCGTCGAGCAACGCGAAGACCCGCTCCGCGGACGCCACACCGGACTGCAGCAGGTTCGCCATGCTGGCGATCTGCGTGACCGGCTGGCTGAACTGCCGGGAGTACTGGATGAACGCCTGGACGTCGCCGAGCGACAGCGTCCCGGAAGCGACCCGCAGCGCGCCGATCACGGCCACCAGCACGTAGCTCAGGTTCCCGATGAACATCATCGCGGGCTGGATGGTGCCCGAGATGAACTGGGCCTTGAAGCTCGCGCCGTAAAGCGTGTCGTTGTGGTCGCGGAAGACCTCCTCGGCCTCCTCGCGGCGGCCGAACACCTTCACCAGCGAGTGGCCGGTGTACATCTCCTCGATATGCGCGTTGAGCCTGCCGGTGGTCGACCACTGCTTGATGAACTGCGGCTGTGCCTTCTTCCCGATCTTCGCCGCGACGAACACCGAGGCGGGCACGGAAAGCAGCGCGACCAGCGCCAGCAGCGGCGAGATGACGAACATCATCACGAGGACGCCGACGACCATCAGCAGCGACGACACGATCTGCGCGAGCGTCTGCTGCAGCGACTGCGCGAGGTTGTCGATGTCGTTGGTGGCGCGGCTCAGCACCTCACCGCGCGGCTGGCGGTCGAAGTAGCTCAGCGGGAGCTTGGCGAACTTCGCCTCGATCTTCTCGCGTAGTTCGAACACCGCCCGCTGCACCAGATTCGTGGTCAGCCTGGCCTGCAGCAGCGAGAAGAACGACGCCACGATGTAGAGCAGCAGCACCCACATGAGGACCTGGCCGACGGCGTCGAAATCGATCCGCTGGCCCGGTACGAAGTCCATCGCCGCGAACATGTCGGCGCGGGTGTCGTCGCCGCTCGCCCGCAGCCCGGCGACGACCTGTTCCTTGCTCACCCCGGCGGGTATGTCCTGTGCGACGACACCGGCGAAGATGAGGTCCGTCGCCTTGCCGAGGATCTTCGGACCGATGACGCTCAGCGTGACACTGGCGATACCGAAGACCAGGACGCCGTACAGCACGGCGCGCTGGGGTTGAAGCAGCTTCAGCAGCCGCTTGAGGGAACCTTTGAAGTCCAGGGCCTTCTCGACCGAGGGCCCGCCCATGAAGGCGGCGGGGCCACGGCCGAAGCCGCCACCGCCCGGCCCGGGGCCCCGGGCCGCGCTCGCGCGTTCGCCCGCCGGTTTGGCGGGGGTGTCCTGTTCGGTGGATTCGGGCGCGCTCATCAGGCGGCCTCCTGCTCGGTCAGCTGGGACAACACGATCTCCCGGTAGGTGTCGTTGCCGTCCATGAGTTCGGTGTGGGTGCCGGTGCCGACGACGCGGCCCTCGTCGAGCACGATGATCCGGTCGGCGTGGCGGATCGTGCTGACCCGCTGCGCGACGATCACCACGGTCGCTTCGGCGGTCTCGGCCACGAGGGCCCGCCGCAGTGCGGCGTCGGTCGCGTAGTCGAGCGCGGAGAACGAGTCGTCGAAGAGGTAGATCTCGGGGCGGCGCACGAGCATGCGTGCGATCGCGAGCCGCTGCCGCTGGCCGCCGGAGACGTTGGTCCCGCCCTGGGCGATGGGGGAGTCGAGGCCCTCGGCCATCCGTTCGACGAACTCCTTGCCCTGCGCGACCTCCAGCGCGTGCCACAGTTCCTCGTCGGTGGCGTCGGCCTTGCCGTAGCGGAGGTTGCTCGCGACCGTCCCCGCGAACAGGTACGGCTTCTGCGGCACCAGCCCGACGGCGTCGGACAGCACGATCGGATCCAGTTCCCGGACGTCGACGCCGTCGACGCGCACGGAGCCGTCCGTGGCGTCCATCAGCCGGGGGATCAGGTTGAGCAGCGTGGTCTTCCCGCTGCCCGTGCTGCCGATGATCGCGGTGGTCTCACCCGACCTGGCCAGCAGTGAGATCTCCTGCAGCACCGGCTGTTCCGCGCCGGGGTACCGGAACTCCACACCGGACAGTTCCAGGTGGCCGTGCACCTCGCCGGGGCTGACCGGGTTCTCCGGCAGGACGACGCTGGTGTGCGTGTCGAGCACCTCGGTGATGCGTTCGGCGCTGACCTCGGCGCGCGGCACCATCATGAACATGAAGGTGGCCATCATGACCGCCATCAGGATCTGCATCAGATAGGACAGGAACGCGGTCAGCGCGCCGATCTCCATGCTGCCGCTGTCGATGCGGAGCCCGCCGAACCACAGCACGGCGACGCTGGAGGTGTTCATCACCAGCATGACGATCGGGAACATCAGCGCCATCAGCCTGCCGACGATCAGCGAGACGTCCAGCAGTTCGTCGTTGGCCTTGGTGAACCGCTTGCGTTCGTGGGTGTCCTTGACGAAGGCCCGGATCACGCGGATACCCATGATCTGCTCGCGCAGGATCTGGTTGATCTTGTCTATCCGCTCCTGCATGAGCCGGAACGCCGGCCGCATGCGCGAGATGATGACGCCGACCGAGACGCCCAGGATCGGGACCACGACCACCAGCAGCCACGAGAGCGTGACGTCCTGGTTCAGCGCCATGATGATGCCGCCGAAGCACATGATCGGCGCCGACACCATCAGCGTGAACGCCATCAGCGTCAGCATCTGGACCTGCTGGACGTCGTTGGTGGTGCGGGTGATCAGCGACGGCGTCCCGAACTGGCCGACCTCGCGGGCGGAGAAGTCCTGGACCCGGTGGAAGATGGCGCCGCGGACGTCGCGGCCGACGGCCATCGCGGTGCGGGCGCCGAAGTAGACGGCACCGATCGAGCAGACGATCTGCACCAGCGACACCAGCAGCATCACGCCGCCGACGCCGAGGATGTAGTCGATGTCGCCCAGGACCACGCCTTTGTCGATGATGTCGGCGTTCAGCGTGGGCAGGTACAACCCGGCGAGGGTCTGGATGAACTGCAGCAGCACGATCAGCCACAGCTCTCGCCGGTACGGGCGCAGGTGAGTGCGCAACAGCTTGGTCAGCACAACGGTTTCTCCCCCAGTGGTGGGTAGGGCGTTACTACTTGTTCGGTTTCCGCGCCGGTTCGGGACGGGTGAGGGACGGGACACCCGCGGCCGCCTCGCGCAGAAGGACCTCGATCGACTCGAGGAAGGGCTCGCTGCCTTCGTCCATCAGCCAGGTGAAGAACGCCGTCTTCACCGCGGCCTCCACGATGGCCGCCATCAGCCGGGCGTTCACCGCGTTTTCCGGGCCAGCGCCCGCCCGCTCCAGGATCGCTTCGGCCAGTACCCGTTCGACGGTGGCGTGCGCCTTGAGGAACTCGCCGTGCACCGACGGGTGGGTGATCATCGACCGCGCGAAGAGCACGGCTTGCCGGTTCGGTACGCCGTCGCGCCCGTAGGCCTCCAGGGTCGCGGCGGACACCGCGGCCCACAGCGGTTCCTCCGGTGGCCTGTCACGCAGCGCTTCCCGCACCCGTTCCTGTCGTTCGACGATGAACGAGCAGATCGCCTCCTCCTTGCTGGAGAAGTAGTTGTTGAACGTGCGCGGGGAGACCCCGACGGCGTTGGCGATGTCCTCGACACGGACTTGGTCGACACCCTTTTCCACGGCGAGCCTGAGCGCTGCCTCGCTCATCGCACGCCGGGCCGCGCGCTTCTTGCGTTCGCGCAGTCCCAGCGGGGCCGCCGAGTCGGTGGTCATGAGGGCCAGGGTAAGCAAAAGTTGCGTGGCACGCAAATTTATGCGCACTCCGCACTTTTCGGACACGACGTGTGGTTCATGACACCGAAGATGAGCCGAATGGCCTAGTGCGCACCGCTCACCAGCCGCAACGCTTTCGTGACCAGGTCACTGCGGGCGGTTGAACGGAAACCGGTTGTGGACACCGTTTGTTCAGTCTGCTTGCATGGCCGTCGTTGTCACTGGGGAATGCAACACGGGTCCGGGTACGCGAAGAGAGAGAAGTGGAAGCACATGGTGACGCGGGCTCGAGGCTTGCTTGACCGCTCACGGGTTCTTCTGGACCGCTCCCGGGTAGCCGCGGCGCAGTTCCTCGCCGCACCGCCCCGGCACACCCCTTCGGCGACGTACGCCGAACCGGTGGCGGCGGAACAGCGGCCCGCCGTGGAAGCGCCGGACGCCGGGGCTCTCGCGGGCGTCTGCTCCAACGTCGCGCTGCGCGACCTCAACCTGCTCGACCAGTTGCTCGCGCAGCTGGAGACGATGGAGGCGGGGGAGGAGAACTCCGACCGCCTCGCCGAGCTCTACCGGCTCGACCACCTGGCGACCCGCTTGCGGCGCAACGCCGAGAACCTGCGTGTGCTCGCCGGCCGTGACGCCGACGACACCACGGCCGGGATCTCCTCCGTGCTCGACGTGATGCGGGCCGCGATGTCGTCCATCGACCACTACTCGCGGATCACCATCGGCCGGGTCGTTTCCCTCGGTGTCGTCGGTTTCGCCGCCGAAGACGTCAGCCGGATCCTGTCGGAACTGTTCGACAACGCGGCGAACCAGTCCTCGCCGAGTTCCCCGGTCAGTGTCAGCGCGCACCTCACCGAACAGGGGAGTGTGCTGATCCGTATCGAGGACGAGGGCATCGGCATGCCGCCGGACCGCCTCGCGGTGCTGAACGAACGACTGGCCGCCGGCCCGGTACTGGACGACGATTCGGTGCGGCATATGGGACTCGCCGTCGTCGGCAGGCTCGCCGACCGGCACGAGATCACCGTCAAACTCGACCGCCGGACCCCGCACGGCACGGTCGCCACCGTGCTGCTGCCGGTCCCGGTGGTCTCGGAACTGGCCGAGAAGCAGTGGTCCGGTGCCCAGACCGTGGTGCTGCCCCAGGCGAGGATCACCAACGGCACGCCCGTGGGAAGCCCTGCCGCGTCGCCGTCCGGGTTGCCGAGGCGCCGCCCGTCCGCACCGGCGGAGCCGGAACCGGAACGCAAACCCAGCCCGCGGCCGCGTACGGCGGTCCCGCCGCCCACCGACGGCGGCACCACCGCCAGCGGTCTGCCGCGCCGGGTTTCCCGCAGTATCAGGACCTTGCCCGACGAACCGGCCCCGCCGACCATCCCGCCCGCCGACGCGGCGGACGGGCACGAGACGCTGCTGGCCGACCTCGATGCCTTCAGCGACGGCGAGCGCGCCGCCCTCGACGACCGGCACGAGCGTGAGACCGGAGGAAACACCCAGTGACCGCCCAGGACGCGACCACGGACTTCACGTGGCTGCTCGACGATTTCGTGCGCAAGGTGCACGGCGCCAGTCACGCGCTGATCTTGTCCGTCGACGGTTTCCCTTTGACCGCTTCGGAAACGGTCTCCAGTGACGACGCCGAACAGCTCGCCGCCATCGCGAGCGGACTGCTCAGCCTCGCGGGCAACAGCGCCGCCCTGTTCGGCAAGGGCAATTGCGAACAGATCATCATCCGGCTCACCCGCGGGTATTTCCTGTTCATGGGGATCGGCTCCGAGGCCGGGCTCGCCGTGCTCACCGAGCCGGAATGCGACATGAAGGTCGTCGCCTACGAGATGACCCAGTTCATCACCAACGCCGGTCACGCCCTCACCCCCGAGGTGCGCGCGGGACTCCGGCAGGTCCTGACCGCTCGCCGGCCGCGGGCCTGAAAATCCGGAGAAGGAAGGGATGACCGTGTCCAGCGACCAATCTCCGGACCGGCCCGGCAAGATGCGCAGCCGCAGAATCCGGCCCTACGCGCTCACCGGGGGCCGGACGAAGAGCAGTCATCTCCTGCTGGTGGAGACCCTGATCTCGGTCCCGCGCTACGACCCGGCGCTGTCCGAGGCACTGATGCCCGAATCGCGTTCGCTGTACGAGCGCGCCCGCGAACGCTCGTCGATCGCCGAGCTCTCGGTCGGACTCGACCTGCCCCTCGGCGTGGTTCGCGTGCTCATCGGGGACCTCGCCACCCAGGGCGCGGTCTTCGTGCACCCGACGGCCCACGCCTACAACCATGACACGAACGTGCTCGAGAGGATCCTCGATGGACTCAAGCGCCTCCCGGTCTGACGCCGATCTTCTCGCCATCTCGGCGAAGATCGTGGTCGCCGGTGGATTCGGCGTGGGCAAGACGACGTTCGTCGGTGCCGTCTCCGAGGTCCCCCCGCTGAGCAACGAAGCGTGGATGACCGAAGCAGGCGCCGGGGTCGACGAACTGGTGCCCCCGGGCACCAAGTCCACCACCACGGTCGCGATGGACTTCGGCCGGATCACTCTGCGTGACGACCTGCTCCTGTACCTGTTCGGCACGCCCGGCCAGGCCCGGTTCTGGTTCCTCTGGGACGACCTCTCCCGCGGTGCGCTCGGCGCCGTCGTCCTGGTCGACACCAGCCGGATCGACCAGTCCTTCGCCGCGATCAACTACTTCGAGAACGACTCCGAGCTGCCGTTCGTCGTCGCGGTCAACCAGTTCGAGGGGATGCCGGTGCACGACCTCGACGAGGTCCGCGACGCCCTCGCGCTGTCCCCGGACATCCCGCTGGTCACCTGCGACGCCCGCGACCCTAAGTCGGCCGTCGCGACGCTGCGGGAACTGGTGTCGCACACGCTGTCCCTCGCCGTGGTCTCCGGGCCTGGTCGCGAGTTCGCCTCACTCAGCTGACGGTTCTCCGGGAGGAATGTCGAGGATGCGCAAGGTTCTGATCGTCGGTGCGGGGCAGTCCGGATTGCAGCTGGCGCTGAGCCTGCTGGGTCATGACTACGATGTCACGGTGATGTCGGCGCGGACGCCGGACGAGATCCGGTCCGGCAAGGTGATGTCGACCCAGTGCATGTTCCACTCCGCGCTGCAGCACGAGCGGGACCACCAGTTGAACCTGTGGGAGGACGAGACCGTCCGGGTCGAAGGTCTCGGTGTGTCGATCGCCGGACCGGACTCCATTCGGGTGCTGGACTGGTTCGGGCCGCTGGAGCACTACGCGCAGTCGGTGGACCAGCGGGTGAAGATGGCGAGCTGGCTCGAACTGGTCGAGGAGCGCGGCGGCAAGGTGGTCATCCACGGGGTGACCACTTCGGACCTCGCGCCGCTGGCGAAGCTCTACGACCTCGTCGTCATCGCGGCGGGCAAGGGCGAGCTGGTGCAGTTGTTCGACCGCATCCCCGACCGTTCGCCCTACACGGAGCCGCAGCGGGCGCTCTCGCTGGCGTACGTGCACGGCCTGGAGCCCCGGCCGGAGCATCCGGACAAGGCCGCTGTGCGGTTCAACATCATCCCCGGCGTGGGTGAGCTGTTCATGATCCCCGCGTACACGCTGAGCGGGAACTGCGACATCCTGTTCTTCGAGGGCGTCCCCGGCGGGCCGCTGGACTGCTGGGGCGACCGGCCGTCGCCGCGGGCGCATCTCGACCGGATCCTCTCGCTGATGAAGCAGTTCCTCCCGTGGGAGTACGAGCGCTCGCGCAACGCCGTGCTGACCGACGAGAAGGCGACGCTGGCCGGCGGCTACACGCCGGTCGTGCGGAACGCTGTCGGCAAACTGCCCTCCGGCACCGTGGTGCTGGGCATGGCCGACGTCGTGGTCGCCAACGACCCGATCACCGGCCAGGGCTCGAACAACGCGAGCCACTGCGCGGCGTCCTATCTGGACTCCATCCTCGATCGCGGGGACCAGCCGTTCGACGAGGCGTGGATGACGGCGGCGTTCGACAAGTACTGGGAGTACGCCCAGCACGTGACGACCTGGACCAACGCGATGCTCCAGCCGCCGCCCCCACATGTGCTCCAGATCATCGGCGCGGCGGGGGAGAACCCCGCCGTGGCGAGGCGGTTCGCGAACGGGTTCTCCGATCCGACCGATTTCCAGCACTGGTTCCTGGACCCCGCCAAGGCGGAGAAGTACCTGGCCGAAGCGTGATTCCCGGACCCCGACAGTCACGCGATCGGGTTCGCGGGACTGTCGCGGTGCGCCGTTTCGGGCTACCGTTGTTACCGAGCGTAAGTACGGTCGGTGACGGCGGTGGAGGTGCGACGCGATGCGTTCGATGTGGAAGGGCTCGGTGTCGTTCGGGCTGGTGAGCATCCCGATCCAGCTCTACGCGGCCACCGAGAACAAGAACGTCTCGTTGCGCCAGGTGCACGAGTCCGACGGCGGCCGGATCCAGTACAAGCGGTTCTGCACGATCGACGGCGAGGAAGTGCCCTACGCCGAGATCGCCAAGGGATACGAGCTGCCCGACGGCGAGATGGTCGTACTCACCGACGAGGACATGTCGGAACTGCCGCTGGCGTCGTCACGGGCCATCGACGTGCTCGAATTCGTGCCGCTGGAGTCGATCGACCCGATCCACTTCGACAAGACCTACTACCTCGAACCGCAGAAGAACGCCGTCAAGCCGTACGTCGTCCTGCGTGACGCGCTGGAGAAGGCGAGCCACGTGGCGATCGCCAAGGTCGCCATCCGGCAGCGGGAGACGCTCGCCATCCTGCGGGTGCACAGCGACGTCCTGATGATGACGACGATGCTGTGGCCCGACGAGGTCCGCGTCCCGGACTTCGGCTTCCTGCACGACGATCCGCCGCAGGTGCGGCCGCAGGAGCTGACGATGGCGGGCTCGCTGATCGACTCGCTCTCGGAACCGGTGTTCGAGCACGAGAAGTACACCGACTCCTACCGCGAGGCGCTGGAGGCCATGATCGAGGCCAAGGCGGCGGGGAACGAGACGGCGAAGCCGAAGGCCGTGGGTGCGAAGGCGGACGTCGTCGACCTCATGGAGGCCTTGCAGGCCAGTGTGAGCGAGGCGAAGAAGAGCCGGAAACCGGCCGCCTCGACGGCCAAGAAGGCCACGGCGGCGAAGAAACCCGCTACGGCCAAGCGAACCCCGAAGAGCGCCTGACCCTCCTTTGTGGACTGCTGCCGTCTTGCTGTGCCCAGGCTCACCCGGCCGGGTCCGGCGACACGTCACGCGTATCCCCGGTTCTGTCGGCCCTCGGTGGTATCAAGGGCAGTCGAGGAGAACCCGATCGCGGAAGGCGGCGTGAGCATGGAGTGCGTGTTCTGCTCCGGCGGACTCGACCACTGTCACGGAAACCTGGTCGTCCATCTCGACGGTGGTTTCGCGGAATGCGATGAGCCCGGCTGTGTCGATCTCGACTTCGCCCGGCACACGCTGACGATCGACTGTCTCGACGTCGACAGCCGCTGCACCTGCGCGGAGGTGCCTGCCGAGCTGTTGCTCCAGGCTTCTTGACCGCCGGTCAATACACCAGTTCCGACCGACCGGCGCGCTCGGAACCGATTGCCACCCGAAGGTGTATGCATTCGTGTACATCGAGGCCGGGGATGTGCTACCTATGACGGGGGTCCTCCGGCTCTCCCTCCCCCTCGGAGCCGGGGGACCCCTCAATGTCTTGACGCGCGAAGACCGGCACCCGGCGCGAGGGGAGCGCCGGGTGCCGGTCTTCAGCTGATTCCGTGTGAGACTCAGAACCAGTGGGCGCGACCGCCGATGGCCTTCCCGGTGTTGCCGAGAACGGCCAGGATGATGCCGATGACCGCGAGCGCGATCCCGATCGAGTACAGAACGGGGATGCTGGCGATGACACCGATGACAATCAGGATGACGCCGAGAATGATCACGGGGGCACCTTCTCCTTCGTAGTCGCCCGGCTGGTGGTGACCGCCGGTATGGGGCTGCTTAAGGAGTTCCCGATTCACTCGAAAGAAAACGTGGCATCCGGCTGTAATTTTCACGCATTCGGCCTAGCGTCGGGGACGGTGCGTTGGGTGTCACACGGCAGATGATTCAGGGTCGGCGAGTCGTGCGTGTGGTTGCGTCTCGTGAGTGGTAAGGGCGGTTAGAACCGCTTTTACCACTCACGACCCACTCGACCGATGCCCCACCGCCGCTGCCCTCGCTCACCCGCGCAGATGTTGCGAAAGCCACTTTCACAACGTGCCTGACCGACAACCCGACGTAGACACCCAAGACACGGTGGGCTCTAACCGCCCTTGCCACTCACGAGACGGCCAGGCTCAGTACCGGTAGTGGTCCAGCTTGTACGGACCCTCGACGTCCACGCCGATGTACTCGGCCTGGCGCTTGGTCAGCTTCGTCAGCCGCACGCCCAGCGCGTCGAGGTGCAGGCGCGCCACCTTCTCGTCGAGGTGCTTCGGCAGCACGTGGACGTCGGTGGCGTACTCACCCTGCTTCGTGAACAGTTCGATCTGCGCGATCGTCTGGTTGGTGAAGGAGTTCGACATCACGAAGCTCGGGTGGCCGGTGGCGTTCCCGAGGTTCATCAGCCTGCCTTCGGACAGAACGATGATCGAGTGCTTCTCGCGGCCGTCGGTCGCGGGGAAGACCCACTCGTGTACCTGCGGCTTGATTTCGATCTTCTCGATGCCCGGGGTCTTCGCGAGCCCGGCCATGTCGATCTCGTTGTCGAAGTGGCCGACGTTCGCGACGATCGCGTTGTGCTTCATCCTGGCCATCTGGTCGGCCATGATGATGTCGAAGTTGCCGGTGGTGGTGATGAAGATGTCGCCGCGCTCGACGACGTCGTCGAGTTCCACGACGTCGAGACCCTCCATCGCCGCCTGCAGCGCGCAGATCGGGTCGATCTCGGTGACGACCACGCGGGCGCCCTGGCCGCGCAGCGATTCCACCGCGCCCTTGCCGACGTCGCCGTAGCCGCAGACGACGGCGACCTTGCCCGCGATCATCACGTCGGTGCCGCGGTTGAGACCGTCGATGAGCGAGTGGCGGATGCCGTACTTGTTGTCGAACTTCGACTTCGTCACCGAGTCGTTCACGTTCATCGCCGGGAACAGCAGCTCGCCGTCCTTGGCGAGCTTGTAGAGCCGCTTGACGCCGTTGGTGGTCTCCTCGGTGACCCCGCGGACCTCCTTGGCGACACGGGTGAACCGGCCGGCGTCACGCGCGATGCTGTCGGTCAGCGTCTTGAGGACGAGGGTGTACTCCTCGGGGTCCTCTTCGGTCGCTTGCGGGACGGCGCCGGCGGCCTCGAACTCGACGCCCTTGTGGATCAGCATGGTCGCGTCGCCACCGTCGTCGAGGATCATGTTCGGGAGGCGGCCGTCACCGAAGTCGAAGAGCTGGTCGGTGCACCACCAGTACTCGGCGAGCGTCTCGCCCTTCCACGCGAACACCGCGGAGCCCGAGGGCGCGTCGACGGTGCCGTTCGGGCCGACGACGACGGCCGCGGCGGCTTCGTCCTGGGTCGAGAAGATGTTGCAGGACACCCAGCGGACTTCGGCGCCCAGCGCGACGAGCGTTTCGATCAGCACGGCGGTCTGGACGGTCATGTGCAGCGATCCGGCGACCCGCGCGCCCTTCAGCGGCTGTGAATCGGCGTAGTCGCGGCGCAGCGTCATCAGGCCCGGCATCTCGACCTCGGCCAGGCGCAGCTGCTTGCGGCCCGCCTCGGCGAGGGAGAGGTCGGCGACGGCGAATTCGATCCCGTTGACCTTGGACAGGGTGGGGCTCACTGGTTCTCCATTCATCGGGGAAGGCAGGGTGGAGCGGTTCTTCACGCCGGTGGCGGGAAGAACTGGGTCAGTGCGGGAGGTTCAGCGCGTGGTCTCGACGACGACGGCCGGAAAAGTGTCGTGACGCAAAAAAAGCACCTCCGCTGCGGGAGGCGCCCTTACGTCTGTCACAGCGGGCCGAGCGTGGCGGAAGAATTCCGTCGCAGCGCCTCTCGGCCCGGAAACCAGAATGGCAAAGCGCCGCGAGCGCTGTCAAGGCGACGTGGATCGCGCCGCCGCCGAAGAGAATTCCGCACGGACGCCGAGCAGGCGGACCGGTCTGGCGAGGTCGAACATGCCCAGCACGGTCAGTGCCGCCTTCTCGATCTCGACGGGGTCCGCGGTCGGTGCGGGCAGGGTCACGCTGTGGGTGTGGGTCAGGAACGGCGCGAACCGGACCTTGACCGCGACCCGCGCCGCGGGTCTGCCCTCTTCGGCGACGTCCGCTGACACGCGTTTCGCCAGTGCGACGACCTCGGCGGTCATGGCTCGGGGATCGGTCAGGTTCTGCTGGAAGGTCGTCTCACGGCTGCGGGAGCGCGCCACATACGGCGTCGCGGTGACCTCGGCGTCGCCGATCCCCCCGGCGAGGATCCGGTACCACGGGCCGAGCTTCGGGCCGAACCGCGCGGCGAGGTCGGCCGGGTCGGCGCCCGCCAGGTCCAGCACGGTGGGGTAGCCGGCTTCGGCGAGCTTCTTCGTGGTCTTGGCGCCGATGCCCCAGAGCGCGTCCGTCGGTTTCCCGGCCATGAGGTCCCACCAGTTCTCCTTCACGAGCCGGAAGATCCCGGCGGGTTTGGCGAATCCGGTGGCGAGTTTGGCGCGCAGCTTGTTGTCCCCGATGCCGACCGAACAGGAAAGCCCGGTCTCCTCGGCCACGACCCGCCGGATGTCGGCGGCGAGCGCCTCGGGATCGTCCGTGGTGGCGCCGAGGAACGCTTCGTCCCAGCCGAGTACTTCGACGACCACTGGGAACTCCCGCAGCGTCGCCATCACCCGATCGGATACTTCTTGGTACGCGGGTGCGTCCGTGGCCAGGAAGATCGCGTCGGGACAGCGTTTCGCGGCGGTCCGCAACGGCATCCCGGACCGGATGCCGAACTCGCGGGCCTCGTACGACGCCGTCGCCACGACGGCCCGCTCGGCCGGGTCGCCGGTCCCGCCGACGACCACGGGTTTGCCACGCAGCTCGGGACGCCGGGCGACCTCGACCGCGGCGATGAACTGGTCGAGGTCGACGTGCAGCACCCACTCCCGGACGGTCATCGGGCGAGCTTAGGACCGTTCGGCGATCTCGTCGCGCATCCGCTGCTCGTTCTCCTGCAGTTCCGGGGTGAAGTTCTCGCCGAAGTCCTCGGTTTCGAGGATCTTGCGGACCTCCAGCACGGTGTCGCCGTGCGGGGGAGTGGGGCAGCGCTTCGCCCACTCGATCGCTTCGTCCCGTGACGGGACATCGACGATCCAGAAGCCGCCGACGAGTTCCTTCGCCTCGGTGAACGGGCCGTCGGTGATCGTCGCGCCGGAGGCGTTCAGCGTGACGCGCGCGCCCTTGGAACTCCGCTGCAGTCCTTCGCCGCCGAGCAGGATCCCGGCGTCGAGCATCTCCTGGTTGAACTTCGCCATGGCGGTCAAGGCCTCCATGGGCGGGAGCTTCCCGGCCTCGGAGTCCTCGTCCGATTTGATGATGATCATGAACCGCATGGCTGTCCTCCCGCGAACCGGACGTTTCGTCCGGACTCTACCGGCGGATCAGTCGTGCCCGAACCGGGAGAGGTGCGCGATCACCGCCGCGGTCACGGTGATCATCCCGATCAGCAACAGGGCAGGGCTGTTCGTCACCATGCCGAGCGACATCAGCAGACCCGCTGTGACGTCGAGACTCAGCAAAACGGCCAGCCGGACGAGAGGCGGTTTAGCGGGCCTGCCCGAGCGGAGCCGCGCGGCCAGCGCGGGCTCGGTCAGCTCGAACCAGCGTTCGATCTTCTCCAGCTCCTGCCGATCGTGATGGCTCAGCATCGGGATCTCCTTCGGTGCGCACCGCCGGTCGACATCCGGGGAATACCCAGGAACGAGGGCGGATAAGCATCGAATTTCGCCTCAATATTGTATAACGGCCTATACGGTCCGGCGAACGGATCGTCCTTAGTGGACCATTCGGTTACGCCATTGGTGCATTCGGCACGCAGAAAGATCGTCAAAGAGGGAGAACGTCGGTAGTTTCTGCGATCACGGCCGTGGTGGCCGCAGGCTGCTCCACCTGGGAGGACGCGGAAGATGACCATACCCACCGAACCGATCGGCAGCATTCCCCGGCCGTCGTACCTCGTCGAAGGGCTCGGCGAGCACGCGGCCGGGAAGCTCGACGCCGACGGGCTCGGCGAGCTCCGGGAAAAAGCACTCGTGGATACGATCAAACGCCTGGAGGAGACCGGATCCCCGGTCATCACCGACGGGGAACAGGGTAAGCCGAGCTTCGCCACGTACCCCTTGGCGGGGCTCACCTCGCTGGCGCCGGACGGCGTCGTCATCCCGTTCGCCGACGGGCACACCCGGCAGCTTCCCAGGCTCACCGCCGGACCCTTCGAATATCAGACCTACGCCGACTCCTATCTTCGCGAGGCCAAGAAACACACGGCCAAACCGGTGAAGCAGGCGGTGATCGCCGCGTCCGCGATCGGGCTCGTCTATCCCGGTGAAGAACTGTCGGATTATTCCAAGGAACAGTTCATCGCCGACTTGGTCAATGAGGCGGAAGCCGATATCCGCCGCAGTCTCGACGCCGGCGCGGACAGTGTTCAGATCGACTTCACCGAAGGCCGGTTGTCGCTGAAACTCGATCCCTCCGGCGGGCTGCTTCAGTCCTTTGTAGACCTGAACAACGCGGTACTGGACCGGTTCTCCGACGAGGAGCGCACGAAGATCGGTGTGCACACGTGTCCCGGTGGCGACCAGGACTCGGTGCACAGTCTCGACGTCGACTACGCCGGCCTGCTGCCGACGCTGTTCCAGCTGAAGGTGGGCAATGTCTACGTCCAGCTGGCCAGCGAGCCGGACCCCGAGCGTGCCTTGAAGATCATCGCCGAGCACTCGCGGCCGGAGCAGCGGATCTTCGTCGGCGTGACCGACCCGATCGACCCGCGTGTCGAAAGTGCCGAGGAGGTCCGGGACCGCGTGCTGCAGGCGGCCCGGTACATCTCGCCCGACCGGCTGGGCACCTGTGACGACTGCGGGTTCTCGCCGTTCGCCGACGACACCTCGACGTCGCGGGACACCGCGTTCGCCAAGATCGCCGCCCGCGTCGAAGGCACGCGCCTCGCCGCCGAATCGCTCTGATTTCGTGTGAAGGCCCCTTCCCTCGCCTGAGCTGAGGGAAGGAGGCCTTCACACGCGTCAGGTCAGCTCTGGACGGCGACCCGGATGCCGAGCCCGACCAGCAGGGTGCCCATCGCCGCGTCCATCACGCGGCGCACACGGCCGGAGGCGAAGAATTTCCGCAGCGAACCGACCAGCGTCGCGAGGACGAAGAACCACGCGACACTCACCGCGGTGGCGAGCACCGCGAGTTGCAGGGTCTGCGCCGTCGAGGCCGAATGCGGGAGGAACTGGGGGAGCAGGGCGAGGAAGAACACCGCGACCTTCGGGTTCAGCAGGTTGGTGAGCAGCCCGTGCCGAAACGCCGCCCAGGGCAGCACTTCCGGCGCCGCCTTCTCCTTGAGTTCGCTGTAGTCGCCGCGGCGCACCGCGAGCCATGCCTTGACGCCGAGGAAGATCAGGTAGGCGGCGCCGATCATCTTCACCACCGTGAAGGCGATCGCCGACGCGGTGAGGATCGCCGCGACGCCGAGCGCGATCGCGACCACCCAGACGAAGACGCCCAGCGCGATGCCCACCCCGGCGGCGATCCCGGCCTTGCGCCCGCCGAGCATCGCGCTGCGGGTCACCACCAGGAAGTCGGGACCGGGCGAGATCGCGCCGAGCAGGCAGACCAGGACGAAGGAAAGTGCGGTAGCCCCAGAAATCATCTTCCGATGCTATCCCCGCTAGTCAATCCCGCGGGCCATCACGGCCCCCGGGACGTCGATGCCGTCGGGCGTGATCACCGCGACCCGTTCGACCTCGGTGAAGCCGAACGACCGGTACAGCGGGATGCCGGGCATCGTCGCGGTCAGGGTCAGCGACGTGAACCCCTCGGCTTTCGCCGCGAGACGGCAGGATTCGAGGATCGCGCGCCCGAGCCCGCGCCGCGTCCAGTCACCGCGGACGAACATGGCACGGACCCGCGCGGGTTCGGTGGCCGGGTCGAGCGGCCGGGCGTCGTCCGCCGCGTCGCCGCCGCCGGCGTGCATCTTGTTGCGCCTGCTCCAGCCCCCGCAAGCGACGATCTCGCCGTCCGCCTCGTGCACGAAGTAGGTGCCGTCCTCGATCAGCCGGAGGTCGATCTGCGTCATGTGCACCGCCGCGCTCGCGCTCTGCCGCTCATCGTAGAACCGGGGGAACAACTCCAGCGCCGAAGCCCGCATCAGTTCCGCGATCGCGGGCGCGTCGGCGAGCGTGGCCTTCCGCTGCGGTGGCATGTCCTTCGTCATCCCGCGGAAGATAACCAACGAAGGCGCCGGGGGATACCGGATAATCGCGGGATGATCACCGGAGACGGCTGCGAGCTGTGGACCTCGGCCCCCGGCGGGGGTGAGCCGATCCTGTGCTGTCACGGCGGTCCCGGCCTGTGGGACATGTTCGGCGCGCTCGACCTCGGCCCGCGGTTCCGGCTGATCCGCTGGGACCAGCGCGGCGCCGGCCGGTCGGAACCACGCGGCCCGTACACGCTGGAGCGGATGGTGGCCGACGTCGACGCCGTCCGCGGATATCACGGGCTCGAGAGCGTCCCGGTGCTCGGGCATTCGTGGGGCGCGCATCTCGCGCTGCTGTACGCCCTCGCGCATCCGGACCGGGTGAGTGCGCTGATCTACGTTTCGGGCGTCGGGCTCGGGCACGACTGGCACGCGGAGTTCAAGCGGAACTTCGAAGCGGCGCTGGGGGACGGGCGCGCCCGGTGGGCGGAACTCCGCGAACTGGACCCCGGTGGCCGGGAAGTCGCGGTGCGGCAATGGACCGCGGACTTCGTGGCGGACGGCGAGCGGCATGCCGAGGAGATGGCGACACCCTGGTTCCCGGTCAACTACGAGGCGAACGCCGCTTTGGGGGAGCAGATGCGGGCGGTGCCGGAACCTGAACTGATCGCGGCCTGCCAGGCGCTGCGGGTGCCCACGATGATCGTGGACGGGTTGGCGGACAACCGGCCGCGCCGGGCGGTCGACTCACTGGAGGCGGCACTTCCCGTCGTGACACGGGTGCGGCTGCCCGGTGTCGGCCATCTGCCCTGGCTGGAGGCGCCGGACGAGTTCCGCGCCGCCGTGCTCGGCTTCCTGGGCTAGCGCCTGGCTGTCCCTCGTGCCTCGGTGATCGGCAGCTGCAGTTCGGTGATCCACTTGTCACCGTCGGCCGGGCACTCGAGGTAGTACTCCCGCGTCGGCCCGTTCGCGCGATAGCCGTGCGCGTCGGCCCATTTCGCCAGCGCCTGATAACTCGAAAGCACGGTCTCCATCGAGCCGCGGTGCAGGATCGTCGCCGCGGCCGGCACTTCGGCGAGGTCGACCGTCGAGAAGCCTTCGCTGCCGTCGGTCTCGGCGGAGATCGGGACGGCGGCGTGGATGGACACCCGCACGCCGTCCTCGGCGTCCGCGTAGTAGGCGATCATCGGACCCGACGGCGTGATCGGGCCGAGCGCCCCGAAGAGCTCCTTGTACAGCCCCTGCACGATCGGCCCGATCTCCTCGCTGATGTATCCGTTCGCCGTTCCGGTCAGCTCGGCGACCCGCACCGCGGGCAGGCTTTTGACGACGACGTCTTCGGAAGGCATGCTTCCCTCGCTTTCGATGGACCGGAGCCGCGCCTCGATGGCCTTGAGCCGTGCTTCGTCGGCCGCGATGGCCGCTTCGAGCTCGGCCCGCCGCAACCGCAGCATCCCGCGCAACTCGTCCGCGCCGATCTCCGCGTCGAGGATCTCCTGAACCTTGGTGAGCGTGAAGCCGAGATCCTTGAGCGCGATCACCCGGTTGAGCCGGGCCAGCTGATCGCCGGTGTAGGACCGGTAACCGCTGTACGGGTCGACGTGCGCGGGCCGGAGCAGCCCGATGGCGTCGTAGTGACGCAACATCCGGACCGACACCCGGCCGTGTCTGGCGAAGTCTCCGATACTGAACATGACGCCTCCCACCAGACAGGCTGACACGGTGTCACAGTCAAGCGGTCATCGCACGAGCCGGAAGAACGCCCGCACCTCGTCGGTGAACACCGCGGGCTGTTCGAAGGCCGCGAAGTGGCCACCCCGGTCCAGTTCGTTCCAGTGCCGGATGTCGGTGAACCGGCGCTCGGCCCAGCGGCGGGACGGGCGCGGGCTCTCGCGCGGGAAGATCGAACAGCCCGTCGGCACGTCGATCGTGTCCGGGGTGGAGTCCGTGAACCAGCTCGACACCTCGGCGAAACTCTCCCAGTAGAGCCGGGCGGACGACGCGCCGGTGCCGGTCAGCCAGTAGAGCGTGATGTCGTCGAGCATCGCGTCCCGGCTCAGCGCGTTCTCCGGGTGGCCGTCGCAGTCCGTCCACGCCTGGAACTTCTCGAGAATCCACGCGCACAGCGCCGCCGGCGAGTCCGTCAACGCGTAGCCGATCGTCTGCGGCCTGGTCGTCTGCTGGTTCGCGTAGCCGGAACCGTCCACTTCGCCGCGTTCGAGGTCGGCGAGCGACCGGCGTTCGGACTCGGTCAGGTCGTCGAAGGTCGCCGGATCCGGTGCCGCCAGCGGCGGGTTCAGATGGATACCGGCGAGGCGGTCGGGAGCGGTCCGTCCCATGAGCGTGGTGATGCTCGTGCCCCAGTCGCCGCCTTGCGCGCCGTAGCGCTCGTAACCCAGGCTTGCCATGAGCCGGATCCAGGCGTCGGCGATGCGCTGGATCGACCAGCCGGTGCCCGTCGGTTTGTCGCTGAACCCGTAGCCGGGCAAGGACGGGACGACGACGTGGAAGGCGTCGGCCGCGTCGCCGCCGTGCGCGACCGGGTCGGTGAGCGGCCCGATCACGTCGAGGAATTCGAAGACCGAACCCGGCCAGCCGTGCGTGAGGATCAGGGGAAGCGCGCCGGGATGCGGTGAGCGCGCGTGCAGGTAGTGGATGCCGAGTCCGTCGATCTCGGTCCGGAACTGGGGGATCGCGTTGAGCCGGGCTTCGGCGGCCCGCCAGTCGTAGGCCGATGCCCAGTATGCGCACAGTTCGCGCAGGTAGGCGGCGGGAACCCCTTGTGACCAGTCGTCGACGGTCTCGTCCTCGGGCCAGCGGGTACGGCGGAGCCGGGTGCGGAGGTCTTCGAGATCGGCCTCGGCGACCTGGGCTCGGAAAGGCGTCGCGTTCATACCGGCCGACGCTAGTGAGAACCCCCGACAATTCCCGCCCGCCGGTATACCGACCGTTGACCGCAGGCAGGCCAGCGGTCTATTCTCGATATACGAAAGAAAATTTCCGCATAGCGAAATTGTTGAGGTTTCGATGGTCGATCTTTCCGGTTCGCGTCATGCGCTGCCGTATGTGCTGAACCTGTCGATGGTCTTCACCGAGTTGCCGCTGCTCGAACGCGCCGCCGCGGCGCGGGCGGCGGGCTTCACCGCCGCCGAGTACTGGTGGCCGTTCGCAACGGCGGTACCGGACCCTGCCGCCGTCGACGCGTTCGTGGAGTCGGTCGAGAGGGCGGGCGTCGCGGTGACCGGGCTCAACTTCTTCCCCGGGGACATGGCGGGCGGCGATCGCGGTCTGGTCACCTGGCCCGGGCGCGAGCACGAGTTCGCCGCGGGGATCGCCTCCGCGATCGAACTCGGCGAACGGCTCGGCTGCCGCCGGTTCAACGCGCTCTACGGCAACCGGATCGACGGCGCGGACCCGGCCGGGCAGGACAAGCTCGGGCTGGAGAACCTGGCGCTCGCCTCGGACGCGGCCGCGCGGGTCGGCGCGGAGATCGTCGTGGAGCCGTTGTCCGGAGCGGAGGAGTACCCCCTCAAGACCGCGGGCGATGTGCTGAAGGTGCTCGACGAACTCGGGCGGGACAACGTGAAGCTGCTGGCCGACCTGTACCACCTGGCGGTCAACGGTGACGACCTCGACAAGGTCGCGACCGTCCACACCGGACGGATCGGGCATGTGCAGATCGCCGATGCCCCGGGGCGGCACCAGCCGGGGACCGGGACGCTGGACATCGAGGGATACCTGGAAAAGCTGCAGGCGGCCGGCTACCGCGGGCAGGTAGGCGTGGAGTACCAACCCGCCGGGCCGAGCGCGGAATCGCTGTCGTGGCTGCCTTTCGAGCGAAGGGGACTGGCATGACCAAGCTGGGATTCATCGGCCTGGGGATCATGGGCGGGCCGATGGCGGGACATCTCGCCGCCGCCGGGCACGAGGTGAGCGGATTCGACACCAACGCCGACGCGCTGGAGCGGCTGGAAGCGGTGGGTGGCCGGGCGGCGAACGGGGTGACGGACGCCGTCGCCGGCGCGGAGGTCGTCATCACCATGCTGCCGAACCACCCGCAGGTCGAGGCCGTCGTGCTGGCCGCGGGCGGGGTGCTGGAGTCGGCGAAACCGGGGACCCTGCTGATCGACATGAGCACGATCCGGCCGGAGACGTCCATCGAGGTGGCGGAACGGGCCGGTGAGCGCGAGATCCGGGTGCTGGACGCGCCCGTCTCCGGCGGGCAGGCGGGCGCGCAACAGGGCTCACTGTCCATTATGGTCGGTGGTGGGGAAGCGGATTTCGCCGCCGCGCTGCCGATCCTGGAATCGGTCGGCAAGACGATCGTCCATGTCGGGCCGCACGGCGCCGGACAGGTCGTCAAGGCCGCCAACCAGCTGGTCGTCGGCGGGACCTACGGGCTGATCGCCGAGGCCGTCGTGCTGCTGGAAGCGTCCGGGGTGGACGCCGGGGTCGGGCTGGACGTGCTCGCGGGCGGGCTCGCCGGCAGCCGGATCCTCGAACTCAAACGGAAGTCCATGGTGGCGCGGGAATTCGCGCCGGGTTTCCGGATCGATCTGCACCACAAGGACATGGGGATCGCGCTCGCCGCCGCCAGGCAGGCCGACGTCGCGCTGCCGATCACCGGGCTGGTCGCCCAGCTCATCGCCGCCGGACGGGCGATGGGACACGGCCCGCTCGATCACTCCGCACTGCTGAAGGTCGTCGAAGCGCTGTCCGGCGCGGGAAGCAAGGAGTGAGCATGCCCAGGATCCCCGCCATGCAGGCCGTCGTCGACGTCCTGGTCAGTGAGGGCGTCGACACCGCGTTCGGCTGCCCCGGTGCCGCGATCCTCCCGCTGTACCACGCGATGCGGGGCAGCGGCATCGAGCATCTGATCGTGCGCCACGAGGAGGGCGCGACCCATATGGCCGACGGCTGGGCGAGGACGACCGGCAACGTCGGCGTGGCGATCGGCACCTCCGGGCCCGCCGGGACGAACATGATCACCGGGCTCTACACCGCGCAGGCCGACTCGATCCCGATCATCTGCATCACCGGGCAGGCCGATTCGCGGAAGCTGCACACCGAGGCGTTCCAGGCCGTCGACATCGTCGAGATCGCCAAACCGGTGACGAAATGGGCGGTGCAGGTCAAGGAGGCCGCGCAGCTGCCGTGGGTGTTCCGCGAGGCGTTCCGGATCGCGCGGTCCGGCCGTCCCGGCCCGGTGCTGATCGACCTGCCGATCGACGTCCAGCGGCAGGACATCGAGTGGGACTCCAGTATCGACTCGCCGCTGCCGGTCCCCACGGTGACGCCGTCACCCGTTCGGGTCGAGCGCGCGCTCGACCTGCTGCTGGCCGCCGAACGCCCGCTCATCCTCGCGGGCGGCGGCGTGGTGCTCGGCGGCGCGAGCGACCGCCTGCGGACCGCGGCCGAACTGCTCGGCGTCCCGGTCGGCGTGACGCTGATGGGCAAGGGGACCTTCCCCGAAGACCACGAACTGTTCGCCGGGATGGCCGGTATCCAGACCTCGCAGCGGTGGGCGAACGCGGCCTTCCTCGAAGCGGACCTGGTGCTCGCGCTCGGCGCGCGGTTCGGCGACCGGCACACCGGTGACCTGGACGTCTATCGCGGCGGCCGGAAGTTCATCCACGTCGACATCGAGCCGACGCAGCTGGGCAAGGTGTTCGGACCGGATCTCGGGATCGTGTCGGACACCGGCGCGTTCCTGGACGCGCTGATCGAGGCGGCGTCGAAGCGTCCGGTGAAGCCGGACCTCTCGTGGCCGCGCCGGATCGGCGAGCTGAAGGAGAGCCTGCCGCGCCGGGAGGACTTCGAGGACACACCCATCAAGGCGCCGCGGGTGTTCAAGGAGATCAACGAGTTCTACGGCGAGGACGCCTACTTCGTCACCGCGATCGGGCTGTACCAGATCTGGTCCGGGCAGTTCCAGCGCGCGCACAAGCCCCGCCACTACCAGGTGTGCGGCCAGGCGGGGCCGCTCGGCTGGGAGATCCCGGCCGCGATCGGCGTCAAGAAGGCGAAGCCGGAGGCCGAAGTCGTCGGTGTCGTCGGGGACTACTCGTTCCAGTTCCTGGTGGAGGAGCTGGCGGTGGCCGCGCAGTACGACGTCGGATTCGTGCTGATCATGCTCAACAACGAGTACCTCGGGCTCATCCGCCAGGCCGAGACCGGCTACGAGATGAACTTCGAGGTCGACATCCACTACGACAAGAACGGCACGGACAACGTGAAGGTCATGGAGGCCTACGGCTGCTCCGGGACCCGGGTGACCGAGCCCGGTGAGATCCGCTCTTCGCTGGAATGGGCACGCAAGGAGGCCGAGCGGACCTCACGGCCGGTCCTGGTGGAGATCATGATCGAACGCGAGGCGAACGCCGCGATGGGCAAGGCACTCGACAGCGTCGTCGAGTTCGAGCCCATCGCGGGCTGAACGACGGTGTCCCGGCGGTTCCCCCGTGGCTGCCGGGACACCGGCATACCATCAGCACTTGGACTGGTCGTTGCTCAGCCACTTCTCCGGCCGCACGCGCACCAGCACGGAGTCGTCGCTCAGGGCACCGTCGACGTACTTGGTGCCCTCTTCCCCCGGCAGGTAGCGCTGCGCGATCTTCAACGCCTGCTCACGGGTCGGCGGCGTGTCGTTGGCGACGACCGGCCCCTCGGCCGTCACGTACTTGTACGGGAGGGACTCGGTCTGGGCGACCAGGCTCAACCTGCCCGCCTTCTTGATCGCCTTGTCCTTGACCGAACCCCTGTCCATCCAGATCAGGAGTTCCCCGCCGGGCTCGTAGTCGTACCAGACCGGTACGGCCAGTGGGGCCCGTCCTTCCCGTTCCACGGCCAGGACCCCGATGTGAACCTCGCTCAGGAAGGCTTCCCGTTCCTCGGCGGTCATGACGAAAGACGACATCAGTGTCTCGCTTCTCTCGGCTCGATGATCTACGAGAAGCGGTAACGCGGCGCGGGTTCAGGACATTCCGGGCAGGCCTTCCGGCACCGGGGACTTCGCGTTGGCGCAGTCGGTGCCTGAACGCGGCGGTTACGGGGTGGGGGCGGCGGAGCTGCTCGGGGATGCCTCGGCCTGGGTGGAAGACGGCGGAGCCGAAGAGGTGCTCGACGGCGGAGGCGTCGACGAAGGCGGGGTGGACGACGACGGAGGCGTCGACGAGGACGGCGTCGAGGAAGGCGGCGTGCTGCTCGGCTTCGGCGACGAACTGCTCGGCGGGACGCTGCTGCTCGGCGAGGGGAACGACGTGCCGGGCAACGGGGTCGGCGGCGTCGTGACCGGGCCCGGCGGGAGTGCGCCGTCGGGCAGGGTCGGCACCGGGACCTTGCCGCCGGGCGCGCCGGCGGCGACGTCCGGGGAATCGGGGGCGCCGACCGGGACCTGACTGTCCGGGAAGGTCGCGACACCGCCGCGGTAGGCGACCGCCCACCGGATCACGGTGTCCACATAGGACAACGAGTGGTTGTAGCGGTAGACCGCCACGCGCTGGGTCTGCTCGGAACCCAGGTCGACGCCGCCGGAGCACAGGTAGCGGCCCGAGCCCAGGGTCGCGTCGTAGATGTTGTTGGGGTTCGACTCGCCGTCGCCGTTGCCGTCGGAGGCGTAGCCCTTCCATGTGGACGGGATGAACTGCGTCGGCCCGACGGCGCGGTCCCACACCGTGTCGCCGTCGAATTTGCCGCCGTCGGTGTCGGAGATCGCGGCGAACGGTCCGGCGCCGTTGAGCACCGGGCCGAGGATCGGCTCCAACGTGTTGCCCTTGGCGTCGACGTAACCACCACGCGCGTGGTTCGACTCGATCCGGCCGATGCTGGCGATCAACGCCCAGTCGATGTGGCAGCCCGGCAGTTCCTTCGCGAGGATGTCGGCCGCGTTGCGGTACGCCTTCATCATGCTGGCGGGGATGCCGAGCGCGCCCGACGGCGCGAACGAGCCGCCGACGTTGCCGGTGCCACCGGGGACGGTCAGCGGATCCGGGTTGGGGGGTTGGGGGAGACTGCCGTCGACGGCGATCTCCGGGACCGTGCCGACGGGAGGCTGCCACTGCGCCGCCTGGTTCTGGGGCGCGCTGGTGTCCTTCGCCGCGGCGATCGGGGTGTCGGGACCCGCCGACGCGGTGACCGCGGGCAGGACGGCGAGCGCTCCACCGGCGAGCGCGAAGGCCGTCCGGTGCCGGGCGGACAACCTGTCCGTCTGTCGAGGGCGGTGCTTCGGCATGTTTTCTCCCGCTAGGTCGACTCCGGGCAAAACTATCCGATACAACGGAATTGCGGGGAAGGCGCAACGAAAAACCTGCGAAGCCACCCGGTTTTCGTCCTCCTGGCACAAGACCTTCGTACTGAACTTGTCAATTTCACACTGAGTTCACCAAGGTGCCCCCAGAATCGTCGGCCCCTTCGGGAACGTGGCCCGGGCCGTGTGCAAAGAAGTCTTTGCACAATTATCTTTGCATGGCTAGCCTGAGGCCATGACCGGTCCGCCGCCGCCCGAAGAGATCGCCGATCCCGCCGTGCTGAAAGCGGTGATGCATCCGTTGCGCAGGCGGATCATGGAAGCGCTGGGGCGGGGGCCCGCGACGGCGACGAAGCTGGCGAAGGAACTGGGTGAGAGTTCGGGCGCGACCAGCTACCACCTGCGAGAACTGGCGAAGTACGCCTTCGTCGAGGAAGCGCCGGAACTCGCGCACGGCAAGGAACGCTGGTGGCGCGCCAGGCCCCGGGACATCCGGTGGCCCCGGCACAGCGAGCAGAGCGACGAGATGCGGGCGGTGTTCGACGAGGCGCAGCGCGCCGCGTTCACCGAGGACCTCGAACAGATGGCGCGCTTCCTCGAACGGCGTGGCGAACTGGGGGAATGGGGTGACGCGCTGGTGTTCTCGCGCGGCGCCGTGCACGTGGACATGGCGGAGCTGAAGCAGTTCTGGGAGGAGTACCTGGACCTGCTGCGCCGCTACTGGCGGCCGGAGCCCGGGCCGGACGCGCGGAAGGTCTTCGTGCGCTGGACGGCGTTCCCCGATCCGGACGGGGAGGGCGAAAGGGGGGACTGAACGGAAAGCCCGGTGGGAGGGCGGCCACTCGACCACCGGGATCGCGTCACCACGCCGGACGGCGTGTCTTCACGAACGACTCCACTGACAAGGGGGAGCAGCATGCTGCTCGGAAAACGGATCGCGGCCGTCGGTGCCGCGATGAGCCGCCACACCGGATACGGAACCGACTGCCCGGACACGACGACGTCGCTGACCTGCTCGCAGGCCGGGAACCCGAAGTCGGCGCATCACGGCGACCAGACGGAACTGGACTCGCGCAAGCACTGGGTCAGCGAACGGTACTGCGAGAAGGATGTCCTCGCTTCGCCGTCGCCCGAGGTGGCCCGGGTGAGCAGGCGATGATCGCCGCGCTGCTGGCGGCTGTCGTGGCGGTCTCCTCGCCCGCGCCCTCGGCCGCCCCGACCGATGGCGTGTCGTTCACCAGTCACGGCGTGACCTTGCACGGAACGGTGGTCGCGCCCGAAGGCGCCGTCGCCGCTCCCGGGATCGTCATGGTGCACGGTTCGGGTGAACACCCGAGGAGCGACTACCGCGCCGAAGCCGAGGCCTTCGCCAAGGCAGGCATCGCGACGCTGGTCTACGACAAACGGACCGACGGCTATTCGCTGTTCGAACGGGATTACTCGGTCTTGGCCGACGACGCGCTCGCCGCGGTCCAGGCCCTGCGCGCCCATCCGGGGGTGGATCCGGCCCGGGTCGGGGTGTGGGGGCTGAGCGAGGGCGGCTGGGTGGCGCCGTTGGCGGCGTCGAAGTCGAAGGACGTCGCCTTCGTGGTCACCGTCGGCGCCAACGGGGTCTCACCTGATCGCCAGCAGGCCTGGGCGTTCGGGACCTCTCTGCGGCGAGCAGGTGTCACGGGCTCGATGGTCGACATGGTCGCGTCGACGAACATGCGGACGCTCGCCGGAGCGGGCATGTTCCCGGAAGCGGGGTACGACCCGGTGCCGGTGCTGGAAAAGGTGCGGCAACCGGTACTCGGGCTGTGGGGCGAGCTGGATCGGCTCACCCCACCCGGCGAGGCCGTCCGGATCTTCCGGGAAACGCTGGAGCGAACGGGAAACCGGCAGTACACGCTGAAGGTGTTCCCGCGGGCCCAGCACGGGCTCCGAAAGACGACGGACGGTTTCGACAAGCTCGACGGTTTCGCACCGGGTTATCTGGATCTGGTCGGCACCTGGGTCACCGGCCTGCAGGACGGACCGGTCCAGCCGTCCGCCGATCCACCGCCGAAACAGGCGAGTGAGAGCGTCGCGTTGGCGCCACTGGCCTGGTATGAGACGCCCTGGCTGCAACTCGGCGTATGGGCGTTGGCGTTGCTGGCGTTCGCGGCCTATCCGGTGACGGCTTCGTTCCGCCGTCGGAAGCCGGTGCCGCTCGCCCGGCCCGCGCGCTGGCTGGCGTCGACCGGTCTGCTCGCCACGGCGGGATTCCTCGCCTACTACGTCGCCTTGACGACGGGCGGGACGCAGGCGCCGGGTCCGGTCCTTTTCGGACGGACGTTGCCGTGGCTGGCGTTGCAGATCATCGCGATCGGCGTCGTCGTGGCCGGCGTGTTCACCGCGGTTTCGTGGTGGCGGCTGCGGAACGAGACGAGTGGAGGAGTGCGCGTGGGGCTGATGCTCGCCGGAGCGGTCCTGTTCGTCCCGTGGGCCGTCCACTGGGGACTGCTGGTTCCGTGAAACGAGCCTGGGTGCCGGGCGGCCACCCGGCACCCAGGCGAACGGAAGCCGCGTCACCACGCCCGAGGGCGTGCCTTCACGAACGGACTTCCGGCACCGAAGATACTCAAGACTTCGGGGTGACGGCGAACCGGCGCAGTTCCAGTGCCGGGTTCTTGGCCCGCACCTCGGAGATCCGCTCGGCGGAGACCTCGCCGGTGGCGGTACCCGTGCGTTCGCCGAGCGAGGCGACCACGACGCCCATCGGGTCGACGATCATGCTGTGCCCCGAACCGGCGGGCGCCGCCTGGCCTGCGGCGACCAGGTAGATCGTGTTCTCGATCGCCCGCGCCCGGACGAGCGTCGTCCAGTGGTCCTCCTTGAGCGGGCCGGGCATCCACTCGGCGGGCAGCAGTACCGCGTCCGCGCCCGCGTCGACCAGGCGGCGGGTGACCTCCGGGAACCTGAGGTCGTAGCACGTCTGGAGGCCGAAGACGATCCCGTCGACCTCGAACGTCTCCGGGGCCTCGATGTCGCCGGGACGCACCAGTTCCGATTCGCGGAAACCGAAGGCGTCGTACAGGTGAAGCTTGCGGTAGAGCGCGGCGATCGCGCCATCGGGACCGGCCGCGACGAGGGTGTTCGAGATCCGTTCGCCGCCGGGGAGCGCCTCGTTGACGCCGGCGACGACGGTGATCCCGCGGTCCTTCGCGAGCCCGCGCAGTCCGGTGACGAACGGGCCGTCGAGTTCTTCCGCCGTGGTCACGAATTCCCGGCTCATCGTCGGTACGGTGAACGAGGAGTATTCGGGCAGCACGACCACCCGCGCACCACGGTCGGCCGCTTCCCCGACGAGGGAGGCGACGCGTGCGAGGTTGGCCTGTTTGTCGTTGCCGGGCGCGAACTGCGCCACCGCGACGTGCACCATGGAACCCCTTCCAGAACGTGGAACCCTTGTATACATGATGGATACTTGACTGGTCCAGGTGTAGGGTCGGTCGCGGAAAGTAACGGCATGGAGGGGGATCGGGATGACAGTGACCGCCGAAGGGGGCGGCCCCGCGCGCGAACGGGTCTACACGTGGCTGCGCGACGGGATCATCTCCGGTGAGCTGGAGGGTGGCCGTTTCCTCGACGAGATGTGGGTTTCCGGCGTCGTCGGCGTGTCACGGACGCCGGTGCGCGAAGCCTTCCATCGCCTGGCGGCCGAACGGTTCATCAGCCTGCTGCCGCGCAAGGGCGCCCAGGTGCGCACCGTCACTGCCAGGGAACTGGAAGAGGTCTACCAGAGCAGGCGGTTGATCGAGGGGCACGCGATCGCGACGCTCTGCGCGAACCACGCGGGTGCCCCCGCCGAGCTGCCGGAACTGATCGACGGGATGGCGACCGCCGGTGCCGAACGGGACTGGTTCGGCGTCTCGGGGTTCGACCGGCGCTTCCACCGGGCCATCGTGAACGCCGCGGGCAACTCCGTCCTGACCGAGTTGTACGACACGCTGCGCTCACGGCAGCAGCGCGTCACCGTACGGGCGCTGGAGGCGCGGCCGGAGCGGCTGACGGTGATCAACGACGAACACCGGGCACTGGTCGCCGCTCTGGACAAGCACGACGCGAAAGAGGCGTCGCGGGTGCTGGAACAGCATTTGCGCCCGGTGTCCGAGGTGATGTCGGCGCTGCCCCAGGAAGGCTGACCCGGCTGGTCGTGCGTCCAGATCACCTTCGTGACGCCGAGGAGCTTCTGCAGCGTCGGAGGGCTCAGTGAGCGATGGCTTTCTGGTTCGATGGAACTGGACAGGTAGGGGGCCTGGAATGGGACTCGAGAAGGTCGTCGGCGCCATACGTGACAACCTGACCGTCCGGCGTGTCTACGGCGAGCCGGTCGAGAAGGACGGGGTCGTGGTGATCCCGGCCGCGAGTGTCCTCGGCGGCGGTGGCGGGGGACACGGCACCGAACAGGGCAAGGAAGGCGAGGGCGGCGGCTTCATGCTGGCCGCGCGGCCGGTCGGTGCGTACGTGCTCAAAGGCGGCGACGTGCGCTGGGTCCCCGCGGTGGACGTGACCTTCCTGGGTGCGGTTTTCGCGATCATGATCGCGGCTGTCCACAAGGCCAGACGCCGGAAAGGCTGATCACCCGGGCGCGCGCCGACGGCTTTCGGGCTATTTTCGCTGCATGGCGAAAAGCTCGGCGGTGGAGATCGAGGTGGAGGACCGGACGGTCCGCGTCTCGAACCCGGATCGCGTCTATTTCCCGGCGCGGGGTGAGACCAAACTCGACCTCGTCCGGTACTACCTCGCCGTCGGCGACGGGATCGTGCGGGCGCTGCGGGACCGGCCGTGCATGCTGCACCGGTTCCCGTCCGGCGTCGCGGGGGAGAAGGTGCACCAGAAGCGCGTCCCGAACGGTGCCCCGGATTGGCTGAGAACCGTCCGCGTCGACTTCCCCTCGGGCAGGCACGCCGACGAACTGTG
Source organism: Amycolatopsis sp. cmx-4-19 (assembly GCA_049998115.1). GTDB lineage: Bacteria > Actinomycetota > Actinomycetes > Mycobacteriales > Pseudonocardiaceae > Amycolatopsis. Next base: position 96,592 of record JAEBEO010000015.1, on the reverse strand, counting down.
CGTCAGCCATCCCGCCGACGTGATCTGGGCGGTGCAGATGTCGACGGTCGAGTTCCACCCGTGGAACTCCCGCCGCGCCGACACCGAAAGCCCGGACGAGTGGCGGATCGACCTCGACCCGATGCCCGACTGTCCCTTTTCGACGGTGCGCGAGGTCGCGCACACCGTCCACGAGATCCTCGACGAACTCGGCATCATCGGCTGGCCGAAGACGTCCGGCGGGCACGGGCTGCACGTGTACGTCCGGATCGAGCCCCGATGGGGTTTCCAGGAGGTCCGGCGGGCGGCGCTGGCCTTCGCGCGTGAGGTCGAGCGCCGGATGCCCGACGAGGTCACCACGACCTGGTGGCGCAAGGACCGTGACCCGTCGAAGCTGTTCGTCGATTTCAACCAGAACGCCCGCGACCACACCATCGCGAGCGCCTACTCGGTCCGCGGTGTGCCCGAGGCCGTCGTCTCGACCCCGATCACCTGGGCCGAGATCGACGACGTCGAACCGCGCGGGTTCACCATCGCCACCGTGCCCGCGCGCTTCGCCGAACTCGGCGACCTGCACGCGGGCATCGACGACACTGCTTACTCCCTGGAAACACTCCTGGAGTGGGCCGACCGGGACGGCCTCGAAACCCCGCATTCAGAGGACTAAACGCGGGAAAGGACCGCCGTGCGGGACCCTCGCCTGACGCGAAGGCCTCCTTGCCTACCCTCAAGGTAGGCAAGGAGGCCTTCGCTACTTCCGGCCCGGAAGGACCGCATTCAGAGGACTAAATGCGGGTCACTTGCCGACGTAGGCCGCCAGGTGCTCGCCGGTCAGGGTCGAACCGGAGGCGACGAGGTCGGACGGCGTGCCCTCGAAGACGATCTTGCCGCCGTCATGTCCGGCGCCGGGGCCGAGGTCGATGATCCAGTCGGCGTGCGCCATGACCGCCTGGTGGTGCTCGATCACGATCACGGACTTGCCGGCGTCGACGAGCCGGTCCAGCAGGCCCAGCAGGTTCTCGACGTCGGCGAGGTGCAGACCGGTGGTGGGCTCGTCCAGGACGTAGACGCCGCCCTTGTCGCCCATGTGCGTGGCCAGCTTCAGCCGCTGCCGCTCGCCGCCCGACAACGTGGTGAGCGGCTGGCCGAGGCTGAGGTAGCCGAGCCCGACGTCCTTGAGCCTGCTGAGGATGGCGTGCGCGGCCGGGATGCGGCCTTCGCCCTCGGCGAAGAACTCCTCCGCTTCGGCCACCGGCATGCCCAGCACTTCGCTGATGTTCTTGCCGCCGAACGTGTACTCCAGCACCGAGGCCTGGAACCGCTTGCCGTCGCATTCCTCGCAGGTGGTGGCGGTTCCGGCCATGATGCCGAGGTCGGTGTAGAGGACACCGGCGCCGTTGCAGTTCGGGCAGGCGCCTTCGGAGTTCGCGCTGAACAGGGCGGGCTTGACTCCGTTGGCCTTGGCGAAGGCCTTGCGGATCGGCTCGAGCATGCCCGTGTAGGTGGCCGGGTTGCTGCGCCGGGAGCCGCGGATCGGGGTCTGGTCGACCGACACCACTCCCTCTTCGGCGGGGATGGACCCGTGGATCAGCGAGCTCTTGCCGGAACCCGCGACGCCGGTGACGACGCAGAGGACACCGAGCGGGACGTCGACGTCGACCTTCCGGAGGTTGTGGCGGTCCGCGCCGCGGATCTCCAGTCTGCCGGTGGGGTTGCGGACACTGTCCTTGAGCGACGCGCGGTCGTCGAGGTGGCGGCCGGTGCTGGTGTCGCTTTCACGCAGGCCCTCGACGGTGCCCTCGAAGCAGATGGTGCCGCCTTCGGTACCGGCGCCGGGGCCGAGGTCGACGACGTGGTCGGCGATCGCGATGGTCTCCGGCTTGTGCTCCACGACCAGCACCGTGTTGCCCTTGTCGCGCAGCTGTCGCAGCAGGTTGTTCATCCGCTGGATGTCGTGCGGGTGCAGGCCGATCGTGGGCTCGTCGAAGACGTAGGTGACGTCGGTGAGCGAGGAGCCGAGGTGCCGGATCATCTTGGTGCGCTGCGCCTCACCGCCCGAGAGCGTGCCGGACGGCCGGTCCAGCGAGAGGTAGCCGAGCCCGATGTCGACGAAGGAGTCGAGGGTGTGCAGCAGCTTCTCCAGCAGTGGCGCGACCGACGGCTCCTTGAGGCCGCGGACCCAGTCGGCGAGGTCGCTGATCTGCATCGAGCAGGCGTCGGCGATGTTGATCCGCTTGATCTTCGACGACCGCGTCAGCTCGCTGAGCCGGGTGCCGTCGCAGTCGGGACAGGTGGTGAAGGTGACGGCCCGGTCCACGAACGCGCGGATATGCGGCTGCATCGCCTCCCGGTCCTTCGAGAGGAACGACTTCTGGATCGTGGGGATCAGCCCGGAGTAGGTCAGGTTGATACCGTCGATCTTGAGCTTGACCGGTTCCCGGTAGAGCAGGTCGTCCATCTGCTTCTTGGTGTACTTCTTGATCGGCTTGTCGGGGTCGAAGAACCCGCAGCCGCGGAGGATGCGGCCGAACCAGCCCTCCATGGAGAAACCGGGGACCGAAAGCGCGCCCTCGTTGAGGGATTTGGTGTCGTCGTACAGCGCGGTGAGGTCGATGTCGTTGACCTTGCCCCGGCCTTCACAGCGGGAGCACATGCCGCCGGTGACGCTGAATTCGCGGCGTTCCTTCGTGGTCCGCCCGGCCTTCTCCGTGGTGACCGCGCCCGCGCCGCTGATCGAGGCGACGTTGAACGAGAACGCCTGCGGCGAGCCGATATGCGGCTTCCCGATCCGGCTGAACAGGATGCGCAGCATCGCGTGGGCGTCGGTGGCGGTGCCGACCGTGGAGCGCGGGTCGGCGCCCATCCGCTGCTGGTCGACGATGATCGCGGTGGTCAGGCCGTCGAGGACGTCGACCTCGGGACGCGCCAGGGTGGGCATGAAGCCCTGGACGAAGGTGCTGTAGGTCTCGTTGATCAGCCGCTGCGACTCGGCCGCGATCGTGTCGAAGACCAGGGAGCTCTTGCCGGATCCGGAGACACCGGTGAACACCGTCAAGCGTCGCTTCGGGAGCTCGACGGCGACGTTCTTGAGGTTGTTCTCGTTCGCGCCCAGCACCCGGATCAGGTCGTGGCTGTCGGCGGGGTGTTCCTCGGGCGGCTGCGGCCTCGTGGTCTTGCGCATCATGTCTCCATCCCTGATAAGGGCCGCGTGTACGGTCCGTCAGCCTCTCCGGGCTCGATCTAACCAGTTTCGAGCCGTTCGTCCTCTTCGAACGTGCGGTGCCTCCGCGACGATGATCACGCTAGGTGAATCCCGGCCGTCCGCGCTTCTCGATTCCTGATGGGTTCAGGCGCTCCAGCCCTCGCTCTTGGTCGCCTTCAGGTAGTCCTCGACCGGGGGGCCGACCGGCCTGCCCTCGTACTGCGTCGAAAGCACCACCGACGATCTGATCTCGCCGTGCTTGCCCAGCCGTTCGAAGAGGCCTTCGAGGTGTTCGAGCGACACGGCCCGCACCTTCAGCATCGTGCAGCGGTCACCACTGAGCCGATGCAGCTCGACGACCTCGGGGTAGTCCTCGGACTTGCTCGTGCGCAGCAGGCAGCTGCCCAGCGAGCAGCGCATCTCGACGAACGCCTGCAGGTCGTACCCGGCGCGGCGTGCGTCCACCTGCGCCCGATAGCCGGTGATGACGCCTGCCTCCTCCAGCCGCCGGACCCGGTCGGCGACGGCGGGGGCGGACAGGTTGACGCGGCGGCCCAGTTCCTTGAACGAGAGCCGTCCGTCGGCCTGCAGGGTTTCCACCAGCCGCCAGTCGAGGTCGTCCAGGGGCCTTTCCGATCGTAAGGTCATCGCGTCCGGATTCCTTTCATGATGCGCCCCGCACCCCCGCGAGGCCTTCGTCAGCCTATTCGCCGGGAAGCCCCGGTTCCCTAGATTTGAATCATGAAACCGATGTTCGCGCTCTTCACGGGTGTCGCCTGCCTCAGCACCGCGGTCGTCGGGCTCTCCACGACGGCGGCGCTGATCGTGACCGAGCACGCCGGTCCCGCGTGGAGCGGGCTGCCGAACGCCGTGCTGGTACTCGGCTCCGCGGCGGGCTCGCTGTCCTCGGGGGCGTTGTCGGCCCGGTACGGCAGACGGTTCGTCCTGGTGCTGATGTACGCCGCCGCGGTGGCGGGCGCGGTGATCTCGTTCGCCGGCGTGCTCGGCGGGTCCGTGCTCGCGCTGGTGGCGGGGATGCCGTTGATCGGGTTCGGCAACAGCGGGGCGCAGCTCTCGCGATACACCGCCGCCGACCTGTCTCCCGAGCACCGCAAGGGTTTCGCACTGTCCACAATGGTCTGGGCGGGTACCGTCGGCGCGGTGGCGGGTCCGGCGCTGATCGCGCCGGCCGCGGCACGGGCGGAGGCGGCGTCGTTGCCGCCGCTGTCCGGGCCGCTGCTGGCCGGGGCGATCGTCGTGGCCGTCGCGGTGCTCGCCGTCGCCACGTTGCCGCGCGGACTCGCCGCACCGGCGGAGCGGGTGGCCCGGCGCCAGCGGATGCCGGTGCGGAATCCGCTGATCCTCGGGCCGCTGGTGGCGATGGTCGGTGCGCAACTGGCCATGGTGGCGGTGATGACGATGACCCCGGTCCAGTTGCACGAGCACGGCCACGGGCTCGACGTCGTCGGCTGGGTGCTGAGCGCCCATCTGATCGGGATGTTCGCGCTGGCACCGCTTTCCGGCTGGATCACCGACCGCTGGGGCGGCCGCGTGACCATCTTCGGCGGGATCGGGACGCTCGCCGTGGCGGCCGTCACCGCGATCGGCGCGCCCGATTCGCATCGGGTGGGAATCCCGGTCGCGATGTTCCTGCTGGGCTACGGCTGGAACCTGGTGTTCGTCGGCGGTAGCAGCATGCTCAGCCGTGATCTCCCGGCGGAGCAGCGGTCGAGGGCGCAGGGCACGGTCGACGCGTTCGTCTGGGGGACCTCCGCGGCGGCGAGCCTGCTCGCCGGACAGCTCTTCGGCCTGGGCGGATACGTCCTGGTCGCCCTCGCGGGCGGCTTGTGCGCGCTCGCTCCGCTGGCGGTGATCGGCCGCCGGGCGGGTGCCGACGGCACCGTTGAAAAAGTCGGCCGCGGGTGATCTGCAAAACGCCGTCCTTGCCGTCATACTGCTTCACTCCGACTGGAACGACCGACCCCGTGATGACGCAGATCACGTGGGTGACGAATTCGGAGGGTCCTAGGGTGAAGGCAGACAAGATGCGGGAGATCGGGGGTGCACGATGAGCGAGTTCGCGGTGAATCTGCGGGACCGGGTACGGCAGGCGAGGGAGGACGTCCGGGTCGCCAGGCAGGACTCGGACGAGGATCGGGCGCTGGCCGTCGGCGCCGATCTGGCCAACCTCGAGCGGCTGGCCGCCGAACACGGTGTCGAACTGCCTGAACAGGCCTCGGGCGACGTGCGGGCGTGACCCGGGTGCCGTCCCGGTGATCGGCCTTTGACACCCTGGGGCACGTGACCGAAAGCCTGAACCGGATCCGCGCCTTCCTGGCGGACCGTGAACCGCCGACACCGTGCCTGGTCGTGGACACCGACCTGGTCGCGGAGCGGGTGGCCGCGGTCGCGGCGGCGTTCCCCGGTGCGGTGATCCGTTACGCGGTCAAGGCGAACCCCGTCCCGGAGGTCCTCGACGCGGTCCTGTCGGCGGGCGCCGGGTTCGACGTCGCGAGCACGGGGGAGATCGAGCTGTGCCTGTCCCGGGGCGCGGGGGCCACTGATCTGGCCTACGGCAACACGATCAAGAAACCGGCGGATGTCGCGTTCGCCCACGCCCGCGGAGTCCGTGAATTCACCACGGACTCCGCGGGCGATCTGGCGAATGTCGCCGCGCACGCGCCCGGCTCCCTGGTTTCGGTCCGGTTGCTGCCGGGTGGCCCGGATTCGGTCACGCCGTTCGGCCACAAGTTCGGCTGCGAGCCGTCGGTGGCGGCCACCCTGCTCCGCCAGGCCGCGGAAGCCGGGCTCCGGCCCGGGATCGCCTTCCACGTCGGTTCACAGCAACCGGATCCGGCCGCCTGGGAGATCGGGATCGCGGCCGCGGCCAAGGTCGCCGCCGACGCCGGGGTCGCCTTGGCGCGGCTCAACATCGGCGGCGGGTTCGCCACCGGGCACCGGGAGCCGGTGCCGTCCTTGACGCGTTACGCGGCGGTGATCCACGCCGCGCTCGAAGAACATCTGCCGGGGCCGCTTCCGGAACTGCTCCTCGAACCGGGACGCGTGATCGTCGCCGACGCCGGTCTGATCAGGACGGAGGTCGTGCTGGTGACCCCTCGCGCGGCCGCCGACGAACGCCGCTGGGTCTACCTCGACGTCGGCAGGTACAACGGAATGGCCGAGTGCGAGAACGAAGCCGTCGCGTATCGGTTCGAGCCCGTCGGCGTCAGAGGTCCGGAAGGGCCGGTGGTACTCGCCGGTCCCACCTGCGATGGTGACGACGTGCTGTACCAGCGGACGCCGTACACGCTGCCGATGTCGCTGGAGGCGGGTGACCGGCTGGACATCCCGGGCACCGGTGCCTACACCGCCAGCTATTCGTCCGTCGCCTTCAACGGGATCGCGCCGTTGCGCACCTATTGTGTGGGGAGGTTCGCCGATGCCGGGTGAAGTGCCACTGGTCGGCCGGTTCGCCGGCCGCCACGTGCTCGCGGAGTTCGAGGGGATCGAGCCGTCGCTGCTCGACGATCCCGTGTTGCTGAAGAAAACCCTCGCGAACGCGGTGACCGAGGCGGGCGCGACGGTATGCGAGGTCGTGTCGCATTCCTTCGCCCCGCAAGGGGTCACCGTGCTGGCGTTGCTGGCCGAGTCGCACGCGTCCGTGCACACCTATCCGGAGATCGGCTCGGTGTTCGTGGACGTGTTCACCTGCGGGGACCGGGCGGATCCGGAACGCGCGGTCACCCTGCTGGCGAAGATGCTGGGCGCCGTCACTGTCCGGATGTCCACTGTGGAACGAGGAGAAGGCTGAACATGGCGCAGCGGCGGATCGTCGAGCCGATGGGGGCCGGGCTCACCCGGGTCTGGGATGTCGAGGAGGTGCTGTTCGAGGGCCGTACCGCTTTCCAGAACGTCCTCATCGGACGGACGACGCAGGGGGTCTCCCTGTTCTGCGACGACGAACGGCAGAGCACCGAACTGAGCCAGCTCGTCTACCACGAGGCGCTGATGGTCCCCTCGCTGCTGCTGGCCGAACGGGTCGAGCGGGTGCTGATCATCGGCTCTAGCGAAGGGGTCGCGTCCGAGCTCGCGGCCGCGGCCGGGGCGGACGTAGTCGACCACGTCGACATCGACGCCGAAGCGGTCCGGCTCTGCGCCGAGTACCTTCCCTACGGCTACACGCTCGACGATCTGGCCCGCGCCGAGCGCGGTGACGGGAAGATCCGCGTCCACTACCGCGACGGCTGGGAGTTCCTGGCCGAGGCGCGGGAGCGGGGTGAGCGGTACGACGTGGTCGTCATCGATCTGCCGGACGAGAACGAGGATCCCCAGGCGCAGCACAATCGGCTGTACGGCAGTGATTTCCTGGCCCGATGCGGGGAATTGCTCACCGACGGGGGAGTGGTCGGCTGTCAGGCCGGTTGCCCCACACTGTGGCGAAATCAGACGCTGGTCTTGTCGTGGCAGCGGTTTACCGAGTCGTTCGGGACCGTTCTCTACTACGGTTCGGACGAGCATGAATGGGCTTTCTTGAGTGGCCGGGCGGAGGTCTTCGACGATCCGGCCGCACTTGTCGCGGAGCGGATGGGGAAGTCGGGCCTCGTTGCGTCCACTATGGACGAAGAGGCGCTGAGGGCGAATACCGTGCCGCCGATTTCCCTGCGACGGCAATGACGTCCGGTGTTTCGCCATCGCGGCGAGATCATCCGGTCGTAGCATTGCGGGCTCGCCGGTAAAGGATCCTCCATCTGGTCGTTGCCCGCCGCCTGCGGGCGGGCCAGAATCGCACTGGTGGACATCAGGCGCGCGGAACGACGCGCGGATCTTCGAATGGGCCGGGAATCCGCCGTGTACGCGGCGTTCGCGAGTCTGACCGCCAGCATCGCGGAAGACCTCCGGCCGGACCGGGTCGTGGACACGCTGTCCAGTGAATGCGCGCGCCTGCTGCCGATCGATTCGACGGAGGTCTTCCTTCCCGGGCTGAAGCTCGAGCGGTATCCGGCTGTGACGGAGGAAGGCCCCGCGCTCGAATCGTTCAAGACCGGCCGCGACATCGCCGTCGACGACCTTTCGTCCGCCATGTCCCGCTGGCCCGGCTATGTCGACCGGATGGCGGGACTGGGCTATGTCGCGGTTTCGGCGCTCCCCATGCGTGCCGAAGACGAAATCTTCGGTGCCGTGACCTTGCTGAGTACTCGATCCGCCGTCTTGAGCAGCGAGGACCGGCAGCTGGGTCAGGCGCTGGCCGACGTCGCGACCTTATGCCTTCGCCAGCAACGGGAACTGCGTCACTTCCGGACGCTTTCGGAGCAGCTGCAGACCGCGCTCGACAGCCGGATCATCATCGAACAGGCGAAAGGTGTCCTCGCCGAACGCGCCGGTGTCAGCGTGGGCACGGCCTTCCAGCGCGTGCGGGCCTTCGCTCGCGGTACGAACCGGAAGCTCGCCGATGTGGCCCACGGTGTCGTGGACGGGACGCTGGACACCGATGAGTTCCTCCGCCGCCGGAGGTCTTGACAACTGCCGACCGCCTGGCGGCAGTTGCCGGTAGGGTCCTTGGTCACCGGAATCCGGGACTTGTCCTGGTGAACGCGTGACCGTGCGGCCCTACGCCGGGCCGCCGTTTTCGGAAAGGCTGCACGCAGAGAGGATGCGTGAAGCCATGGCGCTGCTGGGAAGTCTGCTGGGGAGGAGCCGTTCGGTGCGGCCGAGTCTGCTGCCACTGCTGGAGTTGAGGCCGGCGGCCTCGACCCTGCGGTCGGGGTACGGGCTGGCGCCGACCGGTGTCGGGACAGTGTGCTTCGTCGCCGAAGGCCGTCCAGGCGAGGGGACGGACGCGGAGATCATCGCGGGACTCGCCGGGGATTCCGTTCGCCGCAACGTGGTCACCCACGACGCGCTCGGGCGGACGATCGTGCGCTGCTGGCGGGAGAACGGCGACCTCGGCTGGTTGCTGGAGGATCTCGTCGACGTCAACGACCGGCTGGCACAGGCCGGCTTCGCGTCCTGGCTGCTGCATACGACGGTCAGCTTCGCCGAAGTGCGGGACATGCGGCATCCGACGCTGATGATGGTCTTCCGGCGGGAGCGCGGCACCTTCTATCCGTACGCCCCGCGCGGGACCCGTGGCCGTGACCGGGCGACGGAGCTCAAGATCCGCTCGTCGCTGACCCGGATCGTGCCGATGGAGGCCGACATCGGGCGGTGGCGTCCGGTGTGATCGCCGTCCGGGACGACAGCACCCAGCCGGGCGCGCCGCCGAGCCAGCCGCGCAGCCGCTGGACCCGCCGGTCCCGCCCGGTCCAGCGCGGGAACCGGTACCGACGGCCTTCGCGCGTGCCGTCGTCCGATGAGGAGCCGGCGTCGTCGCGGTGGCGGATGACGGCCAGCACGTCGTCGAGCAGCGAACGGCGGGAAGACACGGTCTCGGGTTTCACCGTGACTCGCGGCAGCCGTTCGAACTCCGAGGCGAGCAGTGTCCGGAGGACCGCGTCGCGCCTGCCGATGGTCGCACCGGGACGGCGGCCGGTCTCGCAGATCCTCGTGGTCACGTCCCGGTCACCCTTCCCCTGCGCTGGTCCGGCGAATGCCTTCTTCGACGATGCGGTATCCCGGGGTGGTCGGGTCACCGCCAAAGGTAGTGCCATCGAGGGCACAAAGACCCCACTCGGTACCCGGTTGTGTACGGGTTGTCACGGGTTGGCGTCGAAACGGCCGAGACGGCCGGTGCCGGGGGATAATCGCGGCGGGACGGGAGCCCGGTGGTGACGGCGTCGATCCCTCCGGCGGCAGCGAACGCGCGTCGATCTTCGCACTCGACAGCGCTTCCGCGCGGGACGCCGAACCCGTCGTCGTGCACGCCTGGCACGAAAGCGTGCGATCGCGGTGGTGCCGCTTCGGCACGAGGGTGAATACGGCCCATCGGCGGGAGTGATTTGCCGGATCCTGCCGGAGAATGAGCCCGGCGAGACGACGATCGACGGAGAAGGTGCATGCCGAACCCGACCCCGCAGCCCCTGCCCCCGGCCGCGACCCCGATCCGGGTGCTGCTCGTCGAGGACCACAAGATGGTGGCCGAAGCCCTCGGCGCGGCCTTCGAGGAGTTCCCCGAAATCGACCTGGTGGCCTCGGAGGAATCCCTCACCGACGGGTTGATCGCGGCGGCGGCCCACCGGCCCGACATCGTCCTGCTCGACCGGCGGCTGCCCGACGGGGACGGGATCGAGGCGATCGCCAGGCTGCGCGACGTTTCGCCGTCGAGCCGGGTGCTGGTGCTGACCGGCGACGCGAACAGCGCCATCGCCGCCAGGATCCTGGAGGTCGGCGGAGCCGGGCTGCTGCTGAAGTCGGGGCTCCTCGACGAGCTGGTCACCGCGATCCGCACCGTCGCCGCCGGCGACGTCGTCATCGACCCCGAGCTGCTCAGCGGCGCGCTGGCCATGCTGGCCGGGAGCACCGGTGCGCTCGGGCCGGTGCTGACGCTGCGGGAACGGCAGGTGCTCCACCTGGTCGCCGACGGCGCGGGGACCGACCGGATAGCCGAAGAGTTACGGCTTTCGCGCAATACCGTGCGGAATCACGTGCAGCGTATCCTGGTGAAGACCGGCACCCATTCGAAACTCGAAGCGGTGGCGCACGCCCGCAGAAATGGCCTCCTCGAACGGCCGTAGCGCAGAGGCGCGCCGGGGTGCCAAGCTGGAGTATGGCCAAGCTGCCATCGGACCCGGCGCCTGATCATCGTAATGCTGTGCTCTTCGAGTTGTTCGTGCACAGCGTCGTCGACTACGCCATTTACATGCTGGACATCGAGGGCAACGTGATCAGCTGGAACCCCGGCGCGGAACGGATCAAGGGCTATTCCGAAGAGGAGATCCTCGGCCGTCCGTTCACCGTCTTCTACACCGAAGACGACGTGGCCGTGGGGAAACCCGCCGCGGAACTGCTCATCGCGGCCGAGGTGGGCAGCCACGAGGACGAGGGCTGGCGCGTCCGTCGCGGCGGGGAACGGTTCTGGGCCAATACCGTGCTCACCGCGCTGCGGGATCGGAGCGGTGAACTCGTCGGTTTCGGAAAAGTGACCCGAGACCTCACCGAGCGCCGAAGAACGGAGCAGGAAAGAAACGGGCGACAGCAGGCTTTCGCCCATTTGGTCCGGGCACAGGAAACCGAACGCCGTCGTATCGCGTGGGATGTTCACGACGATTCCATCCAGTCGATGATCGCGGTGAGCATGCGCTTGCAGATGCTCTCCGCGCAGCGGCGCGATTCCGGATTGATGCGCCTCGACGAGGCGATCCAAGGCGCGATCCGGCGATTGCGGATCCTGGTCGCCCAGTTGCGGCCGCCGGCACTGAACGACGAGAACCTGGTGGCGTCCGTCCGGGACTATCTCGACGAGGTCGTCACCGGCTGGGGACTGGAGTGCGTGCTGGAGCACGATTTCACCGCGAAACCGCCGCCGGAACTCGTCGTCACCTCGTTCCGGATCATCCAGGAGGCACTGGTGAACGTGCGCAAGCACGCGAACGCCACCACGGTCACGGTCTCGCTGACCGGATACGACGGCGGGCTGCTGGTGAAGGTCTCGGACGACGGGCGGGGTATGCGGGGGAACGGCACCAGCGCGTACGACGTGGTGCCGGGCGAGCACATCGGCATGGCATCGATGCGAGAACGCGCGGAGGCGGCGCAAGGATGGTTCCGGATCTCCGGCAAGCCGGGCAGCGGGACGGCGCTGGAGTTCTGGATACCGCTCGCCGGATCCGGGCCTGCCCGGCGCTGACGGTTCCCCCGGACCCGGGGACCCCCGAACAAAGGAGACACCTCGATGGCGGCACTCGACTACGAGGGTCTCCAGCGGCTGCTGGAAGGACTGAAAGCCGTCCGAGACGGTGATTTCAGTACCCGGCTGCCCCAGGTGGACGACGTCCTGATGGGCGAGATGGCGTTGGTGTTCAACGGGATGGTCGATCAGCTCGCGCTGTTCACCTCCGAGGTCACCCGCGTCGCGCGCGAGGTCGGGACGGACGGCAAGCTCGGCGGCCAGGCCGCGGTGCCTTCGGTTTCCGGTACCTGGAAGGACCTCACCGACTCGGTGAACGCGATGGCAGGCAATCTGACCGGCCAGGTCCGCGACATCGCCGAGGTCGCGACGGCGGTGGCGAAGGGTGATCTGTCGCAGAAGATCACCGTCGACGTCAAAGGCGAGATGCTGGAGCTGAAGAACACGATCAACACGATGGTGGATCAGCTGTCGTCGTTCGCCGACGAGGTCACCCGGGTCGCGCGCGAAGTGGGCAGTGAGGGACGGCTGGGCGGGCAGGCGGAGGTGCCCGGCGTGGCGGGGACGTGGCGGGACCTGACGACGTCGGTGAATTTCATGGCGGGCAACCTGACCGATCAGGTCCGCTCGATCGCCGAAGTGACCACCGCGGTGGCGAAGGGCGACTTGTCGCAGAAGATCACGGTCGATGCGCGGGGCGAGATCCTGGAGCTGAAGAACACGATCAACACGATGGTGGATCAGTTGTCGTCGTTCGCGGACGAGGTCACGCGCGTGGCGCGCGAGGTCGGTACCGAGGGAGCGCTCGGCGGACAGGCCCAGGTGCCCGGCGTGGCCGGGACGTGGCGGGACCTGACGACGTCGGTGAACTTCATGGCGGGCAACCTCACCGCGCAGGTCCGCTCGATCGCCCAGGTGGCGACGGCGGTGGCGAAGGGCGATCTGTCGCAGAAGATCACGGTCGATGCGCGGGGCGAGATCCTGGAGCTGAAGAACACGATCAACACGATGGTGGATCAGTTGTCGTCGTTCGCGGACGAGGTCACCCGGGTCGCGCGCGAGGTCGGCACCGAGGGGCGGCTGGGCGGGCAGGCGGATGTGAAGGGTGTGTCGGGCACGTGGAAGGGTCTGACGGAGTCGGTGAACGTCATGGCCGACAACCTGACCGATCAGGTCCGCTCCATCGCCGAAGTCACCACCGCGGTGGCGAAAGGCGATCTGTCGCAGAAGATCCGCGTCGACGCCCGCGGCGAGATCCTGGAACTCAAGGACACGATCAACACGATGGTCGGCCAGTTGTCGTCGTTCGCCGACGAGGTCACGCGTGTGGCGCGTGAGGTCGGCACGGAAGGGCGGCTGGGCGGGCAGGCGGATGTGAAGGGTGTGTCGGGCACGTGGAAGGGTCTGACGGAATCGGTGAACGTCATGGCCGACAACCTGACCGACCAGGTCCGCTCCATCGCCCAGGTCGCGACCGCCGTGGCTCGCGGCGATCTGTCGCAGAAGATCACCGTCGAGGCCAAGGGCGAGGTCGCCGCGCTCGCGCAGACGATCAACACGATGGTCGACACGCTGTCCGCGTTCGCGGACGAGGTCACCCGGGTCGCCCGCGAGGTCGGCACCGAAGGCATCCTCGGTGGGCAGGCGCGGGTGCCGAACGTCGCCGGTACCTGGAAGGACCTCACCGACAACGTCAACTCGATGGCGAACAACCTCACCGGGCAGGTCCGCAACATCGCCCAGGTGACCACCGCCGTGGCGCAGGGCGACCTGTCCCGCAAGATCGACGTCGACGCCCGCGGCGAGATCCTGGAACTGAAGACCACCATCAACACGATGGTCGACCAGCTCTCCGCGTTCGCCGCCGAGGTCACCCGCGTCGCGCGCGAGGTCGGCAGCGAGGGACGGCTCGGCGGCCAGGCCGAGGTAGAAGGCGTCTCGGGCACCTGGAAACGGCTGACGGAGAACGTCAACGAACTCGCCGGGAACCTCACCCGCCAGGTGCGGGCGATCGCCGAGGTGACCAGCGCGGTCGCGACCGGCGACCTCACCCGGTCGATCTCCGTCGAGGCGCAGGGCGAGGTCGCGGAGCTGAAGGACAACATCAACGCGATGGTCCAGTCGCTGCGCGAGACGACGCGGGCCAACGAGGAACAGGACTGGCTCAACAGCAACCTCGCCCGGATCTCCGGGCTGATGCAAGGACACCGGGATCTGCGGGTGGTCGCTTCGCTCATCATGAACGAGCTGACCCCGCTGGTCGGCGCGCAGCACGGGACGTTCTTCCTCACCGAGGCCGGCGAGACCGGGGCCAAGCTGAGGCTGATCACCAGCTACGGCCACAGCGAGGACGTGGACGTGCCGGTGGAGTTCGCGATGGGCCAGTCGCTCGTCGGGCAGGCGGCGCACACCAAGAAGGCGATCGTCGTCGACCGGACACCGCCGGGTTTCGTGAAGATCTCCTCCAGCCTCGGTTCCGCCCCGCCGGTGAACCTGATCGTGCTGCCGATCATCTTCGAAGACCAGGTGCTCGGCGTGATCGAGCTGGCGTCGTTCGGCGAATTCACCGCCGTCCGCAAGGATTTCCTCGAACAGCTGATGGAGACCATCGGCGTCAACGTCAACACCATCATCGCCAACGCGCGGACCGACTCCCTGCTCGAGGAATCCCAGCGGCTGGCCGAGGAACTGCAGGCCCGTTCGGAAGAACTCCAGGCGCAGCAGGCGAAACTCCAGGTGTCCAACGCCGAACTGGAGGAGAAGGCCGAACTGCTGGCGCAGCAGAACCGCGACATCGAGGTGAAGAACTTCGAGATCGAGCAGGCCCGGCAGGAGATCGAAGAACGCGCACAACAGCTGGCGCTGGCGTCGAAGTACAAGTCCGAGTTCCTCGCCAACATGTCGCACGAACTCCGGACGCCGTTGACCAGCCTGCTGATCCTCGCCGGTGTCCTTTCGCAGAACTCGACCCGGAACCTGACACCGAAACAGGTCGAGTTCGCCAAGGTGATCCAGTCGGCGGGCACGGATCTGCTGCAGCTGATCAACGACATCCTCGACCTGTCGAAGGTCGAGGCAGGCAAGATGGACATCCACCACGAGCCGTTCCCGCTGCGTCAGCTGCTCGACTACGTCGGCACGACGTTCCGCCCGCTGACCGCGGAGAAGGGGCTGGATTTCCAGGTGACGGTGGAGCCCGACGTGCCGGAACTGCTGTTCACCGACGAGCAGCGGCTGCGGCAGGTGCTGCGGAACCTGCTGTCGAACGCGGTCAAGTTCACCGAAGACGGCAGCGTCGAACTGCGGGTCAAACTGGTCGACACGGTCGTTTCGCCGTCGGCTGCCGGGCACGAGTCGCTCGTCGCGTTCAGCGTGATCGACACCGGGATCGGCATCGCGGAGGAGAACCTGGACTCGATCTTCGGCGCGTTCCAGCAGGCCGACGGCACCACCAGCCGCAAATACGGCGGTACCGGGCTCGGCCTCTCGATCAGCCGCGAGGTGGCCTACCTGCTCAGCGGGGAGATCCGGGCGGACAGCGTCCTCGGCACCGGCAGCACCTTCACCCTCTACCTGCCGGTGGCCCGGTTCATCGCGGCCCCGGCCACGGGGGAGTCCACAATGGACACATCTGGGGTGAACGGGGTGCAACGCCGGGTGCTGGTGGTGGAAAGCGAGCAGAACAGCCTGCTGACGCTGCTCGCCCGCGGTGTCGCCGCCGATGTCGCCGACAGTCACGGTTCGGTCCAGGTCCGCGCCGTGGCCAACCCGGCCGAGGCATACGAGGAACTGAAACGCGACAGCTACCGCTGCGTCGTGCTCGACACCAGCATCCCCGGCACGAGTGCGCTGACGTTCCTCAAACGTCTCGCCGAAGGACCGGATCCCGTCGAGGTCCCGGTGCTGGCGCACGCGAGCCGTAAGCTCAGCGCGGCGCAGGACCGGCTGCTGCAGGGGCACGCGCGGGTGCATCCGGTCGAGCTGCTGCCCTCGCTGGACATGCTGCGGGAACGCATCATGCTGCACATCTCGGCCAGCGAACTCGAGGGCATCCTGCCGCTGATGCACCAGCCCGAGATGACCCCCGAGGTCACGGCGAAGGTCGCCGACCGGCCATCCACGCCGCTGCGGCTGGAAGGGCGCAAGGTCCTGCTCGTCGACGACGACGCCCGCAACGTGTTCGCGATCGCCGGGATGCTCGAACTGCACGGGCTTTCGGTCGTGCACGCCCCCAACGGGCGCAAGGGTATCGACGAACTGCTGTCCGACGACGGCATCGACCTGATCCTGATGGACGTGATGATGCCGGGGATGGACGGCTACGCGACGACCGCGGCGATCCGCGAGATGCCGAAGTTCGCCGGGCTGCCGATCATCACGGTGACCGCGAAGGCGATGGAAGGGGACCGCGAGAAGAGCCTCGCCGCCGGGGCGAGCGACTACGTCACCAAACCGGTGGACGCGGCGGAACTGCTGGCCTGCATGGAACGCTGGCTTTCCGACTGAGCACGGGTTACTCGGTCCCGTTCGCGCTGCTCGCGCACACGCGGCGGATGGCGGCGACGATCTCGGTGTTCGGGCTGCCCTTGACGAGGTACTCGGTGACCCCGGCGGAGGCCATCTGGGCGATGGACCGGGCGTCGCTGTGCGCGGAGAACGCCACCAGCCGCGTATGGGGCACGCGCCGCCGGATCTCCCTGGCCATCCAGGCACCGCCCCCGCCGGGGATCCGCACGTCCAGGACGGCGACCTCCGGTGACAGCAACTCCGCGAGGGCGACCGCCTCACCGGCGTCCAGCGCGACGGCGACCACTTCGATGTCGGGTTCGGTTTCCAGGAGGGCGCGCAGGGCATCCCCGATGACGGGGTTGTCGTCGGCTACCAGCACCCGGAGTCTGGAGGGCTGCGTTCGGTTCATGACCAGGTCCGTGCCCGCGGTGTCAGGGGCGCCGGTGGTGGTCGCGGGCCCTCCGCCGGGCATGGCGTGACTCAGCAAGAGACCCGGCCGGCGCCCTCGCTCGTCTGCTCGACGAGTGTCCCCGCGACGTCGTGGATCTTCATGTTGTTGTTACGGCAGAACGAGCGCAGTAGTTCAAACGCCGAGTCGATGTCGATCTGGTATCGCTCGGCGAGTACCCCTTTCGCCTGTTCGATGGGCAGCCGGTGATCCAAGGCGTACTGGAGCTGCTCGGCCCTGGCCCGGTAGAAGCGGACACGGTCGCGCAGGGTGGCGAGCTCGTCGGGAGGGCTTGGGGCGCCGGACGAGGGAGCCGTCGAAAGCGTGGTCTCGGACATGGGGTGATCGTGGCAGTGGCGGCGGATCACGGGAAGGAGAGAACGTCCTGACTCGAATGATGCAAATGAACCTGTTTCCACCGACGGCGGGCACTCGAACGAGCGGCAAACAGGGCCTTTTGGCCGGTCGCAGTGACCGGTCGTGCACCGTACGCTCTGTCCGGAGGAGGGAAACCGTGGAGGTCGGAATGCTCCGGGTGTTTCTGGTCGACGACCACGAGGTGGTCCGCCGAGGGGTGGCGGACATGCTCGAGGAGGACGCCGGCCTGTGTGTCGTCGGGCAGGCGGCGACGTTTTCCCAAGCGCTGGCGCGGATCCCGGCGATACGGCCGGATGTCGCGGTACTCGACGTCCGGCTCCCGGACGGCAACGGGGTCGAACTCGCGCGGGAACTGCGCTCGAAGATGCCCGACCTGAAATGCCTGATGCTCACGTCCTACACCGACGAACAGGCGATGCTGGACGCGATCATGGCGGGTGCGAGCGGCTACGTCATCAAGGACATCCGGGGGATGGACCTGGTGGCCGCGGTCAAGGAGGTCGGCGCCGGGCGCTCGCTGCTGGACGCGCGCGCCGCCGCGACACTGATGGCGAAGTTCCGGGACGACGCGGCGAAGAAGGGTCCACTGGCCGGGCTTTCCGAGCAGGAACGCACCCTGCTGGAACTGATCGGCGAGGGATTGACCAACCGGCAGATCGCCGAGCGGATGTTCCTGGCCGAGAAGACGGTCAAGAACTACGTGTCCCGGCTGCTGACGAAACTCGGGATGCAACGGCGTACCCAGGCGGCCGTGCTGGCCACGGAGCTGCGCCGTCCTTGAGACCTCAGGCGGAGACGAGCGTGTCGAGCAGGACGTCTTCGAGCGGTCGGCGCGGCGTCCACGGCAGGGGCGAGCCGTAGCCGACGCGGAGCAGGACCTGCGGCCACACCCCGCAACCGAGGAGCGCGCGGAATTCGGCGCGTGCCGAGGGCACCAGGACCGGCGGCGAGATGAACGACGTGTCGAGTCCCGCGCCGGTCGCGGTGAGCAGGACCCGTTGCAGTGCCTGGCCGGCCTGCAGCCGGTCGAGCCGTCCGTCGGAGAACGAGCCGATCGCCACCACCAGCGGCGACGGCCGGGCGCCGGCCCCGTCGGTCCCGAATTCGTCGAGGAGCCAGCTTTCGTCCGCGGGGGAACCGTCGGTCGCGTAGGACGGCACCCCGTCGCGGGCCTCGGCGCCCAGGTGCGTCCAGCGGCCCAGTTCGGCGACGAAGGCGGGATCGGCGAGCTGGTCCCGCCGCGCGCGGGCGGTGAGATCGCGCAGGAGGCGGCGCTGTTCGGCATCGAGGCTCGGCAGCCACGCGTGTTCGAGTTCGGTGGCGTGGCGCAGTGTGGTGAGCGTGGACCGGGGCATGACGGTGGGCAGGAACGGTCTTCGGTTGGTCCGGCGCCGGGGGATGGCGCGGGCGAGCCGGAAGACCTTCGGATCGGGTGCGCGTCCGGCGAGGGGACGGACGACGGCCAGCAGATCGGGGTCGGCGCGGCTCGGCATCAGGGTGGTCGCCGGGTGGAGACCCAGTGCGTGAATCGCGGTCCGGAGCGTGAAGAGGGCCGCGCCGCACGAGATGACGAGCTCGCGTCCGTCCGGATCCGTGACCGGTAGGATCCGGAGTGGATCGGCGTGGAGTTCGATCCCGGCGGTCGTGCACCGGAAGAGCCACGGCTGGGTGTTGTGCGTCGACGGGGCCAGCATGGCCGACCTGAGCACCGAATTCACCTGATCGGAGTTCAAGCGCCCGACCCCGGTGACTTGTAAGGTCATGGTTTCCCCTCGCCGCAGTGCCAAGGGCGATACAGGTGTCTCGGTGAGACGGTCCCGCCTGCGGTGCGGTGCCGGAAGAGGAGAAAGTCCCCACGGCCGCGAGTCGTCCCGATCTTCGGAGGCGGAGCACGATGTCGGCTCAGGTTCACGAGGTGCTGCGGGATCTCCAGGACCGCATCGAAAGGCTCATCGGCACCCGCGACAAGATGGACGGCCTGCTGGAGGCGGTGCTCGCCGTCGCGTCCGGGCTGGAACTGGACACCACGCTGCGCCGGATCGTGCAGGCCGCGATCGACCTCGCCGAGGCGGGCTACGGCGCGCTCGGCGTGATCGCGGACGACGGTTCGCTCTCCGAGTTCGTCTATCTCGGCATCGACGGCGAGACCGAACAGCGGATCGGAAGGCTGCCGAAAGGGCACGGGCTGCTGGGATTCGTCATCGACGAGGCGAAACCGGTGCGGCTGGCCGACATCTCCCGGCATCCCGCGTCGGTCGGGTTCCCGCCGTGCCATCCGCCGATGCGCTCGTTCCTCGGGGTGCCCATCCGGGTGCGCGAGGAGGTGTTCGGGAATCTCTATCTCACCGAAAAACGGGGCGAGTGCTTCACCGACGACGACGAGGTCGTCGTTCAGGCGCTCGCCGCGGCGGCCGGGATCGCGATCGAGAACGCGCACCTCTACGAACGGGCCCGCCTCCGCCAGCAGTGGCAGGCCGCCACCAGCGAGGTGACCACGGAACTGCTGGGCGGCACCGACCCGGTCGACGCGCTCAACCTGATCGCCGTCCGGGCACTGGAACTGACCGGTTCCGATCTCACGTTGCTCGCCCTGCCCGGTTCCGGCAGGCTCGACGTCGGCCCGGGCGGTGAGGACGGGTCCGGGGAACTGACGATCGCGGTCTGCGCCGGCACCAGATCGGCGGACCTGACCGGCGCGCGGATCAGCGTCGCCTCTTCGCTGCCGGGAGCGGTCTATCGCGACCGGACGCCGCGCAGCGTGCCGAAACTGGTGCTGGGCGACGAAGGGCAGTTCCGGCTCGGCCCGACGCTGGTGGTGCCGTTGCGGGCTCGGGAACGCACTTCCGGGGTGCTGATGGCGGTGCGGAACCCCGGTTCGGTCCCGTTCGAACTCGTGCAGCTGCCTGTGCTGGCGTCGTTCGCCGATCAGGCCGCGCTCGCCCTCCAGCTCGCCACGCAACAGCGCACCGCACGGGAACTCGACGTGCTGGCCGACCGGGACCGGATCGCCAGGGATCTGCACGATCACGTGATCCAGCGGCTGTTCGCGGTCGGTCTCGCCCTGCAGAGCACGCACCGCCGGACGGATTCCCCGGAACTGCGGCGGCGGCTCGGCCACAGCATCGACCAGATGCACGAGATCGTCCACGAGATCCGCACGGCGATCTTCGATCTCCACGGTGGCGAAGCGGGTCAGCAGGGGGTGCGGTTGCGGCATCGCCTCTACGACTCGATCACCGAACTCACCGACGACACCTCGACCCATCCGACGGTCAGCCTGTCCGGGCCGCTCGACTCGATTCCGCTGCCGTTCGCGGAACACGCCGAGGCGGTGGTGCGGGAGATGGTCGGCAACGTCGTCCGGCACGCGGGCGCGAGCAGCGTTTCGGTGAGTGTCGCGGTGAAGGACGAGGTCCTGCGGATCGTGGTCGCCGACGACGGGACCGGCATCGGCGGGACGTCCGCGATCGTCGGCGGCCTGCGGAACCTCCGCGAGCGGGCGGCGAAGGCGGGCGGCACCTTCCTGGTGGGGGCACGGGAAGAGGGCGGCACCCGGGTCGAGTGGTCCGCCCCCTTGCGGTGATCCTTGGTCAGTTCGTGGACTGCGCGGTGAGCATCCCGTCGGCCTCGACCGCGCGGGCGACCTCGGCGTCGACGTCGGAAGCGACGGTCTCCAGCAGTTCCGCGGTGAGGTCCGAAAGCGCCCGCGCCACCGCGAGATACGAACCGACCTGGGGTATTTTGCTTTCTCTCAGCCCGATGTGCGCCATCCCGACGCCGACGAACTCGCCTCCGTCGTCCAACCGGAGCAATGCTTCCGCGCGAACGCGGTAGGGGCCGTGCTGCAGGGAAACGTCAATGGTCCATTTGCCGGTGTTTTCGGTCATCGTCGGCTCCGTTCCGGTCATCGAGACTCCCATCGGCGCCTGTCGGGGCACAGAGTCGTAAGTCTTCGGTCGCCGCGGTCCGGGGAGGTTTCGTGACGGGCGACCTCGCCGTCGCCGGATACCCCGGACGGGCGTCGGCCAATCCCCCCATCTCGTGGTCATCGGGGTTTCGGCTGATCGCCACATCCCGGTCATCCGGGACGGATTCAGTCTCCGTATGGAGATCATGCGGAAATCTTTCGTGGCGATGCTCGCCGCCGGACTCTCACTCGCGGCGTCCGCGCCGGCGGTGGCGGAGGCTCGCGATCGCGGTTCGATCGTCATCACCGAACAGGCGTCGAAACGGATCCTGGTGCTGCCCGCGGACCGGACCTCCTGGCAGAACCGGAAGATCAGCTGGGCGTGGGCGCCGAACGCCGCCAACGGGCTGGCGGACCTCGTCGGCTCGTGGAGCAACCCGAGCGACGCGAAGCTCGCCGAGCGGAACGGCCGGAAATACCTGCTCACGTCGGCGTCCGGCGGCTTCGCGGCCGTCGTGCCCTATCCGGCCGGGGACCGGGCCTACTGGGCGACCAACGCGGGCGGACCCGCCAATCCGCACAGCATCGAACTGCTTCCGGACGGCAACGTCGCGGTCGCGGCCAGCACCGGCGGCTGGGTGCGGGTCTACACGGCTTCGCAGGGACAGCGCTCGACGACCTACACCGAGTACCCGCTGGTGGGGGCGCACGGCGTGGTGTGGGACGCCGGCCGGAACGTGCTGTGGGCGCTGGGCACCCACGCGCTGGTCGCGCTGAGCGTCGGCGGGACACCCGCCGCGCCGGTGGTCACCGAGCGGCGGTCCGTGCCGTTGCCGAGCGAGGGCGGACACGACCTCCAGCCGGTTCCGCACCGGCCCGACCTGCTGTGGTGACCACGGAATCGGCCGTGTACCAGTTCGGAAAGACGAGCGACCGGTTCACCAGGCACTACGCGGGCGCGTGGGAGATCGACCAGCCGGACGTGAAGAGCGTGACGACGAATCCCCGGACCGGACAGGTCCTGACGGCTTCGATCCAGGGGGGACATCTGTGCACCTGGTGCACGGACACCGTCCGGCTGGCCTTTCCACGCGCCGAGCTGGCGCTGCACGGCGCGTGGATCTACAAGGCCCGCTGGTGGATCGGTTGAGCTTGTATCCGGTACTTCCGTGTCGGTACCGGCCGTTCGGGGGGCTACCCGGCCGGTACCGACACACCAGACAAGAGGGGATACCGACGCGACAATGACGGCTGGCCGCGTCTTTCACCTGACCGAGTGAATCAGGCGGTTCGGCGGGTGTCCTTGGCCCATTCGGGGTATCGGGGTCACCCGAGGAAGGCCTGGAGTTCGTCGATGACCGTCCTTGGCTGTTCTTCGGCGACGAAATGACCCGAGCCGGCGACCTTCCGTACCCGGACGTCCACCGCTTTGGACGGCAGGACAGCGGTGAAGTAGTCGTAGCTCATCTCCGAGGCCAGACCCAGCACCGGCGCGGCGATCTTGCCGTAGGTCTTCTGGTCCTCGATGTCCTGGCCGAACGCCTGGTACCAGCCGTTACCCGCTCGGATCGCGTCCGGACGGTCGTACGCGGCGGCGTAGATGGCCCGGTCGCGGCCGCCGATCGACGCCGGATCGGCCAGCAGATGGTCGAACATCCAGTCGACGAGGATCCGGGACCGGCCGGCCAGCAACTGTTCGGGCAGCGTGACGACCTGGTTGAAGGCGAACCACCAGACGTTGACCGGCTGTCCGGGCGGGGCCAGCATCGGGATCTGGTACAGGCTCTCGTCGGGGTGCGAGACGTCCAACAGCGTGAGGGTCTTCGTCGCCTCCGAGTGGTTGGCGGCGAAGCTGAACGCGACCATCGCGCCGATGTCGTGCCCGGCGATATGCGCCTGCCGATAGCCCAGCGAGCGGACCAGTTCGAAGATGTCGCGGGCCATCGTCTTCTTGTCGTACCCGCCCTGCGGCTTGCCCGAGCCGCCCATCCCGCGCAGGTCGACGGCGATCACGCGGTACCGCTTCGCCAGCGACGGCATGATCGCGCGGTACTGCCACCAGGTCTCCGGCCAGCCAGGCAGCAGGATCAGCGGCTCGCCGCGGCCGCCCGCGACGTAATGCAGCCGGACGCCGTTGACCTGGGCGTACGCGCTGCGGAACCCGCCGGGCAGGGAGCGGGCCAGATCCGCGTCGGAGGGCGCGGACGGCTGGCCGGCCTCGGCGACGCCCGCCGAGGCGACCAGCGCGGCCGCGGCACCCGCGCCCAGGGTGAGCATGGACCGGCGGTTGAGGAAGGAGCGGCTGTCTTCGGTCATGAGATGATCCTGGCCTGTTCGCGCGGGCGGGCGTAAGCGGTGATTTCGCCAACCGGCGTCGGTTTCAGGACAGCATGGGTTCGAGCACGCCGAACGTCTCGCGGTAAGCCACCGGTGTGACGCCGACCTGCCGCCGGAAATGCGGCCGGAGGGCGGCGGCGGAGGAGAACCCGCAGTGCCGGGCGATCTCGTCGACCGGGAGGCCGGTGGATTCGAGCAACTGCCGCGCGCGGATGACCCGCTGATGGGTGAGCCAGAGACCGGGAGCGGCGCCGGTGATCTCGCGGAACCGGCGGTCGTAGTTGCGCCTGCTCATGAGCGCCCGTCTGGCCAGTTCGTCGACCGGGAGCGCGGTGTCCAGCCGGGTGAGCGCCCACGTCATCGTCTCCGAGACCGGATCGCCTTCGTCGAGTTCGGGGATCGGCGATTCGATGTACTGCGCCTGCCCGCCGGCCCGGTGCGGGGGTACGACCATGCCCTTGGCCAGCCGGTTCGTCACCTCGGCGCCGCACCACGACCGGATCAGGTGCAGGCCGAGGTCCATCCCGGAGGCACCGCCGCCCGCGGTCAGGATGTCGCCGTCGTCGATGTAAAGCACCGACGCGTCCAGCCGGACCGCCGGGAACCGGGCCGCGAGCAGCGGCGCCATCGCCCAATGCGTGGTCGCCGGGCGGCCGTCCAGCAGCCCGGCCGCCGCCAGTACGAAGGCGCCACTGCACAACCCGGCCACACGGGCACCCCGGTCGTGCGCGGTACGCAGCGCCTCCAGCGCCGCTCCCGGCGGATCCTGGGTGGGCGATCGCCAGTTCGGGACCAGGACGAGGTCCGCGTCCCTGATCGCGTCGAGGTCCTCCGGGACCGGGACGGTCAGGCCGCCCCCACGCAGGGCGGCGTCCGGTTCGCCACCGACCACCCGGATCTCGAGGCCGGGCAGTGCCCCGAACTGCGAAGCCATGTCGAAGACACCGAACGCGAAGGACATCGCGCCGAGCGACGCCCCGTCGAAGATCACGACGACCAGCCGTTTCATGGCCGCGAGTCTAGAGTCCGATGAGGACGGTGAACGGCGAAACGGTAGATTCGCCGCACGTTCGACTGTCGTCCGGGGGGAAGGAACACCGATGTCGTATCCACAGGGACCTCAAGGTCCACAGGGGCCACCGGGACCACAGTGGGGTCGTCAGCAGCCGTATCCGCAACAGGGCTATCCCCAGCAGTACCCGCCGCAGCAGGGCTATCCGCCGCCCGGATACGGTCCGCAGTTCCCCGGTCAGCAGCCGCCGCCGAAAAAGGGCAACGGCCTGATGATCGGCCTCATCGCCGGTGGCGGCGGGCTCGTGCTGGTCGTCTTCTTGATCCTCGCCTTCGTGGCGCCGGGTTTCCTGCTCGGTGACAGCAAGTCGTCGTCTTCGGCGAGTGCGACCCAGACGCCGCTGAGCCTCGACTGGGGCCCCGTCCTGGCGGGCAAGTTCATGCTGGCGGTGTTCGGCGACGAGGACGACAAGGCCGCCGAGTCCGCCTGCGCGGATTCCAAGGAGAAGGTCCGGGCGGCGGCGAAGGCCTTCGGTGACCGGAACGCGTCGCTCACCGCGAAGGACCCGAGACAGGCGAGCCCGGACCTGATCGTGGTGACCATGTCCGGAACGCTGAACTACGAAACCGAGTTCACCGCGACCATGGAGGTCCGGCGGGAAAGCGGTGACAAGTACTGCATTGCCTCGGTCTCGCCGTTGCCTCCGCCCGCCTGAGCCGGTTCGCTCCGGTGGTGCGAAGGGCGCTTTCAGCACACCGGCGGCCGCTCACGACCCGGTCACTGGTCGATCGGCCACGTATCGTCCTTCAGCAGCCGTTTCAGTACCTTCCCGGTCGCGTTCCGCGGCAGCTCCTCCACGAAGTGGACGTCCCGAGGCACGGCGAATCGCGCCAGCCGCCGGTGGATGTGGGCCCGCACGTCCTCCGCGCTCATCCGGGCACCGCGTTTCGGCACGATGTACGCCGCGAACCGCTGCCCGAACTCGCGATCCGGGACGCCGATGACGGCAGCCTCGTGGACGCCGGGCAGAGCGACGATGGCCTCCTCGACGGGGCGAGGGGACACGTTCTCCCCGCCGGAGACGATCATCTCGTCGGCCCGGCCGGTGACGAAAAGGCGTCCGGAGGCGTCCTGGTAACCGACGTCGCCGGTCGCCATCAGCTCTTCCGCCCTCGCCACACTGGCGCCGTCGGTGTAGCCCTCGAACAGCATGTCGTTGCCGACGAAGATCTGTCCCTCCCAGCCGGGCGGGACGCGGTTGTGGTCGTCGTCGAGGATGGCGACCCGGGTACCGGGCGGGCAGCGGCCAGCGGTGGTGGGGGCGGCACGAAGGTCTTCGGGCGTGGCGATGCTGGCCCACGAAACCTCCGTGGAGCCGTAGAAGTTGTAGAGCACGTCGCCGAACGTGTCCATGAACTCGGTGACGATCGGTCCCGGCAGCGCCGATCCGCTGCTGGCGACGATGCGCAGCGACGAGAGGTCGTAGCGTGTGCGGGTCCGTTCGGGCAGGTCGAGGATGCGCTGCAACATGATCGGCACGGCGAAGAGCACGCCGCACCGGTGTTCGGCGATCGTCCTCAGGATCTCTTCCGCGTCGAACCGGCGGATCAGCGACAGCGACGCGCGCACGGCCATGCCGATCTGCATCCCGGCCAGACCCCAGCTGTGGAACAGGGGAGCGGCGACCACGAAGCGATCGCCGGTGTGGAGCGGGATGCGGTCCAGCATGGCGGCCGAAGTCGCGAGCCCCTTCGGGGTCGGGCGCCGCGCGCCCTTGGGGGTTCCGCTGGTCCCGGAGGTGAGCACGACGAGCTTGCCGATCCGGTCCGCGGGTTTGAGTTTGGTGGCGGGTACGCCGGAGATCAGCTGATCGATCGTCGGGTACCCGTTCTCGCTTTCCGGCCAGGTGGACAGCCGCAGGAAGTCGCCGGGGATGTCGGCGATGATCCGGGTGAACTCGTCGTCGGCGAGCACCGCGACCGGTTCGTGCACCGCGATGACGTCGGCGACGGCGCCGGCGGAGAGCCCGGTGTTGAGCAGGATCGCGTCGACACCGAGTTTGCTGCACGCGATCAGCGACTCGACCATCGCCGCGTGGTTGCGGCACAACAGGGCGACCCGGTCACGGGAGCGGATTCCGCGCTGTGCCAACGCGTTCGCGAGCTGGTTGCTGCGATCCGACGCCTGCTTGAACGTCCGGACGTTGCGTTCGTCGTGCAGCGCGACGTCTTCGGGGACGCGAGCGGCGTTGGCCGTGTAGCCGCCGGCGACGGTGGCACCCCACTGCGAAAGCGAGGTGAGCTGCCGCGCGAGTTTGTCCGGCCGTGCGGCCGCGAGCACCCCGGCCTTGATCAGCGTGCTCGCCGTATGCAGCGTGGTGGCCTTGGTGTGCGCGGGTTCCTCCTGCGGCGGCGCCGCCCGGCCGGCGAGATGCAGGTCGATCCGCCGGGTCATCGCGCGGACGGACCGTTTGAACGACGCGGCGGACACCAGATGCGTGTGCGGCGCGGGAAGCATCAGCTGCGCGACGAGTTCGGTCCCGTCGCCGGGAGCCGGGCGCAGTTCGAGGGAGACCCAGTTGCCGTCGTCTTCGACACCGCACCAGACGACGTGTTCACCGCGCCGCCAGACCCGGGCTTCGATCTCGCCGACGGCGAGGTTGCCCGTTCGCGGCTCCAGGCGGATGAGGCACTTCGGGCCGCGTCCGCCTTCGGCCGGTTGCCGGACCTCGCACCAGCTGACTTCCGCGACGAACCTCGAGTAGGACTCGGGATCGCCGATCACTTCCCAAACCTGGCCGGGAGAGTGCCCGAGAATCGAGCTCGCCTGGACCACATCGTCTCGCATGCGATTCGCCTCACCACGCGTTCGGGTGTTGACCGGGCAGCTGCCGGCGCCTCCTCCGTCGGTCAAGTTCGGCGAACCTACCAGCAATCGGCCGAACGCAATACTCCGAACGACCACGGGTTCCGGCCCGCCCAAGGAAACAGTCACGGCGAGGGTAGCCCGTGAGCGCACTCGGAACCGTGTTGATCGCGACGTCCGATTTACGCCAGCCTCGATCGCTCCGCGCGGAGAAGCTGACGTTCGTGACAGTTACGACGTCTGCGGCCGAGACCGCGCACACCCGTATCGAGCCGGGCATCCTCTACTTCGGCACCCCTGTGGTGCTCATCTCGACTGTCGACCAGGCCGGTTCCCCGAACCTGGCGCCGATGTCCTCGGCGTTCTGGCTCGGCTGGCGGGCGATGCTCGGGCTGGGCGCGAAATCCAAGACCGCGCAGAATCTCATGCGTACCCGTGAATGTGTTCTGAATCTCCCTTCGGACGAGCTGGCGTCCGCCGTCGACAGGCTGGCCTTGACGACCGGATCGGACCCCGTCCCGTCCCGCAAGTACGAGCGCGGCTACCGGCACGAAGCCGACAAGTTCGGCCGGGCGGGCCTCACGCCTGTCGGCTCGGAAACCGTCGGACCGCCGCGTGTGGCGGAATGCCCGGTGACGATGGAGGCCGTTCTCGAGGCCGTCCACCCGCTCGCCAAGGACGACCCCGCGCAACGCGGCGGCGTGCTCGTGTTCGAGGTCCGCGTCCAGCGCGTCCACGTGCACGATTCCGTGCGGATGCCGGGCACCGAAGACCGGATCGATCCCGACCGGTGGCGGCCGCTGATCATGAGCTTCCAGAAGCTCTACGGCCTCGGCCCGCAGGTGCATCCGTCGACCTTGGCGCAGATTCCCGAGCGGCTCTACCGCGGGCCCGATATCGAGCGGTCGCGCGCTCAGTCCTCGCGGACGAACGAGAACCGGTTCACCAACGGCAGCCAGCGCTGATACGAACCGGCCAGTTCCGGCCACGATCCACCGGACAGGCCACGTTCCAGTTTCGGCCGCAGTTCGTGGTCGTCGAACGACGAGACGACCTCGAGGGCGTCGTCCTCGGGATCGGTCCCGGCGATCGAGGCGAAGAACCGGGTGACGGCTTCGGGATGGCCGACGAGCACGGCGAGCAGCACCAACACGGCGCGGAACGGCGCCTCACGCGTCCCGTCGAGGAACCCGGCCAGTTCTTCGCCGGCGAAACGTGCTCGCAGCAGGCGATACAGGTTCAGGAGCCGTTTCGCGGACCGCGGTGAGCGCGCGAGCGGGGCCAGTGTCCCGAGGAAGTCCAGCTCGGTCGCGGAGATCACCAGCCGAGGAGGTCGAAGGTCTATTGTGGACGATCCGGACGACGGTTCCGGTGCTGCCGCCCGAGGAGGACCCGGGTCGGACGCCGCCGGGGAAGGGGCCACGGTGGCCTGAGGCGGCTGGACGGGGATGGGCGCCGGTGTGGTGTCCACCCCCTCCGTGGCGGCGAGCCCGCGCACGAGCCCCGCGAACCCTGGTTCGTCCATGAGGGACAGGGTGAACGGGATCTGGAAGATCTTCTCCAGGTAGTTCTCGGCGAACGTTTCCGGGTCTTCGCCGAGCATCGACTCATAGTGCTGCTCCACGGCCTTCTTCAGCCACCGCGGGTCGACGCCCACCACGACGACGAACACCGGCAGCGCCAGCAGGAGATGGATGGCTTCGAGGACCTGGACGACGACCTTGGGCGGGCAGCGGTCGAGGTCGTCGATGTAGAGCACGGTCCGTTCGATCTTCCCGGAACCGTGCGGCACTTCGGCGAGCATGGTCGCGAAGGTTTCGAGATCCTTGCGCAGCAACGAGACCACGCCCAGATGCTCGACGTAGTCCGAAACCCTGGACTCGGCGAACGACACGAGGTCCAGCCCCGGCGCGAGTTCCGCGACCGCCTTCTCGAGCCGGTCGGATTCCGCGTCCAGTTCGGCGAGGCGCCGGTCGGTCTCCTCGTCCTCTTCGGACGGTCCGCCGAGTTTGCCGAGCGCTTGGTGGATCCGGCCGGCGCTGGCCCGCATCCGCAGGACGACGGTCAACGCGGAACTCACCACGGTGAGCCCACCGAGCACGCCGGAGACCTGTGACCGGCCGAGGAGCAGTGTGACGACCAGAACCGTCACCAACCCACCGATCAGGACCAGCAGCGGGACCGGGTCCTGCCGCAGCCATCGCCAGAACTCGGCGACGTCCGACCGCAGTCCGCCGGTTTCCTGTGCCAGTTTTTCGAGGTCCTCCGCGGTGGGCCGGTCGACGCCGATCCGGGAGGCGATCCACGCCTTGTCGGCCTCGGTGAGGCTGTCGAAGACGGCCCGGACGTACTCGCGTGGTTTGCGGCGACGGCGTTTCGCCTGTTTCTGCTGGGCAGTCAGGGTTCTGCGTTCGAGCCGGACCGCGCTGAGCCTGCCGAGCAGCGTCTTCTCGGTCTTACGGCGTTCGGCGAGTGCGTCGGCCTGGCGCTGGAGGTCGTTCTCGGCGCCACTCGCGGCGAGGTTGTCGAAAATGTGGGTGGCGAGACTGGCGAGGAGGTTCGCTTCGCTGTAGTGCCAGGCGTTGAAACCGATCTGGCGGACGCTCGAACAGTAGGAGGACACGGACTTCCCGTGCTTCCTGGCGGCGGATTCGGCCTCCTGTGCGGAATCGGCGAGTTCGCGGACGCGCAGCTGCATCTGGCGCATGAAGAAACTCTTGCCGGAGCCCCAACTGCCGAACAGGCCGATCGACAACGGCGGGGTGATCATCCGCGAGGCCACCAGATCGGCGAGCATACGGACATCGGGGGCGATGCCGAGCTGGTCGACGCCGTCGTCGGTGTCGGGCCGGTAGTCGGCGGCGTGCGCGGAGAAGGGATCGCTTTGCGGAGTCTTGTCGTCACCGGAAGGTCGAGCGGTCTTGATCGAGCTGATCGTGGTCAGCAGGGCCGCCGCGCCATCCCTGGTGAAGCTGGCCACCCTGAACCAGTTCCTGACGTAGGGAGAGAGTACGTCGGGTATGTATGCGCTCGATTCGCCGCTGAATACCACCGGCAGGATCCACTGGACGCCCGCTGTCCGCAGGATCGTGTCGTTCAGCGGGGGTGGCTCGGCCGTTCCGGTAACGCGCCTGTCGACGAGGCGCTTGTACTCGGGGGAAACGACGATCAGGATGACGTCGGCTTTGCCGATCTGGTCGATCGCCCAGAGCGACCAGTCCCGGCGATTACTTTCGGGCCACTGATCGAGACGCGCGTCGAGGCCGATGTCCTGCCGGAGGAACGTCGCGAACCGGCGCACCATGTCGGTGTGTCCGGGCGAATCGTGCGCATAAGAAATGAAGACCCGGGCCGGGTCGTGAGCTTCCACCCGTGCCTACCCTCCCCCAGGACGAACGGAAGGGCAGTCTAGAGGCCATCGGCTCAGCTGTGAGTGAAACCCCGCCTTCGCTCGGTCACCAGTCGCTACCTTGACCACATGACGGGGGAACGGCTGGACGGCAGGTACGCGAAGCTGTGGGCGGCAAGCACGACGTCCGCACTGGGCAGTGGTCTCGCGACGGTGGCGGCGCCGCTGCTGATCGCCTCGCAGACCGACGAACCGTTCGTCGTCTCGGCCGGGTTCGCGGTGGCGTGGCTGCCGTGGTTGCTCTTCTCCCTGCCGGGCGGGGTGCTGGTCGACCGGGTGGACCGGCGGAAACTGATGATCGTCCTCGACTGGATCCGCGTCCCCGCCGTCGCGTCGCTGGCGGTCGCGATCACGACGGGGTACAGCAGTGTCGCCTTGCTGTACGCGGTCTTGTTCGTGATCAACGCCGGGGAGGTCGTGTTCCGGTCGGCGAGCCAGGCCATACTGCCGTCGATCGTGCCGAAGGCTCTGCTGGAACGGGCGAACGGCCGGTTGTTCGGTGGCACCATGCTGACCCACGGCGTGCTTTCCGGGCCGGTGGGCGGATTCCTGTTCGGCGTCGCGGCGAGCGTCCCGTTCTTCGTCAACGCCGGTACCTACGCGGTCAGCGCTTTGCTTCTCGGCCTGATCGCGGGGGCGTACCGGCCGAGGTCCGGCGACACGGCCGGTCCGGCGGTGCGGCGTTCGATCCGGTCGGAGGTGGCCGAGGGGTTCCGCTGGCTCGCGGGCCAGCGGCTGCTTCGCACGATGGTCGGGCTGATCGGCCTGCTCAACCTGACGCTCACCGCGGCCACCGCGGTGCTGGTGCTGCTGGCGAAGGAACGGCTGCAGCTCGGTTCCGTCGGGTTCGGCCTGCTCTTCACCTGCATGGCGGTGGGCGGACTGCTCGGCTCGGTCACCGGCGACCGGCTGATCGCGTGGTGCACCCCGACCTGGACGCTGCGGATCGGGCTGCTGATCGAGGCCGCCACTCATCTGGTGCTGGCGACGAGCACGAACGCGCCGGTGGTCGGGGCGACGCTGTTCCTGTTCGGGGTGCACGGCGCGCTGTGGGGCATCGTCGGCAGCTCGCTGCGGCAGCGGCTCACCCCGCCGGACATGCTCGGCCGGGTCGGCAGCACGAGCCTGTTCATCATCGCGGGCGGCAACTGTGTCGGCGCGTTGCTCGGGGGAGCGGTGGCGTCGA
This sequence comes from Amycolatopsis sp. cmx-4-19, assembly GCA_049998115.1. Lineage (GTDB taxonomy): Bacteria > Actinomycetota > Actinomycetes > Mycobacteriales > Pseudonocardiaceae > Amycolatopsis. Next base: position 64,578 of record JAEBEO010000015.1, on the reverse strand, counting down.
GATTCGGCCTGACGACGCCGTACTGGGTGGGCTTCGTGGTCGCGGTGATCGTCTCCGCGCTCACTTGGCGGGTGTTCGACCGCGCTGTCGTCGCCGCGGCCTACTCCGAAGAACCCGCCATCAGCCGTTGATGCGGGTGAGGGCGAAGAACTCCTGGCGCGAACGCGCGTCCTCGCGCAGCGTGCCGAGCAGGGTCGAGGTGACGGTGCTCGAACCGGCGGCCTGGACACCACGCAGGGTCATGCACGAGTGTTCGGCCTCGATCACGACGCCGACGCCGCGGGGTTCGAGCTGCTCGTCCAGCCAGTCGGCGACCTGTTTCGTGAGCCGCTCCTGTACTTGCGGACGGCAGGCGAAGTGTTCGACGATCCTGGCCAGTTTGGACAGTCCGAGGATCCGCTCGCCGGGCAGGTAGCCGACGTGCGCCACGCCGACGAACGGCAGCAGATGGTGCTCGCAGACCGACCGGACCGGGATACCCCTGGCGAGGACGAGCTCGTCGTAACCCTCGTCGTTGGGGAAGGTCGTGAGGTCGAAGGCGCGCGGGGTGAACAGCTCGGCGTACGCGCGCGCCATCCGGCCCGGCGTGCCGCGGAGGCTCTCGGAGTCCAGTGAGATGCCCAGTGCGGTGAGGAGATCGGCGGCCGCGGCCTCGGCGGCCTCGAGGTCCGGTCCAGGTCCGGGCTCGGGCACGACGCGCAAGGCGGGAGTGGACATACTGCCTCCTAGGCTGAACGCTGTCCCCAGTTTGTGTTTAACCAAGACTCGTTGGCGTTTTACCGCCTGCCGGTTCAGCGTACATGGTAGATCCGCAGTTCAGGACGTTCCGACAGCTGAGATGGGCGATATCGTGGTGTACGTGACAGTGTCCGAGCCGGACGGCCTCGACGTCCGTTCCATCGCCGCGGTGGCGGCACTCGACGACGACCTCCGCCGCGGCATGTACGCCTACGCCCGGCGCGTGCGGCGACCGGTGACGCGGGACGAAGCGGCGGCCGCTGTCGGCATCTCGCGCAAGCTCGCCGCGTTCCACCTGGACAAGTTGGTGGCGGCCGGGGTGCTGAGATTCGGCTTCGCCGCGGGCCCGGTGCCGAGGGTGGGGCGCAAGCCCAAGGTCTACGAACCCGTCGCCGAGGCGATCCAGGTGCAACTTCCGGTGCGGCGGCACGAGGTCCTGGCCGGCATCCTCACCGAAGCGGTGCTCGCCGACGGGTCCGGCGAGACGGCGCGGGACGCGGTGCTGCGGGTCGCGGGGGAGCGCGGTGCCGCGGCGGGAGCCGAGGAACGCGCGCGGACCCGGCCCGGCAGGCTCGGCGTCGAACGCGCGCTCACCGTGGCCGAGGGGATGCTCGGCCGCTACGGCTTCGAACCGAGCCGCGAGACGGGGACCTGCGTGCGGCTCCGGAACTGCCCGTTCCACCCGCTGGCCGCCCAGGCCCCGGAGCTTGTCTGCGGGATAAACCACGCCTTCCTGTCCGGTTTCCTGACCGGACTGCGCGCCGGGAACGTGGAAGCGGTCCTCGCTCCCGGCGCGGCCGAATGCTGTGTGGAGCTGCGGCAGGTGCCTTGACCGGTCACGTCCCGGCGGGCGGCCCCTGCGGCTTTTGCTCCTTCTCCGTGGGCATCTCCGGCGCCTTTTCCTTGCCCGCGCGGTCGTTGATCGCGGGGATCTCGATCTGGTTGCCCAGCGACAGCAGGTCCTTCAACGTCTTGCCGTCGTGGCCGGTCCAGGTCGGCACCTCCTTGCTGAGCAAGGCGGCGAGTTTGGTCAGCTCGGTGCTGTTCTCCAGATCGGACAAGAGCTGATCGGCGTGCCGGGACACCGCCGACACACTCTCCTGGTGCTTCGCGACGACCTCGCGGAACAAGGCGTCGAACGACTGAAGCACGCCGATGATCTCGTGGCCGGTGATCTCCTTCTTCTCGGCCTTTTCGAGATTGAGATCGGGCATGCCCATCGTGTCCCACATCAGGTCGGCGACCTCGAGGACGATGTCCGCCTTGGGGATCTGCTTCACCACGATCATCGCCAGCCGGAGACCGAAGATCGCGGCGGGCCGGTAGTCGACGCCCGCCTCGTCCATCCGGTCGATCGCCGCCTCCAGGGAGAGCGCGAGCTCCCGCAGGTCGTTCTTGTGCGCGAGCTGGACGGCGTAGACCATGTCCAGTACCGCGGAAACCTGGGGGATGTAGCCCTCCGGGTCGCCCGCCTTGAGGCTGCCGCCGACGAAATCGGTGAGGTAGCCGTCGACGGTGTTCAGATACGCGTGGAAGTCGTCGGCCGCCTCGCCCTGCCAGTTCTCGATGGTGTGGTCGCGGATGGACCGGAGCCGGTCACGGGCGACGGTGAAGTCCGAGCGTTTGGCGAACAACGCTCCCGGCGGCGCTTCGGCGAACGCGCCGACGTCGCCGTCGATGGCGTACTTCTTCCACTCGTTGAAGCCCAGCAGGATGCCGGATTCGTCATTGGACAGCGCCGGGCTGTCATGCGGCCATTCTTCCCGGATCTTCACGGCGAGCCGGTTGTACAGCGCGATCATCGCGTCGGGGCCGAGGTCGTTCAACGCCATGTCCGCCTACTTTCCGGTGACTTCGCGCTCGATGCGCTCGTAGGCGTCGGCGACGACGTCGAGGCGTTCCGCGGCCAGCTCCAGCGAGTCCGAGACCGCGATGCCGTCGGTGATCAGCGCGGCCAGCAGCTCGTTGCGCTTCTGTCCCAGCGAGACACCCGCCGAGTCGCCGCCGAAGGAACGTTGCGGCTGGACATAGAGGTCGCGCATGGACTTGGCCGAGTTCCCGATCTCGCCGGAGATGCCCGGCAGGCCCTTTTCCTGATGCGACGCGACCCGCCGCAACGCGGCCACCTCGACGCTGAAACCCCCGTTATGTGTCATTTCGCCCCTCCATGTCACACCTGCTTGGTGCGGTCACGGTACCGGATCCCGTGGTCACGGTGAGCGGTTTCCGTGAGCTCGGCCGGGTGTTTCAGGACCTGCCGGGCCAGTTCGGGTGACCGGGCGGTTCGGCGAGGTCCTCCAGGTAGGTGATCTCGCTGAAGTCCTCGTCCGAGACGGGCGTTCGCCGCGGACGAGGTGGCGGCGGCGGTGACTCCTCGGGCACTTCTTCGGTGGCGAGTCCGGACTCGATCTCGGCCAGCGCCGGCCACAGGGTCTTCTTGGCTTTCGGGGCGAACAGCGCGAGCGCCAGCGGGTGCTCGCAGGTCCCGGCGGCGACGTCTTCCCAGGTGAACTTGCCTTCGAGGACGGCGTCGGCGGCGCGCGCCAGTCTCGGTGGCGCGTCCGGCCGCGACGCGGCTTTCCGGAACACCTCTGCCGAGAAGGTGGGTTCGAGCGCCATGCGGGAAGTCTAAATGTCGCGCGCCGGGTCTCGGACGACACTCGCCTGAACGGTCACCGTCGCGCGGTCGCGAAGCGAGACGTCGAGCTTGAACCCTTCCGGCTTCAGCGTCAGCAGTTCCTGCACCTTCAGCCGATAGGACGGGTCGCCGCGCAGGTCGTAGCGGCTCAGCAGCATGCCGAGGACGAGTGTCGCCTCGTGCAGGGCGAACTGCCGTCCGATGCAGGCCCGTTCCCCGGTGCCGAACGGCTTGTAGACGTGCGCGGGGCGGGCGCGGTTGCGGTCCGGGGCGAAGCGGTCGGGATCGAACGACTCGGGGTCGTCGCCCCAGACGGGATCGCGGTGCAGGGCCGGGATGAGGACGAGCGCCCACTGGCCCTTCCTCATCGGGTACTTGCCGCCGACGACGGTGTCCACCTGGGCCTGACGGGCGAACGCGGGCGCCGTCGGCCAGAGCCGCAGTGCCTCGTCGAGCACGCGCCGGACGTAGCGGAGTTTGGCGACCTCTTCGTAGGACGGATCCGGGTTCCCGCCCCAGACCTTGTCCACTTCGGACCGCGCACGGGCCAGGACGTCCGGATTCCTCGCCAGGTAGTACAAGGCGAACGACAGCGCGCCCGACGTGGTCTCGTGCCCCGCGACGAGGAAGGTGATGATCTGGTTCCGGATGTTGACCTCGTCCAGTGCCTCGCCGGTGCCCGGCTGCGTGGTGTTGAGCATGAGGCCGAGCAGGTCTTCGGTGCTCGTGTCGTGACGGCGGGCCTCGATGACCTCGTCGACGACGGAGTGGAGGAAGGCGAGATCGGCTTCGTTGCGCCGGTTCGCCTTGCGAGTGAGGAGCGGGCCGATGACCGGGGGCTGGATCACCGTCCGCTGCGCGTGCCGGAGTGTCCGCACCATCGCGGCGACGAACGGATGCGGCTCGGCGCGTTCGAACGACGAGAAACTGTAGCCGAACCCGGTCCGGCCGATGGTTTCCAGCGTCAGCTTGGTCATGTCGTCGGCGACGTCGACCCGGCCGCCGCCGTCCCACGCGCCCAGCAGTTCCCGGGTGATCGCCAGCATCGTGGGGTGATAGCGCTGCATGGCGTTGCGGCTGAAGGCGGGCGCGAGGATCTCGTGCGCGCGCCGCCAGTTCGGTTCCTCGTTGTGCGCGGTGAACAGCCCGTCGCCGCCGAGCGGGCGCAGGTTCGAGATCGCGGGCGTGACGTGTTTCGCGAACCGTTTCTCGTCGGAAAGGTCGGCGACCATTCCGGCGCCGTGCACGAACACGATCTCGCGGCCGAACACTTTGCGCTCGAAGACGGGACCCAGTTCGGCGGCGTGCCGCATCGAGTCCTGGACCGGGGTCTTCGGCGAGACACCGAGCACGTCACCGATCAGCGGGATCCGGCGCGGGGGATGGGGGAGAGCGGTGGCCATCGGGCCCCTCCTGGTGAACGACGCTGTTGAATCGACATCCATTAGCGAGAGTGGCCCGTTACTGAACCCGTGTCAAGTAAGTACGATGCCCGGATGGCGCCGAACGCTTCAGGAAGGCCCCGCAGCAGGCTGAGCACCGCCGAGCGGCGGGAACAACTGCTGCGCATCGGTGCCAGCCTGTTCGCGCAGCGGCCCTACGACGACGTCTGGATCGAGCAGGTCGCGGACATCGCCGAGGTTTCGCGGGGGCTGCTCTACCACTACTTCCCGACGAAACGGGACTTCGTCACGGAGGTCATCAAGGCAGAGGGCGAGCGGCTGCTGGACATGACCAGGACCGATCCGTCGCTGCCGGTGGAGGCGCAGCTGATGGCGGGCCTCGACGCGTATCTCCGCTACGTCGAGGCGAACGAGGACGGCTACCGGGCCCTGCACGCGGGCACGGCGATCGCGGTCGAGGACGTCCGGGACGTGCTCGACCGGAACTTCGCCGAACAGGGCCGCCGGATCCTGGAGGTCCTCTGCCCGGACGGCGACCCGCCGGAGACCCTGCGCGTGGCCGTCCGCGGCTGGCTGGCCTTCGTCGTCGCGGTCTGCCTCGACTGGCTCAAATACCGGAAGCTGACCCGCGACCAGACCCGGGACCTGTGCGCGAAGGCGCTGCTCGACATCGTCGGCTTTCCAGCATGACCTCGGCGCGTTCGCCGATCAGCTTCATCCGCGCGAGCCGCTCGGCGTCGTCGTCGTGCGCCGCCGACCTGGTGACCTGTCCGGCCCATTTCCGGTAGTACATCCCGCAGGTGGCCAGGAAGTACCCGTCCGAGACGGCGTTCGCGGCGAGGATCAGGCCGGTGTCCTCCGAGGCGGGCAGCGCCATCCAGCCGCCCAGTTCCAGCAGCAGTTCGCGGCGGACGCAGAGCGTCCCGGCCACCACGGACGAGACGTGGTCGTGGCGCTGCCAGTGCCGGAGGATCGCGCCGCGTTCGATCGGTCCCTCTTCGGGATCGCTGTCGAAGCCGACGGTGGTCCCGTCCGGGAGAAGATCGAGGACGCGGCAGGTGGTCCAGCCGATCGAAGGGTCGCCGAGCGCCGCGATGTCCCGCGCGAGCGCGCCCGCCGCGAGGAGGTCGTCCGCGTCGAGTGCCTTGATCACTTCCCCGCGCGAGCGGGACAACGCCATCATCCGCGTGACACCGGGGCCGCCCCGGCGACCCGAACCGGGCAGCACCCGCTCGTCGGCGGGGAGGACGTCGTCGAGCAGACCGGTCTCGCCGTCCTCCTGTACCAGCCATTCCCACGTCCATCCCGCCGGGAGTTCCTGCGCGGCCAGTGACGCGTAGGCCTCGGTCAGGTACGGCAGGCTCGGCGGGTGGACCGGGGTGATCACGCTCAGGACGGGCACGATGGGAAATCTACCGTTTCCCGTTAGGTGGTGAATCGATAAGTGCCCGCCCGGCCCCGTTCAGTCACCTGGGGACACGCGCGAGGGGAGTCCGGAGTGGATCGCGAACGAAGACGGACGGCGGGGGAACCGGTGCTGCGTGTCGGAATCGACTCGCTATCGGCGGGAGAATCACCGAGATCGGGCGGAGAAAGCGAAGAACACGTCGAGGCACTGGCCGTCGCGAGTGCGGAACTGCCGCCCATTGTCGTGCACCGGGGCGACCCGGCGCGGGGTCGTTCGAGGACTTCGGCGAACAGCTCGCACGCGCGCGGTGGACCGGATCGGGCAGGTCCGCGAGAGGGTGCCGTCAGAACGCGACGTCTTCGGATCGCACGATGAGCACCCGCTTCAACCGAGGGTAGCGCGGTCCGGGCGACGGTGCGTTTACACTGTGGCCGCCGACTTTGGGGGTTTCAGGTGAGTGTGCCGAGTGACGAGTTCCACCGGATGCTGGGAGCGCTCGCAGACGTCCAGCGCTCGGACGCGACGGAGTGGGAGTCGTACAGCGTGCGCGGCAAGCGGTTCGGGTACTACTGGCCGCGGACCCAGACCGTCGGCCTGAAGCAGACGTTGTCGGAGCAGGAAGCACTCGTGTCCGAACGGCCGGACGTCTTCGAAGTGCAGTTCACTGCCGGGGGTTTCGGCTGGGTGGTGGTCCACCTCGACGGCATCGAGTCCGACGAACTGACCGAACTGGTTTACGAAGCCTGGCGCTTGTCCGCCCCGGAGGAACTGGTCGTGCAGGTTCCGCCACCCTGCTGAACATTACTGCGTTCGTGTGTTGACGAGCGTCACTGGTTCCCGGCGGAGCCAGTCGGGAACATTCCGAGTGTCGGTGCGTTGTAGAGGGTGTCGGTACGGATGGTGCCCCCGGGCCTCAACCTCCGCCTTCATGGAATACCGGTTCGGCCGGAGCCATGTCGTGCCACTCGCCGAGAGGCGGCCCACCGTACCGGCCATTAGTCTCCCGTTCCCGCTCGCAGGTAACCCCCAGGCCTTCGCTGAGCGGGAACGGGACCTTTTTTGTGGTCCTGCGGTTAGGGCGAGGTAGATCACTTTTTTGGCTGGCCGGTGTTCGGGAACATTCCACGGGTATGTGCGTTATAGAAGGTGTCGGTACGGATGGTGCCCCCGGGCCTCAACCTCCGCCTTCATGGAATACCGGTTCGGCCGGAGCCATGTCGTGCCACTCGTCGAGAGGCGGCCAACCGTACCGGCTTTTGAACTCCCGCTTCCGCTCGCAGGAACCCCCAGCCTTCGCTGAGCGGAAGCGGGACCTTTCTTTCACAAGGGAAAAGATACCGAGGGGCCTATAGCCGTAGTGGCTGGCGGGCCCCTCAGGTGGTGCGGTCAAGCCATGGTGCGGTCGAGGTTGTTGCGCCGGGGTATTCGTAACGGGTCCCGATACTGGGGTGGAATGAACTCCGGCAGCCCATCGGCGGCCGTGCGAACCTCCCATTCACCGTGGTGGATCAGCCGGTGATGGAACCCGCACAGCAACACGAGATTCCGGAGATCGGTCCGGCCGCCGTCTGCCCAGTGATGAATATGGTGGGCGTGACAGTTCTTCGGCCGCCGCTGGCATCCCGGGAACGCGCAACCCCGATCGCGGACATCGAGTGCCCGCCTTTGGCCCGGGGTGACAAAGCGCCTGAGTCGCCCCACATCCAGCGGCTCACCGGCCGCGTTCAACACCATGGGCAGCATCAAGCAGGCGCAGGCCGCCATCCGTGCCTCGCGGGCGGTCATCTCGCCGACGAAGTCGAGGCAGGCTGTCCCGAGACCGGATTTCAACTCGTCCAGGCCGATGGTGACGTGCACCAGGGTGCGATACCCGGAGGTGCCGGGCTGGTCCGGGCAGGCGATGGCGAGGTCGAGGATGTCGGCGAGTGCGTCGCCTTGGCGTTCGGCTTTGGTGCGCCAGTCGGCTTGACCGAACTCATCGGTCGGGCGACGTGTCGCGTACGCCTCCAGCACAGCCGCGGTCCGGGCACCCAACTCGTCGTCGAGCAGGCCGCGAAGCTTCCAGAAACCGTCCTTACGGCGCTCCAAGGTGACTTCGCGGCGGGGCTGGGCGGGTTCGGGGTCCTTCGGCTCGGGACCGTCGGGGTCAAGCAAGGCCAGCAGGTGCTTCTCGTACTCGGCGATCTGCTGAGGACCAGCGTCCCGGCCGAGACCGGCGAGGGCTTCCTCCGCGCTCGTCCGGTCTTCGGCGGGCGTGTCGAGCGGGATCTTCTTCAACACCTTCAAGATCTGATCGATCCGCTCAGCCCCGACCAAACCCTCCGCCGCAACAGCCGCCGTAGCGGGCGCGAACGGAGACACCTCGGTGCCATCCAACGCACGCGTGGGACTGAGCGCCACAGCGCGATTCACGATCGCACCAGCCTCACCACCGGTCAGCCCGGCGAGATCGGCGAACCACGCCGCAGTGGTCCCGTACCCGTACAAGTCTTTGGCGCCCCGGGACTCGATCTCCGCGAGGAACCGGCCCATCCCGGCTTCCGCCATGCGCATCGACCGCAGGAACTGCCGCACGCCCTGGGCAAGCTCCAGCTTGCCGGCGCGCCACAGTTCCTGCGGCAACTCGGGGAGGAAGGTCTCGGACACCTCCCCATAATACCAATCAAAAGTCGAACATGTGTTCGTAATTTTAAGCGACAATGAAACATAGTGGATAACACTGAAGGGTGATTTGGATGCGTCGTTCGTTCACGGTTGGCGATGGTCGTGAGTGGTGAGTCGGGTAAGGGCCGGTTACCCGCCGGTCTCAATTGTGGCGCGTGAAGAGTCCAGCCGAAAGAAGCCCAGACAGAACCATCCTTACTGCTCGCGATTCAAACCCGTCTTGACACGTGCTCCCGTACGGAGGTGGCCCGGCTCCCTTCGCGCGGGGGTCTTCGTGCCTGACCGTGTGGATTCCGGATCATCCAACGCGCCGGAATCCACACGGTCACCGACGCGGCACGCCGTCCCCGGCCTTCAGGACTCCACAAGCGACCCATCGGTCACCCGGATCCGACGGTCCACTTTGATCTCCTTCAGGAACCGCTCGTCGTGACTCACCACCACGAACGCCCCTTGATACGCACCCAGCGCGCTTTCCAGCTGCCCGACGCTGACCAGGTCGAGATTGTTCGTCGGTTCGTCCAGCAGGAGCAGCTGGGGCGCGGGCTCGGCGAACAGGACACAGGCGAGGGTCGCGCGCAGTCGTTCGCCGCCGGACAGCACGCCGACCGGAAGCCGGCTGCGGGCACCTCGGAACAGGAACCGCGCGAGCAACGTCATGCGTTGCGACTCGGGTAGTGCGGGGGCGAAAGTCGCGAAGTTCTCGGCGATGGTGCGGTCCAGGTCCAGCAGGTCCAGTCGCTGCGAGAGGTACGCGATGCGGCCTTCCGCCCGCTTCACGACACCGCCATCGGGGGTGAGGTCGCCGTTCAGTACCCGCAGGAGTGTCGACTTCCCGGTGCCGTTGCCGCCGGTCAGGGCGATTCGTTCGGGGCCGCGGATCGTCAGGTCCACTCCCTCGCCCGCGAACACGGACCGGTCGCCGTAGCGGACCTGGATGCCTTCGCCGTGGAAGACCGTCCGTCCGGCCGGGACGTTGGTGCCGGGGAGGATCAGGGCGATCTTCCGGTCGTCGCGCAGTGAGCGCTCGGCCTCGTCGAGGCGGGACTTCGCTTCGCTGACCCGGGAGGCGTGCGTCTCGTTCGCCTTCCCCGCGGACTCCTGGGCGTTGCGCTTCATGGTGCCGGCGAAGATCTTCGGGAGACCGGCGCTGCCGAGGTTGCGGGCCGCGTTGCCCGCCCTGCGGTCGGCCCGTTCGCGGGCCTGCTGCATCTCCCGTTTCTCGCGTTTGACTTGTTGTTCCGCGCTGCGGACGGTACGGTCGGCGACCTCCTGCTCAGCCTTGACCGCCGCCTCGTACTGGGTGAAGTTCCCGCCGTGGTAGCGGAGGTCACCGCGATCGAGTTCGGCGATCCGGTCCATCCGGTCGAGCAGTTCCCGGTCGTGGCTCACCAGGAGCAGGCAACCGGGCCAGTCTTCGAGCACGCTGTAGAGCTTGCGGCGGGCGTCGAGGTCGAGGTTGTTGGTCGGTTCGTCCAGCAGCAGGACGTCCGGTCGCTTCAGCAGCTGCGCGGCCAGGCCGAGGGAGATGACCTGTCCGCCGCTCAGCGTGTGCAGGTTCCGGTCCAGCGACAGGCCGTCGAGGCCGAGCCGGTCGAGCTGGCCGCGGGTGCGCTCCTCGATGTCCCAGTCGGTGCCGATGGTGGTGAAGTGCTCGTCGCTCGCGTCGCCGGACTCGATGGCGTTCAACGCCGCGAGCTGCGGCGCGATGCCCAGCACTTCGGCGACCGTCAGCTCGGCGGTCAAGGGCAGTGACTGCGGCAGATAGCCGAGGACGCCCTGCGTGGACACGCTCCCGGCGAGCGGTCGCAGCTCACCGGCGATCAGCTTGAGGAGTGTGCTCTTGCCCGCGCCGTTGGGGGCGACCAAACCGGTGCGGCCACCGGGCACGGTGAAGGAAAGGTCGTCGAAGACCGGGGTGTCGTCCGGCCAGGCGAAGGACAGCGCGGACACGACGATGAAGGCGTCTGACATGGAGAAGACCTCGCGAAGAATGCGGGCGCCTCGGGGCTGCACCGCAGCGGACGTGGTGTGAGGGAACGACGAACTGGCCACGTCGGCGTTACCGCCGGTGACCTGGCAACCCCGGGCTCACCCGGAGATGTCGTCTTCACCCGCCACGTCTGGTCTCCCTGCTCCGTTGATCGGTTCCGGTCCCCACGATAACAAGACCTGCCGGAGCGGGGCCACCGCAATACCTGCCGGTGACTCCGGTAAAGGCATGAATGAGGAGCGCCCGGTACGACTTCCGGTTCATTTTCGGTTATTCATTGCGATTCCCGATGATCGGCAATCATGGGTGATCCTTGTGATGTGGATCATATTCATTGAGTGCCGGTAGTGGCGCTTCTAGTGTTCGGCGGGTGACGGTTCCGCACTGGGGATCACGCACTCCGTCACCGCACATTTCCTTGACCTGAAAGGTTTTTGATGACGTCGAGAGTTCGAAGACGAGTCGCGACCACGGTAACCGCGCTGGGGGCGTTCGCGCTGGTCGCTCCGCCGGCGCAGGCCACCGAAATCACCGTTCCCTGCGACCCCGTCGCGCTGGTGCAGGCGATCGCTCAAGCCAACGCCTCCTTCACTCCGAACACGCTTTCCTTGGCGGCGAACTGCGTATACACCCTGAACGCGCTCGCCGACACCACGTACAGAGCCGGGCTGCCCGCCATCAAGGGAAAGCTCACCATCGACGGCAACCACGCCACCATCGCCCGCGCCAAGGACGCTCCGCAGTTCCGGATCATCTCGAACTGGGGAGACCTGACCCTCCGCGAGGTCACGATCACCGGCGGTCACGCCCCCGACGGTGTCGGGACCAGCAGCTACGGGTACTCGAACCCCGGCGGCTCCGGCGGCGGGATAGAGAACTGGGGGCCGTTGACCATCACCGACAGCGTCATCGACGGTAACACCGCCGGCTCGGGTGCTCCCGGTGGCGACGCCACCGCCGGCACCGACGCCGGCAGCGGCGGTAGCGGGGGTTCCGGCGGTGCTATCAGCTCCTACAGTTCCTCTCGAGTGACGGTGGCGATCACGGGCAGCTCGATTTCGGGCAATGCGTCCGGAGCGGGTGGCCGGGGCGGAAACGGCACGGCCGCCAAACCGGGCGGCCGGGGTGGCTCGGCCGGATTCGGGGCCGGTGTCGACGCGCTCAGGGGCACCGACCTGCGGATCACCCGCAGTGCCGTCGTCGGCAACATCGCCGGGAGCGGTGGGCAGGGTGGTGCCGGTGGCGCCGAGGGCGGCGGAGCCGGTTCCGGGGGCAGCGGTGGCGTGGCAGGCGGCGTGATGATGTCGACCAGCCCGGGGGTGCTGCTGAATCCGGTCATCACCGGTACGAAGATCGCCGGGAACCAGGCGGGCCGCGGTGGCGACGCCGGTGTCGCGGGGCCGGGCGGCTACTCCGGACTCGCGGGCTTCGGCGGCAGGGGCGGCGGGCTCGCCCTCTTCGATGACAGTCTCACCCTCGACGACACGACGGTCGGCGACAACGCCGCGGGCGAACCCGGTGCGGGTTCCTACCCGGTCGCCGCGTCCGGCGGAGGCGTCTACACACTCGATGGACACGTCACGCTGGTCAACGGAGCCGTGGTGAGCGGTAACCGTCCCGACAACTGCACTTCCGTCGCGGATGTACCCGGTTGCGTCAACGCCTTCCACGCCGCTATCAGCCGGCGAGCGGTCGAGGCCGACAGCCAGGGGCTGCGGGCGGCCGAACTCGCCGCGGCGGAACGGACAGCTTCCGCGCACCGGTGACCTGAGTCGCCCTGCGGGATCCCTTCCGGCGGACGGAAGGGATCCCGCGGGACGACCGCCTCAGCTCAGGCCGTTGAGACTGATCGCCCGCGCGTACCAGAGCGCGCTCTGCTTCGGCGTCCGTCGCTGGGTCGCGTAGTCGACGTGCACGAGGCCGAACCGCTTGGCGTACCCCTCGGCCCACTCGAAGTTGTCGAGCAGTGACCAGTAGAAGTAACCGCGCAGTTCCACGCCCGCCCCGATCGCCTCGTACGCGGCCCGCAGATGCGAGTCGAGAAACGCGATCCGATCGGTGTCCGCGATGTCCCCGCCGATGACATCGTCCGGATAGGACGCGCCGTTTTCGGTGATGTACAACGGGATCGGCCGGTACTCGCGATGCACTCGCAGCAGGCATTCGGTGAGCCGCGACGGCTGGACCTCCCAGCCGGAGTCGGTACGCGGTGCCGTCTCGTCAGGCACGAAGTGCACGTCGGGGACGCCGAGCCAGTCGGGCCCCGCCGGTTCACTGCCGGGCCGAGGGCTCCCGGCGACCTGGTAGCCGCGGTAGTAGTTGATGCCCAGCCAGTCGATCGGCGCGGCGATCGTGTCCAGGTCGCCCCTCCGCACGAGGGTCTCGATGCCGAGCGGCGCCAGATCGGCCAGCAGATCGGCGGGGTAACCGCCACGCAGGACCGGGTCGAGGAACAGCCGGTTCTGCAGGCCGTCGACCCGGCGCGCCGCCTCGGCGTCCACAGTGGACGACGGGTCGGCGGCGGAGGCCGGGTACAGGTTCAGGGTCACCCCCGAGGACGCAGCCGGAACGTGCCGCCGCAGGACGTCCATCGCGAGACCGTGTCCCAGCAGCAGCTGGTGCGACGCGGCGACGGCGGCCGGGGGTTCCCGCCGTCCGGGCGCGTGGATCCCGCCCGCGTAGCCCAGCATCGCGGCGCACCACGGCTCGTTCAGCGTCGACCAGTTCGCCACCCGGTCGCCCAGGTGCGTCACGATCGTTTCGGCGTACTCGGCGAACCGGAACGCCGTGTCGCGGGAAGCCCAGCCGCCCTTGTCCTCCAGGGCCTGGGGAAGATCCCAATGGTAGAGCGTCGCCCAGGGCCGGATCCCGGCTTCCAGGAGCCTGTCGACGAGCCGGTCGTAGAACGCCAGCCCTCGGGGGTCCGGTGCGCCGCCGCACGTGTCCAGTCCCTTGCCGATGGGAAATGGGAGCGCTCTCAGGATGCGCAGAGTCTGGTACCGCGCCATGGCCGTGTCAAGGGCTCGTAAGGAGAGCGTTCCGTCAGGGGAGCGCTCTCAGTGCTCTGGTCGCCGGACACTAGGCTGTCGGGTGTCCGGGGTGGTGCGGAAGGTGAAGGTGGCGCGGGTGAGGCCTCGACCAGGGGATGACGGCCGTCCGACGCTGGAAGACGTCGCCGCGTCCGCCGGGGTCAGCCGGTCGACGGCGTCCCGGGCGCTCAACGACGACGGCTACGTCAGCGCGCGCTCGCGGGAGAAGGTGCGGCCCGCGGCCCGCGAACTCGGCTACTCCCCGAACCAGGCGGCCCGCTCGCTGGTGACCAAGCGGACCGGTGCGGTCGCGGTCGTGCTGTCGGAGCCGGAGGCGCGGCTGCTCGACGACCCGTACCGCACGGCGGTCATGCGCGCGGGCTACCGCGAGCTGGCCGACATCGGTTGCCAGATGGTGCTGATCTTCAGCGACACCCGCGAGGATCTCGACCGCACGGTGCGCTTCCTCGACGGCGGGCACGTCGACGGCGTGCTGGTGTTCGCGCCGCACCGGACCGACCCGCTGCCCAAGGCGTTGCGCCAGCTGCGGATCCCGGTGGTCTACGGCGGGCAGGCGGCCGGGCTCAAACGGGGCGTCCACGTGGTCGACTTCGACAACGAGGGTGGCGCGAAGCTCGCTGTCACGCATCTGGTCGAAGCGGGTCACCGGCGGATCGCCACGATCGTTGGGCCACAGGACCAGAGTGCCGCCATCGACCGGCTTTCGGGCTGGCGCAAGACCCTGCTCGACGCCGGTCTCGACCCGGCAGACCTGGTCGAGGAGGGCGACTTCACGCTGACTGGGGGCGCCAAGGCGATGTCGAAGCTGCTCGCGCGGCGCCCCGACCTCGACGCCGTCTTCGTGGCCAGCGACATGATGGCCCTCGGCGCGCTGCGGACCCTGCATTCGGCCGGACGGCGTATCCCGTCGGACGTCGCCGTCGTCAGCTTCGACGACAACGCGACACTCGCGCCGGAGATGGATCCGCCACTGACCTCGATCCACCAGGACCCACGCGAGCAGGTCCACGCGATGGTCGAGACGCTGCTGGCACTGATGGACGACCAGGAACTCAAACCCCGGCAGCGGATCCTGCCGGTCTCCCTCACGCGGCGCGCTTCGAGCTGAATCCGATCCCGGTCTTCCGCCCGGTACCGATTCAGGACGGGGAGTCTTGGGCGAGTCCGGTGGTCAGGGTCATCGCGCTGAACCTCCGGTGGTGGAAAGGGAACGGCTCATGCCACGGTAGCCCGACCGCTATTCTTGATCTCCGACTGCGAGGGAGAGGGAATTCATGGCGGAATGGGCCGATCTGGTCGCGTTCGTGCGGCAAGAATATCGGGTGGTGAAGGACGAACCGGACGAAATTCGCATCCGGTTGTCGTATGGCGACGACGACTACGAAGAGCGCGCCCAAACGGTGGTCATCGCTCGCGAGATCTTCGACCGCCGGGAGGACTGGGTGCAGATCGCGACCCCGTTCGCCCGGATCGACGAGGTGGATCTGGCGACCGTGCTGACCGAGATCGGCAACACGATCGTCGTCGGCGGGTTGGTGGTGATGGGCGAACACCTGGTGCTGCGTCATTCGCTGCCGTTGGTGAACCTCGACATCAACGAGTTCACCGATCCGCTCGAACTCGTCGCCGGTTCGGCCGAACTGCTGGAGCAGCAATTCACCGGGCGTGACGACTACTGAGCCTGAACCTCGTCGAACGAGGTGACGCGCTCGCAGTCCTCCTCGGTGAGCTTGTCGATCGCCGCCCGGCCGGCCTGTGCCTGTGCGGTGGTGGGCAGTTTGCCTTCGAGCAACTCGGGAAGTGCGAGTTCGAAGCCGCAGCGGGCTCGTACGCCATAACGGTGGCGGGCACGCGCGACCGCCGTGGCGACACGGAGTCCGTGTTCGGTGCCCGGCGGGGTGGCCGGCCGGTCGATCTCGATCGCGGCGAAGCGGAAACCGTCGGCTTGCGCGCATTTCTCGCAGCCGAAGGGGCCCACTCCGGGTTGGCCGCCGCACTCGGTGCAGCGCAGGCGGCCGAGTGCGGCGTCGACCACTCGCCATCCGAACGCGGAGATGTCGGCGACGACCATTTCGGCGAGGTCGTTCTCCCCGGCGCTCGCCGTCGTGACGCCGTACTCGGCGCGCGGCCGTCGCGGTAGTGCAGCGTGATGCGAGTACGCCTTGTCCTGGATCACCCTCTCCGGGCGACGGTGATGCCGTCCAGCAGGGAACCGGCTGCGGGCCCTGTCCGTCGACTCACCCCGCTGCCATCCGTTGTAACGCAAAGGTTGATCATCGCGAGTCATCCCCATGCGCGCGATCTTCGCGCCCGGACGCGAAAGGCGGGTCAGTGACGGCTTCGAGTGGCGCGGGGATTCCGATCATCTGGACGGATCCGGCGGTCGACGGTGAAAAAGGCCTGTTCTCGACCGCGCGGCAGGTGGCGGGGCGGATCGGCGAGCTGGATTCGGAGGAGCTCGCGCGGAATCTGTCGGCCGTCTGCTCGCGGCTGGCGAACGCGTTCCGGCAGGCCGCGGAGGCGTCCGACGCGTTCGAGCTGGACGCGTTCGAGGTGAATCTGGACCTTTCGGCCAAGGGTGAGGTCCGGCTCGTCGGCTCGGTGTCGAGTGAGATCAAGGGTGGGGTGAAGCTGGTCTTCCGGCGTATCGCGGACACCGGGGCGTGAACCGGGCGCTTGTGGTCGGCTGCGCCGGCTACGACGACCCCGACATCGCCCCTTTGCGCCACTCGCAGACCGACGCGGCCAGGATGGCGGACGTCCTGCGGTCGGTCTGCGGCGTCGCGGACGACGACCTGGTCGTCCTGCACGACAACATGCCGCCGGAGCTGCTGCCGACGCGGACCAATCTGCTCCGGCAGCTCACCCGGATGGCGGCCGACCCGCGTGACGACGGGATCCTCTACTTCTTCTTTTCCGGGCACGGGTTCCAGGGTGGCGACAACACGCAGTATCTGCTGCCGATCGACTGTGTCCGCGCGGCCGTGGAGGAGACGGCCCTGCGGTTCGACACGATCGTCCGGTATCTCGGCGCGGCGGCCTCCCCGCACGTGGTGTTCTTCCTCGATGCCTGCCGCAACGTCCTGGACGGCGGAAAATCGGTGTCGTCGCTGCCTCAGGTGGACGTCGACGCGCTCTGCCCGCCCGGTGTCGTGTCGTTCTGTTCCTGTAGTCCGGGGCGGGTGTCCTACGAGGTCGACACGATCAGGGCGGGCGTCTTCACCGAGGCCCTGTGCTCGGCCTTCAGTGCCGAAGGCCGCTGCCGCACGATCCACGAACTCGATGCGTACCTCGCCGCGAACGTGCCGGTTCTGGCGCGGGCGCACGGCAAACCCGAGCAGCGACCGCATTCCCGGGTCGAACCGCTCGGTGTGCAGCATCTGGAGATCGTCTCGGAACGGACGCGTAACCAGTGGCGTGCCACGATGCCGATCGGCGCCGAGCGCCGGAACAAACGGGTCGCTCCGGTGATCACCCCGGGCACGGTCTCAGACCCCCTTCTCGCGGTCGACTTCGGCACCAGCTACTCGGTGGTGTCCTGGACCGCGCCGGACGGAGAGGTCAGGCTCCTGCCGGGGCCGGACGGCAGGCCGCTGGTGCCTTCCGTGCTGCATTTCCTCCCGGGTATGGACTATCTGGTCGGCTCGGCCGCGGTCGAGGCCACGCCGTACCGGCCGACTTCGACCATCCGGTACGCGAAACGCGACCTCGGGCGCTCGACCGGGTATCTCGTCGACGGTCGCAGCGTCGAACCGGTGCTCGTGGTCGGGCTGATCCTCCGCTCGCTGCGGCGCAACGCGGAAGAGGCGCTGGGCACCCCGATCCGGCGGTGCATCGCCTCGCATCCGGCCAACTTCACCCTGCGGCAGATCGAGACCCTGCAGCAGGCGTTCGAACTCGCCGACCTGCAGGTACTCCGGATGATCGGCGAGCCCAACGCGGCAGCGCTGCTGACCCTCATGGCGACTTCCGACGTGGAGCAGGACTACCTGGTCGTCGATCTGGGCGGGGGCACGTTCGACGTCGCCTTGGTCGAATCGGGCGAGGGGGTCGCGGAAGTCCGGTCGGTCGCCGGGAGCAACGAGGTCGGCGGACTCGACTACGACGACGCGATGATGACCTACGCGGAACATCAGCTGCGCACGACACACGAATGGCGGGGAGAGCTCACCTCGGCCGTGCGGGACAAACTCCGCCGAGAGGCCGAGCGCGCGAAACGCGACCTCGGGTACCGCGACACCACGACGATCCTGCTGACCGATCTCGACGACGCCACTCGCGGCCTGGTCGACATCAGCATCGACATCGACCGCACGCGGTTCCGGGAGATCACCTCCGGACTGAACGACAGGGTGCGGGTGACGCTCGAATCGGTCTTCACCCGGCTCGCGTTCGGGGAGAGCATCGAGCAGTGGATCGCGCGCGGGGGGAAAGTCCTGCTCGCCGGCCAGGGCACCAAGATCTTCACTGTCTCCGAACAGCTCAAGGCGGTGCTCCCCGGTGTCGAAATCGTGTCCAACTTCCAGGAGACCGCCGTGGCTCACGGTTTGGGTACCGAAGCGGGTGTGCTCACCGGGTACCAGAAGGATCTACTCCTGCTCAACTCCCTGAAGTTCGGCCTCGGCGTCAAGATCTCCGGCAAGGACGGCCTCGTGCACAAGGTATCGCCGCGAGCCGAGGAGAACGGTGAGGTCGGGGAACTTCTTTCCCCCTCCTCGACGATCCCGACGAAGCGAAGTGACACCTTCCGCCTGACCGGTCGCAAACGGACCAGGCATGTGCTGACGATCGTCGAGATCCCGCTCTCGTCCGGCCTCGTGTTCGGCACGATCGCGGTGACCGCGACCGGTGGCGACCTCATGCTGACCGCCGATGTCGACGCCAACGGAGACGTGACACTGGAAGTCTTCGACGACAAGACGGAGAAGAGGACCACCTATCAGCTCAACAAGCTCCCGCAGGACTAGCGTTGTCGTCGGCGACAGCGGCGAATTCCTCCCGGATGACGAATCCCGGGCCGGGCACGGCAGAATGGTTTCCGTGCGAACCCTTTGCGTAGCGGTTGCCCTTGTCCTGCTCGGTGTCGCCGGCTGTCAGTCGGAGGTCTCCGGTAAAGCCGATTCCGACGCTGACGGTTTCGTGGTCAAAGATCCCCACCGGCTGCGGTTCCGGCCGGTTCTGGCGGAACTGCCTGCGGCTCCGGCGACCGGAACCGCGGGGAATCGCCAGAGCACGGATCCCGCGGAGCAGCAGGCCGCGGCTGCTGCGCTGGACTGCGCGCAGGGGCCGGATCCCTTGGACGGCCGTGACGATCCGGCGCTTCCGTTGGTCAGTTGCGAACGCGTACAGGGTACGAAGTATCTTCTCGGCCCGGCCTTCCTCACTGGCGCGGACATCAGCCGGGCGACCGCGCGGCTCGGTGGGTCCGGGACCGGGGTCGTCTCCCTCAGTTTCACCGAGGCGGGTGCGCGGACGTGGGCCGACTGGACCGCGGGGAACATCGGCAAGCAGGTCGCGATGGCGTTGAAGAGCCGAGTCCTGACCGCGCCGATGATCCAGACGGCCATCACCGGGGACACCCAGATCACCGGCAAGTACACGCTGGAGGAGGCGCGGCAACTGGCACGCGACATCGCCGGGACCTGAGCAGAGCCTGCTTCGCGTCGGCTGGGATCCTTCCCGGGTGCAGATCTCCACTGAGTTCTGGGCCACCACCGCCCAGGTCATCCCCGCCCTGTTGCTCGCTTTCGTGCTGACGCAGCGTCCGGAGCAGGATCGGAAGAAGGTGTCGCCGAAACCGTTCCGGTTGATCTACAGCGCGATCGTGCTGCTGTCGATCGCGCTGGGGGTGACGGCCGAGTTCCTGGCGCTCGACGGCCTTCTCGGTGGTGGCGGCCGGGGGACCGCGCGGGTGGTGATCCTCGCGATCGGGGTGCTCGCGTTCTGGGCGGTGCTGGCCGTGGCCATCTGGTCCGGTGTCCGGTTCTTTCCCGAGGACGACGCCGGGATGGACGGGCTGCGGTTGCCCGTCGGTGCCGTGCTCGTCGGCCAGCTGGTGTTCTCACTGGCCGTGGCGGTCCTGCCGCTGGCGGCGGCGATCTGGCTGGCGATCCGCACCTAGGGGGCCCGGAATAGGCTCGGCAAATCAGACGTTTGAGCGTTCAACTACTTGAGGAGTTGGACATGGCGTACGAGATCCTGGGCACGCGGCACGAGCCGACTTTCGGCCTGGACACCTTCGGTGACGTGGAGAACGGCGCGGACGGTCAGCCGGTGACCCAGGCCGAGGCGATCCGGCAGGTCGTGGCCGAAGGCGTCCTCGCCGACCAAGTGGGCGTGGACTACTTCGGTGTCGGCGAGCACCATCGCGCGGAGATGGCGGTGTCCTCGCCGGACGTCGTGCTGGCCGCGATCGCCGGTCGCACGGACCGGATCCGGTTGGGTACCGCGGTCACCGTGCTCAGCTCGGACGACCCGGTGCGAGTGTACGAGCGGTTCGCGACGTTGGACGCCCTTTCCGGAGGGCGCGCGGAGGTCACCCTCGGCCGGGGCTCGTTCACCGAGTCGTTCCCGCTCTTCGGCTACTCCCTGGGCGACTACGAGGAGCTGTTCGCCGAGAAGCTCGACCTGTTCACGCATCTGCAGGAGGAGAAGCCGGTCACCTGGAACGGCACCGTCCGTCCCGCGCTGGACGGCGCGCAGGCCTTCCCGGTCACCGAATCCGGCCGCCTGCCCGCGTGGGTCGGGGTCGGCGGGACGCCGCAGTCGGTGCTCCGCGCGGCCGTGTACGGACTGCCGCTGGTGATGGCGGTGATCGGCGGATCGCCCGAACGGTTCACCCCGCTGGCCGACCTGTACCGGCGTGCCCTGAAGGAATCGGGACACGGCGAGCTGCCGATCTCCATGCACAGCCCCGGACATGTCGCCGCGACCGACGAACTGGCGGTGGCCCAGCACTTCACGCATCATCAGGCGGCGTTCGCCAAGATCGGGGCCGAACGCGGCTGGGGCCCGATGTCCCGCGCCGACTACGACGCCATGGCCGGGCCGCGTGGCGCGCTGTTCGTCGGCTCGGCGGAGACCGTCGCCCGGAAGATCGCCTGGTCGGTCCGGACACTCGGCCTGTCGCGCTTCCAGCTCAAGTACGGCGCGGGCGCGCTTCCGCATCAGGAGCGGCTGGAGTCGATCCGGCTGTACGGCGAAGAAGTCATCCCGCGGGTGAAGAAGCTTCTCGCCGAACAGGGCTGAGGTCAGGCGCTCCCGAGGCAGATGAAGGGGCGGCGGAAGGGGTCCGTGCGGACGCTTTCCGCCAGGGCGTGGGCCATCGACCCGCCGTTCACCAGGCCACGGTGGAGATCTTCGGAGGTCGCGGCGGCGGAGTGGTCGCCGATCCTGCTCACCGCCGCGACGACCGTCCTGGTGCCGGCTGCGAGCAGGGCCCCGGCGAACCCGAGTGCTTCGTCGCCTGGCCGGATGTGCGCGTGGGCGAGCGCGCTGGCCGCGAGCACGACCTGGTCCGGCGGCCGGTCCAGGCGCGTGAGCTCGTGGGCGAACAGGGGCCCGTCCGCGAGTTCCAGCCGGGAGAACAGGGCGTTGTCCGGTTCGTGGCTGCCGTGCGCGGCGATATGGGCGAGTTCGGCCCCTTCGAGGGCGCTGAGGACGTTCGCCACGGTGGCCTGGTCCCCGGTCAGCACCGTGGCGTCCCGGTGGAGGTCCGCCAGATTTTGGACCTCGCTGAAGGTGCCGGAGAGGCCCGGTCCCGCGACCAGGACCACGCGCCCGCCGCCGGACCGCTCGGCGGATTCGTCGGCGGCGAGCCACGCCGTCGCGGACGGCGCGACGACGACGGGCACCCCGGTCAACGAGGGCAATGATCCCCACGGCACCGCGTAAAGGCTGCCGGTGGGGACGAGAACGAGTTCCCGTGCCCCGATCGCCCGGGTGATCGGGGCGAGCAGGCCCTGATCGAGCCGCTCCGCGGAACGCGAGGCCGACAGGGCGACGACGCGGACCAGCGGTGCGGGCAGGTTGTCGGGGGCCAGCGCGTCGGTGTCCGCGTGCAGGCGCCGGACGTGCTCGATCAGCTCGTGGGCGGAGCCGAGTTCGATGAGCCTGGTGCGGCCGTCGAAGACGGCGACGGCGAACAGCACGCCTCCGCTGGTGCCGAAGCTGATCAGGGCGCGGTTCCCGAGCCGCGCGGAAATGCTCGCGATGTCCGCCACCGGCCGCTGCCGCCCGAACGGACTGGAATGCCAGTTCAGCCGGGTGATGTCCTCCTGCAGGGCCGCCAGTTTCACGTTCAAGGCCGCCGTCGTGCGTCCCTCCAGCCGGGCTTGCCGCTGTCGATGGGACAGTCGCCGCATCTCGGCGATCCTGCTGTGCAGCGCCGGGGCCTCGGGAGCCCGCACGGGGCGATAGCGGTAGGCCTGCGCCTTGGTCTGCTCCAGTATGTCGAACAGGACGCGAATTTTGCGGCGCTGCAAGGAAAGCCCGACGGCGAGTTCCCCGAGTTCGCGGCCGTGCGCGGCGGTACCGGCCACCAGGTCCAGCCCGCCGCTGTGCGTCCTGGCCTTGTTCAGATCCGCCAGGCCCTTCCTGACTTCGCGCAGCGCTGTCCCGTACTCGCCCGCCGCCGCCGCCAGTTCGGCGCGGCACAGCCGCCACAGCATCCGCCGATCGATGGAGGAGCCCTGACGGGGCGCCGGAATCCCGGACAACAGGCCGGAAGCGACTTCAAGTTGTCCCTTGTGGACAGCCAGCCGGACGCCGAGCATCGCCGCTGTCGCCGCCTCCTCGTCGAGCCCGAAAGCGCGAAGGCGATCCGTGAGTTCCCGAGCCTTGTTCGCCGACGCGCGTGGTGCCTGCCCACCGGACAGGACGGACGCCGTGTCCGCGCGCATCGCCGCCAACCTGGCGATCTCCACCCACGCGGCGCTCTTCGCCCGGGAGAAACGCCGTTGTGCCGAGGCGGCGAGCCGTCGCGCCTGTTCGGGATCGTCTTGGAGGAGCCTGGCCGCGGCGCCGACCAGTTCGGCTTCGGCCACCTCGTGGCCGGAGCTCTGGGCGCGAAGTACAGGCAGGGCATGGGACAGGACGGAGTTCGCTTCGTTCGACAGCCCCGCGTCGAGCAACGCCTTGGCCTGCTCGATCTGGACCTTGGCCACCTGGGACGGGTCGTCCTCGAGGAACATCCGGATGCTGGTCTCGTAGTGTTCCAGTGCCCGGGCGACGTCGCCGTTCAGTCTGGCCAGCACACCCAGGCCCTGATGCGCTCTCGCGCCGACGCGGCCGAGTCCGTGCTCGGGCGCCAGCTGGACGCACAGGGTCAGGTCGTTGTCCGCCGCCACGTCCTCGCGCAGTGCCAGGTAGGCGAGACCGCGGTCCAGCAGGACCGGGAGGAAGATCCGCATCCCGAGATCGGCCTGTCTGACCAGGCGGAGCGCCCGGTCGTACTGGACCACCGCCTCGGCCAGCCGTCCCGCGCGATGATGGCCCCGGCCAGCTTCGGCGGCGCGCCAGGCGTCGGTGCGTCGCGTCAAGTCGCGCAGGTCCGGGTCGCCGAGGGGAAGCGTGCTGTGCGGAAGGGCGGTGTCACTCGGCCGATAGTCCCGGTACAGTGCGGAATCCGCCTCCGACTGGAAGGCCTCGGCCAGCACCCGCGTGGCCATTTCCGGTACGTCGTCGCCTTCGTCGTCGAGACGCGCGGAAACCTCCGATCCGAGCCGCAGACGCCCCACCGGAACCGGATCCATCGGCTGCCGGGCTTCCCCGTAGAGGGCTTCCGCGACCTGCGCGGATTCCGACCCGGCGAGACCGATCCGGCGCAACGCCGCCTTGAGCAGCCGCGGCGACCGTTCCCCGACCTCGGCGGCGAGATCGCGCAGCAGTCCCGGAACGGTGTTGATCTCCTTGATCTGGAGCCGTTCGGCGACCGCGACCGCCTCCCGGCTCAGCTCGTCCACCATGCCCTCGCCGAGCGGCATGCCGAACCGCCGGAGCCGGAGCATGCACACGATGATGCTCAGTCTGCTCAGCGACCGCGGACTCGTCGACGGCGGCCGACGGCACAGCACGAGCGTGGCGGTCAGGTCGTTCTTCGCCTCGGCCGCCCGGCCGAGCCGCTCGGCGAGCCGTGCCATGTGCAGGGTGAAGGCGACGAACTCTTCGGTCATCCCCGCCTGCGCCGACAGCTTGCGTTCCTCGACGGCCGCGGCGAACGCGGTTTCGAACTCGCCGAGCAGTTCCAGTGCCTGGATCCGGAGCCCGCTCAGCACGGGGGACCGGTCGCCGGTGCGCTGGAGATGGTCGTCGATCTCCCAAAGCGCTTCCGGCCCGTTGTCCGAACTGATCAGCTCCGCGGCCCGGCGCACCACCAGCCGCCTGCCGACTTCGATGTCGGCTTGGCGGAGATCCTCGTCGGAAACCGAAAGACCGGGGGTCTTCGCGGCCAGATAGGCCTTCGAAGCGGGCGGAAGGTCGTCGAGGGACGGCAGCAGATGCGCCAGCACGGCGTCGTCCCATCGCGGATCGAGGGTCGCGCTGCGCTGGCCGAGCATCAGCCGGTGGTAGAGCTCTTCGGCCCGCGCCGCCACCCCCTGCCTGGTGGTGTAGAACCGCACGGCCGCCCGGTGGATCTGGCTCACCACGATCGATTCGTCCGCGGACAACCGGTGGAGCATCGTGTGCCGCACGTCCGTGCGATGCACGACCGCCCGGCCGTCCGGGGTGAGCGTCACGAGCATCGCTTCGCGCGCCAGGCCGTCGAAGAGTTCGTTTGCCCGGCCGAGATCGGGCACCCGCACGCCACACGGTTTCGCGAGGACCTCGCGGATCAGCTCGGGGGTCACCCGGCGCAGGGTCAGCCCCGGATGGGCGAGGCGTCGGACGTCCTGATCCGGGATGTGCCCGAGCAACCGCCGGTACAGCTCTCCCTCGATCGTCCCGCGGTGCACCGCGATGTCCCGGAGCGCCTCGTCACGGGGTGCGTTGCGCAGGACGCCCGCCGCCAGATGCACGGCGAGGGGACTGGTCCCGACCAGGTCGACGATCGGCCGGAGGCCTTCCGGAGGATGCCCCGGGAGCAGGGTCGACAGCAGGTCGATGGCCTCGTCGGGTTCGAGGCCGGGCAGGCCGATCTCGACGGCGCCCAGCTCGGGAGCCGGGGACCGGCCCGCCAGGACGAGACTCGGCCGGCGCGGTAAGGCCGACAGCTCGGTGAGGAATTCGCCGAACCGCCGCTGAATGGGCCGGTCGCGGCGCTGGACCTCTTCGAGGGTGTCGAAAACGACGAGCAACCGGTGGCCGCCGAGTACCGAGACCAGGCTCTCCACCAGGTCGGTGTGCGGGCTCCGGCCGCCGATACCGAGATGCGGGGATTCCAGCGCCCGGTTCCCCGCGCGCAGCCGTTCATGGCATTCGGTGGCCAGCGCGGCCGCGCCGGGATCGAGTTCTTCCGGAAGCTGCACGGCCAGCTGCCGGGCGATCGCGGCGATCAGGCTCACCGGTTCCGCCGGGTCGAGGGCGCTGTGGTCGAAGTTCAGATAGCCGACCACCGCCCGCCGCCGGTCCGCGACGTCCAGGAGGTGGCGGATGGCCACCGCGGACTTGCCGATCCCGCCGATACCGTGGATGAGGGTCGGACCGGCCTCCTCGGAGAACCTGTCCGCGAGTTCCGCGAGGACGGCGTCGCGGCCGACGAAATGATCACCCGCGAGGGCTCGCAGCGGCGCCAGCAGTTCGCCGATGCCGAGCCGCCTGGCCAGCTCGGCCCCAACCGGGAGGTGCTCCGCGGTGTCGCCGAGCCATCTGGCCAGCCAGGCGACCGCACGCAGGCGGGGGAGGCTGAGGCCGTCGAGTTCGATCGGTGCGGCGGCGCCGACGTAGTGGTCGATGGCCCATTGGCGATCGTCGTCGGGCCGGTGCCGGATCCTTGCCCAGGTGTCGCGTAGTTCGCCGAACGTGGCCTGCTGGACGAGCGAACGCCGGACGGCGTCGTCGAGCCGCCAATGCCGCCTTCCGTCACCCACCAGCACCCTGGTGGACTCGGCGAACAGCCTCGGCCCGATCGCCTCCGTCAGATCTTCGCCCACACCGAGCCAGGGCAGTTCGTAATGCGACAGCAACGCGGCCCGGAGCCGGAGTTCCCGTGTCCCGGGAACGGTCGAGGACGTCATGACCCACCTCCCGCGCTGAACCGGGTGTGCGCGGCCCGGCTGGCGGCCGCGCCGAGCAGCGCGAGGTCGGCCAGGTCGGCCTCGGCCAGCACCGCTTCGGCCAGCTCCTCCAGTTCGGTGTCCGAGATCGGCAGCCCGGTGTGGTCCGCGAGACCGCGGAAGAAACCGTGGACGTGCGACGTGGTGAGCCCGGAGAGTTCCTCGTGCCGGAGCACTTCCATGACGGGCGGGGCGAAGTCGCCGGAGTGGCCGGTCACGATGAGGCGGGTGTTGAAGAGCTGGCCCGCCTCGACCTCTTTCGCGAGGCGGGCGACGGCCATGTGCACGTCCGGAGCGACCTGTGGCCGGTCGAGGCCGTCGATGAACACCCAGCGCAGGCGCCGCGGCAGGGTCGAGAACCTCCCCACGAAGAGGTTGACCAGTTCCCGGACCGTGCGCGCCTGTTCGGTGTGCCGGTCGACGTCGAACTTGGCGTCCAGACCGAGCCGGGCGGCCAGCACCGTCATGAAACCCGCCGCGTCGACGCGATCGTAGAAGTCGTCTTCGACGTCGATGGTGCGGAACTCGCAGTCGAGCGCGGGATCGCTGGCCATGTGGTGGATGAGGTAGCGGCTGTAGGACTTCCCGGTGCCGGGTCGTCCGGTGATGGTGAGCACGGGGTACTGCCGCTGGACGAGGTCCAGCAGGTGCGCGCGAAGCTCTCGCCGGTCGAGCACGGCGCGGGCGCACCCGGGTCCGAGCAGGAGCGCCAGATGCCTTTCCGTCGCCGCGTACCAGTCGATCCCGGTGTTCCGCGCGGACAGCACGGTGTCCAGGTCCCCGCCGACGGCCGGGCAGCGGGCCTTGACGTGCTCGATGAGGTCTTCGAGCCTGCCCGCGTCGGCGCAGTCCCGGGTGAGGCCCTGCCACAGCTGGGCGGCGGGCTGGCCCCAGTCGACCTCGTGCGGCGGAAGGCCGACGGACCGGCAGATGTCGATCAGGTCGTCGCGCAGGTAGAACGCCTTGTTGAGGGCGTTGTGCAGCAACCGCGCCGTGCCGTCGGCCCAATCGGGGAAGTGGATCCACCGTGCCATTCCGGTCTCAGCCCAGGTTCACACCGAGCTCGTCGAGCCGTCCCGCGACCCGTCCGATCGCCCGGCCCTGATTGCGGAAGGCGACCCCGTCGTCCGCGCCGACCTGGACCCACTGGTGGTGCAAGGCGACGACACGCCACTCGCGATCGAAGACCGGGGAGCCGGAGGAACCCGTTTCGGTGTCGGTCCAGTACTGGACGACGTCCTCGTCGACGTACCGCACCAGGTTGTGGTGCATCGCGATCTTCTTGGGCAGGCCCTTCGGATGCTGGATGATGTACACCCGGTCGTCCACTTCGGGCCTCGTGGCGCCGCGAAGCGGCAGGATCGGCACGTCGGCGGGCAGTGGTTCCTCGGTTTCGATCACGGCGAAGTCGTGGGCCGCGTCGCCGGTGATCGTCGCGGGGACGCCGGTGATCACGAGCGGTTCCCGCAGGCTGCCCGCGATGTCGAGTTCGTAGCCGAACTCGGCCCGGACCCCGGTCGCGGGCCGAGCGCCGTCGCGCCAGTCGTGGAGCACGTGGTGGTTCGTCAGCAGGGTGGTGGGCCCGATGCGGAATCCGGTGCCCTGGAAGCGTTTCCGGCCGAATGACACCCTCAGCCGGCACACCGACCGCGCCCGGTCGAGGCCGTGCTGAAGGAACGCGATGTCCAGCAACGTCTCTTCGTCGTCGAAGATCCGGCGTTCCAGATTGGCGTCGGTGAAGTTCCGCCAGCGCGGGTCGCCCGCGGCCAGGGCCGCCGCCTGGTCGTCCGGGATCCGGGCGGTCAGGAGGGGCGCCGGGCCGCAGATCTCGTCGATCCGGGCGGCGAGGGCAGGCCGGCGCTCCCGGACGACCTTCAGCAACGGCTCGACGCGAAGCTGCGCGGAAGCCTCGTTGAGCAGGTGGAACCACAACCGGTCCGCCGGGTCCTGCCAGACGATGCGTGCCGAGGGGACACCGGCGTCGGCGGCGATGAGTTCGATGTCCCGATCGCGATAAAACGCCGTACTCAGCGCATTCCGCAGTTCCTGCAGGCGTGGATCGGCCCAATCGAGTGGATAGGAGTCCAGGAGGGATGGCATCGGTGGTCCCGCCTCCCCGTTTCGTGCCGACGGCGTTCGGTTCTCGTGGTGGAGTGCACACCACAATAGCCAGAACGGTCTGGCCGACCCGGGTGACACCGGGCCGGCCAGGCGAAGTGTTCGGCAGCGAACAGGACTTGCGTATTTCCCGGGGAGGGAAGGTCACTCACGGTGGAAGCCCGCGATCATCGCTTCGGTGCTCGGCGGGTTGAACGGCTGCCCGAGGGTGCGCATGAGCGAGTTCACGCTGGGGCGGTACATCCCGGTCTTGCAGTAGCGGGACCCCTCGTAGGCGCCGACGGTGCCGCCATCGGGGGAGGGTTTGCCGAGCCAGGCGTGCCATTTGGCCTTGCGATCCCGCATCTGGGTCGCGGTGAGGGCGGAAGCGTTGGGCTCACGGGGTTCGCGGGTCTCACACGTACCGTAGTCGTATTCGTCGGCCAGTCCACCGATCGAGTGACCCAGTTCGTGCGCGACGATCTGGCTGGCCTGGGCGTTGCCGCCGGACGAGGTCGCGACCTCGCCGCCCGCGCCGCCGTACTTGGTGGTGTTCGCCAGGACGATGACCTGATCGACGTCCGGCGCGGCCGCGGCGTACTGCTTGGCCTTGGTTTCGTTGACGCACAACAGCCGTTCGATGTTGCCGCACCAGAAGTACGCGCCCAGCGCGGTGGTGCGCCGCACGCCGAGGGTCGGGTCGTTGGTGACCCCGGATTGCGGCGAGACGACGTCGACCTGCCAGAGGTTGAACTGCTTGCGGTAGCTCTTGTAGGGCTCGACGGCGAACAGCGCGGCGATGCTGGAGCGGACGTGCTGCGAGTACGTGCCCAGCTGGGTGGAGGTGTAGCCGTCACCGACGAAGACCAGGTCGAAGGTGCTCGCACTGGGGCCGTTGGTTTCGATGGGGGTCACCGCGGCGGCGTTCGCGACGCGCTGTGGCGCCGCGTTCCGGTCCGACGAGGGACGGTTGACGGTCACTCTGCTGATCGTCCCGCCGGGTGCGAAGGCCTCCATCGACGTCGTGAATCCGGGAGCCGCCGAGGCGGTCGCGGGGACGAAGGCGGCCAAGAGGGTGCCGGTAAGCGCGAACATGAGACATGCGCGTCGCATGCGTACTCCTTGCGGGGAGGGAGGGGAGTACGAGAAACGATCCCGACTTTCGACGGCTTCCGGCACATCCCAAGTGGCCATAAGGTCCGCGTGATGGACGTCGAGTTACGTCATCTGCGGGTGTTGTGCGCGGTCGCCGACGCGGGCAGCATCACGCGTGCGGCGTCCGGCGTCGGCAGCACGCAGCCGGCGTTGACCGCCTCGCTGCAACGTATCGAGCGCGCGTTCGGTGGAACGCTTTTCCTCCGCAGCCGCGACGGTGTCGTCCCCACGGCGTTCGGCGAGTGCGTGCTGTCCCGCGCGAGGGTGGTTCTCGCGGCGGCGGATTCACTGCACCGTGACGCGGCGAGATGGCTGGCGGACGGTTCGGCACGGCCGGTCGCGCTGGGCGGGATCGGCGGCTCGATGGTGGTCGAACTGGCCGCTCGGCTCGGTGGCCCCGACCGGGCGCACGCGGTCTCGGTGACCACGGAGTTCTCGCCGCGGCGGTTGCTGGATCTCGTGGCGGCCGGGCATCTCGACGCCGCCGTGGTCGCCGACTATCCCGGCCACGCCCTCCCCGTGACACCGGGGGTGGCGATGCGGCCGCTGGCCGTCCAGCCGGTGTTCGTGGCGCTCGCCGCCGATCATCCCGCCGCCGGTGATACCGAGATCGACCTGGGCGGCCTCGCCCGTGAACGCTGGGTGCTCGGCCCCTCCGACGGCGCGGGTTGGCCGGAATGTTTCGAGGAAGCCTGTGCGCGGGCGGGATTCCGGCCCCAGGTCGCCCATCGCAGTACGGAACTCCGCCCGTTGCAGCGCCTCATCGCCGACGGCCGGGCGATTTCCCCCTGCCAGGTCACCTTTCCCGCGACCACCGGGATCGCGATCCGCTCGCTCACGGGGGATCCGCTGTGGATGCGGTATCTCATCGCCTGGCGCGCCGACGGCGCCTTCGGCGGGAGCAGCGGTGCCTTGATCGCCGCGGCCGAAGCCGCCTACCGGTCCGACACCGACAGCAGCCACACCTACCGTCGCTGGCTCGCCCGGCGCGGCGGACCCGTCGACGCCGAGCGTGCCATCGGGTGACACCTGGTCAGGTAATTCCCCTTGTCGGGCAATGGTCCTAGCCTCGGACTCCTCAACGACGAAGGGTAAGAAATTGCGTCTGCGCGCCCTGCTGGCCGCCGCTGTCCTGACCATCACCACCGCTCCGGCCGCACTCGCCGCGCCGGACGTCGCCCATGGCACCGACGTCCCACCGGGACAGTTCGGGTTCGTCGCGAAGATCGCGATGGCGAAGATCCCCCGCCCGGACGGTTCGACCTACAGCAGTTACTGCACGGGAGCGCTGATCGCCCCTGGCTGGGTCGTCACCACGGGGCACTGCTTCCACGACGCGCAGCGCAAGCGGGTCTCGGGCCGGACACCGTATCCGACGACGGTGACACTGGGCCTGGTCGACGAGGCGACCGAGTCGGGAGTGGCCCGTAGGGTGACCGAAGTGCTGCAGGCGAAGGAAACGGACGTCGCGCTTCTCCGGCTGGACACCCTGGTGAGCACGGTGGTGCCCATGACGGTGAACCGCGTGCTCCCGAAGGCAGGCCAGGAGCTGACGCTGGCGGGATGGGGCAGCCTGACCGGTACGAACCCCGCTCCGGCGACGCGGATGCAGCACGGCACGGTCCACGTGGCGACGGTGGCGGCGGCGACGGTCGGCGTCCGCGGCGCGACACCGCAGATCACGACGAGTGCCTGCACCTACGATTCGGGCGCGCCGTATTTCGTGCCCGAAGGCAAGGGCGGCAGGTTGGTGTCGATCGAGGCCACCGGGCCGGGGTGCCCCCACGCCGCGATCGAGACGGCCTCCCGCATCGACGTCGTCGCGGACTGGATCGCCACCCAGACGGCCTAGCGGCCGGTTTCGGGCGGCGACCCGTCGGGTAGCCGGTGATCAGGAGGTAGTCCGATGACCGATACCCGTATGACCGCGCCCCCGGCGCCGCCGGACCCCATGCCGCCGGATCCGGGGATGCCCGAACCCGGCATCCCCGAACCGGTGCCGGACCCGGGGGTACCCGAGCCGCTGCCGGATCCCGGCGGTGTGCCCGGACCCGAAAGCCCGCCGGACTCCGTGCCGGGGACTTGAGCCGGACCGGGTCAGAGGGTGAACGCGAGCCAGAGCGCGAGCCAGGCGCACGCGGCGACCGCGACGACGATCGCGCAGACGCGGAGTCCCGCGGTGGCGATCCGGAGCGTCGCGGTGCCGTTGTGCTGTCGGTGATTGCCCATGATGCCGCCCTCCTTCCAAGATCACCTTCCGCTTTCCCGGCGCTCCACGCAGCGGGGGCGGTCGGGGTGGGTGACCCCATCCGGGTGAGAACGGCGGGTCAGAGCCATCCGTGGTGGGCGGCGAAAACCCCCAGCTGGAACCGGCTGGAGACACCGGCGCGGTCCATCAGGGTTTCGAGATAGCGGAACAGGGTGCGCCTGCTGACCCCGAGTTCGGCGGCGATCTCGTCGTCCTTGCGCCCGGCGGCGAGCAGGATCAACAGCTCCCGTTCGATCGGCCGGACCGGCTCCCCGGACGTCCGTCCGTGCTGATCGAGCGGGAGCGCGGCGGCCCACGAGGTTTCGAACAGTCCCTCGAGCGCGGAGAAGAGGCTGCACGGCCGCACGATGACGATGGACTGGTTGCGATCGGCCTCGCGGATGGTGAGCGCGATGGTGGCCGCCCGGTCGTCGAAGAGGGTCAGTTTCACCGGGAGTTCCGGCAGCAGCCGCGCCTGTTCACCCGCACGCAGGCACGGCACGATGTTCCCGGCGAAGTAGCCGGGATCGCCCAGTGACGCTCCACTGTAGACACAGCGGTAGCGGATGCCACGCCGCAGCTGGTCCTCCTCCAGGAGGTTCCGGTGCCCGCCGGTGAAGTACGGCGGGGAATCGAGGCGCCGCACCTGATGGCGGACCATGGTGGCGAGATGCTGGAGCCGGGGCACGATGGCCTCCCCGGTGACCACTTCCAGCAGGTCCTGGGCCAGCGGGATCCCCGAATGCGCGCGCCGGAAGCTCCGGTACGCGGACTGGACCGCGATCCGCGCGTCGTGCAGTTCGGCCTGCCGCCGGGTGGTCAACGCGGCCAGTGCCTCACCGGGATTCGCGGGGAGGTACTCGGTTCCCTCCGCCCCCGAGGACACCGCGAGACCGGTGTCGGCCAGTTCCTTCAGCGCCAGAAGGACGGCTTCCGCGTTACCCCCTCGCCCGACCAGTTCATCGGGGTTCACTGGCGCGCTTTCGAGCATCCGGCGGTAGATCCCGGCGGCGTTCTCGGTGAGCCCCAGCCTGCTCAGCTGCTCGCCGAGACCGTCCGCCGTACCGTCTTCGGGCCGGATGCGCATGGGTGCCTTCCGCTGCGAGGAACTACGGGGAGGGTGATGCTAGGCAGGCGGATGCGACGGTTGATAGCGACTAAAGACGGGAGTCCGTGAAGGCCTCCTTCCCTACCCTGAAGGTAGGCAAGGAGGCCTTCACGGACGGTCGGTCCACTGTGGAGCGCTCAGCTCCGCCCGGGTGTGACGGCGATGAGTGGTGCCTGCCCCGGCGCGGGAAGCGATAACCCTCCGGCTGTTCGATAAAGCGGAACGGCGCTCCCTATGTTTGTGGAGCGATGTTCCGCTTTGTCGGGGCGAGCTGCGGGCACCACCCGCACCTTCGGATAGCGGCGGCGAGGGTGCCGCCAGTGGGTGGTCGCGCGGCGGCCGTCGAGCAGGCCGAGTTCGGCGAACACGAAGGCGCCCGAACAGACGGACGCGACCCGTGGCGCGGAATCCGTGACGGGGCGTGCCGTGTCCAGCAGTGCGTCTTCGATCTCGCCGGTGGCCAGCCGGTCGCCCCGGCGACGAGCACGGTTCCGCTTG
This sequence comes from Amycolatopsis sp. cmx-4-19, assembly GCA_049998115.1. GTDB lineage: Bacteria > Actinomycetota > Actinomycetes > Mycobacteriales > Pseudonocardiaceae > Amycolatopsis. The sequence goes on along the minus strand of JAEBEO010000015.1, from coordinate 31,366 downwards.
GCCGAGGTAGCGGATTCCGGTGCCAGCGTCGTGGCAGAGGGGATCTTTAAGATCTGCCCCCGATGACTGGGGGTCACATGCTGCGCATTCGTTTCTCCGATGCCGATCTCGTCCGGATCCGTGTCCTGGCGGAGCCGAATCCGTTGTGGGAGGTACTTCTGAGCCTCCACCGGCTTCGCGAGCCACGTCGTGATCAGGTTCCGGACCGGTGGGGGAGAACGGTCCCGGAGAAGGCCCGCTGGGCGGTCGCGATGCTGCACCAGCTGGCCCGGCACAAGGGCTACTCACCCGACTTCCTGACGCCCGAAGCCGAGATCGCCGACCTGGACGCGGGTCTCGACCTCGTGCTGAGGACGCCGCGGGAGGTGCTCCGGACCGATCTCGCCCGCCTCGGCGCCGAACATCCGGTGTCGGGCTGGGTGCGTGATCTGGCCGAGGGTGATCCGCCCGCGCTGCGCCTGCTCGGCGAGGCGCTCACGACCTATCACGACACGGCGATCGCGCCCTTCTGGCCGACGATCCGGCGGCTGGCCCGCGCGGATCACGAACGTCGTGCCGCGCTCGCGATGGAGCGGGGCCTCGAAGCCGTCCTCGGCGCGCTGCACGTCTCGGCGCGCTGGAACCCGCCGCTGCTCGAGATCGCGTACCCCGTCGAGCAGGAGGTCGTCCTCGGTGGCCGCGGGCTGACCCTCGTCCCGTCGTATTTCTGCCATCCGGGACCGATCATGCTGCTGCGCCAACCCGAGCGGCCGTTCCTCGTGTACTCCGTCGAGACCCCGGAGACCGGCGCGGACCTGCTCGAAGCCGAGGGCCGCAACCGGGGGCTGGCGTCGTTGCTCGGACGGACGCGCGCGGAGGTCCTGCGCCTGCTGGGTGCCGAACGCCCGCTCAGCACCACCGAACTGGCGAAGGCGGCGGGAATCTCCCTGGCTGGCGCCAGCCAGCACGCGTCCATCCTCCGCGAGGCCGGTCTCGTGGTGACCGAACGCCGTGGCGGTTCGGTGCTGCATCGCGCCTCCCGGAAGGGGGCCGCCCTCCTCTGAGGCCTTTCAGGACTCGCTGAAACCGTTGCCGGGCAACAACTTCACCGGCAATGGTGAAGTACAGCCGTCCTCGAACCAAGGAGAATGCATGAAGCGTCTGCGCGCCGCCGCGGCGATCGCCGCCCTCGCGGTCGCCCCGGCCCTGTTCACCGCCCCGGCCGCTTCGGCCACCACCCAGGTGGCCGAGTTGTGCGTGCACACCGGCTTCAACTACACGGGGTTCAAGACCTGCAGCAACGGCTGGAGCAACATCGGCATCGCCAACTACCACATCCACAGCTGGTCCAACACGACCAGTAGCCGGTGGTGCCTGGTCTCCGACAAGGGCACCTGGTACGCCTCGCCGGGTTACGAACCGTACGCCGACTACGGTCCCGCGGTCTTCTACAACGCCTACGTTTGCTGATCGTCCTCTGAAGGCCTCCTGATCGCAGGAGGTCGTGACAATCTTGGCTCGTCAATGAAGGAATCGGGACACTCCACGTCCCCTTCCTTCATCGACGCGGGCAGTGAGCCTGTACTGGTATCTCCGCCCATACCGTCTTGAACTCGGTGCCGGTCCGCACACCCCATTCACTGCTGATCGCGTCGACCAGCGCCAGGCCTCGTCCGTGCGGCGTGGCCGCGTCCCGTTTCGTGACGCGGTGCGGCTTCAGCAGCGGGCAGTGGTCGTCGACCTCGACGCGGACCACGGCCCGGCCGCACGGTACGGACACGCGGAGCGCGGTGACGCCGTCCGCGTGTTCGTGTGCGTTGGTGACCAGTTCGGTCGTCAGCAGTTCGGTGTCGGCGACGGTGCTCAGCCCGACGTCGCCGAGCCGGTCGCGGAGCCAGGCCCGCACTTTCCCCAGCGGCGGGGCATCGCCGCCGGTGAATTCGTAGGCGTCGAGTGTTCCGGCAGTACCCAAGCTTGTCTCCTTAGCGGGTGTGCCAGCTGAGCGAAGAACATGGCCGCATCTGGGGGGAGTACCCAAGGAGAACGGCACTCACACCCGCTCCCCGATCCGAAGGCCGGGACACTGGCCCAGACGCCGGAACGGGGATGCCCTGGTTTCGAGCACCCCCATCCGGGTCAGGAAAGGGCCTTGACCGCGGCCGCCGCGGCCTCCGCGAGGAGCTTGTTGTCGACCTCGGCGTCCTTGTCCTTCTTGTCGGTCAGGACCGAGATGACGATCGGTGCCCGGTCGGGCGGCCAGATGACGCCGATGTCGTTGCGCGTCCCGTAGCCGGCGGTGCCCGTCTTGTCGGCGACCGGCCAGCCGGGGACCCCGGCACGGATAGTCGCGTCGCCGGTGGTGTTGGCGCGCATGATGTCGACGAGGACCTTGCGCTTGTCCTCGGGCAGGACGTCGCCGAGGATGAAGGCACGCAGGTCGGCCGCCAGGACGCGAGGTGTGCCGGTGTCCCGGATGTCACCCGGGGCGGTGTCGTTGAGCTCGGGTTCGATCCGGTCGACGTGGGTCGTGGTGTCGCCGATCGCGCGGAGTGCCGAGGCGAGGCCGGCGGGGCCGCCGAGTTCGCGGAAGAGCAGATTGCCGCCGGTGTTGTCGCTGTAGCGAAGGGTGGCGTCGATGACCGCCCGGAGTGGCATGCCGGTCGCGACGTGCTTCTCCGTGATCGGCGAGTTGGGCACCAGGTCCTTCCGGGTATAGGTCACCGTCCGGTCCAGGTCGCCGATGGCGGTCTGCTTCAGCACGGCACCGGCGCTGAACGCCTTGTGCGTCGAGGCGTAGGCGAAGCGCTCGTCGGCGCGGAAGGCGACTTCGCGACCGGTCGCGGTGTCCACCGCGTACACCCCGAGTCGCGCGCTGAAGCTCTGCTCGAGTTTCTCGAAGTCGGCGTGCCCGACCGTCGAGACCGGCGTGACGGCGGAAGAGGAAGAGGGGGTGGGCGGCTGAGCCGGGGCCGGGGCGGAACAGGCGGCGACTGACACGACCGAAAGCGCCAGCAAGGCCGCTCGGACGGTCCACCGGCGAGAAGTGACGGACACGGGGGTTCCTTTCAAGATCGTTCGATGTCCGTAGTCTGGCCACCGCTGATCATGCTGTCCAAGACAGTAACGACCGGTTCCATGCGGATCGGGCATAGTATGTGGTCGTGGACCTGATCGGCAGCTGCCGGGCGTTCGTAAGTGTGAGCGAGGCCGGGACCTTCACCGCGGGAGCCGTGCTCGCCCGCATCCCCCAGCCCGTGGCGAGCCGTCGCATCGCCGCGCTCGAGCGGCATTTCGGCGAGCGGTTGTTCGACCGGACCACCCGCCGCGCGCGGCTCACCCCCTTCGGCCGGGACATGCTGCCGTCGGCGAAGCGCCTGGTGACGCTGGCCGACGCCATGGAGCACGACGCCCGGCGTGCCAAGCTGCGGCCGATGCGGCTGGCGGTGCCGGAGACCTGCACCACCCGTGAACTCGCCGAACTCGACGCCGCGGCCCGCGCGCTCGACGTCTTCCTGGAATTCCGGCAGGCGCCACCCCGGGAACGCGCCGAACTCGTTCGCATACAGGAGGTTCGCGCTGCCCTCGCGGCCGTCCCCTCGGAAGAGGGCGCCTGGAAGGTCACGCTGGGCCTGGCCGGTACCGGCGACCCGCGGCCGGGGGCCATCCACCTGGAAACACTGCGGGTGGGGCGGTCCGGCCGTCCGCCGAGGCGGGTCTGGGTCCAGCCGGAGGACGACGTCCCGCATCTCCGCGATCGCCTGTTCCGCGTCCGTGACGCGGTGGGGCTGCGGCCGGCGCAGGTCGTCGTCGCCGATTCGCTCACCGCGGCCGCGGCCGCCGTGTTCGGTTCGGCCGATCTGCTGCTGTGCTCGGCGGTCCAGGCCGCCGAGTTCGGCCTGGAATGGCGGCCCGTCGGGGAAATCCGGCTCGCCCGCGGTTTCGACATCACGGCGGGGCTGGGCGAGGACGCGCAGCGGATCCGCGCACGCTTGTGGCCCGACATCGCCCGGTGTCTCGGCGCCGAGGAAACCGAGGAGCGGTCATGAACAAGGAAACCCTGCTCCTGCGGCTGCGCGAGGAACTGGACGACGGCGGCCTGCGGGGCTCGTTCCTCGTGCGCGACCTGAACACAGGCCACGAGATCGGCATCGACCCCGAACTGGAGGTCCCGAGTGCCTCGCTGGTGAAGATCCCGCTCGCGGTGGCGACCCTGGAGCGGATCCGCCGCGGCGAACTGGACGGTTCGGCGCCGATCGACGTCCGGCCGGGGCGGGCGACCGCGGCCGGGCCCACCGGCCTGACCCGGTTCCGGCATCCGGCGACGGTGGCCGTCGACGACCTGCTCTACCTCACCATGGCGATCAGCGACGAGACCGCGGCAGACACGCTTTTCGCGCTCACGCCGCCCGCCGAGGTCACCAGGATGCTGCGTGCCTGGGGCGTCCTCGGGATCACCGCACGGCATCCCGCCGGGGATCTCAGCGACACCCCGGCGGAACGCTTCCCGCCCACGGACGTCCATCTGGCCCACGCGCTCGCGATCAACGCGGGTACCGCCGGACAGGGACATCCCGTTCCCCAGCTGGACATCACCCGCGCGAGCACCGGCTCGGCCCGCGCCTTCACCGGCTTGCTCGAAGCGTTGTGGAAACCGTCCACAATAGAGGCTTCCGTGGCCGGGCGGGTGCGTGAACTCATGGGACTCAACCTGTTGCGCCAGCGGCTGAGCCCCGACTTCGTCTCCGATGCCACGAAATGGTCGTCCAAAACGGGCACGGTGCTGAACATGCGCCACGAAGTCGGTGTCGTGGAGCATGCCGACGGCGGGGTCTTCGCGGTCGCCGCGCTGACCGAATCGCGGGTGTCCGCGGCGGTCCAGCCGGAGGCCGAGGTACTGATGGCCCGCGTGGCGCGAACGCTGCGTGATCACTTGCGCGTGGCATGACGGGCGCCACAGCGCGCGGGTTCGCCGAAGGGCTGCGCACTCGGTTCTAGTCGAGTTCCGGGCGCTTCGCGGGATCGCCGATCAACCCGGGGAAGCGGTCCCGCAGATCGTCGGCGCGTGGCCGGATCCGCCGGTGCCCACCGGCCGGTGGCTGGTGGTGTCCGGACCCGCGGACGTCCTTGTCAGCGCGAGGGCTTCCGGTCGCCGCTGAACAGTGAGCGTTCCAGTTCGTCGGCCGCGCGGCCCTGTTCCCCGGCCCAGCGGGCAAGCAGGGCGCAGTAGCGCTCGTAGGTGTCCGCGGGCCAGGGGCCGGCGCGGTGCAACGACGTCCAGCCGCATTCGCGCAGCGCGGTCGCGACGACTCGGTCCAGGATGAGACACGGGTGGTCCGGCGCGCCACCACCGGCGAAATACAGGAACTTCGTGAAGAACGACGGACCGAGTGCCCGGATCAGGTTGTGCTTGTCCGGCCGGAGGACCGCGTACGCGCGCGCCGGATCACGCCGGGCTTCGTCGGCGGCCTGGAGCAGGAGCTCTTCGGCGCGCGGCCGGTCGTCCTTGATGCTGTTGAGCCGTTGGGTGTTTTGCCGCAGTTGGCTGCCGGATCCCCAGGCCAGCGTCCGCCACAGGAGCGTGAAGACGTCGTCCGTCGCCGCCCAGACGTCGGCTCGGGTCAGCGTCGAGACCGACGGCGGGGCACCGGGAAGGCCCCGTGAGATGATCGCGTCGTGCCACCACCGTTGCCGGATCCGGATCGCGTGCCCATCGACGGCTTCGACGCGCGGGGAGGTGGGCACCGCCCACGCCGGCAGGGACAGGGTGCTGAGTTCGGTCGCGGACACACGATCGAAGTCGCCCGCGATCCGAGGTCGTTACGCGTGATGTCGAGATCCCGCCATGTCGGGTATCAGCCATGTTCCGGCCGTGTGGGAAAGCTGATCACCCGTCTTTACCTTCGTACGGACGTCGGGGGCTCCTGCCGAAAGGGATCATGGTGATCAGAAGTACGAAGAAGACGCGGAGAGGTCGCTCGCGCACGACGGTGGCCGCGCTGGCCGGGGCGTTCCTCGCTTCGGGTCTGGTGCTGGCTCCGGCCGCGGGCGCGGCACCCGCGGTCAAGGCCGACCCGGACACCGCGACGCTCGCGGGCGCGCTGACCCGGCAGGCCGTGGCGTGGGGCGAGTGCTCGTTCCCCTCGCTCGCCCCGGCGACGGAAGCCGAACTGAAGAAGGTCAAGGGGCTCGCCTGCGCGACCGTCCAGGTGCCGCGCGACTGGCACGACCCGCAGGACGGCAACACCATCGGCGTCCGGGTCGCCAAGACCGCGACCGCCTACCCCGGCACCGGCAGGCAGGGCATCGCGCTGGTCAACCCGGGCGGGCCCGGCGGCGGGGGCCTGCCGTGGGGTGCCGCGATGGCCAAGCGCAGCCCGGTGCTGGCCGCGCAGTACGACTTCGTCGGCTTCGATCCCCGCGGCGTCGGCCAGAGCACTCCGCTGACCTGCAGCTACACCGTCCCGGACAGCAACGATCAGAACGTGATCAACCGGGCGAAGGTCGCGGGCTGCCTGGCGAACCCGCTGACGAAGTTCATCACCACCGAGCAGACCGCGTACGACATGGACTTCATCCGGGTCATCCTCGGCGAGAAGAAGACCAGCTACATCGGTTACTCGTACGGCACCTGGCTGGGCACCTGGTACGCGACGACGTTCCCGAGCAAGGCGCACCGGTTCCTGCTGGACTCCTCGACCGACGCGAGCCGCTCCACCCTGGAGAAGACGTGGGACCTGCAGCCGCGCAGCCGCGACCGCCAGTTCCAGGAAGCGCTGCTGCCCTACGTCGCGCGCAACGACGCGAAGTACAAGGCGGGCACCGATCCGCTGGAGATCCGCCGTAACTGGGAGAAGGCGGGCGGAACCCGGGAATTCACGGGCATGCTCGACGCCGCCTGGTTCATCATCCCGGCGATGTACGACACCACGCAGTACCCGTCGGCCGCTTCGATGGTGGTCGCGCTGGCCAAGGGACCGGCGCCCACCGGTACCGACGCGGAGAAGCTCGAACAGGTCGTCGCGAAGGCGCTGAGCACTCCCGGCCTGTCCGACGCGAACAAGGCGTTCCTCGCCAAGGCGAAGAACAACGCGCTGAAGGCCATCGCGAAGAAGGACTCGGTCGAGCGCAAGGCGTTCTACCAGGGTGGCGCCGAGGTCGAGACCTGGGACGCCACCTTCGAGGCGATCCGCTGCCAGGACGGTCAGTGGAACCAGAACCTGCACTACTGGAACCTCTGGCAGGCCGATCTGACCGTGAACGCGCCGTTCATCGCGCCGATGATGGCCCAGTCGGGTGCGCCGCTGTGCGCGTTCTGGCCGACCACCAACGCCAAGCCGGCGCCGGATCGGAAGACCTTCCCGAAGCTGCTGGTCGCGCAGACCGAATTGGACGCCGCGACGCCGTACGAGGGCGGGCTCGCCACCGCGAAGGCCCTGCCCGGCGCGAAGATGATCAGCGTCGACAACGAAGGAAGCCACGGGATCTTCCCGTACAACACCGACTGCGTCGACGACCCGATCGTCGCCTACTTCCAGACCGGTCTCACGCCGGAGAAGAAGTTCACCGGTTGTCAGGGCCTGCCCCTGCCCGGTGAGGACAAGACGGTCGAGGTCGACGGCAATCTCGGGCACGACGGGAAGATCAAGATCAAGATGGTCACCCCCGAGGTGCGCAAGGCGAACGAGATCGTGCGCGAACTCCTCGAAGGCGCCACCACCCCGGCGGCCGGCGAGAAGGGGATGCCCGCCAACGCCTAGCTCCCTGTCCGTGAAGGCCTCCTTCCCTACCTTGACGGTAGGGAAGGAGGCCTTCACGGACAGCACGCCTCGAGACTCGGGGGGCGGGCGCCGGAGGACGCGGAGGCGTCGCGGGAACCGACCCTGGCCAGCCGTCGACTTCTCGCCTTGCTCAGCGGAGGACTGATCGACGAGGCGCCATCGTCGCGATGGTCGCGGGCGACGACGGGGGAGTGGCGAGCAGGAGTTCGAGCAGCCGTCTCCGCCGTCGTTCGAGAGTGCCGGTCGCGGACGCCTGCGACAGCGTGTAGCCCTCCACCGAATAGGACGAGATCTCGTCCACATAAGCGAAAATGGCTTCCGCGCCGATGCAGAGGACAGCCGGGGGGAGGCGATGCGCCTGCCCGAGCTTCGCCACGTACCGCAGCGCCGCCCGGCCGCCCGCACGGTAGGCGGCCTGCAGGGTGTTCAGGCTGCCACCGTCGCGGTGCACCCGCTTGCCGACCTCGACGAACAGCTTCACCCAATCGTCCGGGGGCGCCCGGAGGTCCCCGATGCTGTCGAGGCAGCTGACCACAGCCTGCTCGATCGCCAGAACGATGATCTTGCCGAACTCGCCGTCCAGCGGTTTGGCGTATTCGGGGACGGCCTGCTGGATCTCCTCCAGGATCCGCCGCGCGATCGGATCCGCGTGCGGCCGGAACCGGCGGGCGACCTCGGCGGGCAGGGAACACCAGAGCCGCTGCGCCTGCCCTGCCCCTCGGGGCTGCGGGACCAGGTCGTGGTCGGAGTTCGTGGCCGTTCTGGTCATGGCTACCCCTTGCCGCACAACGTCGGACGCGCACGACATGTACTCACATCGGGACGGAAGTTGGCAACCGCCGCACTCGTCTTCGAGTGAGGTTCTGTCTCGGGGTTATCAAGGACGACTCCGGAAGTTGTCACCTGCGTACGCGAATCGCGGCGCGGCGTGACAAAAGGGATCCCGGTCGTTGATCGAACCGGGTGAACCCGGTTAACGTCGTCCGCCGGAAACGCGGTACCCCGTTTTCCGGAAGGAGTTCGCGGAAATGGTCCAGCGGACGACGACGGCGGTTCCGACCCTGGTCATGATCGCGCTCGGCGCGTTCGTCACCACGCTCGACAACACGATCGTCGCGGCGGGTGCGCCGTCGATCGCGCGTGATCTCGCCCTCGACCTGCCCACGCTGCAATGGGTGAGTATCGGATACATGCTCCCGTTCGCCGGGCTGCTGCCGGTGGCGGGCACGCTGGTGGACCGCTGGGGGCAGGCCGCGACACTGCGGGTGGGACTGCTCGCGTTCGGTGCGGGCGCGGCCGCCGGGGGAGTGGCCACCTCGGCGTGGCTCGTCATCTCCGCGCGAGTGCTGCAGGGTGGCGCCGCGGCGTTCCTGGTACCCGCGCTGCTGAGCCTGCTGCGGACCAACCTCGACGCGCGAAGACGGGCCCTCGGCGCGACGGTCTGGACGGCCTGCCTCGCGGTGGCGCTGGCACTGGGCCCGACGCTGGGCGGGGTGCTGAGCGAGTACCTGGGCTGGGGCTGGATCTTCTTCGTCAACCTGCCGTTCGTGACGGCGATGCTGGTCCTGCAGCCGAAGGTCACGGCGGCGGGCCGCGATCCGACGTCGGGCCGCCCCGCGGTGGTCTCGATGCTGGTGGTGACCGCCGGAATGGTCCTGGTCACCGCCGCCGTGGTGGAACTGGGCGAGGGTGGCGTGCTCGTGCCCGCGATACTCGGCGCGACGGGAACGGCCTCCGGACTCTGGTTCGTGTTCAGGGAAAGCCACGCGCGTGAGCGGCTGGTGCCCGCGGGGCTGACCGGACAGCGGGTCTTCACCGGCGCGCTCACCGTGCAGCTGCTGTGGGGACTCGGGGTTTCGGGTGTCTTCTTCTTCACCCCGTTGCTGCACCAGGAATCCCTCGGGCTGGGACCGGTGGCGGCCGGGTTGCCGCTGGTCGCGGTGGCCGTCGCGGTCGTCGCCGCGACCCCGCTGGTGCCCTGGGCGGTGCCGCGCTTCGGTCCACATCGGACGGTCGCGGCCGGGCTCGCCACAGTGGCCGTCGGGCTGCTGGCGGTCGCGATGGTCAACCATGTCCCCGAAGTGCTCCCGAGGCTCCCAGGGCTGGTGCTCGTCGGCGCCGGTTCCGCCTTGACGACACCGCTGACCTCGTACGCGCTGGAAATCGTGGCCGAGCGGCACGCGGGCACCGCGTCCGGCCTGCTCACCGCGTCCCGTGAACTGTCGAGCGCGCTCGGGGTCGCGCTGATCGGGACGGTGCTGGCGGTGGTGCGCTCGGCCCGGATCGGCGAAGGCGCCGCACCCGCTTTGGCGGCGGGCTACACGGCGGGCCTGCTGACCGCGGCGGCGCTTGAACTGCTCGGCGCGCTCCTCGCGCTACGCCTGTTGCGCGACCGGCGAGGGGAAAGTCCGTCCCGGGGTGACAAGCCCGGTGCACCGTTTCTCTCTTCCCGGTGAGCATGTCCGCACCGGCGTCAGCGTTTCGTACTCCTTTCATTGACACTCTTCCCTGGTGATCCATACAGTTCCGGCAGAAAAGAACGACGTTCCGGAATTGAATCCGATTGTGGCAACGGTGCCATTCCGGTCGAATTCACCTGCTCCCGCTCACGTCATCAACGAGGGGCTATGGAAACCATTTCCGAAACGGTCGTCCCCACCTCCGCGCGGGACACCGCGAACGACGGCGAGTCGTTCGCGACCCTGCTGGAGTACTGGGCCCGGCGGCTCGGCGACGAGACCGCCGTGACCTACCTCGACCACCGCGACGGCGCGGACGGCCGGGCGGTCACACTCTCCTGGCGCGAACTCGACGACCGGGCAGGCGCCGTCGCCGCGCGGCTGGCCGAGTTCGCCGCGCCCGGCGAACGCGCCGCCATTCTGGCACCGCAGTCGGCCGACTACGTCGTCGCCTTCCTCGGCGCGATCCGGGCCGGGCTGGTCGCCGTGCCGCTGTTCGCCCCGGACCTCCCCGGGCACGCGGGCAGGCTGGCCGCGGTCCTGGCCGACTGCGCGCCACGAGTCGTGCTCACGACCGGCGACGGGATCGACGGCGTCACCGGTTTCCTCACCTCGGCGGACATCGAGCGCCCCGCCGTGCTCGCCGTCGACACCCCTTCTCCGGTCGCGGCCGGTGCGTGCTCCTGGCCGCGACCGGAACCGGACGCGCTGGCGTACCTGCAGTACACGTCCGGTTCGACGCGGACCCCGGCGGGCGTGATGCTGACCCACCGCAACGCGCTGACCAACGCCCGCCAGGCCTGCGACTCCTACGGCGTCGAAACCGGGACGACGTCCACGGTCAGCTGGCTGCCGCTGTTCCACGACATGGGCCTGATCCTCGGCATCGGCGCGCCGATGGCCGCCGGGGCGGCCTCGGTGCTGATGGACCCGATCGCGTTCCTCGAACGTCCGTCACGCTGGCTGCGCGCGCTCTCCGCCAGCCCGGGCGCGATCAGCGCGGCCCCCAATTTCGCGTACGCCTACAGCGCTTCCCGGGTGACGGAAGACGAGAAGTGCTACCTCGAACTGGGCCGCGTCGTCTCGCTGATCAACGGCAGCGAGCCGGTGCTGCCCGCGACCATCGCGAAGTTCCACGACGCCTTCGCCGAATGCGGCCTGCGTCCCGGGACGCACCGATCGTCGTATGGCCTCGCCGAGGCCACCGTCCTCGTTTCCGTCACGGACGCGGCGAGGCCGCCGAGGCAGGTCACCTTCGACCGCGACCGGCTCGCCGCCGGGATCGCCGTCCCCGCCGCACCGGGCGCGGCGGCGACCACGCTCGTCTCGTGCGGGCGCCCGGCGGGCCAGCGGGTCCGCATCGCCCATCCGGTCACCGGCGCGCTCACCGAACCAGGCAAGGTCGGCGAGATCCGGGTCAGCGGACCGAATATCGGCGTGGGCTACTGGGGACGGCCCGGCTCGTCCGCAGCGGTCTTCGGGCTGCCGCCGATCGATCCGGAGTCCGGTGAGGGCTGGCTGGCGACCGGGGACCTCGGCGTGCTCTACGCCGGTGAGCTGTTCATGACCGGCAGGCTGAAGGACCTCGTCATCGTCGACGGCCGCAACCACTACCCGCAGGACGTCGAGCAGACCGTGGAGACCCATCCCGCGGTCCGGCCGCATTCGGCGGCGGCCTTCGCGATCGAGCGCGAGGACGGCGAGGCGGCGGTCGTGGTGCTCGAACTGGCCAAGGGGGTCGAGGCCGACGTCACGACGGCGGGCGCCGAGCTGCGGGTCGCGGTGTCGGCCGCGCACGGCCTGCGCCTGCACGACGTCGTCTTCCTCGCCCCCGGCGAGGTTCCGCGTACGTCCAGCGGCAAGATCAGCCGAGCCTTGTGCCGGAAGTCCTATGCGGACGGCGCGCTGACCGCGCGGAGGCTCGGGTGAACGCCGGGATCCGCGCGTGGCTGATCGCGCGGGTGGCGGAGCGGACCGGAGTGCCGGCCGAGCACGTGGATCCGGACCGTCCGCTGCACGAAAGCGGGCTGTCGTCCCGGGAGTCGATGGCGCTGGCCGCGGACCTCGGCCGGTATCTCGGCCGTCCGCTGCCGCCGACCCTGGTGTGGCAGTACCCGACGATCGCCGCACTCGCCGAGCGACTGTCCACGGTGGAGGATGAAACCGTCGCGAGGGGAGAAGGCCGCGAGGGAGAACCGATCGCGATCGTCGGCGTCGGCTGCCGCCTCCCGGGCGGCGTCGAGTCCCCGGAGCGGTTCTGGCGGTTCCTGGCCGACGGCCGCGACGGCATCCGCGACGTCCCGCAGGACCGCTGGGAATCCTTCGCCGCCGGACACGGCCTCGACTGGCTCCCCGGCCGCGGCGGCTTCCTCGACGACGTCGCCGGGTTCGACGCCGAGTTCTTCGGCATCGTGCCGGGGGAGGCCGAGGCGATGGACCCCCAGCAGCGGATGCTGCTCGAAGTCACCTGGGCGGCGCTCGAACACGCCGGGATCCCGCCGTCCTCCCTGCGAGGCAGCCGGACCGGGGTGTTCGTTGGCCTCTCGGCGGGCGAGTACGGCCACTTGACGATGACCGACCCCGCCGCCGTCGACGTCTGGTCCGCCACCGGAGCCGCCACGAGCATCGCCGCCAACCGGCTCTCGTACCTGTTCGACCTGCGCGGGCCCAGTCTCACCCTCGACACGGCTTGTTCGTCGTCGCTGGTGGCGGTGCACCAGGCGATCCAGAGCCTGCGCCACGGTGACTGCGGGACGGCACTGGTCGCCGGGGTCAACCTGCTGCTGTCGCCCGCGGTCACCGCCACCTTCCAGCGGGCGGGTGTGCTCGCCGCCGACGGCCGCTGCAAACCGTTCGACGCCGCCGCCGACGGGATCGCCCGGGGCGAGGGTTGCGGCGTGGTCGTCCTCAAACCGCTGAAGGCCGCCCGCCGCGCGGGAGACCAGGTGCTCGCGGTGATCCGGGGCAGTGCGGTGAACTCCGACGGCCGGTCCAACGGTCTCATGGCACCCAGCCCGGACGCGCAGTCCGCGTTGCTGCGTGACGCGTACGCGGCGGCGGGGATCGAGCCGTCCTCTGTGGACTACGTGGAGGCGCACGGGACCGGCACGGCGCTCGGCGACCCGATCGAGGCAGGCGCGCTCGGCGAGGTACTCGGTGCCGGACGCGACCCCGGCCGTCCGCTGCTGATCGGTTCGGTCAAGAGCAATCTGGGCCACCTCGAAGGCGCGGCCGGGATCGTGGGCCTGATCAAGGTCGTCCTGGCGATGACGCACCGGCGGCTGCCACCGAGCCTGCACTACCGCGAACCCAGCCCCCACATCGACTTCCCGGCACTGGGCTTGCGGGTGGTGGACACGGGAACGGACTGGCCGCGCTATCCCGGCGTCGCACGCGCCGGGATCTCCGCGTTCGGCTTCGGCGGTACCAACGCCCATGTCGTCCTCGAAGAGTGGCCCGCCGCGTCCTTCCCGGCCAAGGGAAAGGAGGCCGAAGGCCCACAGGTGTTCGCGCTGTCGGCCAGGTCGCCCGAGGTGCTCCGGGCGCGCGCCGCGGACCTCGCCGACTGGCTCGACGACCCCGCCCACGGCACGGTCCCGCTGGACGTCGTCGCCGCGACGCTGGCACACGGACGGGACCACCTGCCGTTCCGTGGCGCGGTGGTCGCCGAAGGGCGGGACCGGGTCGCCGCCGCGTTGCGCGAGCTGCCGATCACCGGAGAGGCCGGGCCCGCACCCGAGGTCGTGTTCGTCTTCTCCGGTTACGGTTCCCAGTGGCCGGGGATGGGCCGCCTGTTGCTGCGCACCGAATCCGCGTTCCGCGACGAGGTCGAGGCGCTCGACCCGGTGTTCCGGGCCGAAGCCGGATTCTCGTTGCGCGAGGTGCTTTCCGGTGAGCGCGATCTGCCGGATCTCGGCGCGACGCAGCTCGCGTTGTTCGGCACGCAACTCGCTCTGGCGGGCCTGTGGCGTGCGCACGGTGTCGTCCCGGCGGCGGTGCTCGGGCATTCGATGGGCGAGGTCGCGGCGGCCGTCGTCGCGGGGGCGCTGGACGTCGCCGCCGGTCTGCGCGTGATGACCACGCGGGCCCGGCTGCTCGCGGAGGTCGACGCGACCGGCGACGGCGCGATGGCCGTGGTCGAACTGTCCCCGGCCGAACTGGCCGACCTGGAAACGGAGTTCCCCGGCATCACCGTCGCGGTCTACGCGTCGCCGGTCCAGTGCACGGTCAGCGGCGACGCCGGCCAGGTCGAGGCGCTCGTCTCGCACGTCGAGAACCTGGGCAGGCTGGCGAGGCGGCTGCCGGTCGGCGGTGCCGGACATTCGGAAGCCGTCGACGCCGTACTCGACAGGCTCCGTGCCGACCTCGACGGCCTCCGCCCCACACCGGCCGGAATCCCTTGTTACAGCAGCGTTCTCGACGACCCACGGCGGACGCCGGTGTTCGACGTCGAGTACTGGGCAGCCAACCTGCGCCGTCCGGTGCGGTTCAGTCAGGCGCTGGCGGCGGCGACCGCCGACGGCTACGGCGTGTTCGTCGAGATCTCGCCCCATCCGGTGGCGCTGGCCGCGATCGAGCAGAGCACCCGGGCGCTCGCGCTGCCGTCGGCGAGCCGCAAGGGCGACGAGCGGACGGCGTTCCTGACCAGCCTCGCCCGGCTGCACACCCTCGGGCTGCCCGGGGTGCTCGACACGCGCGGCCCCCGCCCGGTCCCGGTCGGACTACCCGGCCCGCGCTGGCGGCACGAACGGTTCTGGCCCCGGCGCCAGGCACCGCGGCCGTCCGGTACGCATCCGCTGCTGGGCGTGCACATCGAACAGCCGACCGGCGGAGGGCACCTCTGGCGGGCGGACGTCGGTACCGCGGGCCTGCCGTGGCTCGCCGATCACGCCGCGATGGGGGTCCCGCTGTTCCCCGCCGCCGGTTTCCTGGAACTGGCGCTCGCCGCCGCCAAGGCCGTCCTGCGGCCCGGTGGGCAGCTGCGCGTCGGCGGCCTCGAACTGCACCGGGTGCTCCCGCTCGCCGCGCACACCGAGGTGACCACCGGCCTGAGCACCGGACCGTCCACCTCTTTCAAGGGACAAGTGGACGTCTACGCCCGCTCGGCGCACGGCGGCTGGACCCGGCACGCCACCGCCCGCGTCCACGACGGGGATACCACGCTGGTCCCGTTCGGCTCCGTCGCCGGTGACGCCCGGCGCATCGACCTCTACCAGGTGCTGGCCGGGATGGGGCAGACCTACGGTCCGGCCTTCCGCGGGCTGCGCGGGGTACTGGCCGCACCCGGCCGCGCGTCGGCGTCGATCATCCAGCCCGCCGACCATCCGGCGTACGTCCTGCATCCGGTGATCGCCGACGCCTGCCTGCACGCGCTGGCCGCGGCCACCGGGGACGCCCTCGGCGAGGCGGACGGCGCCTACCTGCCGCTGACCCTGGGCGAGGTCGTGGTGGCGGGGGACCCTCGTCGCGGTGTCCGGGTCGACGCCGTCCTGGACTCGCTCGACCCGTCCGGTGACGGTCTGGTCGGCAGCGTCCAGCTGGTCGACGCCGACGACGTCGTCCTGGTGGAGTTCCGCGAGGTCTACTGCCGCCGGTTCCAGCGTTCGGCCTTGCCGGTCCCGATGGAGGACCTGGTGTTCGAGACCGTCTGGCGGCGGGCCGACCTGCCCGCGGCCGAACCGCGGGCCCGGCGCTGGATCGTGCTGCACGACGCCGAACACCCGTGGCTGACGGCGTTGCGTGCCAGGCTCGCCGAAGCCGGGGACGAGCTGGCGACGGCTCCGCTCGGCGACCGGGCGGCGTTGGCGGAACTCCTGCGATCCCGTGACGCGGCGGGTGTGCTCGTCTGCGCCGCCGCTTCCGGCGAGCCAGACCCGATGCGGGCGGGACGGACGCTCGCCACACTCTCCGGTGTCCTCGCCGAACTGACCTCGGCTCCGCGCTTGTGGCTGGTCAGCGCCGGCGCCTCGGCCGTCGAGCCCGGCGAAGGCGGCGATCCCGACCAGGCTTGGCTGCGCGGGCTGGTCCGCGTCCTCGCCTTCGAACATCCCGAGCTCCGCGCGAGCCAGGTCGACTTCGACGCCGAACCGGATCCGGCCCGGCTGTGGGTCGCGCAACTGGTCTCGGAGATCCGTGCGGACGCGCCCGACGACGAGATCGCCTGGCGTGAAGGCATCCGGTACACCCGGCGGCTGGCCCGGCCGGTGCTGGGCGAACCCGGCCGTGAAACCGTTGTGCGCGAGGGCGCTTACGTGCTTACGGGTGGTCTTGGCGGCCTCGGACTGGTCGCGGCGGACTGGCTGGCCGGACGCGGGGCTACCCGGCTGGTGCTTTCGGGACGCCGCGGCGCGGGCCCGGAGACCGAACCGGCGCTGGCGGCCCTGCGTGCACACGGCGCCGACGTGCGTGTGGTGGCGGGGGACATCGCCGAGTCCGGCGTCGCCGAAGCGCTGGTGTCCGCCGCGACCGAGGGCGAGATGCCGTTACGTGGCGTGCTGCACGCGGCCGGTGCGTTGTCCGATGGCGCCGCCGTCACCGTCGACGCCGCCGCGGTCGACGCCGTCTGGCGAGCGAAAGCCCTGGGCGCGTGGCGGTTGCACGAAGCGACCGCCGGGCACGACCTCGACTGGTGGCTGGCGTACTCCTCGGCCGCGGCGTTGTTCGGCTCACCCGGCCAGGCCGCCTACGCCACCGCGAACGCCTGGGTGGACGCGCTCGTCGCGTGGCGCCGGGCGGCGGGACTGCCCGCGGCCACCGTCGGCTGGGGCGCCTGGGGCGAGGCCGGAGCGGCCGTCGGCAGCAGGAATCCCGTGCTCGAACCGCTCGGCACCGAGGAGGCACTGGCGGCCCTGCACGCCGTGCTGTCGCGTGACCGCGCGGCGACGGGGATCGCCCGTGTCGACGCCGGAACCGTGCTGGCCCTGTTCCCGCGGCTGGCCGAACGGCCCTTCTTCGAAGTCCTCGTCCCACGCGAGGAAACCGGTGTCGAACCGTCCACATGGGATGGACTGGACGCGTTGCGGGCAGTCCTCCCCGGCGCCGCCCGGAAGATGCTGACCGACTACCTCGCCGGTCTCGTCGCCGGCATGATCGGCCTCGCCGCGGACGAGGTCGACCGGCGGGTACCGCTGACCCGGCTCGGGCTGGACTCCTTGAGCGCCATGCGGGCCCGTGGCGTCGTCGAACGCGATTTCGGCCTGTCGCTGCCGATTCCATTGCTGCTGCGGGGCGCCGGACTGGCCGAAATCGCCGATCATCTCGCCGAGCAGGCCGGGTTCGGCGGCGAGGCCTCCCACGCCGTCGCGCCGAAGGTCGTGATCGGGCCGCGCGATCCGGCCGAACGCTGGGTCGCCCGGCACTGGCAGGCCGAACTGGGCGGCGCGGAACCCGGCGTCCACGACGACTTCTTCGCGGCAGGCGGCGACACCGCGGACGCGGATCGGCTGCGTTCGGCGTTCGCCGGTCAGCTCGGCGCCGTTCCCGACGTCGACCTGCTCTTCGCCACGCCGACGGTCGCCGCGATAACCGATCTGCTGCGTGCCGAGATCGAGGGCCGCGGAAGCTGCCCGGTCCGGCCACTGCGCGAGGGCGGCACGGATCCGGTTTTCCTGTTTCATCCGGCCGGCGGCCCGACGAGTGTCTACGACGGCCTCGTCCGCCTCCTGCCGGAGGGGAGGCCGCTCTACGGGCTCGAACGGATCGACGAAGAGGACACCGTCGAGGGCAAGGCCGACTGCTATCTCGAACTGATCCGGGAGATCCAGCCCCGGGGACCGTACCGGCTGGGCGGCTGGTCGTTCGGCGGCTGCCTCGCCTACGAAACCGCGAGGCGGCTGACCGCGGCGGGGGAGCGGGTCGACCTGGTGTTCCTGATCGACAGCGTCCTTCCCCTGCCCGCGGATGGAACTCCGCCGGGCGAGATCCTGCTCGACCGTTTCGCCCGGTTCGCCGAGCATGTCGAGCGGACCTACGGCGTCCCGCTGGACATCTCGCGCGACGAACTCGTCCGGCTCGGCGAGGAGGAGCAGATCAGGCTGGTGATCGGCAAACTCGCCGCGCAGGTGCCCGGAATGGGCCAAGGTGTGCTGCGGCACCAGTACGAGTCCTATGTGGACGCCCGGGTCGCCGAACGGTACACACCGGAAGAGTATGCCGGGCGGGTGCTGCTGATGCGCGCGCAGGAGCCGCATCCGCTGACCACCACCCTCGACCCGCGGTACCTGCGCACCGACGAAACCCTCGGCTGGGACGCCTTCTGCGCCGACCTCGAAGTGGTGCCGATCCCGGGCGACCACCTGTCGATGATCGATCCGCCGCACGTCGAGGTGGTCGCCGCCGCGCTCGCGGACCGGCTCGCGGCGCGCGGGGAAAGGGTGACACCATGACCCTCGAAGACCTCCCGTCCGCCCCGACGACGGCGTTCCGGATCGCCGACCTGGCCGCCCGCCAGGACGAAGCCGTCCGCATCGCCGAGAAACGGGCCGTCGACCGGCAGCACGCCAAGGGCAAGCTGACCGCGCGCGAACGTGTCGATCTGTTGCTGGATGCTGGTTCCTTCGTCGAACTCGACCAGTTCGCGCGGCACCGGTGCGCCGAGTTCGGGATGGATGCCAACCGGCCCTACGGCGACGGCGTGGTGACCGGGCACGGCACCGTGGACGGCAGGCAGGTCTGCGTGTTCTCCCAGGACTTCACCGTGTTCGGCGGCAGCATGGGGGAGGTCTTCGGCGAGAAGGTCCTCAAGGTGATGGACCTGGCGATGACGCTGGGCTGCCCGGTGATCGGGATCAACGACTCCGGCGGCGCGCGGATCCAGGAAGGCGTCGTCTCGCTGGCGTACTACGCCGAACTCGGGAGGCGCAACGCACTCGCTTCCGGTGTCATCCCGCAGATCTCGCTGATCATGGGGCCGTGCGCGGGCGGCGCGGTCTACTCGCCGGCGATCACCGACTTCACCGTGATGGTCGACGAGACCGCGCATATGTTCGTCACCGGCCCCGACGTGGTGCACGCCGTCAGCGGCGAGCGGGTCACCGCCCAGCAACTCGGCGGTGCCGCGGTCAACAGCGAGATCTCCGGGAACGCCCACTACCGCGCCGTCGACGAGCAGGACGCGATCGACTGGGTGCGGACCCTGCTCGGCTACCTGCCGTCCAACAACCTCGACGCGGCCCCCGAGTACGCCGATTCGTCCAGCGAGGAGCTCACTTCGGCGGATCTCGAACTCGACCGGATCGTGCCCGACTCGCTCAACCAGGCCTACGACATGACCGAGGTGATCGCCAGGCTCGTCGACGACGGCGAGTTCACGGAAGTCCACAACGCCTTCGCGCCCAACATGATCTGCGCGTTCGGCCGGGTGCGGGGGCGCACGGTCGGCGTCGTGGCCAACCAGCCGCGGCACCAGGCCGGAGTGATCGACATCGACGCCTCGGAGAAAGCCGCGCGGTTCGTGCGGTTCTGCGACGCCTTCACCATCCCGCTGCTCACGCTCGCCGACGTCCCCGGCTACCTGCCCGGCGCGGCGCAGGAACGGCACGGGATCATCCGCCGCGGCGCGAAACTGATCTACGCCTATGCCGAAGCGACCGTGCCGAAGGTGACCGTGGTGACGCGCAAGGCGTACGGCGGCGGCTACGCGGTGATGGGGTCGAAGCATCTCGGCGCCGACGTCAACCTGGCCTGGCCCACCGCGGAGATCGCGGTGATGGGCGCGGAAGGCGCGGTGCGGGTGCTGCACCGGCGTGAACTGGCCGCGCTGCCGCCGGAACAACGGACCGCCGAACGGGACCGGCTCACCGACGCCTACCGCAAACGCCATTCGAATCCTTACCTCGCGGCGGAACGCGGTTACGTCGACCAGGTCATCGCGCCGTCGCAAACGCGTCTGCAGGTGGCGAGGGCGTTGCGTGCGCTGCGCACCAAACGTCAGACGCTCCCGGCCAAGAAGCACGGAAACATTCCCTTGTGAGCGAGGAGAAGTGATGAACCGAACCCGGCGGTGGGGTCTGCTGGCGTTGTCCATGGTCGCGCTGCTCGGGACGAGCGCGACGGCCGTCCCGGCGACCGCGGCCACGCCGTCCGCGGACAACGGCGCGAAGGTCGTCGAGGAGACCTGGCTGGACGCGCGGACACTCGACCTCAAGATCAGTTCGCCCGCCCTCGGCACCACCGGCATGGTCCGCCTGCTGGTCCCGGCCGGGTGGGCCGCGCAACCTGCCCGGACCTGGCCGACGCTGTATCTGCTGCACGGTTGCTGCGAACCGGTGGACTACCGCTCGTGGGACCAGTTCACCGACGTCAAGGCGTTCACCGCGAACAAGGACACGCTCGTCGTCATGCCGACCGGCGGCCCGGCCGGGATGTACACCAAGTGGTGGAACTTCGGCCTCAAGAGCACGCCGGACTGGGACACCTTCCACACCCTGGAGGTGCGACAGATCGTCGAGCGCGGCTACCGGGCCGGAACCCGCCGCGCGATCGCCGGACTGTCCATCGGTGGCTACGGCGCGCTCGCGTACGCCTTCAAGCACAAGGGGATGTTCGCGGCGGCGGCGTCCTACAGCGGTGTGCCCAACACGCTCTACCCGGGGATTCCCCTGTTCATCCAAGGGATCCTCGCCCGGGCGGGCATCTTCAACTACCTCGAACTCTGGGGTGACAGCTGGGGCATGTGGCCGCTCTGGTCGGCGAACAACCCGTACGACCACGTCGACGATCTCCGTGGCACCGCGCTCTACATCTCTTGCGGGAACGGCAAAACCGGCCCGCTCGACCCGCCGGGACAGTCCGACATCCTCGAACCTTCGGCGCTCTCGGCGTCGACGAGTTTCACGGATCGGCTGAAGTCCAAGGGGATCCCGGCGACCGTCGACTACTACGGCCTCGGCACCCACAGCTGGCCCTACTGGCAACGAGCGTTGCGCAACTCCTGGCCGACCCTGGCCGGTGCTCTCGGACTCCCTGCCTGACCCGTTTCCCTTTCCCCGATGGAGGTACCGGTGAAACCCGCCCGATTGCTCTGCGCGGTCCTGACCCTTCTCGCGGCGGCACTGGGCGTCGTCGCCGTGACGCCACCCGCCGTGGCCGCGGTGGGCCTGCCCGGCCCGTTCGACGACTCCTTCTACACCCCGCCGTCGACACTGCCCGCCGGCAAACCCGGCGACGTCATCCGGTGGCGGCCGACCGTGCCGCTGATGAACATCGCGAACGCCGACGCCTGGCAGGTCATGTACCTGTCGACCAACGCGCTGGGCAAGCCCAACGCGGTCACCGGCACCGTCTTCACACCGAAGGGTGTCGACCTCGCGAAAGCGCCGATCGTCGGGTACGCCGCCGGGACTCAGGGCCCGGCCTTCAAGTGCGCGCCGTCGAAGGCGATCCAGCGCGGCACGCTCTACGACCAGCCCGCCATCAACGACTCGATCTCCAGCGGCCACGCCGTCGCCGTGACGGACTACGAGGGCTACTCGGCGGCGACGACGCCCACCTACATCACCGGTCAGTCGATGGGCCCCGCGGTGCTCGACTCGGTCCGGGCGGCACAGAACTTCTCGCCCGCGAAGCTGTCGAAGGGCGCGAAGGTGATCGTCCAGGGCTACTCGCAGGGCGGCGGGGGCGCGATGTGGGCGGGAGAGAAGCAGCCTTCGTACGCCCCCGAGCTGAACCTGGTCGGCGTCGTCGCGGGCGGTGTCCCGGCCGATCTGACCGAGGTCGCCAAAGGGCTCGACGGTTACGTCGGCTTCGGGTTCCTGGCCTTCGCCGCGGTCGGCCTCGACGCCGCGTACCCGGACCTGAAACTGGACTCGTACCTCAATGCCGTGGGCCGCAAGGATCTGGCCGATGCCAAGAAGAACGCGTGCGTGGCCGAACTACTGCTGAACTACCCGTTCAAGAAGATCAGCGACTACACGACGTCGAACCCCCTGAACACGCCGGTGTGGCAGGCACGGCTGGCGCAGAACAAACTGGGCGCGAACCCGCCGCGGGTGCCGGTGTTCCAGTACCACGCGACCACCGACGAGATCGTGAACACGCCGCAGGCGGAGACCTTGCACAAGGCGTACTGCGCCGCCGGGGTCCGTGAGCAGTGGAAGACCTACATCTCCGAACACGCGACCGGCATCTTCGCGGGCAACGCGGACGCGCACCAGTGGGTCGTGAAGCGTTTCGCCGGGGATACGGCCCCCACGAACTGCTGACCCGCCCGCGTTTAGTCCTCTGGTGGCGACCGCCACCAGAGGACTAGACGCGGCCGGTGAGGAGCTCGGCAAAGCGTTCCGGGCTCACGTTCCCCCCGCTGATGATCACGCCGGCCCGGCCCGAAGCGGGAATCGCGCCGCTCAGCAGCGCGGCCAGACCGGTCGCGCCGCTGGGTTCGATGACGAGCTTCAGGCGCTCGAAGGCGAACCGCATGGCGTCGCGGATGGCGTCGTCGGTGACGAGCGCGATGTCGTCCACGAGTTTCCGGTTGATCGAGAAGGTCAGTTCACCCGGGATCTCGGCGGCCTGGCCGTCGGCGATGGTCCGAGGGACGGGGATCGACACGCGTTCCCCCGCCTCCAGGGAGCGTTTGGTGTCGTCACCGGCGGCGGGTTCGACGCCGACGACGCGGATGCCCGGCTGCACGGCCTTCGCGGCGGTCGAACTGCCCGCGATGAGACCGCCGCCGCCGACGGGGACGACCAGCGTCTCCAGCGGACCCGACTCTTCCAGCAGTTCCAGCGCCGCGGTGCCCTGACCGGCGATCACGTGCGGGTGCTCGTACGGCGGGATGAGCGCCAGTCCGCGTTCGGCCGCCAGGGCTTCGCCGATCGCGACGCGGTCGCCGGTGTACCGGTCGTAGGTGACGATTTCGGCGCCGTAACCCGCGGTGGCGTCCTTTTTGGACTTCGGGGTGTCCTCGGGGATCAGGATGACCGCGCTGCTCCCGAGTTCCCGCGCCGCGAGCGCGACGGCCTGGGCGTGGTTGCCGGACGAGTAGGCGGCGATGCCCTTGGCCAGCTGGTCCGGGGAGAGCCGCGAGGCCGCGTTGTACGCGCCGCGGAACTTGAAGGCGCCGATGCGCTGGAGGTTCTCGCATTTGATCAGGACTTCGGCGCCGACGAGCTCGTCGAGGGTGCGCGAACGCACGACCGGGGTCCGGTGGGCGACACCGGCCAGGCGGGCGGCGGCGTCACGGATGTCGTCGATGGTCACGGGGGCGGTCATGATGCTCCTTGGTCACGGATTTCGGCGAGGTAGTTGTAGGCGGAAGCGCGGGAGATCCCGATTCGGGCCGCGACCTGGGGCACGGCCCGCCGCACGGCGAAGACGCCCCGTGCGTGCAGGCTGCGGAACAGGTCGAGGCGTTCGTCGCGGCCGAGTGCGGCCCAGGGTTTGTTCAGCCGCAGCTGGTGTTCGTCGACGATCGCGTCCACCACGGCGTCGACGTCGTCGCCGAAGGTGGTGGTCGGCGTTTCGGTGGCGGTGCCGACCTCGGCGAGCTCGCCGACCAGGGTCCGCAGCTGGCCCAGCGCGGTGACGTCGAGGTTGACACACAACGCGCCGAACACCGACCCGCCGCTGTCGCGCAGCAGCATGGTCGACGATTTCACCAGCTTCCCGGACGCCGTCCGGGTGACATAGTTCAGCTGGTCCTCGGCCTTGTCACCCCGCGCGAGCAGGCCCATGCCGATCTCGCTCATCGACCCGCCCACGCTGCGATCGGTGACGGTGCCGGCGATCGCCACCACCGACTGTTCCGGACGGCGGAAATCGTGGACGACTACCTCGCAGAACGAGCCAAGGGTCGCGGCGATGCCGTCGGCGACCGGGGCGAGCGCGTCGAGGATCGCGTCCTGCTCAGACATCGCGTACCCGGGCCAGCGCGTCGACTTCGATGGCGCCGCCGTAGGGCAGCGAAGCCGCGCCGATGCAGCTGCGGGCAGGTCTGGGCTCGGCGAAGAACTCCTCGTAGACGCGGTTGACGCCGTCGCGGTCGGCGATGTCGATCAGGTAGACGACGACCTTCACCACGTCGGACCGATCCGCCCCCACCGACCTCAGCGCGGCGTCGAGGTTGGCGAAGGCCTGCGGGCATTCGGCGTCGAATCCGCCCGGCACCAGCTCGCCGGACTCGGTCACGCCGAGCCGTCCGGACACGGTGACGAGGTCACCACTGCGGAAGGCCGGGGGATAGGGATGTTCCTTGGTCACGAGACCAACTGTATAAGGATTGGACGAAAAGTCCAGACGGACGAGAAGTGATCCAACGCTCACTTAGGGGGAGGGAAATTGACATACCGTATACAGCGAGAGGGGGGTCTCGATGACCACGACGCATTTCGACGACGGCCGCATCGTCGCGCCGCCGAGTATGGCCGACCTGGCCACGCAGGCACTGCGCGCGATGATCCTGTCCGGCGAACTCCCGCCGGGCACGCGCCTGGTCGAGGCCAAACTAACCGACCGTCTCGGGGTTTCCCGCCCGCCACTGCGCGAAGCGTTGCAGATCCTGGCTTTCGAGGGGCTCGTCGTACCCCATCCGCGGCGCGGCGTCATCGTCCGTCCCCTCACTCGCCACGACGTCTACGAGATCATCACCCTGCGCGAGGAACTCGAAGCCTTCGCTGTCCGGATCGGCGTCCCGGTCCGCTCGCCGGAGCGGCTGCAGGCCTGTCGGGACGCGCTGGCCGCCTTCGAACAGGCGGCCCTCGACGGCGACGAAGGCGTCTTCACGCAGCGGAAGTACGACTTCCACCAGTCGATCGTCGCGCTCGCCGGGCATGAGCGCGTCACCGAGGCGTATCGCGCGCTTTCCCTGCAGATGCAGCTGTGCATGGCGCTCAACCGCAGTGCCCGCCGCGACGGCGAGTCGCTGAGGCAGAACGTCGAGCGGCACCGCGAACTGCTCACCATCATCGAGGGCGGCGACGCGGAGGCGGTACTGAAGGCGTTGGCCGAGCACGGTCACGCCAGCTTCCTCGACGCGATCGTCGACCAGCTCGACGGCGGCACCCCCGACTCCGAACGCTGGCTGGCCGAACGCCGCGCCCGCTAGCGAGAAGTCCACATCGGACGGCCCTTGTGGACCGTCCGATATGGACCAAGTATCAGTCCCAGCCGGGCAGGATGAACAGCAGCCAGGTCGTGAGCGGGGCGATCGCGCACATGCTGAAGCCCCAGATCATCAGGCCCCGGAACACCTTGTCGTTCTGGCCCGCCGGTGCGTTGGCCACGACGAGCGCCCCGCTGGTCGAGAACGGCGAGGAGTCGACGACCGACGACGAGATCGCCAGCGCGATGATCATGCTCACCGCGCCGACCTCACCCGCCAGCAGGAACGGCACCGCCAGTGGGATGAGCGCGCCGAGGATGCCCGTCGTCGACGCGAACGCCGAAACCACCGCGCCGATGGCGCAGATCAGGAACGCGGCCAGCGGCGGGAAACCGATCCGGGTGACCAGGTTGCCGAGCCAGTCGATCGTGCCGACCCGCTCCATCAACGCCACGAACGTGACGATCCCGCAGATCAGCAGCACCGTCGGCCAGGCGACCTCGCTCACGGCGGCCTTCGCCGACCCCGGCGAGACCAGTGACAGCACCGTCGCCACGGTGAGCGCGGTGAACCCGACGTCGAGCTTGAACACCAGCGTGCCCACCGCGAGCGCGGCCAGGCCGATGAGTGTGAACACGTGGTCCCGGGTGAGTGGAAGTCGGTCTTCGGGCTCCGCGTCACCACTGCCACCCGAGGGCGGGGGATCGCTGGGCCCGCCGGTCATCGTCGCGCCTACCGAGGATCCGCTCAGCGCGAGCGCTGTCGCCGGCTGGGCGGTCACGGCGACCACGTCGGGGACGGCGACCGAGGAACGGTGGATCAGTTCCCTGCCGCCGAAGAGGAAGAACACCACGACGCACAGCAGCAGGTTGAAGACGAAGGAAGACGCGAACAGCAGTCCGGGATTGCTCGGCAGGTTGTCGCGGGCGACGACACCGTTGACGATGCTGCCGAAGATGCTGATGGGGGAGAAGCCGCCGGCGCTGGCCCCGTTGATGATCAGCAGGCCCATCAGCATCGGGTTGATGGCGTAGCGGCGGGCGAAGCCCATGCCGATGGGGGCGATGATCGCCACCGCGGCGGGCACCACCGCGCCGACCGCGGTCAGTGCCGCGGTGACCACGAACATCACCCACGGGATCAGGGCGATCCGCCCGCCGACGGCGCGCACCACCAGGTGGACGAGCCGATCGACGGTGCCGTTGCCTTTGGCTATCGCGAACAGCAACGTCACCCCGACCAGGATGACGAAGAGGTCGCCGGGAAAGCCCGAGACGATGTCGTCGGTGCTCTCCCCGGCGAAGGCCGTGCCGATCACGAACGCGGCGACGAACGCCAGCGCCCCCATGTGCACGGGGAGCACGGTCGCGATCAGGAACACCAGGGCGAGCGCCACGACTGTGACGAGTTGTATGGACATGGGCATCCTCTGCGGTCGGCGCTGACACAGTCAGGGACTTGCGTGTTCAGGGACTCGAAGTTGTGGCCGGTACCCCCTCGACGAGGTTCGGTACACGGTATACCTTTCATGGAGCGAGACCAAGGTTTCGCTCTGTGGAACCTTTTGGAGCTCTCAGCGTGGAGGCGCATATGACGTACGCAGCCGGTCGGCACTTCCTGCAGATCCCGGGACCGACGAACGTCCCCGACGTGGTGCTCCGGGCGATGTCGGCGGCCACCATCGACCACCGCGGCCCCGAGTTCCAGGAGCTGGGGAGGCAGCTGCTGACCGACATCAAGCCCGTCTTCGGCACCACGAACCCGGTGGTCATCTATCCCGCGACCGGCACCGGTGCGTGGGAGGCGGCGCTGACCAACACCCTCAGCCCCGGCGACACCGTCCTCGCCTTCGAGACCGGGCACTTCGCCACGCTCTGGCACGAGATGGCGCGTGCGCTCGGGCTGCACGTCGACTTCGTGCCGGGAGACTGGCGCCACGGTGCGAATCCCGACGTGGTCGCCGAAAAACTCGCCGCCGACACCGCGCACCGGATCAAGGCCGTCTGCGTGGTCCACAACGAGACCTCCACCGGCGTCACCAGCCGGATCCCGGACATCCGCGCCGCGATCGACTCGGCGGGACACCCCGCGCTGCTGCTGGTCGACACCATTTCGTCGCTGGGTTCCATCGACTACCGGCACGACGAGTGGGGCGTCGACGTCACGGTCGCCGGCTCACAGAAGGGCCTCATGCTCCCGCCCGGCATGAGTTTCAACGCCATCAGCGACAAGGCCCTCGACGCCGCCAAGACCGCGTGCCTGCCGAAGATCTTCTGGGACTGGGGCCCGATGCTCACCGCCAACGAGCGCGGCTTCTTCCCCTACACCCCGAACACCAACCTCATGTACGGCCTGCGGGAGGCCTTGCGCCTGCTCTACACGGAGGGGTTGGAGAACGTCTTCGCGCGGCACGCCCGTCACGCCGCCGCCACTCGCGCCGCCGTGCGCGGCTGGGGGCTGGAGGTCCTCTGCCAGGACGAACGCGAGCATTCCGGCGCGCTGACCGCGGTCCTGGTGCCCGAAGGCATCGACGCCGACAAGGTCCGCGCCGTCATCCTCGACCGGTTCGACATGTCCTTGGGCGCCGGTCTCGGGAAACTGGCGGGCAAGATCTTCCGAATCGGCCATCTCGGCGCGTTCAACGATCTCACGCTCGCCGGAACCCTCGCCGGAGTCCAAATGGGACTGACGCTCGCCGGGGTCCCCGCCGATCCACGCGGTCTGCAGGCCGCCTTGGAGCACCTGCAGAACGACTAGGCCGCACCGCCGCGAGAGGAGCCGATCGATGACAGCCGAACTGACCCGCCCCGCCCACCGGGCGATCGCCACCGACCCGCTCGAAAACGCGCTGCGCGCGCGGATCACCGGTGAAGTCGCCTTCGACGACTACACCCGCCACCTGTTCTCCCGCGACGCGAGCATGTACTCGATCATGCCGCGGGGAGTCGTGTTCCCGTGCGATCACGACGATGTCGCCGCCGCCGTCGCCACCGCGGCGGAGTTCGGCGTCCCGATCGTGCCGCGCGGGGCGGGCACCAGCCTGGCCGGGCAGACCGTCGGGCCCGGCCTGGTGCTCGACCTGTCGAGGCAGATGAACCGGATCCTCGACTTCGATCCGGTCGCCCGCACCGCCGTTGTCGAACCCGGTGTCGTGCAGGACCAGCTCAACAAGGCCGCCGCCGCGCACGGGCTGATGTTCGGCCCCGACACCTCCACGAGCAATCGCGCCACCATCGGCGGGATGGTCGGCAACAACTCGGCGGGTTCCGGGTCGCTGACCTTCGGCATGACCATCGACCACATCCGCGCGCTGGACGTCGTGCTGGCCGACGGTTCCAGCGCCCGCCTGGAACCGGTGAGCGAAGCCGAACGCGCACGGCGTGCCGAGGCCGACACCCTCGAAGGCCGCATCTACCGCGAGCTGCCCGAACTCGTCACCGCGCACGAGGACGCCATCGCCAAGGGCATGCCGGTGTTCTGGCGTCGCGCCTGCGGTTACCGGCTCGACCGCCTCGCCGGCTACGGCGACGAGAATCCCTTCGACCTGGCCAAATTCGTCGTCGGCGCGGAGGGCACTCTCGTGCTGGCCACGCGGATCGAAGTCGACCTGGTGCCCAAGCCCGGGAAGACCGTGTACGCGGTCGGGCATTTCGAGACGACGCACGGCGCGATCTCGGCCACGCTCGACGCGCTCGGTTGCGGGCCCCACCAGGTCGAACTGATGGACAAGACGATCCTCGACCTGTCCAGGGGAAAGATCGAATACGCCGACCTCGGCAACTACCTCGTCGGCGACCCGGCGGCGTTGTTGTTCGTGTCCTTCTCGGGTGACGACGAGGCCGAACTGGCGGTGAAGCTGGACGAGGTCGCGGAACTCTGGGAACGCAACGGGCACGGGTACCACACGCTCAAACTCGTCACGGCCGCCGAACAGGTCGCGTTGCTGAAGGTGCGCAAGTCCAGCCTCGGGCTGCTGATGGCCGCGGGCGAGGGCACCAGACGGCCGCTGGCGTTCATCGAGGACACCGCCGTCGATCCGGAGCACCTCGCGGAATACACCCGGCG
This sequence comes from Amycolatopsis sp. cmx-4-19, assembly GCA_049998115.1. GTDB lineage: Bacteria > Actinomycetota > Actinomycetes > Mycobacteriales > Pseudonocardiaceae > Amycolatopsis. The sequence continues at coordinate 2,048 of JAEBEO010000015.1, read as the reverse complement.
GTTCAAGGCGATCCTCGACGAACACCGGCTGGAAGCCGGGTTCTACGGGCACTGTTCGGTCGGCTGCCTGCACATCAGGCCGTTCGTCGACCTCACCGATCCCGAGCAGGTCGACACGATGCGCGTGGTCGCGGAGAAGATCAAGGATCTCGTGGCCGAGTACGGCGGCGTGAACTCCTCCGAGCACGGCGACGGCCTCGCCCGGTCGGAGTTCAACCGGGACATCTTCGGCGACGAACTGTACGAAGCCATGCGTCAGGTCAAGAAGCTGTTCGACCCCGCGGGCACGATGAACCCCGGCAAGATCGTCGACGCCCCGCCGATGACCGAGAACCTGCGTGACCGCGACGCCCTGCCGCCCGCGCCGCCGTTGCGGACCATGCTGTCGTTCGAGGTCATCGGCGGCGGCGGGATGCGCGACGCCGCCGACCGCTGCATGAACATCGGATTGTGCCGCAAGACCACCGCCGGCGTGATGTGCCCGTCCTATCAGGTCACGCTGCAGGAGGAGCACTCCACGCGCGGCCGCGCCAACGCCCTGGTCAAGGCGCTGTCCGAACCGGATCCGAAGGCCGCGCTCGGCGGTGAACGGCTCCACGAGATCCTCGATCTGTGCCTGATGTGCAAGGCCTGCAAGAGCGAATGCCCGATGAGCGTCGACATGGCCTCGCTCAAGGCCGAGACCCTGCACCAGCACCACGAGGAACACGGCACCCCGCTGCGTTCGCGGATCTTCGGTTCCATCCGGTTCCTCAACCGGATGGGCTCGGCGACCGCCCCACTGTCCAATGTGCCCGGTCGGATCGGTCCGGTGCGCAAGCTGATGGAGCGCGTCGTCGGGATCAAGGCCGAACGTCCGATGCCGAGGTTCGTCCGGGACAACCTGCTGCGCTGGAACCGGCGGCGCGTCGCCGCGCCGGGAAGCGCGGGCACGGTCAACTGGCTGGCGGACTCGTTCACCACCTACACCGAACCGCAGATCGGCAAGGCGGCGATCGAACTGCTCGAAATCGCGGGCTGGGCGGTGGAGATGGCTTCCGGCGGGTGCTGCGGACGATCGAGCCTGTCGAAGGGCCTGCTCGACGACGCGAAGAAGAAGGCGACCGGGCTGGTCGCCTCGCTGGCACGCGACACCGAGCCGGGATCGCCGATCGTCGGCTGTGAGCCGTCGTGCGTGTTCACCTTGCGGGACGAGACCTTGGCACTGCTGCCGGATCTTCCGGAAGCGAAGCAGGTCAAGGAGCGCGTCCGGCAGGTGGAGGAACTGCTCGTCGAAGCCATCGACGGCGGCAGGCTGAAGCTCCCTGAACAGTCTTGGCTCAGCGGACGCCGCGTGGTCTTCCACGGCCACTGCCACCAGAAGGCCGAAGTCGGGACGGCAGCGACGATGGCGCTCCTGCGGCGTATCCCGGGCCTGGAGGTCGCGGAGATCGACTCCGGGTGCTGCGGGATGGCGGGTTCGTTCGGTTTCGAGGCGGAGCACTACGAGACGTCGATGGCCGTCGGCCGGGACCGGCTCTTCCCGGCGCTGGAGCAGGAATCGGCGGACACACTGGTCGCCGCGACCGGGGTTTCCTGCCGCCAGCAGATCTTCCACGGGGTGGGCCGCACCGCTTGGCATCCGCTCGAACTGGTCCGCGAGGCGCTCACCGGCGCGATGGACCGGGGCTGACCGGCATGCGCCTGATTCGCTTCGCAGGCGAGGGCCACGACCGGACGGGCTGCGTCGAGTCCACCGGCGACGGTGACATCGTCCGCGCCTACGACCCGGTGACCGGCCCGGGCGCCGTCGTCGGACCGCTCGACGGCGTCCGGCTGCTCGCGCCGTGCGATCCCCGCACCATCGTCTGCGTCGGCAGCAACTATGCCTGCCCAGCTCCATGAGCGGACCGTCCAGCGGTCCACCACCGCGGCGATGATCTTCAGCGTGCCCGGGATCCTGGCGTGGGTGACCCGGTGGTTCACCCTCCGTCCCGGCGACGTCGTGCTCACCGGGTGACGGCGGGTCGTGAGTGGTAAGTGTCGTTCTAACGACACTTACCACTCAC
>JAEBEO010000014.1:0-205035 GCA_049998115.1 Amycolatopsis sp. cmx-4-19 | reverse complement strand
CGACTCGTCGGCATCCTCCACGGATGCCTCACAACCCACACCCCCTACAACGAACACACCGCCTGGCCCCACCACACCACCATCGCCGCTTGACACACAAAACCCAGGGATGTCTTCACGGACTTCTACTCCAGGACGAGCAGCAGGTCCCCACCTTCGACCTGCTGGACGGCGTTGATCGCGCGTCGCGACACCTTGCCGCCGGCGGACGCGGTGATCGACGCCTCCATCTTCATCGCCTCGATGGTCGCGACCGTGGCACCGGCCTCGACCTCGTCGCCCTCGGACACCTGCAGCGTGACCACACCGGCGAACGGCGCGGCGATCTGCTTCGGGTCGGACTTGTCGGCCTTCTCCGTCGCCGGGATGTCGGACGCGATCGACGTGTCCCGCACCTGGATCGGGCGCAGCTGGCCGTTGAGCGTGGACATCACCGTGCGCACGCCGCGTTCGTCGGCCTCGCCGATGGCCTCCAGCTCGATCAGGAGCCGGACACCCTGCTCCAGGTCGACCGAGTACTCCTCGCCCGGGCGCAGCCCGTAGAAGAAGTCCTTCGACGGCAGCACCGACGTGTCACCGTACTGCTCACGGTGCGCTTCGAAGTCCTTAGTGGGCCCGGGGAACAGCAGCCGGTTCAGCGTCGCGCGCCGGTTCTCCGCCAGCCCCTTGCGGTCCTCTTCGGACAGTTCCTGTACCGGCTTCGGCTCCGCGCGGCCTTCGAGGGCCTTGGTGCGGAACGGCTCCGGCCAGCCTCCGGGCGGGTCGCCCAGTTCGCCGCGCAGGAAGCCGATCACCGAGTCCGGGATGTCGAACTTGTTCGGCTCCGCCTCGAAGTCCTCCGGCGACACACCCGCGCCGACGAGGTGCAGCGCGAGGTCACCGACCACCTTGGACGAAGGCGTGACCTTCACCAGGTGGCCGAGGATCCGGTCCGCGGCCGCGTACATCGCCTCGATGTCCTCGAACCGCTCGCCGAGGCCGAGCGCGATCGCCTGCGTGCGCAGGTTCGACAGCTGCCCGCCGGGGATCTCGTGGTGGTACACGCGCCCGGTCGGCGAAGCGAGACCGGCCTCGAACGGCGCGTAGATCTTGCGCACGCTCTCCCAGTACGGTTCGAGGTCGCCGATGGCCTGCAGGTCCAGTCCGGTCGGCCGGTCCGAGTGGTCGGTGGCGGCCACGAGCGCCGAGAGCGACGGCTGCGACGTCGTGCCCGCCATGGACGCCACGGCGCCGTCCACGGCGTCCGCCCCGGCCTGGATCGCGGCCAGGTAGGTGGCCAGCTGACCACCCGCGGTGTCATGCGTGTGGATGTGCACGGGGAGGTCGAACTCCTTGCGCAGCGCGGAGACCAGCCGTGCCGCCGCCGGAGCCCGCAGCAGGCCCGCCATGTCCTTGATGGCCAGGACGTGCGCCCCCGCGCCGACGATCTGCTCCGCCAGCTTGAGGTAGTAGTCCAGGGTGTACAGCTTTTCGCCCGGGTCCGAGAGGTCCGAGGTGTAGCAGAGCGCGACCTCGGCGACCGCCGAACCGGTCTCGCGGACGGCCTCGATCGCCGGGCGCATCTGCTCGACGTCGTTGAGGGCGTCGAAGATCCGGAAGATGTCGATGCCGGTCGCCGTCGCCTCCTCGACGAAGGCGTTGGTCACCTCGGTGGGGTACGGCGTGTAGCCGACGGTGTTGCGGCCGCGAAGCAGCATCTGCAGGCAGATGTTCGGCACCGCTTCACGCAGTTTCGCCAGCCGCTCCCACGGGTCCTCGGCGAGGAACCGCAGCGCGACGTCGTAGGTCGCGCCGCCCCAGCACTCCAGGGAGAGCAGCTGCGGCGTGGTCCGCGCCACGACCGGCGCGACGGCGAGCAGGTCCTTGGTCCGCACGCGGGTGGCGAGCAGGGACTGGTGCGCGTCGCGGAAGGTCGTGTCGGTGACACCGATGGTCGGCGACTCCCGCAGCCAGCGCGCGAAGCCGTCCGGGCCGAGCTCGACGAGCTTCTGCTTCGACCCGGGCGCCGGTTCGAGGTCCTTGGGCAGCTTCGGCAGCTTGACCTGCGGTTCGAGGGTGCGCGGACGTTCGCCGTGCGGTTTGTTGACCGTCTTGTCGGCGAGGTAGGTCAGCAGCCTGGTCCCGCGGTCGGCCGAGTGGCGTGCGGTGAGCAGATGCGGGCGCTCCTCGATGAACGACGTCGTGACGCGGCCTTCGCGGAAGTCCGGGTCGTCGAGGACGGCCTGCAGGAACGGGATGTTCGTGGCCACACCGCGGATCCGGAACTCCGCGACGGCGCGGCGGGCGCGGCCGACGGCGGTCGGGAAGTCGCGGCCCCGGCAGGTGAGCTTCACCAGCAGCGAGTCGAAGTGCGCGCTGATCTCGGTGCCGGAGAAGGCGGTCCCGCCGTCGAGGCGGATGCCGGAACCACCGGGCGAGCGGTACGCGCTGATCATCCCGGTGTCCGGGCGGAAACCGTTGGCGGGGTCCTCGGTGGTGATGCGGCACTGCAGCGCGGCGCCGCGCAGGTACACCTTGTCCTGCGAGAGGCCGAGGTCGTCGAGTGTCTCGCCGGCGGCGATACGCAGCTGCGACTGGACGAGGTCGACGTCGGTGACCTCCTCGGTCACCGTGTGCTCGACCTGGATCCGCGGGTTCATCTCGATGAAGACGTGGTTGCCGTCCTTGTCGAGGAGGAACTCGACGGTGCCGGCGTTGCGGTAGCCGATCTGGCGGGCGAACTTCACCGCGTCGGCGCAGATCCGGTCCCGCAGATCGGACGGCAGGTTCGGCGCGGGGGCCAGCTCGATGACCTTCTGGTGCCGCCGCTGGACCGAGCAGTCGCGCTCGAACAGGTGGATCACGTTGCCCTCGCCGTCGGCGAGGATCTGGACCTCGATGTGCCGCGGCTCGACGACGGCCTTCTCGATGAACACCGTCGGGTCGCCGAAGGCCGATTCGGCCTCGCGTGCGGCGGCCTCGATGGACTCGCGCAGCTGCGCGGGCTCCAGCACGCGGCGCATGCCGCGTCCGCCACCGCCGGCGACGGCCTTCACGAAGACCGGGAAGCCGATCTTCTCGGCGGCGTCGACCAGCGCGTCGATGTCGGAGGACGGTTCGGAGGAGCCCAGCACCGGCACACCCGCCTCGCGTGCGGCCTTGACCGCGCGGGCCTTGTTCCCGGTCAGTTCCAGGATGTCCGCGCTCGGGCCGACGAAGGTGATGCCTTCTTCCTCGCACGCGCGCGCGAGGTCGGGGTTCTCGGAGAGGAAGCCGTAGCCGGGGTAGACGGCGTCCGCGCCCGCCTTCTTGGCGGCCGCGACGATCTCCTCGACCGACAGGTAAGCCCGCACCGGATGACCGGGTTCGCCGATCTCGTAGGCCTCGTCGGCCTTCAGCCGGTGGAGCGAATTGCGGTCTTCGTGCGGGAACACAGCCACCGTGCCCGCGCCGAGCTCGAATCCGGCGCGGAACGCGCGGATGGCGATCTCACCCCGGTTGGCGACCAGTACCTTGCGGAACATGCCGGTCCTTCCCATCTTCGGATCGGTAGGTGAGGCACGTTACCTGCCGGTCCCGCAGGGCGGGAGTTGTTGCTCAGGTGATGGACGTCATCCCTGCTTGAGTTGCGCGCCCGGGCTCTGGAGCAACCGGTTCGCGGTGCCCTCGTGGACGCCGGTCAGGACGCCGACCGAAGCGGTGTCCACGAGCGCCTTCGCCACGTCGGTCGCCGACACCTCGGGATGCAGGGCGCGGTACAGCGCGGCCACCCCGGTGACCTGCGCCGCGGCCGACGACGTCCCGCTGAGCAGCCTGCCGCCGCTGCCCCCGGCGTTGGGGCCCGGGACGTCCACGCCGGGCGCGAACAGGTCCACGACCTCGCCGTAATTCGAGGTGCCGCCGACCCGATCACCGGCGTCCGTCGAGCCGACGGTGAGGGCTTCGGCGACCCTGGCCGGGGAGAACTTGCCCGCGTCGGCGGCCTCGCCGCCCGCCGGGACGGCGATCGGGACGACCGCGGCGAGCGCGCGGACGGCGGCGTCGAGCTGGTCGTTGGCCGCGCCGCCGATGCCGAGGACGGCGACCGCGGGCTGGTGCGCGTTCTGCGTCACCCAGTCGATACCCGCGATGATCTTGTCCGTGGCGCCGCCGCCCTGGGCGTCGATCACCCGCACCGGGACGATCTGCGCGGCCTTCGCGACGCCGAAGGTCCTCGACGCGGCGACGCCGGCCAGGTAGGTGCCGTGACCGTTGGCATCGGAGGTGTCCGAGCCCCCGTCGAGGAAGTCCTTCCCGGGCTTCACGCGGCCGCCGAAGTCCGGATGGGCGGCGTCGACACCGCTGTCGATCACGTAGACGGTGACGTCCTTGGCGTCGGTCTCGTAGTGATAGAGCTGGTCGAGGCCCGTTCGCTGGTCGATGCGGTCCAAGCCCCAGTTCGGCGGGTTCTGCTGGACCTCCGTCGCGGAGGCAGGCTGCGCCACGAGGACCAGGAGGGTGAGTGCGGCCAGGACCCGTACCGGTCGAATGATCATGCCTCGGGCCTACGCCTGTCACCCACGGGTGGCAACCTCAAGCTCCGGTCGTCACCCGATCGGTTGGGGCTGGCCGGAGGTGTCCGCTGACCGTCGACTCCGGGAGGCAGACGAGCGCGTCGAAGGCGCTGACGACGTCGACGGGGTTGAACATATGCGCGTGACGGATGCTCCGGGGTCCTTCGGTGCCACGCCGTGCGCGGAGGTCGATCAGGCCCGGTCCTTCGGATTCGACGCTGCCCGCGGCCGGTGCGTCGAGGTCATGTTCGTACACGGTGAAACCGAGGCGGGCCCCGGGATCCGGCTCGAGGCCGGTGGTCTTGCCCCCGACGGCGGTGAGCGCCAGCGCGAAGTAGTCGTCGCCGAACTCGGCAGCCAAATGCGTCCCGGCCGCGGGGTTGGTGATGCCGGGAACGGGCTCGAACGGCGTGCGCTGCAGGTGTCCGTTGTGGAGCATCACGACGATCTTCGTGTCGTCGCCGAGCAGCCGACGGATCAACCGGACGGTGGAGGCCATGTACGCGTCGCGCGAACCGCCCAGCAAGGCGGGCGCCTCGCCCGCCATCATCGCGGCGATCTCGGTGAGGTAGCTGTCGACGCGCGAAGCGCCCTCGACGTGGTGTTCGGCGATCGCCTGCGCTTCGTTGTCGCCGTACACCGGACGCGACGAGGTCAGGTGCGCGCCGAGCCTCGCGAGCGCGGCGGTGGCTTTGTCCCGCGCCGGCGCGTCGAGGGCCGTGTACTTGGCGGGCGACTCCGCGCTGCTGACGGACGCGTAGCCCTTGGTCGCCTCGATGGCGGCGTCCACCAGGCCGGTGGCGGCCCCGTCCACAGTGGACAGGTAAGCGCGGACGGCTTCCAGCGCCGGAACGGGCGAACCCGCGGAACTCGGCACGTCGAGCCCGAAGTACCGGACGTCGCCGCGTTCACGGAGCCAGGTCAGCATTTCGTGCGCTTCGGGCGACTCGCCGAGGGAGAAGGTGAAGCCGTCGCGGCCGATGTCGGCGACGTCGCCGGGTGCACCCCGGAGCCAGTCGTCGACGAGCTTCCCCTCGGCGAAGCCGGACTCGAAACCGAGCACCCGGAAGCCGCGGTGCTCGACGAGATGCTGGAGCAAACGCTTGCGCAGGTCCCCGAACTCGTGGACGTGGTGGTTGTTCTCGCCGATGGCGACGATCTTCGCGTCCCCGATGAGCGCGGCGATCCGCTCGATGTCTGACATACTGGGCACCCTAACGCAACAGGAGTAGCACTTGGCAACCTCCGGTACCCAGCGGCCGGGCGGCCGGACCGAACGGACCCGCCAGGCCGTCCTGCACGCCACCCTCGACCTGCTGGCCGAACGCGGCTTCGGCGCACTCACCGTGGACGCGGTCGCCGAACGGTCCGGGGTGCACAAGACCACCGTGTACCGGCGCTGGTCCTCGCCGGACGGCCTCGTCGCCGCCGCGCTGCAGATGGGCGCCGAAGACGACTGGACGGCCCCCGACACCGGGTCCTTCGAGGACGATCTGTACGAAGTGGCGGCGGAAGTCGTGCGGTGGTTCACCGAACCGGAACTCAAGGAACTGCCGACCGCGTCGGTCTCGGCGGCGTTCCAGTCCCCACCGGCCGCCGAAGCGTTGCACGACTTCTACCAAGACCGGCACTCACGGATGGCGCCCATCGTGGAGCGGGCCGTCGCGCGGGGCGAAGTCCCTCTTGGCACCGATGGCGACAACGTGATCCGGGCGGTCTGCGGGCCGATGTTCTACCGGCTGTTCCTTTCGCGGGAAGGCGCCGGACTGGCCGATGCGCGGGTCGCGGCGCGGGCGGTTGCCGTCGCCGCGCGGGACGGCGCGTTCGTGCGGAAGTCGCGCGATTAGGAACGTCTTTGGGGCCGTTTCGGGGCTTCTTGCGGTGTCGGGTTACGGCCTTCCACTGGCCTTCAAGACAGCAGACGCGACCGAGGACGTCGGGTCTCGCGGCAGAGTCCGGCTTCCCTTGAGGGCTGGGTGGAGTAACCCTCTTCGACCTGCGGGCATGCCGAGGGACCCGTCGCCGTCGAGGCCGATGGTGACCTGCACCAGGGTCCGGCAGCCGGAGGTCCCGGGCTGATCCGGACAGGCGATGGCGAGGTCGAGGATGTCGGCCGACGCCTCACCCTGACGTTCGGCCTTGGTGCGCCAGTCGGCTTGGCCGAACTCATCGGTCGGGCGACGCCTCGCGTACGCCTCCAGCACGGCTGCGGTCCGGGCGCCAAATTCGTCGTCGAGGCTTCTTCCGCGGCCCTCCGGTCTTCGGCGGGCGTGTCGAGCGGGATTTTCTTCGACACCTTCAGGATCTGATCGATCCGCTCATGTCCGACCAAACCCTCCGCCGCTAAGCCCCTTGTAGCGGGCGCGAACGGAGGCACTTCGGAACCATCGAGAGCGCGGGTGGGATTCAAGGCGACCGCGCGATTCACGATCGCACCGGCCTCACCATTGGTCAGCCCGGCGAGATCAGCGAACCACGCCACAGCCACAACTGCGGCGGCAACTCGGGAAGGATCATCTCGGACACTTCCCAAGAATACCAACAAGAGTCGAACCCGTGTTCCTAATTTTAGGCAACAATGAAAACGTCAGGACAACACTGCAGAGTGAATTGAAGCCGAAAGCGTAGCTATAGCGCGAAGCCGCGGCGGAGATCGCGGCCGAAATACCCACAGTCCGCCATCTGGTTGAGGACAGTTTTGCCGTCGACGCCGACGGCTTCCGCGACCAGACTGGTCTCTCCGTGCCAAGAGAGGGAGCCCCGTCATGACCGAAGAAGTCCGGAGCAAGCCGCTGGAAATGCCGCGCCAGCTCAAGTTCGTCCGTGTCTTCCTCTGGGTACAGGCGGTCCTCAACGTCCTCGTCAGCGCACTCGTGACCTCACTCGCGGTCAACGAACTCGACCACGGCAACGAGGACGCCGGGCTCCCGCTGGCTCTGGCGATACTCGGCTTCGTGGTCGCCGTCGTGCTGGTCGCGTGCGCGGTGCGGATCTCCCGCGGTTCGGCCTGGGTGCGGCCGACGGTCATCGCGGTGGAAGGACTGGTCGTGGTCCTGGGGGCGATCAGCCTGTTCAGTGGCGGCGCGATCACCCAGCTGATCGGGATGGCCATCGCCGTCGCCGTCATCGTCACGCTCAACAAGCCCGAAGAACGCGCCTGGTTCACCCGCTGACGAGGTCGATCCGGTAACGCACTTCGGAAAGCAAGACGTCTTCGCCGGGAATGGTGTCGGATCTCTTCGCGCCGTCCGGCACCCATCCGGCGGCGGCGTAGAACCGTTGCGCGCGTTCGTTGGTGTCGAGCACCCAGAGTGTCGCCTGCCGGTGTCCCGATTCCCGCAGCGCGCCGACGGCGGTGTCGTGCAGGAGCCGGCCCAGTCCCGTGCCCCAGCGTTCCGGCGCGAGGTAGATCGCGCGCAGTTCGCCGCGGATCCGGTCGACGGCGGTGAACCCGAGCAGCGTTCCGCCGTCCACGAGGACCAGGACGTCGCCTTGGCTGGCGGGGTCGGCGAGGATCCGCTGCCAGCGGGCGGCCCGGCCTTCGAGCGAAAGGTCGCGAAGGTAGACCTCGGGCAGCAGGCCCTGGTATGCCGACTGCCACGACCGGATGTTCACCTCGGCGATGGGCCAGGCGTCGTCGACGGTCGCGGGCCGGATCGTGGCCATGGTCAGACCTCCGCCGTCTTTCCGAACGCGGCGAAACCGGTGACGGCGGCGAGCGCGAGCACCGCTCCCAGCGCGATGCCCCAGCCCGCACCGGTCACGCTCGAACTGCTCGGCATCGCGAAGTACAGCGCACAGACCATGACGACGCCGCCCGACGCCGCACCCCCGGTGAACGCCACGCGGAACGCGTTGGGCCGGACGAGCGTCCCGGCCGCCGTCGCGATCAGGAGCAGCACCGAGAGCACGACGTAGATCGTGGCCTCGTCGGCCCGGCTCGACGAGTAGTCGTACAACTCCCCGGCTTCGACGGCTAGCCCGGTCGTGCCGATGATCCCCAGCCCCAGGGTCCCCCAGGCGAAGAGGTCCTGCGGTTTACCCAGGACGAGCCGGAAGCTCCGGTCGCGCCGCATCGCCACCAGCGCGCAGACGGCGGCACTCACCATCACCAGATCCGCGAGGACCAGCGAAGCCGGGCCGAACGGCATCGCCGAGAGCAGCGCCAGACCGCATTGCAGACCCGGCCCGACCATCGGCCTGGTCTTCTTCCGCAGCGTCGCGGCACCCGACGCGAGGGCGAAGATCGCGAGCAGGAAGGCGATCCAGCCGCCGTCGGAGAAGAATTCGTCCAGCCTGCCACCGAGCAGGAACGCGACGATCAACAGGTAGAGGCCCGCCGCGATCCCGAGCAACCCGGCGGTGACCGCAATCGGATCCTCCCCGGCCCGATCGGGTCCCCGGACGTCTTCGAGCGGCGGCGGCGCGAGTTTCGGCGCCGGGGCGGGGTCGGGCCGAGGCCGGGGAACGGGCTCGGGCTCCGAAACCGGTTCCGGCACCGGATCGGGAACGGGCTCGGCCACCACCCGCCCCTCCACCGCGACCACCAGTTCCCCGGTCGGTCCGGTCACCGTGACCCGCCCGTCGTACGCACCGGTCTCCGCGCGGTCCAACGAGATCTCGGCCCCGTCGGCGACTTCGGTCACCCGTAGCCAGGGATGCGACGACGCGAACCGGCAGAGCTTCGCGACCGGCGGACCGGCCAGCCGGATCCGCACCGTCGCCGCCGTCCCCTGGACGACTTCGCCGAAGCGCAGCACCTCGGGCTCGGCCCGCACCCATGCTTCCCGCCGGGCGTGGTCGGCCGCTTCGGCGACGTGCTGGATGTCGGTCTGCGCCATCGTGGAAAGGAGTTCGTAGGCGCCGACGGCGACGGAAAGGTTCTCGCTCAGCAGACGGCGCCGCAGTTCCGTCACCGCGCCGAGCCGGGTGAAGCTGTTCGTGTCCTCGCTCGCCGCGCGCAGATCGGCCGGGACCGGCGACGGTTTGATCCGCCGCCGTCTGCTCCTGGCCAGGTAGAGCTCCCCCTGCATCTCGATGTCACGGCTGGGTGTCTGGTGGGGAGTCCGCTCGCGGACGCTGTCGAACAGATAGTCGTAGAGCTCGCCGAGCGCGATCCAGCCGTCCTCGTCGCGGTCCGCGTCTCCCGTGCGGAGCCCGTCGACCAGCGCGGACGTGAACACCGACGGCCGGGCGTGGTCGTCGGCGAGGTGATCACCCTCGAAGGCGTACTCGATGGAGTTCGAAGCGGTGATCACCGCGCGGCCACGGCCGCCGAAACCGCCGCCGGGGAAGGCGTCGAGGACCCCTGCCTCGCCGGAAGCCCGGACCGCGACCCCTTGCCCGAACGCCCCGCCGTAGCAGCAGTCCAGCAGCAGCACGATGCTGCGCGACCGGCTCATCCGCATGCAGCGCTGGACGAAATCGGCCGGGACGGCACTCGACGCCAGCCGCTCCGGCCGGGTGTTGCGGGCGGCGAAGAACAACTCGCCCGACTCGCTTTTCAAGCCGTGGCAGGAGAAGTGCACCAGCAGGACGTCGTCGGGCGCGCTGTCGGCGAACAGGTCCTCGATCCGGCTCGCGATCACGTGCGCCGTCTCGTCGCGCACCACCTGGACGTCGAACTCGCTGATGTTGCGGTCGGCGAGGACTTCGGCGAGTGCCTCGGCGTCGGCCGCCGGGGACCGCAGCGCGCTCAAGCCGGGGTTGTCGTACTCGCCGTTGGCGATGATCAGGGCGCGCCGTTCGCCGGTCATCACGCCGAGCGCCCGCTCACGAGGAGTTCGACTTGACCGCCGATGCCCGCTTCGGACCCGGCGAGCTGATGGACCCGCACCGTCGACGTCATCCCGGCCTCCTCGCGCGCACGGCACGAGGCTGTGCAGAACAAGGAAAGCCCTCGGCCCGCCCGGCGACAAGGTCCGATCGGGCAGAGCTGTTCATGTCAGCTTTTTTCCAGGTACTCCACGCGATCTTCGTCGACGACGTCGGCGATCAGATGGGCGAGCCCCAGGTAATTGCCCAAGGCCGGGTCCTTTTCGACGATTTCCAACGACCGGGCCCGGGCCTCGGCGATGACGTCCTCGTCACGCAGCAGCGAAAGCAGTTTCAGGGTCGACTTCTTCCCCGACTGCGCGGCACCGAGGATGTCGCCCTCGCGCCGGAGCTCCAAGTCCATTCTGGACAGTTCGAAACCGTCCGTCGTGGACTCGACGGCGGCCAGCCGCTCGCGGGTGGTCGTCCCGTCCAGCGCTTCGGTGACCAGCAGGCACAGCCCCGGCACGCTCCCCCGGCCGACGCGGCCGCGCAGCTGGTGCAGCTGGCTGATGCCGAACCGGTCGGCGTCCATGATCACCATCGCGGTCGCGTTCGGCACGTTCACGCCGACCTCGATCACCGTGGTCGCCACGAGCACGTCCAGCTCGCCCCCGGAGAACGCCTGCATCACGGCGTCCTTGTCGTCACTGGGCATCCGGCCGTGCAGCACGCCGATCTTCAGACCGTTCAGATCGCCCTCGGCGAGATCCGGCGCGACGTCGAGCACCGCGAGCGGCGGCCGTTTGTCGCCCTTGTCCGACGCCGGTTCGTCGCCGATGCGGGGGCAGACGATGTAGGCCTGGTGTCCCTTGCCGCATTCCTCGCGGACCCGTTGCCAGGCCCGGTCCAGCCACGCGGGCCGTTCCGCGACCGGCACGACCGACGTCGCGATCGGCGACCGGCCGGCGGGCATGACGCGCAGCGCGGAGATCTCCAGATCGCCGTAGACGGTCATCGCGACCGTCCGCGGGATGGGCGTCGCCGTCATGACGAGCACGTGCGGGCTGGTCTCGTCGGCACCGCGGGAGCGCAGCGCGTCCCGCTGCTCGACGCCGAACCGGTGCTGCTCGTCGACCACGACCAGCCCGAGATCCGCGAAGGACACGGTGTCCTGGATCAGCGCGTGCGTGCCGACGACGATCCCGGCCTCGCCGCTGACGGTCTCCAGCAGCGCCTTCTTGCGTTCCTTGGCGCCCATCGACCCGGTCAGCAGGGTCACCCGGGTCGCTTTCTCCGCGCCGCCGAGTTCACCGGCCTGTCCGAGGTCGCCGAGCATCTCGCGCAGGGAACGGGCGTGCTGCGCGGCCAGTACCTCCGTCGGCGCGAGCATCGCCGCCTGCCGCCCGGAATCGACGACCTGGAGCATCGCGCGCAGTGCCACCACGGTCTTGCCGGAACCGACCTCACCCTGCAGCAACCGGTTCATCGGATGGTCGGTGGACAGGTCCCGCGCGATCTCCTCGCCGATCTCCTCCTGGCCAGAGGTCAGCGCGAACGGGAGCCGCTTGTCGAAGGCGTCGAGGATCCCGTCCTCCGTGCGCGGGGAGGCCTTCGCCGGCCGGGAGACCAGGGAATGCCGCCGCTGCGCGAAAATCAGCTGCACCGCCATCGCCTCGTCCCATTTGAGCCGTCGGCGCGCCTCGTTCAGCGCCTCCCAGCTCGACGGGCGGTGGATGCCGCGCAGCGCGCTTTCCAGGCTGGGCAGGCCGTACTGGGCAAGGAGTTCGGGCGGCATCGGGTCCTCGTCGACCTCCAGCACGTCCAGCACCTGCCGGACGGCCTTGGCGATCACCCAGGTCGGGATCCCCTGTGCCGCCGGGTAGACCGGGATGATCTCGGCGAGGAAGTCGTCCATCGCCTCGGCTTGGCGCTCCGCGTCGAACAGTTCGTACTCGGGGTTCGCCAGCTGCAAAACGTCGCGGAAGGCGGTGACCTTGCCCGCGAAGAGACCGTTCTTGCCGGGGACGAGGTCCTTTTCGCGCCAGGCCTGGTTGAAGAAGGTGCATTGCAGACGGCGTTTGCCGTCGGTGATCACCATTTCGAGCAGGGTCCCGCTGCGCGACTTCATGCTGCGCCGGTTGACCCGCTCGATCCGCGCCATCACCGTCGCGTGCTCACCGAGTTCGAGCCCGGCGATGTCGGTGAGCTGACCGCGTTCGGCGTAGCGGCGCGGATAGTGCCGCAGCAGGTCGCTGACCGTCTGGATCTTGAGACCCTTGTCGAGCGCTTTCGCCGTCGCCGCGCCCACGACCAGCTTGAGGTCCGCTCGCAGGTTGGTCATGCGGTCACTCCACCCCCATCAGCAGCACGGCGTCGGACTGGCCGCCGGCGTAACTCGTCAGCTCGATCTCGGGATGTTCCAGGCGGAGCTGATCGGCGAGCTCGCCGGGCAGCCGGACCGGCGAGTCGACCCCGGTCAGCACGGTGACCAGTTCGCCGCCGAGGGCCAGCATCCGGTTCAGCACGCTGACCGCGGCCGCGACCAGGTCCGTCTCCGAGGCGGGCGCGGGCTCGATCAGCACGACCTCGCCGTCCACGAGGCCGACGACGTCACCGGCCTGCGCCCTGCCCACCCAGGTTAGCGATTCCTCGCGCGCGATCCGCAGTTCGCCACGCCTGGTGGCGGCCGCCGCTTCGGCCATCGCGACCACGTCGTCGTTGGTGCGGCGGCCCGCGTCGTGCACGGCCAGCGCGGCGAGCACCTGGACGGGGGACACGCACGGGATGACGACGACGTCGCGGTCGGCGGCCATCGCGTGCCCGGCCGCCGCGTCGGCCGCCGCCGTGAGCTGGTGGCCGCCCGGGAGCACCGTGACGTGGTGTCCGGAGGCGTCGTTGATCAGGCCCAGCATCTCCTCGACGGTCGGCTCGACGCCCTGCGGCACGGACAGCACCGCGACCCCCTCGGCACGCAGGAGTTCCGCCAGCGGGCCGCCGTGGACCACGGCGACCACCGAACGGTCGATCCCGCCGCCGACCTCGACCGGGGCGGGCGTGATCAGCGGCTCGACGCGGACCCGGCGCGGGCGGCCGAGGTCGATCCCGGCCTCCAGCGCCGCGCCGATGTCCGCGCAGTGCACGTGGACGGCGAAGCTGCCGTCACCGTCGCCCGCGACGGTGACGCTGTCGCCGAGCCCGCTGAGTGTCTTGCGGAGCGCGGGGAGACTGTCTTCTTCGACGCCGTCGAGGAGGTACATGACCTCCCACGCCGCCGGTGCGTCGATCGTGGCGTGGACAGGGGCTTCGAGCGGGTGTTCCGGCTCGGTGACGCCGCCGGAGATCACGCCGGAAAGCGCGTCGAGGACCGCGACCAGGCCGCGGGCGCCGGCGTCGACCACGCCCGCCACGGCCAGGACGGGCAGCTGCTTCGGCGTCTCTTCGAGCGCTTCGGCGGCGACGCTCGCCGCTGTCGTGGCCACCTCTTCGAGTGACCCGGTCGCGTCGCGGACCGTCGCCGCGACGGTGTGGAGCACGGTCAGGATGGTGCCGGCGACCGGGCGGCTCACCGCGCCGGTGGCGACCCGGTCGGCCCGCGCGAGTGCCGCCGCGAGCCCCGGCCCGTCGAGGTCCCTGGCGGCCGCCGACTCGGCGATCCCGCGCACGACCTGCGACATGATCACACCCGAGTTGCCCTTGGCCGCCGCGACCGCGCCCTTGGCGAAGGCCGCCAGCGCCTCCGCCGTGGTCCCCGGCTCGGCCTCCGCGAGCGCGTCGCGGGCCGCGGTCATGGTGAACAGCAGGTTGGAGCCGGTGTCCGAGTCGGCGACCGGGTACACGTTGATGCCGTCGATCGCCGGCCGCAGCACCGACAGGCTGTGCACACAGGCCGCGGACCAAGCCGACACCGCCGCCACGTCCAGCACCCGCACCCGTAACCTCCTCGCTGTTCCAGCGAGGGTAGCGACCCGGTGCCGGAAGGCTCTGGGCCGCTGCTCACTACGGTCCTGGGGTTAAGGGAGCTTCCAGTCCACGGCGCCGGCGCCCTGGTCGGCGAGCAGCTGGTTCGCCCGGCTGAAGGGACGCGAGCCGAAGAAGCCGGAGTGCGCCGAAAGCGGGCTCGGGTGCGCCGACTCGATGCACGGCACCTTCCCCAGCATCGGCTTCAGGTTCCGGGCGTTGCGGCCCCACAGGATCGCGACCATCGGCTCGTCCCGCGCGGCGAGGGCCTTGATCGCCTGCTCCGTGACCTCTTCCCAGCCCTTGCCCTGATGCGAGTTCGACTTGCCGGGCTGCACCGTCAGTGCCCTGTTGAGCAGGAGGACGCCCTGGTCGGCCCACGGCGTCAGATCGCCGTTCGACGGCAACGGGTACCCGAGGTCTTCGCAGTATTCCTTGTAGATGTTGATCAGGCTCTTCGGGATCGGCCGGACGTCCGGCGCCACCGAGAAGCTCAGCCCGACCGCGTGCCCGGGCGTCGGGTACGGGTCCTGCCCGACGATCAGCACCCGTACGTCGTGGAACGGCTGCTGGAACGCGCGCAGCACGTGTTCACCCGCCGGGAGGTAGGTCCGGCCGGCGGCGATCTCCGCGCGGAGGAACTCCCCCATCGCGGCGATCTGCGGCGCCACCGGTTCGAGGGCCTGCGCCCAGCCTGCTTCGACGATGTCCTGCAGCGGTCGTGCGGTCACGGCGAGCGAGCTTACCCAGGCCGGTCGGGGCGCCTTTTCCCGCCCGCCCGAGACCCCGCGACCAGTCCTCTCGTCGCGGGGGTTCGCGTCACCGACTATCGCGACGACGGCTCAATCCAGCCGCCGAAGCTCGCCCCGGAACCGTGCCGCGCGCTCGACGTACCCGTCGACGACGAGCTTGATCATGTCCGGCCCGAACGACGTGTTCGGCCGTGTCTTCGCCGGGACGCCGAGCGCGATCCACCCACTGTCCACACGGGACCCGTAGGAGAGCACCGCGCCCGCGCCGACCATCCCGCCGTCCTCGACGACGCTTCCGTTCAGCACCACCGATCCCGACGCGATCAGGCAGCCGTCGCCGATCCGCGCGCCTTCGATGTGCACGGAATGCCCGACCGCCGAGGACTTCCCGATCACCGTCGGGTCCCGCCGGGTGCAGTGCAGGACGCAGCCGTCCTGGACGTTGGACCGCTCGCCGATCCCGATGTGCCCGTTGTCGCCGCGCAGCACCGTCTGCGGCCATACCGACGCGAAGGCCGCGATCCGGACGTCGCCGATCACCGTCGCGTCGGGATGGACGTAGGCGTCCGGGTGGATCGACGGTTCGAGGTCTCCCAGCGCGTAGATCGGCATGCGTTCTCTACACCAGTGCCTTTCCGAAGCAGATGCTCTCCGGCTCGTCCTTGTAGTACCCGAATCCCGGGATTTCCCGGTAACCCGCGGACAGGTACAGCGCGATGGCTTCCGGTTGCTTGTCCCCGGTCTCCAGCACCATGCGCGACCGCCCGGCCCCGGCGGCCGTCCGCTCCAGCTCGGCGAGGATCGCCCGGGCGAGCCCGCGGCCTCGTGCGGAAGCCGTCACGAACATGCGCTTGATCTCGGCGTCGCCGGGCAGCAGGGGCTCCGGCCCGTCGTGCGCGCGCCAGGCACCGCAGGCGACCGGGACGTCGTCCAGGTAAGCGGCCAGGAACAGCCCCCGCGGCGAGGCGAACTGCGCCGCGTCCATCGGTGTCTCGTCCTCGCCGCCGTACCGGGCGGCGAGCTCGAGCTGGGCCTCGGCCAGCAGCTTCACCGCGTCGGGCTGGTCGTAGGGCAGCACACGGAGATCCATGAACGTGAGATTAGCTCGCGTCGTCCGGGATCGGCCCGGCTACTGGCGCCAGTGTTCCCAGCCGTTCGAGTGTCCGTAACGCTTTCCGTCCACCGTCACCCCCGAATCCGGCATGGTGACGACGCCGATCTCCGACCAGCCCTCCGGCAGGTCGGCGAAGGAGGGGAAGGTGGCCGCGAACGCGTGGTCTTCGCCGCCGGTCAGCACCCACTTCAGCGGGTCCGCCCCGAGCGCGGTGCCGACCTCGGTCAGCCTGGTCGACACGTCGAGATCGGCCGTCCGCACGTCGATGCCCACACCGGAAGCCGCCGCGATGTGACCGAGGTCGGACAGCAGCCCGTCGGACACGTCGATCATCGACGTCGCGCCGCCGTCGGCCGCGCGGATCCCGGCCTCGTAGTCCGGTTCGGGACAACGCTGCGCGTTGACCACGCTGACCGGTGAGCGGAAACCGCGCCCCAGTACGGCGAGACCGGCGGCGGCCCAGCCCAGCCGTCCGCAGACCGCGACGACGTCGCCGGGGCGGGCGCCGGAGCGTTTCACCGGTTCCCGGCCGCCGAGGTCGCCGAGCGCGGTGACACTGATCACGATCTGGTCGGCCCGCACCATGTCGCCGCCGACGATCCCGACGCCGGCGCGGTCGGCTTCGGCCCACATGCCCTGGGTGAGTTCGGTGACGAGCGCCGTCTCGGTGTCCGACGGGCAGGCGAATCCCATGAGGACGGACGTCGGGCGGGCACCCATGGCGGCGATGTCGGTGAGGTTCACCGCGACCGCCTTGCGGCCGACCTGGTCGGCGCTGGACCAGTCGAGGCGGAAGTGCACGCCCTGCACGAGGACGTCGGTGGAGACCACCGTCCGTCCGTCCGGAGTGGCCACCACGGCCGCGTCGTCCCCCGGTCCGAGCAGTGTCGTCCCCGGCTGTTTCCGGCCGGCCGTCACTGCCTCGATCAACCGGAATTCACCGGTCCCGGCGACCGTGCCGTCTTTCGGTGACACCCGTCACCTCCGTTTTCTCTTGTCCGGACAAATGTCGATCACCGATAGTCGGAAGCCCTAGGTTTTTCCCGGGGCTGGCGATACGTTGCTACAACGTTCCTACCTTGAGCGAACTAAGACAGACGAAGGGGCGCGCCGTGGTCCACGCATACATCCTCATCCAGACCGAGGTCGGCAAAGCCGCCGCGGTCGCCGCGGAGATCTCCACCATCTCCGGTGTCACCAGTTCGGAGGATGTCACCGGCCCGTACGACGTCATCGTCAAGGCCGCGGCCGACACGGTCGACCAGCTCGGCCAGCTCGTCGTCGCGAAGGTGCAGAACGTGGAAGGCATCACTCGGACGCTGACCTGCCCGGTCGTGCATCTGTAAGAGGTGGTGTAGTTGACCGGTGGCTGACACGGACACCGGCGCTCCCCCGAAACCACTGCTGATCGCGGCCGCCTGCCTGGCGGTCCTGCTCGTCGCGGGTGCGGCCGTCTTCGGTCTGACCCGCGGCGCGGAGCCCCAGGCCCCCGCCGCGGACGGTCCGCTCCCGCTCGTCCCGGTCGACGCGCCGCAGTCGGGCGCCCCCGAATGCGCGAAGCTCGTCGGCGCGCTCCCGCACGAGCTCACGTCGTCCGGGAACACCCTGGTCCGGCGGAAGCTGGCCGACCCCGCCCCCCAGGCGACGGTCGGCTGGGGCACCGGCGACCCCGTGGTCCTGCGGTGCGGGCTCGGCAAACCACCGGAGCTGACGCGTACCTCGCAGCTGCGGACGATCAACACCGTCCAATGGCTGCAGGTCGAGGGTGAGGGCGCCGCGACCTGGTTCGTCGTGGACCGCCCCGTCTACACCGCGCTCACCGTGCCGAACACCGCGGGCACCGGGCCGCTGCAGACCGTTTCGGACGTCATGGCCGCGAACCTCCCCCCGGTGCCCCTGCGGTTTTGAGACAGGACCTTGCCGGTGTACCCGCCGCGCCTCGATGTCGAGATACGCGGCCTTCGTCGCCGATCCCGGTCTCCGCGCCGCTGGACATGCCGTAGCCGGAGAACCTGCCGCCGTCGGCGAGCAGCGCGGTCCCGCCGCGTCGAGCAGTTGCACCAGCACGCTGCCGAGGCCGCCGACGCCCGGCGACACCAGCACCCGCCCACCACGTCGCACCGGCGTCCGCTCCACCAGGGCCGGCGCGGCGCTGCCGTCGTCGAGGAAGGCGAGCGCTTCCCGTGGGCCGAGCCCTTCCGGGACCGGGAAGGTGTCGTCCGGCAGCGCCACGACCGTGCCCGCCGCCCCGGACCTCCGGCCCGCTGGAGGTCAAGCACCTGTCAGCGCAAGCCGGTGCCCCGGGCGATCGCCGTGTCGATGAGGGTGGTCAGCAGGGTCGGGTAGTCGACGCCGGTGACTTCCCACATCTTCGGGTAGGCCGACTTCGTGGTGAAGCCGGGCATGGTGTTGACCTCGTTGATGCTCGGTTCGCCGTCTTCGCCGACGAAGAAGTCGACGCGGGCGAGGCCCTGGCAGTCCAGCGCGCGGAACGCCTCGACGGCCATGGCCCGGACGCGCGCGGTGACGTCGTCGTCGAGTTTGGCGGGGATGTCGAGTTCGGCGTCGTCGCCGAGGTACTTGGTCTCGAAGTCGTACCAGGCGCCCTCTTCTTCGGAGAGCACGCGGACCTCGGCCGGCAGCGACGCTTCGACGCGGCCGTCCGGGAATTCGAGGACGCCGCATTCGACCTCGCGGCCGACGGACCGCGCCTCGACGAGGACCTTGGGATCGGTGCGGCGGGCCAGCGCGACGGCCGCGTCGAGGTCGTCCCACGACGTCACCTTGCTGATCCCGATCGAAGAACCGGCGCGGGACGGTTTCACGAACACCGGCAGGCCGAGGTGTTCGCGTGCAGAATCATCCAAAGTGGACTGATCACGCCGGAGCGCGACGTACTTGCCGACCGGGATCCCTTCGGCGGCAAGGAGTTTCTTCGCGTATTCCTTGTCCATCGCGGCCGCGCTGGCGAACACGCCGGGGCCGACGTAGGGGATTCCGGCCATCTCCAGCAGGCCTTGGATCGTGCCGTCCTCGCCGAAGGCGCCGTGCAGTACCGGGAAGACGACGTCGACGGCGCTGAGGACCTCGGTCTCCCGGCCGGGTTCCAGCGAAACGAGTTCGCGGCTGGTCGGGTCGCCCGCCAGCACCAGTGCCTTGCCGCTTTCGACCGAGGGGAGTTCGCGGCCCTGGATACTCAGCTGGGCGGGGTCGCCGGTGCCGAGCACCCAACCGCCCTGCGGGGTGATCCCGACCGGTACCGCTTCGAACCGCTCAGGATCCAGGTTCGCGAGGATGCTGCCCGCGGAAACACACGAAATCGTGTGTTCGGTACTACGCCCGCCGAAGACGACGGCCACCCGGATCTTCTGAGAACTCATGCCAGCACTGTATCTGCCGTGGTCGCGGACCCCGCGTCCGCTAGCCGAGCACATGCAAGAGCGGCTTGAGCGCGGACCGCAGGACCTCCCGCGAACACCCCGCGTAGCCGATGAGGTTCCCGAACACCGTCGGCGTGCCGACGAAATGCCGGACCAGACCGTCGAGCCGGATCCCGGCGCGTTCCGCGGCCACCAGCCGCTCCGCTTCTTCCCGCGCCGATCCACAAGGGACCACGAGATGCGCGCCGGCGTCGTCCCCGAGCACCGGGACCCCCGCCGAAGTCAGGGTCGCCGAGACCAGCGACCGGCGCTCCGAAAGCTCCCGGCGGAGCCGCCGCAGATGACGGCCGAGGTCGCCGTGCCGCGCGAGTTCGACGAGCACGCGCTGCCCGGCGGGCGACGGACGCGTCCCGGTGGCTTCGCGGTACTCCAGCACGGCGGCCGCGACCTGCGGCGGCGCGACCATCCAGCCCGCGCCCAGCGCCGGGGTGAGGATCTTGCTCGTGGTCCCGAGATGCGCGACGACGTCGGGCGCGAGCGCGGCCAGCAGTGGCAGGGGCGCGACGTCGAACCGCAGCTCGCCGTCGTAGTCGTCCTCGATCACCAGCATGCCCTCGGCGCGGGCGCGTTCGACCAGTTCGACGCGGCGGGACGCGCTCATCCGGCTGCCGAGCGGGTACTGGTGGGCGGGCGAGCAGTAGACGGCGCGCACGCCGGGCGGGACGGCGTCCGGGCACAGGCCCTCCTCGTCGACCGGGACCGGGACGACCTCCAGCCCGGCCCGCCGGAACGCCTGCGTCGCACGCTGGTAGCCCGGCTCCTCGATCGCGACCCGGTCGCCGCGCGTGAGCACCGCGCCCGCGAGTTCGATCACCGCCGCCGTCGTGCCGCCGGTGGCCATCACGGTTCCGGCGGCGAGGCCGCGGTGCCGCAGCAGATGTTCGGACACGGCGTCCCGATAGGCGGGCAGACCGGACCTGTCCTCGCGATAGGTCGGGCTGGGGTCGGACGCGGCCCGCCAGGCGCGGCGCCAGGCGGCCTTCTCGACACCTTCGGCCCACGGCACGCCCGGAGTGAGGTCGAGCAGCGTCTGCGGTTTCGCGGCCACACCGGGTGCGGGGCCTTTCGACGACCGGCCCGCGGGCGGCGCCGTGGTGACATAGGTGCCGGAGCCGTGGCGGCCCGCGATCCACCCCTCGGCGTGAAGCTGCTCGTACGCGGCCGACGTCACCGTGCGGCTGACGCCGAGCCGGTGCGCGAGCGCCCGGGTGGAGGGCAGCCTGTCGCCGCCACGCAGATGCCCCTCACCCGCGGCCGCGCGCAACGCGTCGGCCAGCTGCACCGCGAGCGGGACGAGCGATTCGCGGTCGAGGCTGACCGGGAGGGCGGTGTCGGACATGCTGTGCTCCGCGCTGCTGGAAAGTGGCCTTTCCAAGTATAGAAGAATTGGCTGTTATTACAGGCCACTCGGGTGGGTGAGACTGCTCGCATGTCCACCCCGCTCTCTCCCACCGACAGGACCACTCTCGGCCGCAAGAAGAACCGCGCGCTCACCGACCGCTCGGCGCTGTACGCGGTGCTCGACGAAGGCCTGATCTGTCACCTCGGCGTGGTGCGCGACGGCGCCCCGCTGGTCATCCCGACCGGCTACGGCCGCGACGGGAACACGCTCTACCTGCACGGATCCACCGGGGCGAAGAGTATGCGCGACTCCGACGGCGTCGAGATCTGCGTGACGGTGACCCTGCTCGACGGCATCGTCTACGCGCGCTCGGTCAACAACCACTCGATGAACTACCGCAGCGCGGTGATCCTGGGCAAGGCGACGATGGTCACCGATCGCGACCGGAAGATGCACGGGCTCCGCGTGCTGACCGATCACCTCGCGCCCGGCTCCTGGGAGCACGCGCGCGACGTCGACGCGAAGGAGTTCGCGTCGGTTTCGGTGCTGGAACTGGACCTGACCGAGGCGTCGGTGAAGATGCGCGGCGAGGGTCCCGACGATCCCGAGGACGAGGTCGCGGCCGACCTCTCGTGGGCGGGGGTGCTGCCGGTGCGGACCGTGTTCGGGGAACCGGAACCGTCGGTGGACCTCGTGCGCGAGTGGACGGTGCCGGACCACGTGAAGACGCGGGTCGGTCAGTCCGTGTCCTGAAGGCCCCCTTCGAGACGGTGAACGTCCCATAGGAGTCCTTCAGGACACCGACCAAGGCGGCGATTCGCCTGCGTGAAGCACCGGAAGTCGTTGTGGCAGCTGGTGCCGCTGAGGCCAGTGGGGATGCGCCACGCCAAGTCCGTGAAGGCCTCCTTCCCTACCTTGAGCGTAGGGAAGGAGGCCTTCACGGACTTCTAGCGCCGTCGCGGCAACCGCACCGTGAAGGTCGTCTCCCCCGGCACGCTCGCGACTTCGATCGTCCCGCCGTGCGCGGACACCAGCGAGAGCACCACCGAAAGCCCCAGCCCGGTCCCGCCGTTGCCGCGGGTGCGGGCGGTGTCGACCCGGTAGAACCGGTCGAAGATCCGCTCGCGCACCTCCGGCGGGATCCCCGGTCCGGCGTCGCCCACCCGGAGGAAGACCTCGTCCGGCGAGGCCGAAGCGGACAGCGTGACCGCCGTCCTGGGCGGCGTGTGCACGGCGGCGTTGGCGAGGAGATTGTCGAGCACCTGCCGCAGGCGTACCGGATCCGCTTGCAGGACGACGTCTTCCGGGAGCGCGCCGATCGTCAGCGGATGCTCCGGGCGGCCGGCGGCGAAGGCCTCCCCCGCGTCCGTGACCAGTTCGGCGAGGTCGACGCCGACCAGTCGCACCGGCGCCTCGGTTTCCGGCGCGTCGAGGCGCGCGAGGAGCAGGAGATCGTCGACGAGCACGCTCATCCGCTCGGTCTCCACGCGGATCTTCGCCAGATGCGCCTCGCGTTCGGCCGGTTCGTTCGCCGCGGCGTAGCGGAAAAGCTCGGCGTAGCCCCGGATCGACGTCAACGGCGTGCGTAGTTCGTGGGAGGCGTCGGCGATGAACCGCCGCAGCCGCTCGTTCGCCTCGGTGCGCGCGACCAGCGAGGAATCCAGATGCGCCAGCATCACGTTGAACGCGGTCCGCAGTTCTTCGACCTCGGCGCCGCCGCCGTTCCCCTGCGCGCGCACCGGGAGATCGGCGTTCGCGGTGAGGTCGTGCGACGCGATGTCGTGCGCTGTCCCGGCCATGTCGCTCAGCGGCCGGAGCCCGCGCCGCAGCACCAGCCGTCCCGCGATCACCAGCACCGCCAAGGCCAGCAGGAACGCGACGACCTCGACCATCACCAGCTGGCTGACCGTCCGGTCCAGCTCCGCCTGCGGCGCGGCGCTGACCAGGACGATGTCCCGGTCCCGTTCGATCGGGCAGGCCCGGACGCGGTAGGTGCCCTTGTCCTCGATGTAGACCGTGCGAAGGACTTCGGTCTGCGTCGCGTCCTCCGCGACCTTCGCGAGGGCCTTCGTGTCCAGCGGCAGGGAACCGCCCGCCTGCGGCAGCGCGTCGCCGTTCCGCACGGCGAAGACCGCGGAGAACCAGCCGTAGGCCTGCTGCGGTTTCCCGCCGTGCGTGGTGCGCAGTGACGGCACCTGGCTGATCTGGGTCTTGGCGAGCTGTTCGTCGAGCCGGTCGTTCAGATAACCCTTCATGATGCCGACCATCACGGTGCCGACCACGGCGAACACGACCAGCGCCAGTGCGCCGAGCCCGAGCGCCAGCCGGGTCCCGAGCCGGGACCGGCGCCAGGCGTCGTACCACCGGCGCAGCGTCTTCATCTCGCCGCCCGCCGGACGACGTACCCCACGCCGCGCACGGTGTGGATGAGCGGTTCGTTTCCGGCGTCGAGTTTCCGGCGCAGGTGCGAGATGACCAGTTCGACCACATTGGACCGGCCGCCGAAATCGTATTCCCAGACGTGGTCGAGGATCTGCGCCTTCGTCAGCACCGCGGGCGAACGCCGCATGAGATAACGCAGGAGTTCGTACTCGGTCGGCGTCAGCTCGGCGATCCGGCCGTCGCGCGCGACCTCGCGGGTGTCTTCGTTCAGGGTCAGGTCGCCGACCTGGAGCACCGCCGCCGACCTGGACCGGCTGTCGCTCCGGCGCAGGACCGCGCGCAGCCGCGCCATCAGTTCCTCGACGGAGAACGGTTTGACCAGGTAATCGTCGCCGCCGCGGGTGAGCCCGGCGACACGGTCGGCGGTGGCGTCCTTCGCGGTGAGGAAGACGACCGGCACGGCCGTCCCGCCCTCACGGAGCTTGTCGAGCACGGTGAACCCGTCGATGCCGGGCAGCATCAGGTCGAGCACGACGATGTCGGGCCCGAACTCGGCGGCACGTTCCAGCGCGGCCTCGCCCGAACCGGCGGTGACCGCCGTCCAGCCCTCGTACCGGGCGACGGTGGCCACCAGGTCGGCGATATGCGGCTCGTCGTCCACCACGAGCAGACGGACGGGGTTCTCGGTGTGCACAAGGCCCATCCTCCGTGCTCGCGCGCGCGAGGGCGAGGTGGGAGCGCAGACGACAGGAAGCCGACAGCTTCCGCCAAGAAAGGTCACAGGTCGGCACAGCAGGCTCGGCACTTGAACCGGACCGGAAGGAACCACGTGTGACCACCATGACGCAGACCGCCGTGAAACCGCGCCCGGCGATCCGTCCCGGGATCGCCGCACGCGCCGGGCTCCTCCTCTTGCTCGGGACCAACGTGGCCGCCGTGACCACGCTGTTCTTCTCCGCCGGACCGTCGGACGACGTCCTCATCGGCATCGGCATCGGCCGGCTCGCCGGCCTGTACGGCGCGCTGGCGATGGCGTTCCAGTTGCTGCTGGTCGCCCGGCTGCCGTGGCTCGACCGGCGCCTCGGCATGGACCGGCTCACCGGCTGGCACCGCTGGACCGGGTTCAGCCTGCTGTGGACGCTGCTCGCCCACTTCGTCTTCCTCGTCTTCGGCTACGCCCGGGTCGAGGACGACGGTGTGGTGGACGGGTTCGTCACGATGGTGACCAGACTGGAGGGGATCCTGCGCGCGGTCGTCGCGTTCGCGCTCATCCTGCTGGTCGGCGGCGTTTCGGCGCGGTTCGCCCGCCGACGGCTGGCCTACGAGACCTGGCACTTCATCCACCTCTACACCTACGCCGCCGTGGTGCTGGCGTTCAGTCACCAGATCGCGCTCGGCGGCTCGTTCGCGTCGTCGCCGGGGGCGCGGGCCTACTGGTGGGCGATGTGGGGCGTCGCGCTCGGTTCGGTGGTCGCCGGGCGTGTGGTGCTGCCGCTGGCACGGAATCTGCGTCATCGGCTGAAGGTCGTCGCCGTGGTCCCCGAATCCAGCGACACCGTGTCCGTGTACATGACCGGCAAGGATCTCGACAAGATGCCCGCCAGGGCCGGGCAGTTCTTCCTCTGGCGTTTCCTGACCAGGGATCGCTGGTGGCAGGCCAATCCGTTCTCGCTTTCGGCCGCGCCCGACGGCCGGACCCTGCGGCTGACCGCGAAAGCGGCCGGTGAGGGCAGCGCTTCGTTGCGCTCGCTGAAAGTCGGGACACGGGTGTTCGCCGAGGGCCCGTACGGCGCGTTCACCACGATGCACCAACGGAAACCCGACGCGCTGCTGATCGCGGGCGGCGTCGGGATCACGCCGATCCGCGCGCTGCTGGAGGAGATCTCCGGGCATGTCGTGGTGCTGTACCGCGTCCGTACCCAGCACGACGCCGTCCTGCTGCCGGAGCTCACCGGACTGGCCCGGGCCCGCGGCGCGGTGATCCGTGTCCTCAGTGGACCGTCCGATCCGGCCGGCCCGCGGGGTCCGGTGCTGGGGGCGCACAGCCTGCGGCGGATGGTACCGGACATCACCGGCCGCGACGTCTTCGTCTGCGGCCCGCCCGGGATGACCTCGGCGGCCTTGCGCAGCCTGCGTGAACTGAAGGTGCCGAACCAGCAGGTCCACGCCGAACGCTTCAGCCTCGCCGCCTGAGTCCTCTGAGGAGTCTCCGATCATGAAGAAGACCATCGTCGCCGCCACGGTCGCCCTTTCGGCCTTCGGCTTCCTCGGTGTCTGGCTGTACGAACCGGGTCCGCTCGGCTCGGAAACCGTGGCCGTCGCCGCGCCTTCCCAGCCCGGCAAGTCCTCTGAGTCCTCTTCGGACGGTGGCGCGTCCGAGGGTGCCGAGCGCACCTTGGACGGCTCCGTCGAGAGCAACCGCTACGGCACCGTCCAGGTGCGGCTGGTGATCTCCGCCGAGGACAGGATCTCCGACGTCCGCTTGCTGCGACGGCCGACGAGCGGGCGTGGTGTCGACGCGATCCCGGTTCTTCGGCAGGAGACCCTGACCGCGCAGAGCGCCGACATCGACACCGTCTCCGGGGCGACTTCGACGAGCGAGTCGTACGTCGAATCGCTGCAGGCGGCCCTGGACGCCAGGTGAACCGCGTCGAGCAGGTGATGGGACTTCCGGTCTCAATCGACGTCCGGGCCGGTGGCGCGCTGGTCGAGCACGCGATCGACGGCGTCTTCGGCTGGCTGCGCGAAGTCGACGCACGGTTCAGCCCGTTCAAGGCCGACAGCGAGGTCTGCCGCTACGACCGCGGCGATCTCGCGCCGTCCGCACTCAGCGACGATCTGCTCGAAGTGCTTTCGTTGTGCGACCACTACGAACGCCTGTCCGGCGGCGCGTTCTCCGCGCGCCTCCCCGGGCGCGCGCTCGACCCCAACGCGGTGGTCAAGGGCTGGGCGGTGCGGGGGGCGGCGGCGTTGTTCCTGGCCGAAGGGCTGGACGTCTTCTGTATCAACGCCGGCGGGGACGTCGTCACGTCCGGCGAACCGGAACCCGGCCGCGCCTGGCGGGTCGGCATCCGGCATCCCGAACGGCCGGACGCGATCTGCGCCGTGGTGGAGTCGTCCGGCGGTGCCGTCGCGACTTCCGCCGCCTACGAACGCGGCCCGCACATCCTGGACGGGCGGACCGGGCGACCGGCGACCGGACTGCTGAGCGTCACCGTCGCCGCCGACGACCTCGTCACCGCGGATTCCCTGGCCACGGCGGCCTTCGCGATGGGCACCGAGGGGATC
Organism: Amycolatopsis sp. cmx-4-19; assembly: GCA_049998115.1. Classification (GTDB taxonomy): domain Bacteria; phylum Actinomycetota; class Actinomycetes; order Mycobacteriales; family Pseudonocardiaceae; genus Amycolatopsis. Next base: position 178,471 of record JAEBEO010000014.1, on the reverse strand, counting down.
GCCTGGGTGGCGTCGCAACCCGGCTGCCAGGTGCTGGTCATCGACGCGGAACGGCAGGTGCATCGCTCGCCCGGGCTGCGGCTGGCTTAAATCATTGGCCGGGTTTCGCGGGCTCGGGCAGACTGCGGCGTCATGACCTCTGTCGTACAGAACTTCTTCTTCGACTGGCCCGACGCCTACGAGCCGGGCCGGTTCTGCAGCGGCGTCGTCGGCAGGCCGATGGCCGGCGACGACGTGTCCGGCGGCCCCGAGGGCAACGAGTTCCGCATCCTGCGCGGCGCCGCCGAGAAGGCCGCGACGGCGTGACCGAGTACCTCGACCTGAACCGCGCGAACTGGGACGAACGCGCTCCGGCGCACGCCGCTTCGGCGGACTACGGCTACGAACGTTTCGTCGCGGACCCCGCGCATCTCAGCGGCGTCGTCACCTTCGACCGGCCGCTGCTCGGCGACGTCTCCGGTGCGCGCGGCGTCCACCTGCAATGTCATCTCGGCACGGACACGCTTTCGTTGGCACGCCTCGGCGCACGGATGACCGGACTCGACTTTTCGGCGCCGGCGCTGGAGATCGCGCGACGGCTGGCGGCGGAGACCGGTGCGGAGATCGACTACCACGAGTCCGATGTGTACAGTGCCGCCGACGTGCTGGAAGCCGGGTCCTACGACCTCGTCTACACGGGAATCGGCGCGATCTGCTGGCTTCCCTCCGTCGCCCGCTGGGGACAGGTCGTCGCGTCGCTGCTCCGACCGGGTGGACGGCTGTTCATCCGCGACATGCACCCGATGCTGGGGACCCTCGACGAAACGCAGCCGCTGATCACCCCGCACTACCCGTATTTCGAACAGGCCGAACCGATGGTCTTCGACGAGCCGGGGACCTATGTGGACACCGACGTGTCGTTCCAGCAGAACCGGACGCACGAGTGGAACCACGGCATCGGCGAGATCGTCACGGCACTGCTCGACGCGGGGCTGACGCTGACGAAGCTGGTGGAGCACGACAGCGTGCCGTGGAACGCGCTGCCCGGGTTCATGAGCCCGGACGCCGCGACCGAGGAGTGGCGGCTGGCGAAGGATCCGCAGCGGCTGGCGGCGAGTTTCACCATCGAGGCGCGCAAGTAGTCACCTGGTTGCGGTGGATGCACACGCAAGTACCGCAAGCAGCTTCGTGCCTGGCCCCGATTCCGTGAAGGCCTCCTTCCCTACCTTGGGCGTAGGGAAGGAGGCCTTCACGGGCTCCGCTGGTCAGAGCAAGTAGGTGCCTGCTTGCGGGCCCGGTCGGTCACGATCGCTTGCCCGCGCCGGGCGGACTTTGAAGAATGACCAGCATGTCGAGCGATCCCCGACGGCCCCTTGTCGCCGTCGCCGCCCTGGGCGGCACCATCTCCATGGTCCCCGGCGACGGCGAAGACCACGCCGTCCCCCGGCTCACCGCGGCCGACCTGCTCGGCGAGCTGGGTGAGGACCTGCCGATGGACGTCCGCGCGGAGACGCTCGCGGGCATCTCCAGCGCGTCGATGGACTTCGCGACGCTGGTCGAGACCCGCGACTGGGCCGCACGGGCCGTCGACGAAGGCGCGCGAGGCGTCGTCGTGGTCCAGGGGACGGACACGCTCGAAGAGTCCGCGTACTTCTTCGAGCTGACCTGGGCTTCCGACGCGCCGATCGTGGTCACCGGTGCCATGCGCAACCCCAGTCTGCCCAGCGCCGACGGCGCGGGGAACCTGGTCGCCGCACTGACCGTCGCGGCCGAGCCCCGCAGCCGGGGCCGCGGTTCGCTGGTCGCGTTCAACGACGACGTCCACGCCGCCCGCTGGGTCCGGAAGGCGCATTCGAGCCATGTCGAGGCGTTTTCGTCGAATCCCGCCGGTCCGCTCGGGCTGCTCGCGGAGGGCGCGGTGCACTACTTCCACCCGGTCGCGGAGCGCCAGGCGGCCCTGTCGCTGGAGAACGCGGACTTCTCCGGGCTGATGCCGATCGTCGAGAGCGGCGTCGAGGACACCGGCGAGGTCCTGGAGACGCTGGTCAAGGCCGGGGCCAAGGGGGTGGTGCTCGCCGCGAACGGCGCCGGGCACGTGTCCGCCGCGACCGCGGACGTGATCGAGCGCGCGCTTCCGGAGGTGCCGATCGTGGTCGCCGGCCGGACCGGCGCCGGGCCGACGTTCCGCGGTACCTACGGCTTCCGCGGTTCGGAATCGGACCTGATCGCGATGGGCGCGACCATGGCGGGCTGGCTCGACCCGCGCAAATCCCGGCTGCTGCTGCACACCCTGCTCGCCACCGGGGCCTCGCGGGACCGCGTCGAGGCCCAATTCCGCCTCCGGGGCGACCTCACCTGACACCCCGCCCCCGCGTCCAGTCCTCTGGTTGCGGTCCTTGCGCGTGCATACACCGCAACTAGAGGACTGAACGCGGACGGGGGCCCGAGATGGGGTCCAGGTGGTACGGGCGCATGGCGCGGGACTGGTGCCGGTAGACGTGCACGCTGACGGCGGGGTCCGCGCCCTCGTTGCGCACCTCGTGGATGTACCCGGGACCGAAGACGCGCGACTGGCCCGCGGACAGTGAATGCAGTTCCGTCACCGCCCGCCCGTCGGGCGAACGCCGCGCGACGGTTTCGCTCAGCTGCCCGCTGACCACGGTGAACGCGCCCGCGGCGAACTCGTGGTCGTGCAGGTCGGTGCGCTGGCCGGGGAGCCAGCTCATCAGCCAGATCTCCTCCAGTTCGTCCCTGTCGACGAGCGCGGAGAAGCGCTGCTCGGGGTCGTAGCGCAGCAGGTGCCGCCAGCGGTCACGATCGGCGGCGAACTCGAGCGCGACACGCACCGGGTGGCGCAGCGCGGGGTTTTCGGGAATGACGAGCGTGTTGTCCGGGACGGCGAACATGAAGAGTCCTCGCAGAAGAAAGAGAGTGTCGAGCTGGGCCGGGGCTGGGGTTCACCGACAACAGCGACACGACGCACAGACGACGACGCCAAGACCCGAGAGGCCCCGCGACACAGTCATCCCACGTGCGAACATGCCCTCAGCGAACCAGTGCGGAGCCCGGTGGTCAACCGATCTCATACCGTGGACCGTGAGTTCTGCACATGAGGTCCATGCTGGCAGCACGAATCGGACCCGGTCTGTCGCGTTCTTGCGGTCTTCCTCGCGCCGTCAGGACCACTCGTGCTTCTGCGACCGCCCGAGCAGCTCCGCTCCCGCTTTCCGGGGGTCGACCCCTTCGTGGCACACGCGGTGCATCGCGTCCGTGATCGGCATGTCGACACCGAGGCTCAGCGCGAGCTCCCGGATCGACGTGCACGACTTGACGCCCTCGGCGACCTGGCCACCCGTGGCCGCCAGCGCCTGCTCCAGGGTGTCGCCCCGGCCGAGGCGCTCGCCGAAGGTCCGGTTGCGCGACAACGGCGACGAACAGGTCGCCACCAGGTCGCCGACGCCGGCGAGCCCGGCGAAGGTCAGCGGGTCGGCGCCGAGTTTCGCGCCGAGCCGGGCCATCTCGGCCAGCCCGCGGGTGATCAGCGTGGCCGCGGTGTTCGTGCCCAGTCCCAGCCCCGCCGCCATCCCGCAGCTCAGCGCGATGACGTTCTTGCACGCCCCGCCCAGCTCGCAGCCGACGACGTCGGTGTTGGTGTACGGCCGGAAGTACTGGTTGAAGCTCGCCTGCTGGATCGCCTTGGCGTTGTCGTGGTCGGTGCAGGCGAGCACGGCCGCCGCCGGTTGCCCGAGCGCGATCTCCTTCGCCAGGTTCGGCCCGGAAACGACCACGATCTGCCCGTCGTCGACCCGGGCGATCTCGGCGATGACCTCGCTCATCCGCTTGAGCGTGCCCAGTTCGACACCCTTGGCGAGGCTCACCAGGATCGCCTCGCGCGGCAGCAGACCGGACCACTCCGAAAGATTGGCCCGCAGTGTCTGGCTCGGCACCGCGAGGACGATCGCCTGCGCACCGTCGAGGGCCTCGGCCGGATCCGCGGTCGCGGTGATCGTCGAGGGCAGCTCCACCTCCGGCAGATAGGACGAATTGCGGTGCCGGTCCCGGATTTCCGCCGCGACCTCGGGCCGCCGGGCCCAGATGGTCACGTCGCGGCCGGCGTCGCCGAGCACCTTGGCGAACGCCGTCCCCCACGATCCCGCGCCGAGCACGGTCATCCGCTGGACCTCGACGGCCATCAGGCGTCGTCCTCCGGCTTCTTCGCGGGCGGCTCCTCCTGGCGGATCTCCGCCAGCAAGGTGGTGATCTCGGTCATCATCAGGTCGGTGACCTCGCGCAGTTTGGAGGCGCTGCGCGTCGGCCCGTCCTTGTAGGCCGAGAGGTCGAGCGGCTCGCCGATGAGGTGCGTGATCGTCTTGCGCGGGAACGGCGTGAACTTCTTCGTGTAGCCGTCGAAGACGTGGTTCGTGCCCCAGCGGGCGATCGGGATCACCGGCACGTCGGTCTCCAGCGCGAGCCGCGCGGCACCGGTGAACGGCTTCTTCGGCCAGCCGTCCGGGTCCTTGGTGATCGTGCCCTCGGGGTAGATCACCACGACCTTGCCGTCCCGCAACGCCTGGTGGGCGGCCTTGAGGCTGTCCCCCGCGGCGGCCGAACCACGCGAAACGGGGATCTGCCCGGCACCGACGAAGATCTTCCCGAAGAGCGGCGTCCTGGTCAGGCTCTCCTTGCCGAGGAACCGGGGCACCCGCTTCATCCGGTGCACGAACACCGCGTCGACCACCGGGTCCATGTGGGACACATGGTTGAGCAGCAGCAGCGCGCCGCCTTCGCGGGGGATCCGCTCGGTGTTGCGGTAGACCCGCTTGCCGATGGCTGTCGCCGGGTAGAACAGTGCGGCGGCGACGCCAACCCAGAAGCCGCCCTTCTCACGCCGGGCCAATTCGTCCTCCTCGAAGTCGACGCGTCCGTTCCTGACCTTACGAACCTTACGATCCTGCCGGGCGCACGCGAGCGCGGTACCGGGAGGGTCGGGTAAGAAGAGAGTTGTGGACGTGGACCTGATCGTGCCGATGAAGCGCCCGGCGGAGGGCAAGTCGCGGCTGCGCGGCGCGGTCGTGCTCGCGCGGCACCCCGAACTGGTGCTGGCGCTGGCCCACGACACGCTGTCCGCGGTGACCTCGGCCGACGGGGTCCGCCGGGTGCTGGTGGTCGCCGCCGACCCGGCGTCGGTGGCGGAACTCGCGGAGCTGGGCGTGGAGATCGTGGCCGAACCGTCGCGGGGTGGATTGAACGCGGCACTGCGGTTCGGCGCGCGACTGCTGCGCCGGGACACGCCGGACGGTCTCGTCGGCGCGCTGCAGGCCGACCTGCCCGCGCTGCGGACCGAAGACCTCACCGCCGCGCTCGCCGAGGCCGCCGGACGCCGGGCGTTCGTCGCGGACCGGCAGGGCACGGGCACGACGCTGTTGCTCGCGGGCGCCGGGCGGCCGCTCGAACCCCGGTTCGGCGGGGGGTCGGCGCTCGCCCACACCGGTTCCGGTGCGATCCCGCTCACGATCGACGGGGAATCACTCCGCAGTGACGTCGACACCGCGGATGATCTCGCTCACGTATGCACCCTGGGTGTCGGAAAGCGCACCTCGTCCTTGCTGGGAACACCCTGCGTGGTGATGTGACGGGAGTTCACCCGACCGACCACCGCGGGGCGCACATAATCGCCCCGAGTGGTGAACAATGAGGCCCGTGAGCACAAACGACGGCGGCACCCCGAACCCGGCAAGGAAGCGGAAGACCTCCGCCGCGAAATCGACACCGGACAACGACGGGGCAAAGCCCCTCCGGGCGAGAAAGACCGGTCCGGCGGTCAAGACCAACAGCACCCCCCGTGCCGCGATCCGCGCGACCCGCGGTGGTTCGGCCAGCCGTCCCGCCCAGGAGTTCCGCGCGCTGCCCGCCGCGCCGCCCGCGGTGACGTCCGCGCCCACCGCCGTCGAGACACTGCCCGACGACCGGTATTTCAACCGTGAGCTGTCTTGGCAGGACTTCAACGCGCGCGTGCTCGCGCTGGCCGAGGACGAGTCGCAGCCGCTGCTGGAACGCGCCAAGTTCCTGGCGATCTTCGCGTCCAATTTGGACGAGTTCTACATGGTGCGGGTCGCCGGGCTGAAGCGCCGCGACGAGACGGGCCTGCCGGTCCGGAGCGCGGACGGGCTCACCCCGCGCGAGCAGCTTGCCTACATCGCCAAACGCAACCAGGACCTGGTCGAGCGGCACACCAACGCCTTCGAACTGCACTTGCGCCCGCAACTGGCCGACGAGGACATCCACATCGTCGGCTGGAACGACCTCGCGGGCGCCGACCAGCTCCGGCTGTCCAACTACTTCAGCGAGCAGATCTTCCCGGTGCTCACACCGCTGGCCGTGGATCCCGCGCACCCCTTCCCCTACATTTCGGGCCTTTCGCTCAACCTCGCGGTCACCGTCCGCGATCCGGAGGGCGGCACCGAACGGTTCGCCCGCGTCAAGGTGCCGAGCAACGTGCCGCGCCTGATGCGGATCGAGCAGCAGCCGAGGGAGAGCCGCACCGGGACGTTCCTCCCGCTGGAGGAACTGATCTCCGCGCACCTGAGCGAGCTGTTCACCGGGATGGAGGTGACCGAGCACCACGTGTTCCGGGTCACCCGCAACGCGGACTTCGAGGTCGAAGAGGACCGGGACGAGGACCTGCTCCAGGCGCTCGAGCGCGAACTGGCCCAGCGCCGGTTCGGCCCGCCGGTGCGGCTCGAGGTCGCGCAGGACATGAGCGAGCACATGCTCGAACTGCTGCTGCGTGAACTGGAGGTCGACCCGCGTGACGTCGTCGAAGTGCCCGGCCTGCTGGACCTGACCTGCCTGCACCAGCTGTCCGGTGTGGACCGGAAGGAACTCAAGGACCGGCCGTTCGTGCCCGCGACGCATCCGGCGTTCGGCGAACGCGAGACGCCGAAGTCGGTGTTCGCGACGCTGCGCGAGGGCGACGTCCTCGTGCACCATCCGTACGACTCGTTCTCCACCAGCGTCCAGCGGTTCATCGAGCAGGCGGCCGCGGACTCGAAGGTGCTGGCGATCAAGCAGACGCTGTACCGCACCTCGGGTGACTCCCCGATCGTCGACGCCCTGATCGACGCCGCGGAGGCGGGCAAGCAGGTCGTCGCGCTGGTCGAGATCAAGGCACGGTTCGACGAACAGGCCAACATCACCTGGGCCAGGACGCTGGAACGCGCCGGCGTCCACGTGGTCTACGGGCTCGTCGGGCTGAAGACGCACTGCAAGGTGTCGATGGTGGTGCGCCAGGAGAGTTCGACGATCCGGCGCTACTGCCATATCGGTACCGGCAACTACAACCCGAAGACGGCGCGCCTCTACGAAGACCTCGGTCTCCTGACCGCCGACCCGACGATCGGCGCGGACCTGACGGATCTGTTCAACGTGCTCACCGGGTACTCCCGGCAGGACACCTACCGCAACATCCTCACGTCGCCGCACGGGATCCGCCGCGGCATCGTGCGCGCGATCGGCGAGGAGATCGAACTCGCCCGCGCCGGCCAGACCGCCGGGATCCGGATCAAGTGCAACTCGCTCGTCGACGAGCAGGTGATCGACGCGCTGTACCACGCTTCGCAGGCCGGGGTGCCGGTCGACGTCGTCGTGCGGGGGATCTGCGCGCTCAAACCGGGGGTGGAGGGGCTGAGCGAGAACATCCACGTGCGCTCGATCCTCGGCCGGTTCCTGGAGCATTCGCGCATCTTCAACTTCCGTGCCGGTGGCACGCAGTGGATCGGCAGCGCGGACATGATGCACCGCAACCTGGACCGCCGGATCGAGGCGCTGGTGCGGGTCAAGGATCCGAAGCTGACCGCGCAGCTGGACTACATCTTCGAGTCCGCGCTGCATCCCTCGACCCGGTGCTGGGTGCTGAACTCGACCGGCGAGTGGACGCCGTTCCCGGCGTCCGGCGACGACGTCCGCGACCACCAGGTCGAGCTGGCGAAGCGGCACGGGGCGGCCGGATGAGCGGGGTCGTCCGGGCGGCGGGTGCCGTCCTCTGGCGGCGCGACGGGGACCGGGTCGAGGTCGCGCTGGTGCACCGGCCGCGCTACGACGATTGGTCGCTGCCGAAGGGAAAACTGGATCCGGGCGAGACCATCGCGCAGGCCGCGGTCCGCGAGATCCGGGAGGAGACCGGGTTCGGGGCGGTCCTCGGCCGGTACCTGGTCCGGACCGAGTACACCGTGGCCGGCGCGCCGAAGACCGTCGACTACTTCTCCGCCCGTGCGGCCTCCGGCTCGTTCGCCGCCAATGACGAGGTCGACGACCTGCGCTGGCTCGACGCCGAGACGGCGGAGAAGCTGCTCTCCCGGCCGGGGGACGTCCGGGTACTGCGCGAGTTCTCCGCGCTGCCCGCCGACCTCGGCACGGTGATCCTGGTGCGGCACGCCAAAGCGGGTAAACGCGACGAGTGGAACGGCGACGACGACCTGCGGCCGCTGTCGGACGCGGGACAACGGCAGGCCGAGGCGCTGCGTTCGGTGCTGCGGCACTACGCACCGGACAGGGTGCTTTCGGCGCCGCGGCTGCGGTGCGTCCAGACGGTGAACGGGCTCGCCGACGATCTCGGCGTCGAGATCCGGCACGAGACACTGCTTTCGGAAGAGGGCTACTGGCCGGACCCGGTGCTCGGCGTCGCGCGGCTGCTGGCGATCGCCGGCGACGGCGGGACACCGGTGGTCTCCAGCCAGGGCGGCGTGATCCCGGACGTGGTCAGCGCGCTGGCCGACCGCGACGGCGTCGACCTGCCCGCCGCGCGCGGTGGTGTGGTGCCGTCGAAGAAGGGCTCGTTCTGGGTGCTGTCGTTCCGGGCGCCGACCCGCTCGGAGGGGCCGGTCCTGGTGGCGGCGGACTACTTCGCGTCGCCCCTGCCCACTCCCGCGGCCGCACATCCCTGAGTCTTACTGAAGCGCGTGAAGGCGGCGGTCGGGCGTGGGTCGGGGTGGTCGTGAGTGGTAAGTGTCGTTAGAACGACACTTACCACTCACGACCACCCCGACCCATGCCGTACCGCACCCCTGTCACCCACATGTACGCCGCTGTCCCCCATCTCGTGACAGCGAGGTGACAGCGTGGCTTGGTTTACTCCGACGGTGTCCCTTGTGGGGTAACCGCATCCCGCGGTGCACGCCGTTCAGCCTGGGGGTGGAACGGACAGCATCGTCCGGATCTCTTCGGCACGGGGATCACCGAGGCGCTGGCATACGGCCAGCGCCTCGGCCCCATAGGTGTTCGCGTCTTCGGTCCGGCCGGTGCTCAGCATGATCTTCGTCAACGTGATGAGCGTGTCGATGGTCCCGTATTCGGCGCCGAGTTCGCGGAGTTCGCCCAGCGCGCGGGAACTACTCGCCTCCGCTTCTTCGTACCGCTTCGCGCCCGCGAGCGCTTCACCGGAGTTGGAGAGGGCCAGCGCGGCGTGGTACCGGTCGCCGACGTCGGCGAAGGCCTGTCTCGCTTCGAGCGCGGCTTCGACGGCGCCGTCGTAGGCGCCCATGCCGATCCGGCTCGCGCTGATGTTGAGGAGCGCGTGCGGGACGAAGGTGCGCTGCCCGTTGTCGGCCGCGAGACGTGCGGCTTCGGAGGCGACCTGTTCGCTCTTCTCGAATTCGGAGCGGAGGTAGTAGGCCCCGGACAGGTTCGACAGGATCGCGACCGTCACCTCGGAGCCGCCGGTCTCCGCGGACGCCTTCCTCGCCTCTTCCAACGCCTCCAGCCCCTCGTCGGTGCGAAGTGCCCGCAGATAGGCGGATCCGAGGTTGTTGGCGGCGTACTGCAGGCCCAGCGGGTCGGCCGCGGCCCGGGTGGCTTCGACGGCGAGCACGCCGGTGCTGATCCAGTCTTCCTGGTCGTGCCGCTCGGTGTAGAAGGCACGCAGCAGCCACGCGAGTTTCCAGGCGCGCGACGCCCAGCCGTGGTCGGCGGCGATCCGGACCAGCGCCGCGAGCGCGGGGCGTTCCTCGATGTACCAAGCCGTCGCTTCGTCGTGGTCGGCGAAACCGAGCGGTGGGCCTTCGACCGGTTCCAGGACGACGTCCGCGGTGAGCAGGTCCGGCCGGATGAGTTCGTTCGCCGCGGCGACGGCGGCGGTGTACCAGTCGATCAGCCGTCGTAGTGCCGCTTCGCGTTCGGCCGCGTCGTCGTCCTCGGCGAGTTCCGCGGCGTAGACCCGCAGCAGGTCGTGGAACCGGTACCGATCGGTACTGGGCTGGTTCAGCAGATGCGCCGACGCCAGCTGGTCGATCAGTTCCCGGGCCTGGAGAACGCCGACGCCCGCCGCGACGGCCGCGGTCGAAACCCGCACCGGCACGCCGGGGAACAGTCCGAGCAGCCGGAACAGCCTCGCCGCCGCCGGGCGCAACGCGTTGTAGGACCACGAAAACGCGGCCCGCAGATCGGTGCCCGCGTCCTGCGGGTCCCGGAGGGTGTCGAGCCGGACGCGCTGATCCCGCAGTTCGTCGACGATCCAGGCCAGCGAGGTGCCCGCAAACCGGGACGCCCGCTCCCCCGCCAGCGCCAAGGCCAGCGGCAATCCCCCGCACAGCTGAGTGAGTTCCGCCACGGCGCCGGGCTCCGCGTCGAGCCGGGCTCGGCCGACGCTCTCGGCGAGCAGTGCCCGCGCCGCGCGCTCGTCCAAGGAGCGCAACGGCATCCGGCGGGCACCCTCCCTGGCCACCAGGCCCCGCAACTGGTTCCGGCTGGTGACCACCACCAGGTTGCCCGAACCGGGCAGCAGCGGCCGGATCTGGTCGGCGTCGCGGGCGTTGTCCAGCAGCAACAGCATCCTGGTCCCGGCCAGCCTGCTGCGCAGCGCCGCCGACCGTTGCTCCACTGTGGAGGGCAGCGCGTCGGCGAGCACGCCCACCGACTGGAGGAACCCGGACAGTGCGTCCATCGGGGTGACCGGTGTCCCGGCGGAATGCCCCCGCAGGTCTACGAAGAGTTGTCCGTCGGGGAACCTTTCCCGCAGCCGATGCGACCAATGGACGGCGAGAGAGGTCTTTCCCACCCCCGCGGTCCCTTCGATGACCACGATCCGTGTCGGCCCGTCCTGGCCGAGGAACCCGTCCAGTTCGGCCAGTTCGGTCTCGCGGCCGGTGAAACCCGTGACGTCGAAGGGAAGCTGGCGCGGGACCGGCGAAACCGGTGCGGGCGGGGCGGCGGGAGCGTCCGCGGCGAGCAGTTCGGCGTGCAGCCGCCGCAGCCCCGCGCCCGGTTCGACCCCGAGTTCGTCGGCGAGGAGGGAACGCAGCCGGGCGTATCTGGCCAGCGCTTCCGCCCGTCTGCCCGAGCGCGCGAGAATCAGCACGAGTCTTTCCCACAACGATTCCCGGAGCGGGTGCTGGGCGACCAGATCGGTCAATTCGGCGACCAGTTCCGCGTCGGCGACCACGCCGCCGTCCAGATCGATCCGCCTTTCCACCGCGAACAGATACCGTTCGGTGAGCAGCGGGCCCCATTCGTCGGCCAGGGTCGGGGATCCGACGCCTTCCAGCGGCGCCCCTCCCCACAGCGAGATGGCCTCGGCCAGCAGTTTTCGTTCCGAAGCGGGGGTCTTTTCCGTCGCTTCGTCGAGCAGGCTCAGGAAACGCAGGGCGTCGACCCGGCCGGGATCGAGAACGAGACGGTAACCGTCCGGTTCGGTCACCACGACCTGTTCGCCCAACAACCGCCGCAGCCGCATCACATTCGTCTGCAGGCTGCCGCGGATCCGTTCCGGGGGATCTTCACCCCAGACACGGTGTGCGAGCGCGTCGATGGAAACCAGGCGGCCGCACGACAGGGCCAGCGTCGCGAGCAGCGCTCGCTGGCGGGCACTGCTGAGCGAACGCGGTGATCCGTCCACGAGTACGTGGAACGGGCCGAGAAGCCGGATGTCGATGGTGGCCGCCTTCCAGTCCTGCCGATCCTGTGTTCCCCGCCTCGGTTAGCCCCGGGCGAGAAGCGTGACACAGACCGCCGGGCGCCCGAGAGGGTTCCGGACATTCCGTCCTCCCGTGCCCGGTGGACCGGGAAAAAGGCCCCGAAACTGCGGCAGGGCCCCGCGCCGTGCGCGGGGCCCTGCCGTTGGCTCTCTCGGGGAGGGAGCTTACTTCTTCTTCGCAGCCGCCGAAGTCCGCTTGGCCGGAGCCTTCTTGGCGGCGGTCTTCGTGGCGGTCGCCTTGGCGGCCGGCTTCGCGGCGGCCTTGGTGGTGGTCGCCTTCTTGGCCGTGGTGGCGCGAGTGGTCGTCGCCTTCGCCGCTGCCGCCTTCGGAGCCGCCTTGGTGGCGGTCGTCTTGGCGGCGGCCTTGGTCGCGGTCGCCTTGGCGGCAGGCTTCGCAGCCGTCCGCGTGGTGGCGGCGGCGGCGCGGGTCCGCGTGGTGGTGGAACGCGTCGCGGCCGGGCGGCTGGCGGCCGTCCGGGTCGTCGTCGCGCGGGTGGCGGCGGCCCGAGTGGTGGTGGTGCCGGCGGTCGCGCGCTTCGCAGCGGTGGCCTTCGGCAGCTTCTTCGAGCCGCTGATGACGTCCTTGAAGGTCGTGCCGGCGCGGAAGGCGGGCACGTTGGTCTTCTTGACGCGGACGGTCTCACCGGTGCGCGGGTTCCGCGCGGTACGGGCGGCGCGGGCGCGCTTCTCGAACACACCGAAGCCGGTGATGTTCACCTTCTCGCCCTTGTTGACCGTCCGGATGATGATGTCGACAAGGCCATCGACGGCCTCCGACGCGACCTTCTTGTCGCCCAGGCGCTCCGACAGCGCCTCGATCAGCTGGGCCTTGTTGGCCATTCCAGTCCTCCAAGAAGAACTTGTTGTACACGGCCCCGTCGGCCGACTTAGCGCACACGGTATTACCAATGCAGCACAAATTCCAAACGACGCGCGGAAATTTCCCTTGTCTCGGGGGCTGTTCCGCCTCCGGAGGGACCCTCTCGGGCCTCCAGGAGTGCCGTTCGGTGTGGTTTCGGGGCTGTCGCGAAGGCCCTCGGCCGAGGTGCGGATTCCCAGCTCAGCAAGGGAATCCGCACCTCACGGCTAGGCCGTGAAGGGGGCCGCCGGGAGGGTCACCGGCTTCCAGGAGGGGCGCTGGGACTCGAAAGTGTCGATTTCCTCCGCGTGGCGGAGTGTCAGGGCGATGTCGTCGAGCCCTTCGAGGATCCGCCAGCGGGTGTAGTCGTCGATCCGGAAGGGCGCGGTGAAGTCCTTGGCCCGTACCGTCTTCGACTCGAGGTCCACCGTGACCTCCGTCCCGGGCTCGTTTTCGAGCAGCTTCCACAGCAGTTCGACGTCCGCCTGTTCGCACTCGGCGGCCACCAGGCCCTGCTTGCCCGAGTTCCCGCGGAAGATGTCCGCGAACCGGGCGGAGATCACGACCCGGAAGCCGTAGTCCATCAGTGCCCAGACCGCGTGCTCGCGGGAGGAACCGGTGCCGAAGTCCGGGCCCGCGACCAGGACCGAACCGGATTTGAAGGGCTCTTGGTTGAGGATGAACGACTCGTCGGAGCGCCAGGCGGCGAAGAGCCCGTCCTCGAAGCCGGTGCGGCTCACGCGCTTGAGGTAGACCGCCGGGATGATCTGGTCAGTGTCCACGTTGGACCTGCGCAGCGGGACCCCGACGCCGGTGTGGTGGGTGAACGGTTCCATGTCGGAAACTCCTTCGCGGGTGTCGGCGGGCGTCAGCGGGCGGCGGCGGGCTGGAGGTCTTCGGGGCTGGACAGCGTTCCCCGCACGGCCGTGGCGGCCGCCACGAGCGGGGAGACCAGATGCGTCCGGCCGCCCTTGCCCTGCCTGCCTTCGAAGTTGCGGTTCGAGGTCGAGGCGCTGCGCTCGCCCGGCTTGAGCTGGTCCGGGTTCATGCCGAGGCACATGGAGCAACCCGCCTGGCGCCATTCCGCGCCCGCGTCGGTGAAGACCCGGTCCAGGCCTTCGGCTTCGGCCGCCTGGCGGACGCGCATCGAACCGGGGACGACGAGCATCCGGACCGACTCGGCGACCTTGTGCCCGCGCAGGACGTCCGCGGCGGCCCTCAGGTCCTCGATCCGGCCGTTCGTGCAGGAACCGAGGAAGACGGTGTCCACCGCGATCTCACGCAGCGGCGTACCCGGTTTCAGGTCCATATAGGACAGCGCCTTCTCGGCGGCGACGCGCTCGTTCTCGTCGCCGATGCGCTCGGGGTCGGGCACCTCGGCGCCCAGCGGCAGGCCCTGGCCCGGGTTCGTGCCCCAGGTCACGAAAGGCGTCAGCTCGTCGGCGTTCAGGCGCACCTCGGCGTCGAAGACGGCGTCGGGGTCCGTGCGGAGCTCGCGCCAGTTCTCGACGGCGGCGTCCCAGTCTGCGCCCTCCGGCGCGTGCGGACGGCCCTTCAGGTACGCGAACGTCGTCTCGTCCGGCGCGATCAGACCGGCGCGGGCGCCGGCTTCGATGGACATGTTGCACACCGTCATGCGGGCTTCCATCGACAGGTTTTCGATAGCTTTGCCGCGGTACTCGAGGACGTAGCCCTGTCCGCCGCCGGTGCCGATCTTCGCGATCACCGCGAGGATGACGTCCTTGGCCGTGACACCGGGGCGCAGTTCGCCGTCGATCGTGATCGCCATCGTCTTGAATGGACGGAGCGGCAGGGTCTGGGTCGCCATCACGTGCTCGACCTCGGACGTGCCGATCCCGAAGGCCATCGCGCCGAAAGCGCCGTGCGTCGAGGTGTGACTGTCGCCGCACACCACGGTCATCCCGGGCTGGGTCAGGCCCAGCTGCGGGCCGATGACGTGCACGATGCCCTGCTCGGCGTCACCCATCGGATGCAACCGGACGCCGAACTCCTTGCAGTTGTTGCGAAGGGTGTCGACCTGGGTGCGGGACACGGGATCCGCGATCGGCAGCTCGATGTCGATCGTCGGGACGTTGTGGTCCTCGGTCGCGATGGTGAGGTCGGGGCGGCGCAGTTTCCGGTCCGCCAGGCGGAGTCCGTCGAACGCCTGCGGGCTGGTGACCTCGTGCAGCAGGTGCAGGTCGATGTAGAGCAGGTCGGGCTCGGCCCCCTCGCCGCGCCGCACCAGGTGCGACTCCCACACTTTCTCGGCCAGTGTCCGGGGCATTTCCGGCTCCTCACATGCGGTGAAATCGATGCTTCCCACCATCTGGACATCTCAAACTTCGGGAAGATAGTATCGGCTTGTGGGACAGCATAGCGGTATCGGAGTACTCGACAAGGCCGTGGCCGTGCTTCAGGCCGTGGCCGAAGATCCTTGTGGCCTGGCGGAACTGTGCACGCGGACCGGGTTGCCGCGCGCGACGGCGCACCGGCTCGCGGTCGGTCTCGAGGTGCATCGGCTGTTGCGCCGCGGCCCGGACGGACGCTGGCGGCCGGGTACCGCGCTCGCGGAGCTGGCGGGCGGTTCGACCGACCCGCTGCTCGACGCGGCGGGTTCGGTGCTGCCGAAATTGCGCGACATCACCGGGGAAAGCGTTCAGCTCTACCGCCGGGACGGCGTCCAGCGCGTCTGCGTCTCGACCGCGGAACCGCCCAGCGGGCTGCGCGACACCGTGCCCATCGGGTCACGGCTGCCGATGACCGCGGGCTCCGGCGCGAAGGTCCTCGCCGCGTGGTCGGATCCGCACACGCAGCGGACCATCCTTTCCGAGGCGGTGTACGGCGAGCGCACGCTGCTCGAAGTCCGCCGTCGCGGCTGGGCCCAGAGCGTCGCGGAACGGGAACCGGGTGTGGCGAGCGTCTCGGCGCCGGTGCGGGATTCGACCGGCACCGTCGTCGCCGCGGTGTCGGTTTCCGGGCCCATCGAACGCATAGGGCGTAAGCCGGGGGCCCGCTGGGCCGCGGACCTGCTCGCCGCCGCGGACGCACTGCAAGAGCGCCTCTGAGTCTCCCGGAAGTACAGGAAGGCCCCCATGCCCGCGTCCGGCGCGAGCATGGGGGCCTTCGTACTTCCCGCGGACCGTCCTATCAGAACTCGTCGGCGCGGGTCAGCTCGTGTTCGAGGGCGTCGGCGCGGGCGACGAGGGACTTCAGCGGATGCCCGAACTCGTCCCGCAGGTTCAGGTCGACCAGCGGGATCGTGTGCTTGAGCAGGGCGACGCCGTCCACGACCGCGGCGCCGCCGACCGCGCCGCCACCCGCCAGTTCGAGCAGGCGCCGCAGGTCGATCTTGTCCGCCCAGCCGACCGGGGACGAGATCTCCACCCACTCCGCGCCGTCGTGATCGGGCAGGTGGTGCAGGGAAACCTGCTGGCCGCGGCCGTCCTCGGTGTCGACCCGGAACCGGAGCCAGTCTTCCCGCTCTTCGAGCACTTCGTACCGTGCCCGGACGAAATTGATCACGCCTGCCCAGATGGACACCCTCGTCACCTCTCGGTTCGCTGCCTCGTGCTCGGTCGAGCATGGCACAACTCGAGGTGGTCGTGAGTGGTAAGTGTCGTTCTAACGCGACTTACCACTCACGACCAACTGGACCCCGCGGTAACCGTCAGAGGGCCGCCATCCGGTACCCCGACCCCCGTACGGTGTGGATCAGCGGCGGGTCCTTGAGTTTCCGCCGCAACCGCGCGATGACGACGTCGAGCACGTTCGACGCCGGATCCGCCATCTCGTCCCAGGCGTAGCGGATCAGCTCCCGCCGGGAGACCGGCCGCCCGGTCGCGGCCATCAGCCGTTCCATGACGAGGTATTCCTTGCGGGTCACCGTGAGCAGCACCCCCGCCCGCGAGATCTGGTGCCTGCCGGTGTCGAGTTCGACGTCGGCGCAGCGCAGCACGGTCGCCTGCCCGGCCATGTCGCGACGGCACAGGCTGCGGACCCGTGCGATCAGTTCCGGCATGGCGAACGGCTTCACGAGGTAGTCACCGCCGCCGACGCGCAACCCGTCGATCCGGTCGGCGACGCTGTCGCGCGCGGTCAGGAACAGCACCGGCATCGGCCAACCGGCACCACGCCGGTTGCGCACATAGGCCAGCGCGTCACCCGAAGGCAGCATCCGGTCGAACACCGCGCAGTCGTAGGCGTTCACCATCAGCGCCTCGTCGGCGGCGGGCAGGTCGGCGGCGGTGTCCACCGCGAACCCGTCGCCGCGCAGGGCGAATTCGAGCGCCACCCGCAAGTTCTCGTCATCCTCGGTCACCAACACCCGCACACCGGCACGTTAGCGTGCCGTCGCCACCACCACGTCGGCCACGTGCAACCCCCGCAGTTCTTCGACGACCGGCATCCGTCCCAGCAGCCGCAAGCGCTGCGACTGTGCCTTGCGCACCTTCTCGAACAGCCGCCGCGCGTCACGGGCGTTGCCGAAGTTGACGTCGGCCGAAATCAGCCGGAAGTGGTCGACCAGTACCGGACCGGCGTCCGGGTCGAGGTCGTAGTCCCCCGCCGACGCCATCCGCCCGAAGATGGCGAGCAGTTCGCCGGGACTATAGTTCTCGAACTCGATCGTCTTGCCGAAGCGCGACGCGAGACCGGGGTTGGCGGCCAGGAAATCGACCATCTCGCCGGTGTACCCGGCCACGATCACCGCCACCTCGTCACGGTGCTCCTCCATCAGCGGCACCAGGGTGTCGATCGCCTCCTGCCCGAAGTCGCCCCCGGAGCCCGCGAGCCGCGAAAGCGTGTACGCCTCGTCGATGAACAGGACGCCACCCCTGGCTTCCTCGAACACGGTCGCGGTCTTCTCCGCCGTGTGCCCGATGTACTGCCCGACGAGGTCGCGGCGGGAGACCTCACGGAACTGGCCGTGCGGCAGCACTCCCAAGGCCTTCAGCAGTTTGCCGTAGATCCGCGCCACCGTCGTCTTCCCGGTCCCGGGCGCCCCCGCGAAGATCAGGTGGTGCCCGGCGGCACCGATCGGCAGCCCCGCCCGGCGCCGCCATTCGTTGACCTGCAACTCGTCGACGAGCGCGCGGACCTCTTCCTTCACCCCGGGAAGGCCGATCATGGCGTCGAGTTCACCGAGCATCTCGTCCAGCGCTTCGTCGCCGACGACGCGGGAATCGGCTGGATCGGCCGTCTCGCTGAAGGTCGCCGTGGCCCCTTCGGCGATCGAGATCGCCGGTTCCGCCGTGTTCTCGACGCGGCAGGCCGAGATCGCGCCGCCGCACCCGGAGGCGAACGCGATCCCGGAACCCCGCGCGTCGGTGACCGAACACCGCCTGAGCACCGGCGCGCCGTGGTGCGCGACGGCGATGCCCTCGTGGCCGGTGTGCGAGATCACGCAGCCTTCGAGGACCGGCCGGGCGTACTGGTAGACGTACACCCCGCGCAGCCCGCAGCCGCTCACCGCGCACTCGCGGACGACCGGGTCGGCGCCCTGGCCGAGGGTGATCCCGTCGCCGAGGATGTCCTCGACGGTGGTGTCTTCGAGCCGCCCGGGCGCGCCGTCGACGAGGATCCCCTGCTCCGCGCCCGAAATCACGCAACCGGTGACCGTGAACGCCGTCGTGCCGCGGATGGCGATCGCCGGTCCGCGCCCGCCGGAGATCGTGCAGCGGCGCACGGTCAGTTCGGTGTCGTCGGCCCGGATCGCGGAGGAGCCGCCGGCCAGGATTTCGATCCCCGCGAGGACAAGCGATCCGCCGGTGGCGCGGAACACCGGCCGGTCGGCGCCGCGGCCGTCGACGACGACGGTGGCGCCGTCCGCGGCGGTCAGCGTCACCCGGAGGCCGTTCAGTTCGATGGTTTCCGCGTAGTCGCCGCCCGCGATGGTGACGACGGAGCCGTCGGAGACGTCCGTCAGCGCGTCACCGATGGTCGGGTAGGCGCCCGGCCGCCGAGCGACGAACAGTGCGCGGCCGGGGGTCGAGGTGGTCATCAGCCCGCCTTGGCCATCAGCCAGCCGCGGTCGACCGCCTTGGCCCCGGCCTGGAACCGGCTGCGGGCGCCGAGCCGGTTCATGATGTCGGCGACCATGCGCCGCACCGTGCGCACCGAGACACCCAGCCGGGCCGCGGCGGATTCGTCGGTCGTGCCGGAGAAGAGCAGCGTCAGCAACTCGCGCTCGCGGACGGTCAGCATCGACGCGTCCTCGGGTTCGGTGAGGTCCAGCGGGACGAGCGGCGCGGCGGCCTGCCAGATCCGCTCGAACAGGCCGACCGTCGCGGTGACCACGCCGGGCAGCCGGACCACGGCGGAACCGGTCTGCCGCCCGTCGGGAAGGACGACCGCGGTCCGGTCGATCACCAGCGCGTCCATCGGGACCTCGGCGTCGGTGCGCACCTCGGCCCCCGCCCGTGACAGGCGGTTGAGCGTGGCGGACATCCGCGCGGAGTCGGGGAAAAGCACCTTGTGGCGCACGCCGGGGCGGACGTTCGCGAGCGCGATCCGCTGGAAGGCCGAGTCGGCCCCCGTGCTCATGACGAGCACCTCACTGGTCGCGGTCGCGAGGAGTTCGGTCAAACCCGCCCGGTCCCGGGGCGGTTCGGCTCCCACGACCAGGCTGAGCCCGGCGGTCTGAACGGTCATGGCGCGGTACCTCACTTTCCCCGACGCGGCGACGGGTGGACGTCCTGTTCATGCCAGTTCCCGCCGTCCGGGCGGAGCGCGGTGCCCGAGGCGTTAGCGTTCAGGGGCATCACGGCAGGCGCGGCGGGTGGGTGAAACTGCATGCGTCGACTTTCGCTGTTCGAACATGAGGTTTTGATGACACGGGTGATGGTCGTCGAGGACGACGAGAATCTGCTGGTGGCGCTGGTCACGCAGCTGCGTGCGGCCGGCTTCGCCGTCGACGGCGCGGGTGACATCGCGACCGCGGACAGGCTGCTGCGCGGAACGCCGCACGACTGCGTGGTGTTCGACCGGATGCTGCCCGACGGCGACGCGATCGAATACGTCCACATGCGACGGCAGCTGGGGTGGCGGACGCCGGTGCTGTTCCTCACCGCCCGTGACGCGCTCGCCGACCGGGTGGCGGGGTTCGAGCACGGCGGGGACGACTACCTCGTGAAGCCGTTCGTGATGGCCGAGCTGACCGAGCGGGTGACCAACCTGTGCTGCCGGTCCGCGTTCGACCGGCCCTCGGTGCTGCAGCACGACGATCTGGTGATGGACTGCGCGCGGCGTGAGGTGCGCCGGGCGGGCGTGCTGCTCACCTTGACCAACAAGGAGTACGCCGTGCTGGAGTACCTGCTCGCCAGGGCCGGGCTGCCGGTGCGGCGCGCCGATCTGATCGAGCACTGCTGGGACGCGCAGGCCGATCCGATGTCCAATGTGGTCGATGTGGTGGTGAAGCGGCTGCGCCGCAAACTCAAGGAACCGGAACTGATCCACGCCGTCCGCGGCCTCGGCTACCGGCTGGGCGCCCGGTGAACACCACCTCCTCGGCCGATCGGCTGCGCAGGCTCCGCTGGATGCTGACCGCGTTGTTCACCGTGATGAACACGCTCGGGCTGGTGGTCTTCGCGTGGCTGCTCGTCAGCGGGGACGGCGACCAGGGCGAGGAACGGACCGACGCCGCGTTGAAGGAGGTCACCTCCTCGGTCAGCAGACTGGTCGCGTTCGACGGCACCATCGACTTCGGCCTGGTCAACACCGACGTGCTGAACGACCGCTGCCCGCAGTTCGCGATCCTGCCCGGCGGCGCGCCCGCGTTCCAGGCGCATCTCTCGCGGGCGTCCTGCGTCCCGATGAGCCCGCAGGTGCTGAACGGGCTCGCCGCCGAGGCGGTGCGGTCCGGCAAGCTGGTCTCGGGCTATCAAAAGGGAAGTGACGGCGAACTGGTCAAGGTCCGCGCCGAACCGTTGCGCGACGGCGACGGCAAGCCGTTCGCAGCCGTGGTAGCGGTGCAGCCCACCGCCGCCGAAGACGACGCGCACACCCGGTTCACCCTGCTGGTGATCGGTGGCACCGTGCTGCTGGTCGCGGCACTGGGCTTCGCGGGCCACCTGCTGTCCGGCCGCTCGATCCGCCCGGCGGCCGCCGCCTTGCAGCAGCAGGAAGTCCTGCTCGCCGAGACCGCGCACGACCTCCGCACCCCGGTCGCCGCCCTGCGCGCGCTCGCCGAGACCGCGATGGCGAATCCCGCCCAGTCGGCGGAACTGCTGCCGCGCACCGTGCGGCTGGCGTCGAGAATGGGCGGGATCATCGACGACCTGCTCGTCCGCGCCCGGCTCGCCGCCGGCGTCGAACAGCTGAGCATCCAGCCGATCTGGCTCGACCAGCTCGTGGTGGGCGTGGTGGAGGACACCGCGACCGACAGCGCGGAAATCACCGTCACCGCCGCGCCGACGAAGGTCGACGCCGATCCCGCGCTGCTGCAACGCGCGATCGGCAACCTCGTCGACAACGCCGTCCGCTACGGCCGCCAACCGGGTGCCAAGGCTTTCGTGCACCTGACCGTCGCGGGCGGCACGGTGACCGTCGCGGACCACGGACCGGGCATCGACACCGCGATGGCGGGCGACGCCTTCGACCGGTTCGCCAGCACCGGCGGGTCTTCCGGGCTCGGACTGTCCATCGTGCGCTGGGTCGCCCAAGCGCACGGCGGGACGCTCGCCGTCTACAACGCGGACGAGGGCGGCGCGATCTTCGAACTGAGGCTTCCGGTCAGCACCTCCTGAAACGAGGAAGGCGACGAACGTGACCTTCGACATCATCGGCCTGTGCCGCGACGAACCCGGCCCGGGGACCGTCCTCCCGGCGCTGGCGGCGGCCGGGACGGACCTGCTGGCGGATTTCCGGGACGAGCCGCCGCTCATCCGGCTGCACCATCCCGACGGACGGCTCATGACCACCCTCGAAGACGTCCAGCTGGTGCGGACCGACGGCGAAGTGCGGCGCCTGCTCGGCATCGGTGCCGACGTCGAGGTGCCGCATCCGGTGTGGTGGGTGGAGATCCGGGCACCCGGCGACGACCCGGAGGCGGAAGCGACCGCCAGGGCGTTCACCGCGGCGCTGGTCGCCGGGACCGGGGGCCTGTCATGGTCGAACCGGTGAAGGAAGCGGTGGTCTTCGAGCAGTTCCGCACCGTGGTCCCCGCCTCCCCCAGGCTGATCGACGCCGCGTGGACGGCCGTCGGGGCCGGGCGGACACTCCAGCTGGTCACCGCCGAACGCAGCGGGATCACCTACCCGCTCGAAAAGCTGCTCGCGGAGGTCGGGGGCGACTGGGTGGTGCGCGACGACCGGGGACGGCATCGCGAGGGGACCAGCGGCATCCCGGTGACCTGGACCGGCGGCCGGTTCGAACGCGATCCCGGCGCCCCGCCCGCCGTCGCGGTCGACACCGTGTCGCGGTCCGGGGACCTGGAACTGCGGATCGCCGCACTGCATCCGGCCGGGGAACCGCCGCGGCTCGGCAAGATCGTCGAGGCCGCCGTGGCGGTGCTCACCGGCGGTGAGCCGAGCGGCTGGGGCGTCGCCGAACCGGCGACCGAACCTTGGTCCGCGGCGGAGCTCGGCGCGTTCTGCCGGGACCGCTCACCCGAGACGACCGGACTGGTCGTCGTCGGCCCCGGCGTGACCGGACGGCTACGCGTGTCCACAGTCGATACCGGGCTGCTGGAGGAGATCGAACTCGGCGGCCCGGCCGCCGGGACGGTGCGGCAGGCGGCCATCGAGACGCTGGTCGCGGCACTCGCCCCGCTCGTCCGGCAGCTGCTGGTCGCCGCACACCCCGGCAGGCGGGACGGCCTGCGGTCCAGCACACCGACCCTGCCCGCCGTGCCTTACGGCGTCCTCATCGGGCACGAGCTGCTCGGCGGGAAGGGCACTCCTCCCGGTCACGAGGTGAAGCTGCTCGGCACCGAGGGCCGCCAGGCCGCCTGGTTCCGGCTCGACTCCGGCCGCCGGTCTCCCTTCGAGGAACTCGACGGCATCCTCCGGCACTTCGGGTGAAGCGGGTCGGACGGTGTCGCGAAAGCCACTTTCGCAACGTTGAAGGTTGCGAAAGTGGCTTTCGCAACACCTCGGGTCCGCTCGGCCTTGCCCCTCGCTAAGTGCGCGGATACCGCCGTGCCCATTCCGCGGCATACCGCGGATCCGTCGACGGGGACCGCGCCGAGAAGTGCCAAAAAGCGTCCCCCGCGACGGTTTCCACCAGATCGGCCGAGGCGAGCCGGGCGAGCCATCCCGGCGGCAGGCCGGGGATGCCCGCCCGCGAGCCGACCACCGCGCCGGCGATCGCCCCCGTGATCGCACTGCGGCCGGAATGGACGACCGCCGCCCGCATCGCCCATTCGGCGTCGAAGAACCGGCGCGACACCGCGATCATGGCCCGGCCCAAGGCGTCGACGGCGGTGTCTCCCCGGCCCGCGTCGTCCAGTTCCTCGGGATCGGCGCGGACCAGTTCCGTCCGCGCGCGCACCGCGTTGACCAGCGCGTCCGTCACCGGACCGCGGGCGGGCACACGCTGGACGATCTGCCGGAGCAGGGCATGCGGCGGCAACGGTTCCCCGCGCCGGAACAGCAGGCTGAACAGCTCGGCCACCACGCCCGCCGCTTCCGCGGTGGGCCCGTCGGCACCCCCGCCCGCCGCGAGCAGACGGCCCACCTGCGCCACGGTGTCCGGGCCGCCGCCACAGAGTCCCGCGACCATTCCCGGCACGAGGAACGCGACGTCGTTCCCCGCCGACGGCGCGGCTTCTCCCGGCACGCACAGTCCCGGGACCCGGGAAAGCCAGCCGTCACGCTCTCCCCGTTGGGCGTCTTGCCAGCGTTGCACGGACAGCGCGCCCAGCGCCATCAAGCCGCCGGGAGCGGCGCCGCCGAACTTCGCGGGCAGGCCCCGGATCAGCCCTTCGGTGTGGAACAGCAACTGCCGGGTCAGCGGTCCGATCGTCCCGGTGGGTTCGAGGACGCCGTCGTCGCCGAACCGCGCCCGGATCTCGGCCAGGCCCATCGTGTCCACGGCCGACCCCAGTGACTCCCCGAGCGCGAAACCGGCGAAAGCACCCGCCACGCGATGCCAGGCGAACCCCGTGTCCCCGGCGTCCTGGCGGAAGAACTTGCCGGAGGTCGCCGCGTGCGGGCGGATCCGCCCCGCCGCGTCGTATCCCGCGACCAGGCCGTCGGCCCGCAGGTCGGACGGCCACCGCTGGCCGGAGACGTCGTCGTCCGGCGAGGCGACACCGGCGGGCGCCACCCCGTTCCGCTGTTCCCACGCCCGGCCGCGGACGAACCGCTCGCAGTCCTCAAGGGACAGTTCGAACCCGGCGGCCCTGGCCTTGCCCGCCGCCTCCGCGAGCCCGGAGACGGGTTCGGCGAGCCCCAGTTCCGTCCGGATCGTTTCCGCCGCGTTCGCCACCTCTCGGGAGTATTCCGGAGAAACCTCCACGACCCGGACGGCCGCACGGAAATTCGGCCACTGCGCACGGGTCCGCGCGAGTTCGGCGGCGGTGACGACGTCCGTCGGGAACGCGCCCGGATTGATCGCCAACCCGGTTCCGGGGAACTCCGCGGCGAGCGACACCACGTCCGCCCGCACCCATTTCGACGTGCCGGGTGGCAGCCGCCGCCGCGAGCTGAACACCGTCAAGGTGCGTGGATTCTCTTGCCACAGTGTGGAAAGGGGCTGCTCTGTCCGATGGTCGACCGGGTAGTGGAGCTCCGCGCACAGCAGGCCGGCCAGGTAGCGCGGCCGGTCGAACCGCCCCGTCTCCCGGCAGCCGAGCAGCTGCTCCGCGGTGGTGTCCATGGCCGGATGACCGAGTCGTTCGGGGCCGAGCCGGTAGTCCGGGTTGACCCGGATCTCGCCGCCCTGGGGCCCGCGTTTGCGCCAGGCCATCACGGCGCCGGCCGGGACGCCCAGATGGGCCACCCCGCTGCGCGCGAACTCGGGCTCCAGCAGTTCCTGCCAGTCGTCCTGACCGGCGACGGCCACCGCGACACTCGGCCCGGTGCCGTCGGGGCCGGGATCCGGATGGCGCAGGCTCCCGTCCTCGCGCACGATCAGCGCCGGTTTGGGCACGAGGGCCGCGAGCCGCTCGCCGCCGTCCAGCGCGCGGACCGCGTCGTAGGGCACGTACCAGCCCTCAGGGATCCGCAGCAGGTTCTCGTGATCGACCCGGACCGCGTGGTCCCCCCGGGTCAGGTCGACCGGATTCCCCGCCCTCAGCCACTGTTCGACCTTGGCGATCGCCTCGGAATCCCGCACGATCACTCCTCCCGCCGTGTCCCTCACTTGAACTCCCTCACCAGTTTCCACTCGTGGTCCCAGATGCGGGCCGTCCACGTCTGCCCGGCGATCCTGCCCAGCCGCTGGAGCTCTTCCAGCCGTTCCCGCGCGCCTTCGGCCGCCTCGTCCCCGATCCCCGTCGCGACGAGCATCCGCACCAGCCAGGCCGGGTCGACCGCCCGGATCGCCGCGAGCACCTCCGCGTCGAACGGGACGTCGAACCAGGCGGCCACGAAGCCGGACCTGATCCCGGCCAGCGGGTCGGCGTAGTCCGGGAAGGACTGGCCGTTGTCGATCACGATCGCCTCCCCGGCCGGTCCGGTCAGGCAGTCGTTCGGGCTTCTGTCCAAACTGGCGGCGACGTAGTCCAGGAAGGCGATCAGCTGTTGCTGCTCGCGAGGATAGGCCGTCACCTCCAGGGCGGGACCGGCGTCTTCTCGCCACACCTGACCGGAACCGGGTCCCAGCGGCCCATCGAGGTACGCGGTCGGCGGGACGGCTTCCGAGCCGACGGCACGCGCCAGCCGGTACATCGCGACCTCACGATATCCCTGCCCCGCCAGGGGAAGGTGCGATCCCAGCGCACGGCTCTCCCCCGACGCGGGCTTGTAGATCGTCCGCGGGTGGTCGGCGTAGGTCAGGTGATAGGTGGCGTTGGCGCTCCGGCGGCCGTCGCCGAACTCGACACAGCCGAGTGGTTCGGCCGCGGTCATGGCCGCCTCCGCCGCGTCCCCGAACGCTTCCGGCCCCGGCGGCGGGGGCGACGGCAGCCCGCGTTTCGTCGCCTCGTCGAACAACTCGGCCCGCCGCCGCGAGATCGTCACCTCCAGCGCCTCCTCGGCACGCGACAACGTCCTCGTCCGCTCTTCGCCCCGGCCGATGAGCGTGCCGACGGTTTCGTCGAGCACACGCGCGGTCTCCGCGACGTCCTCGATGGCCTTGAGCCGCAACTGGAGTTCGGCCAGGTGACCACTCGGCAGCCTCAGGGTCAGCCGGAGATCGCGGTAGCCGTCGTGGCGCGGCCGGAAGAACCGGTCGTCGAGGCTCACGATCCCCACCGGCCCGGTGCCGAGCCGCTCCCGGACGACGTCCAAAGCCTGGTAGGCCCAGGACACCTTGTCGAAGACCACGAACGCGGAAGTGTCTTCGCGATGGCCGGCGGTGCCACCGGCGGCTTTCGCCAGCCACTCGGCGAGGTCGTCCAGCAAGTCCTGGTCTTCGCGCGACGCGGGGCCGGAGGGCACGGGCGGACTGTCCGGCGACGACACGATGCCTTCTCGCACGGCCCGGACCGCCGCCCACTGCGTGCCGGTCGGCTCGATCGGGCCCGGACGGGGCGCCAGCACGCTCTCGCCCAGGATCTCTCCGGCCCCCCGCCGCGCGACTTCGGCGGCCGCTTCCGTGAGGATCCCGGCGTGGCCGCGCGGCGGCAGCTCGGCGTCGGTGAAGGTCAGCAGGCCGATTCCGGTCACGCGTTTCGGCAGGCGCGCCGGTCGGCCGTTGTGCGGGTCCAGGAAGACGACGCCGCACTCGTCCCGGCTCACCAGCGCCACCTGGTCGCGGACCGACCCACCGCGTTGGGTGGAGGTCACGTGGACGACGGCCAGTGCCCCGACCGGACGGTCCGTCATCGCCGCGACGACGCTGTCGTAACTCGTGCCGTGCCCGTGGTCCCAGGTCCCGCCGAGCCGATCGGAGATGTATCCCAGGCCTGCCATCTCCTGCACTCTGCCCGGCGGCGCCGGTGGCGCGGTCACGTCCTCGCCGCGCAAGCGACGCACGTAGTAGACGACGGCACGGGTGGAGTTGGTCAGGTACCCGTCGTCGAGGGCGTCCGGAGAGTGGTACCGGGGATTCGCCTCGAGAAGCCGGGGATGCTGCGAGAGCAGGTAGGACGCGGCCGCCTCCCCTCGCCCGGCCACGGTTTTCGCATGCATCGCCGGCAGCGCGTTGCGGCGTGTCGTCCGGAACAACGCGGAGTCCTCGCGCGGCACGGAAGACGCCGGGTTCCCGGTCTCCCGGTGGGCCGCATGCCCTGCCTCTCGCGCGTGGACGGCCTCCACCTCGGCCGAGCCGAGCGACACGTCGTCGTCCTTGCCGTGATACCCGTTCCCCACCGGCGAGATCGCGGCGACCCGAGGCTCCGGCAGGTGGAGATCTCCTCGCGGCGACCCCACATCGGTGAAGGGCAACAGTTCGAGTCCGGCCGGATCCTTCGGCAGGCTCAGCAACCAGCCGTCCTGCGGGTCCAGGAAAACGATCCTGCCCTCGTCGTTGACCACCAGCGCGACATGCCGTTTCAGCCGTCCGTCCGCCAGGCGGTATTCCATCGCCAGCACGGCCATCGCGCCGGAAGGACGGTCCAGCATCGCGGAAATGACACTGTCGTAACTCGTACCGTGGCTGTGGTCCCAGGTCCCGCCGAGCCGATCCGAGACGTACTCCAGCGTGCCCAGCACCGCGGAATCCGCGGGCCGCAGCGGCGGAGCCGTCACGTCCTCCCCTCGGAGCCTCCGCACGTAATAGACGACGTCGCGGGTGCAGTTGGTCCGGTAACCGTCCAGGTACGCGTCGGGCGCGTGGTAGTTCGGATTCGTGAGACGCAGTTCGGGGAAACGTTCCTGGGTGTACCGCGCGATGTCGGGCGCTCCCCAGCCGGGACTGCCGTCGTGGATCGCCGGAAGGCGGTGAGTCCGGCCGCTCGCCCGCGCGGGCAAGCCCTGCCACCCTCCCCGGTGGTCGATCGAGTTCCGCCGGACCGGCGGATCGCGGTACCGGAGGTGCCGGACGGCGGCTTCCTCGGCCTGTTTCACCTCCGGGTCGTCGCCAGGACGACGAGGGGCGTCCGGCGCCGGGTCCGGTTCCTTCGGCCACTCGGGCGAGGACAGCCAGTGGTACCGGTCGATGGCGTTGCTCAGATCGGCGTTGGCCTCCCAGACCGGCAGGCCGTTCCCGGTCCGGTGATGGTCGTCGAGGTAGGTGGCCGCCCGTTCGGCGAGGGCGACGAGTTCCGCGATGGCCAGCCGTCGCTCACCGAGCGTCCGGTAGTCGCCCCAATCCCGTCGAGACTGGTTCGAGTCCAGCCGTGTCGCCTCCGCGCCGAGGGAGCGCCGCAGGTCGCGGAGGGCGTCCCGGTAGGCGTCCGCCCAGTTCCCGCCCGGATATTCGTGCGGGTCGATCCTGATCGCGGTGAACCCCGGGACGGCCGTCCGCACCGGGACGGCTTGACGCGCGGCAGACCGGCCGGGCCGCTCCAGTTCGGCCATCACCGTCGCGGCGGAGAGGATCACCTGGGAATCCACGAAAGCCGACGTGGCCATCTGCACCGCGACGCGTTCGGCCGCCTTCACCTGGTTGGTCTCGGCGATGTCCTTGTCGCTCAGTTCCAGTTCGTGCCGCCGGTGCCACCACTTGCGCAAGCCGATCACCGGGCCGAACAGGCCCGCCGTCAGCGCGGCCACCGCCAGCGATTCGGTGACACCGAACGCCTCCACGAAACCGACGGTCACGCCGGAGCCGATGACCGAAACCCTCGTGTAGGTCTTCATGAACTCGGCCCACGGCGCGAACCTCGGCCGGGTCTCGATCGCCGGTGCGTCCGGGACGACCGAGCGCACCGGTTCCGGCCGCGGGTGCCCGAGGAAGGGAAGCGCCTCGCGGAATCGCCGCACCAGGCCTGGCCGCGGCGGGGCGATCATCTTCTCGACCTGTTCGAGCATCGCCCTGCGTTCCGCGTACACGTCCGGCCTCATCAGACGGCGGATGTCCCGCTCGTCGAAGGACTTCCTGTCCACTGTGTACCCGAGCTCGAGCTGGTCCAGTTTGTTCAGCTGCCAGACCGCGATCGGCAGCATGAGCAGGCTCTTCCCGGCCCCGTAGGCGCCCAGCGCCTGGAACAGCGTCAGATGCTGGGCCAGCATCGCGGTGTTGTCGATCGTGCCCGCCGCGGTCGGCCGCAGTCCTCGCCGCAGGATCTCGCTGAAGTACTGGGCGAAGTCCGGCAGATTGGCCATGATGCCCAGTTCGGGCATGGACAGGTGGGCGTTGTGCGGGTCGGGGATCTCACTCGGCTCGGGCGGCCGCTCCAGACCGAGCCGCTGCCCCATGGCGGCGTAGACGTCCGCCTCGGCCTTGTCCAGTCCCCTGGCCCGGTTGTCGATCTCCTTGAGCTCCGCCCCCTTCTGGACACGGGTCCGGGCACGCTCGGCGAGGGGCAGGAAGACCGCGGCGCCGACCGAGTACACGGCGAGACTGAGCCAAGAGGCCAGCCCGATTCCCTTGTCCGCCCAGATTTCGAAGGGCACGGAGGCCATGGTCCCCGCGCCGAGCGCCGTCAGCTGCGGGACGCTGAACCGTGCCCCGTGTTTGCGCAGGGGCTGGGCGAGATCGGGCCTCGGCCCCATCGCCTGCTTGTCCGCCGGGACTTCGTGGCCCTCTTCCGGGGCCCAGCCCAGGACCTCCAGCAACGACCGCACCCGCTGGGCGGGTGCCGCGACGGCGTCGATCTCGCGGGCCTTCGCGTCGTACTTCCGTACCTCCGCGACCTGCGCGTCTTTCTTGATCTCCCATTCGCGGGCGAGGAAACCACCGTAGACGGCGTTGACCAGGCCGAAAACGCCCCACGCCACACCGCTGGCAGGCGAGCCCGACGCCGCGAAGACCACCGCCGCGCCGCCGGAGGGCAGGAAACCGGTGATGAGCCCGGTGGCGACATGGGTCCGCGTCACCGGATAGCCACCCGTCACCTTGGGCGGGAGGTGACGTGCGATCAGCGACGTGACGGGTTCGCGACCCAGCGCGGCCAGGCGGTGGCCCTGGTTCGCCTGGTTCGGGTCGAGGCCGAGTTTGCCGATTACGTCCCGGATCTCCTTCCGCAGGCGGTATCGCCGGGGCAGGTTCCACTTCGCGCCGTCGAAGGCACGGCCGAGGACGAAGAGCTGGGCCAGGTAACCGCGGTCGGCGGCGGTCGGCCGCGGCAGGCCGTCCAGATTCCCTTCCGGGCTCAGGAATCTCGCGCCGGGGTCGGCGGCGGGATCGCCGGTCAGCTTCGCGTACCCGGCGATGAGCCCGTGCACGGCCACGCGGAGGGCGACGTCGAGCGGCATCCGGGTCGAGGCGGAGATCTCGATGACACCCAGTGCCGGGCCGTGGTCCGGGTGCCGCCGCCGTGCCGACCACTGGCCCGCCGCGCCCTCGAGATCGGCGAGGCCGAGGACGACGCCGATCGTGCGTCCCCGCGGGTCGGCGACCGTGCTCGACCGGGCGTCCCCGCCCACGATCGTCATCCCGGCGGCTTTCACCGCTTCGGGGAACGCTTGCCACAACGCCTGCTGGACCTTCTCGGGATAGGTCTTCCCCGCTACCGGTTCGCCCGCCTCGATGGGGACCGGGCCCGCCGGGGCGGGGGCGGGCCCGGGCGCCGGGAGCAGTACGGCCGGTGCCGCCGACGGCAACGACGCGATCGCCGCGGTCAGCTGCCTGGCGAGGACGCCGAACCGCTCCGGATGTCCCCGCAGGTCCGCGATCTGTTCGAGGATCCCGCCCTGATGGGTGGTCAGATCGGAGACCCGGTCGATCAGTTCGCCGGTGGCCGCGGCGGCGCCGACGGCCGTGATCAACTCCGAGAAGGCGTGTTGCGCGGTGGCCGGGAGCGCGTGCCAGACCGGAGCCCACTCCGGCGGAAGCCCGGCCGGCGGGGCCACCTGGGCCAGCCAGTGGGCCAGCGCCTCGCCCGTCTTCTCCGGGAACCCGTTCTTTCGTGCCAGCAACGTGGTGAAGTTCTTCAGCACCGGGAACCCGGCCCTCGGCCCCACCTCCGCGGCCAGATCCGCGAGCGCACGCCGGTCCTCCGCCCGCAACGCGGCCCAGAAACCCGCCAGTGCGGCGGGTAACCCCGGCGGGGTGGGCACTCCGCCGCGCCGGGGATGCGGTGCCTGTCGCTGCGGATGCCGTGGCCGCTTCCCCGGTTGCCACGGGACACCCGTGTCGAAGGGGCGGGGCCCGCCGATCATCGGGTCCGGCCAGATCAGATCCCCCGGACCGGCGGACGGCCGTGGCGCAGGTGGCGGCATCGCGGGCCGGAGCGCCGGTGGAGGTGCCGGGTACTTCGCCGCGAACGCCGCCGGATCGGCCTTGAACTCCTGGACGGCCGGAGTCTCGATCGGCGGGTGTCGCGGATCGACGACGGCCCGGCGGATCCGGCCCGCGTCACTCTCGTGGCCGAAGCCGATCTCCCGCTGCTGACCGGACAGCGCGGCCCGGCCCGCTTCACCGAGACGACCGGCCCCGTTGCCGATGACCCGGCTCATCCAGGAGGAGTCCCATTCGGCTGTCGGCACCCGCAAGGAACGCGGCACGACGTCGACGCGGAGTTCCCGCGGCACGACCGAATCCCCGGCCGCCGCGCGCAACGCCTCGACCACCAGGAGTTCGCCGCTGCGCCCCTGGAACTCGTGCGAAACCCGCATCAGCGTCTCGAACCACTCCCCGTCGAGACCCCGGTACGAGTCGACGGGCTTCGGCTCCTGCATTCCGTGGACCACGCACTCGTGCACCAGGGTGGAGACGAGCTCACCCAGGCCGACCTCCGGGCGGACCAGGCACAGTCCCAGTCCGGGCAGTGCCACCGCACGCCGTTTCGGCCGGCCGAAGAGCTTGTCCTCGCCGATCGCGGCCAGGATTTCGTCCCGCATCGGATGGCTCGCGATGGACCGGCCGTCCCAGGGCACCGCCGATTCCGTGAGGCGGTGCGCGAAAGCCACTCCTTCCGCACCGAACAGCGCTTCGAGCCAGTGGCGCGTGATCGCCCGGGTCACCACGTCGAACCGGCCGTTCCCGGTCACCGACGGCTGCAGGAAGCGCATGCGGTGCGGATCGAGGAGATCGAACCCGGCGACCTCCACCCAGCCGGGCACGGGGGAATCCGCGTGCTCCCTGGCATACGCGCGCAGGGAATCACCGAGGGCGCGCAAAGTCTCCAGCACCGGCCGCACGTCCCGCGTGCGCTCGGCCTCGGCGATCGAGTCCCGCAAGTCGGCGGCCTTGGCGACGAAGCCCGCCCACGACATCGTCCGCCGCTGGACCTCCTCGTGCGAAAGAGTGCCCAGCGCCGCTTCTTCTTCCAGCAGTGCCGAGACCTTCGGGGCAGCCTCTTCGAGCTGCCTCGGAAGCTCGTCCGGGGCATGCGGACCGGGCTTGTTCCCGGCATCGAGGAAGACGGCGAAGTACTTTTTCGCGAGGAGCATCTTCTCGTCGATCGAGTACACCTCGCCGCCGAGACTTCCGAGTAACGGTTCGAGCTCCTCGGGCATGGTCTGCCGGACCCGGTCGAGAAGGTCGCCGAACTCGCGGCGGAAGGCCGGGAGTTCGGGCGCGTAGACGTCCATCGCCGCCAGGAGTGCGCGTTCCGCGTCGGTCAGATCCCAGCCGCGCGCGATCCCGAGCGCCACGTTGTCCAGGTGGCCCTCCCGCGCCTCCGGGGACCACGCCCGGCGCTCGACGCCGTCGCCGAGCAGATCGGCCAGCCTGCTCGCGTCGACGGCCGCCGCCGTACCGGCCTCCCTGAGGTATCCGAACAATTCCGGGTTGTTCTCCTTGAACACCGCGAAGACGTCGTCAGGGGCGACCGACGGCCCCGCCTCGGCGGCGAGCCGTTCGTACATCCCGGCCATGACGTCGGCGAGCGCGCGGAACCCGGTCAGCCGTTCGGCTTCCGTGCTCTCCCTCGGTTCCGGGGGCTTGTTTTCCGGTTCCGGCGCCCTCGGCTCGCGGGGAACAGCGGCGAGGAGCTTGCCCTTGAGCCGCGGGTTCGGTGTCAGCAGGGTGAACGGCGAGTCCTTCCCCGGTGTCCTGGGCCCTTCCCAGTTCTGGCGGTACAGCACACCGTCGAATCGTCGTCCCGGCCCTTCCGTCAGCTGCCGGGCGATCTCCCGCGGGCCGGGCTGGTCGTGCCACGCCGCCGCACCGTCGATCACCAGGAAATCGCGTTTGCCGAAGGGCCGGTTCGCGAGGTCTTCCCGTGCCCGCCGCGGCAGATCCGGCTGAGCGGCGTCGGCCATGGTGACCCGCGCGAGGCTGCTGTCGGCGAGCCGGACGACGACCCACGGGAAACCGGTGGGCCTGCCGTGCGCGTCCCGGCCGGCGGGCACGACGTGGACGATCTCGGCGCCCACGAGCAGCGCGTCGGTGAGTTGCCCGGTGTCCAGCCGTCGCAGATCGCCTTCGAGCGCTCGCTCCGGCCAGTGCCGCTCGACGAACTGCCTCGCCCTCACCGCCGCTTCCTCGCCGAGGGCCTCGGCCAGCGCCGGTGAACGCACCGGGCGGTCCGCAGTCGCCTTCTCCGCGAACGAACTCTTCGGGTGCGACAAGGAGGCCAGCACCGTGTACGGGGCCGCTTTCGCTTCCCTGCCGTGGAATTCGCGGTGCTGGAACACCGCGTCGAAACCGAGGTCCAGCAAATCCCGGGACAGCGAAGCCGTTTCGGGATCCTTGCCAGCCGGCTGCCTGCCGTCGAGGACGACACTGTTCCGCACACCTTCCGGTGCCGCGTCGAGCCAGGTCCTCGCCCGGTCCACCGCTTCGCCGCGGGCCGCGGATCCCTCGCGGAGATCGCGTGCCGGGACGATCAGGATCCGCAAGCCGGTGGGCCCGGCGAGCCTGCCCGCCACTTCCACCATCCCGGTCGGCTCGCCCCGCTCGTCCAGCACGGGCAGCGGTCCACCCTCGATCTCCGCTCCGGCGAGCCAGTCGGGATTCTCCAGGAACAGCTCGTACAAGGCGTCCAGCGCCGGGTCCTCCCCGCGGACCCGCTGTGCCCGGTAGGCGAGGATCTCGCGGATGGCGGCCCGTTCGCGGTCGCTGAGCGGGTTCTTCACCGGATCGGCGAGATACGCCGCGAACCGCAGGAGAGCGTCGATCTCCTGGTGCTCTCGCACCGTGGCGTCGGCGAATCCCCAAGGGCCCAGCGAAATCGGCATACTCTGTGGCTCGAGTATCCCGCCGCCGCCGCGTTCCGGTCGTACCCGCCTCGGCTTCTCCGGCCGAGTGCCGGTCAGCTCGCCCAGCCGCTCGCCGAGCCATTCGCGCTCTTCGTGCTCCTCCAGGAACTTCAGCTTTCCGGCCAGATCGGCGGCACGGGAGATCGTCCGGCGCGGCTCGCCGGGCCGAGGGTGCAAGATGAGCCGGTCGATGATCTCGTCGAGAACGCGGTGCAGTACCCGCGCGGCGTTCCAGCCGAGTCCGGCGGCCAGGTTCCGCAGCGCCTCGCGCTCGGTGTCGTTCAGGTGCTCCAGTACCTCGGGCGGGATTTCGGCGAGGGGGTCGGTGTCCGGGTCGGTGAAGCCGTCGTCCTTTCCGGGCCAGGCGGGGATTTCCGGTGCTAGCGGGGCAGGCCGGTCGATCCGGAGAGGGAACTCTTCAGGCCACCCGGGAACCGGTGGCCGCGAAACGCCCGGAGCGACGGGATCGCCGGGACGAGCGGGCGTCCGGGGCAAGGCGGAGGAATCATGCTCAGGACGTGCGGGCAGCTCGATCGGCGTCGGCTTTTCCGGCTGGGGCGGCCGGTGCAGGGGGAGCTCGGGGGCAGGCGGCTTCGCCGGTGCGGGGCCCGGGAAGTCGCCGGGCGGCACGTGAGTCGCGGGGGCGGTGGGGAGTCCGGGCGTCGGCATGGGATCCAACGGACGGGAGGGCCGGTAGTCCAGATGCTTCGGCTCGGTGAACTCGGCGGGCCGTGTCGCCGGGAATTCGTCGGGCGGGCGGGGCACGATCTCGGGCTGCCGCACCGAGGGAAACGCCGCGGGAGGGCGCGTTCGACCGGCATCGCGCGTCGCCGTCATCTCGTCGGCGGCTCGCGACAGCGGACCCGCGGCCGGACCGTCGGCCACACGACCGGGCTGCCGCGCCGGGGCGGCCGGTTCCGGGGTGATCCTCGCCGGCGGACGCGGGGGCGGCGAACCCGGAGGTTCCGCGGGCAGACGGGCAGACTCCCCTTCCGGTGACCGCTCCTCGCGCCAGACCTTCAAGCCTTCCGGTTCGGGACGGGCCGGCCCCGCCGCGTCTTCCGGCTTCGCGACGCGGTCCCCGATCTTCGCGGGATCGGCGAGCCCCGTGGTGGACTCGCGAAGCCCGGTGACGGACGCATGAGGCAACGGCTTGGGCGACACGGTGGTCGACCCCGAGCGATCCGCGGCGCCCCGCGCGGGCGCGACATCGTGCGCGACCGAGGGGGCAGCGCTTTCGAGGAGCCCGACCGTCGGCGAACGCGGCGCGGCCTCCGCACCACTGCCGCCACGCGGTTCCGGTCCCGGTTTCTTCGGGCCGCCACCACCCGGCCCCACGCCGTCGGTGGGACCGTCGTCACCGTGCCGCTTGGCGTATTCGTCCGGCATGTGTTTCTTGGCGAACTGGTCGATCGGCGTTTCGAACCGCTCGCGCCGCTCCCGGAGCGCCGGTTCCTCGGCCTTGACCCGATCGGCGGGGCCGCCGTCCGCACCGTCCCGGTCGCCTCGCGACCCGTCCTTCGAACCGTGGCCCGCCTCTTCGGAAGCCGGATTCCGGCGATCGGCCGGCGCTTCTTCGCCGTGCTTCCCGGCGCGGACCTCCCCCGGCTGTCCGGTTCCGCGGTCGCGGAGCCCATCCAGGGCCTTCGCGGGCGCTGATCCCTCGCGTCCGAGGTTCTTCAGGTCGTTCCGCGCCATGTTCGCCGCGTCACGCCCGATCGCGCCGCCCGCGACGTCTTCCTTCGTGACGGAGTCGCGGGACAGCGTCGGCGGGGGAGGATCGACGTCCGCCTTGCGTATCGAGTCGATGATCTCCATGCGGAGACCGTGGCCGATGTTGGGCGAAACGTGCCCCGTCGCCCGCCAGAAGGCGAATTCCTCCCGCACCCTCGGCGAATAGCCGGAATGGGCGGACTCCTCCCAAGCCTTGTCGAACAGACCGCTCTGCCCGGGACCGAGCTGATCCCGGAGACCGTGCGGTGGCGAGTCCGCACTCGGCTGCGCGTGCCCGCCCTGGCCGTCGAGACCGTCACGGGACAGGGAAGCGTCGGCACCACGAGGGGATTCCTGCGGCGCCTTCGACTCCGCCGCGGACGGTTCCGCGGCAACCGGGCGGTCAGCCTGATGCACGGGATCCGGACCACCGTGCCGATGCGGGGCGGCGCCGTGGTGTTCGGCGGGCGTTCCCCCGTGCGAGGGGGCGGGCTTGGCTTCGGAGGGGTGCACGAGATCACGGGGAGAAGGGACGGAGTCGCCGCCGGAACGCTGGTGCGCGTCGAGGAAGTTCTTTTCGACGCCCCGCTGGAGCAGCTCCTTCTCGCGCGGTGCCGGGAGGGACGGCTCTCCGTCGCGCGGTTTGGGAGGTGGCGGGTCCCCGTCGCGCGGTGGCCCCTGCTTCGGCGGTTCGGGGCCG
Organism: Amycolatopsis sp. cmx-4-19; assembly: GCA_049998115.1. GTDB lineage: Bacteria > Actinomycetota > Actinomycetes > Mycobacteriales > Pseudonocardiaceae > Amycolatopsis. Next base: position 141,962 of record JAEBEO010000014.1, on the reverse strand, counting down.
TCTCCCTTCGGCGGCTGGTGGCCTTCCCCCTTCGGCGCCGGTTCGACCGGCCCCGGAGGGGGCGAGGTCTCCTTGCCCCGGCCCGCACCGGCCGCGGCGTCTTCCGCCCGGTGGGAATTGCGCAAAGCGTCGACGACGTGCGTGGTCTTGCCGAGGCCGAATTTGGCCGCACCGGTGAGATTCGCCTTGCTGACGACGTCCCCGACCTTGTGGAGTCCCTTCCGGAATCCGGTGAGGTCGGCCGCTTTCACGCCCTTTCCCACGCCGCGCGCGGCACGGGCGATACCCGCACCGACGCCGCGGGTACCGAGGAAGCCGACGACGTTACCGGCGGTGTAGCCGAGGACGTGCCTCCAGTCCTTTCCCCAGGCGTCGCGGTCGACGAAGTTCTCGCCGAATTCCGTGAGCGTGTCACCGAGCACACCCTTGAACAGCTTGTCGTCGACGAACCTTCCCAGATCCGGGTCGAGTCCGTACAGCACCGCGCCGCCGACCAGCAGGCCGAGGTTCCCCCATGCCTGCTCGGCGGTGTAGAGAGAGAAGCCGCCCTCACCCCACCCTGCCAGCCCGGCGAACGCCTTGACCTGGACCACGGCCGAATCCCAGAGACCGCCGAAGAATCCGTCGTGCGGGGTCGGATCCACCTCCGCCGGCGGGTTCAGCATGTCGTGCGCGGTCTGGCGGATCATGTCCTTGATGTCCTTGGCCACCCCTTCCGCCAGCTTTCGCCGGTAGTAGCCGATGACCCACGGGGGATTGAAGCCCAGCGCGACGTAGATCAGGTGGTTGCGGTCGTAGGTGTCGTGGATCTTGTCCTTGATGTCGACGAGGAGGTTCGCGTAGGACTCGTAGGTGCCGCCGATGGACGCCAGGCCGTCGGCGGTCTGGTTGATGTCGTTGTTGTTGTTCTGGACGAGGTCGCGCATGCTCGCGCCGCCTCGGTCCCGCCACGCGGTGCCGTGCAGCCGGGTCGCGATGTCGTTCGTGCGCGTCACGGCTTGCCGGACATGCCGACCGGCTTCTTTGAACCCCTCGGCCTTCTCGTGCGCGTGGACGGCGCTGTCCGGGGGGTAGTAGTCGTCGACGGTCCCGCCGCCTTCCGACAGGATCAGGTTCCAGAAATCACCCGACGGCGGGCCTTTGTCCTCCATGACCACGAGCGCCGATCAGCTGCGGACCGACGACCAGATGGCACTGGCGGCCTCGGCGTCATGAGCCACGTAGACCGGCACCAGCAGGTCACCGAGTTCCGCGATACTCACGTAGAAACCGGGAACCGTGCCCGCGGCCGCCCTGGCCTTGTCCGGCACGAATCCCCCGTCCTTGCTCTTGAGCAGCATGGTGAGCGCCTCGCCCAGCGGGCCGCGGCCGACCTGGGTGGCGGCGACGATCCGGTTGTTGTCACGGGTCCAGGCGTCGCGGAGATCGGCGGACGCGCCGCGCAGATTCCCCATGAAGGAACTGGTCGCGTCGGGGTCCATGTCGGCGACGTCGTCGCCGTTCAAGCTCTGCCAGGTCATCGGCGCTCCCCCGCGATCTGCCGGTCGAGTACGTGCAAGGCCGGCCCGAATCGCAGCTCGGCGGGTCCCGGCTCGGGGCCGGCCGTCAGGTGACCGGCGACGAGCGCCGCGCACTGCTCCTGGGCACGTTCGGCGGCGCGGTGGATCGTGTCCTTGATGGACCGCGCCAGCTCGGCGGAGTCGGGAGTGCGGTAGACCCGCGGATCCAGGCGCAGCTCGACCAGTTCGCCATAGCCGCCGACGGTCGCGCCGATCAGCCCGTCCCCGGATTCGGCGGTGGCCCGCAGTTTCGCGATCCGCTCCTGGGCCGCACGGAGTTCCCCGGCCAGGCGCCGGTAGTCGTCGTACCTCTCCACGATGCCTCCCACCTCTGTCTCCGGCCCAGTCTGTCGCCGCCGCGGGCCCGCCGAGGGACCGTGGCAGGTTGCGGCCAGCGGGTGCCGGTCCACCGGTCGCCGTCCGACGATTGCCAGGGTGAGAAGACATCGGATGCTCGCCGCCGCGACGGCACTGGCCGCCCTTCACTGCGGCACCGTCGTCGTCCCGGCGTACGCGGCCCCACCTGCGGGGGCCTGTCGTGATCCGGAGCCGGCGCACGCGGAGGTCCAGGCGGAACCCTGGGCACAACGCCTGCTTTCCCCGGAACGGGTCTGGCCGCGCAGCCGGGGCGCGGGGGTGCTGGTGGCGGTCGTGGACTCCGGGGTCGACGCCGGCCATCCGCAGCTGAGCAGGCCGGGGAAAGTGCGTCAGGGCAGGGATTTCTACCTGCCGGGTGGGCTCCCGGGCTCGTTCGACTGTGTCTCGCACGGCACCGGGGTGGCCGGCGTCATCGCCGCCGACCCGGTGCCGGGGATCGGTTTCCACGGGATCGCCCCGGACGCGGAGATCCTCCCGGTCCGGATCACCGACCGCGATCTGGGCGACCAGGGCGACACACTGCGGATCGACCCGCAGGTGGTGGCCAACGGCATCCGCTACGCGGCGGACCAGCACGCGAAGGTGATCAACCTTTCCCTGGCCGGGCTGAGCGACTTCCCCGTCATCCGCGACGCGGTCGCGTACGCCGTCTGGAAGGACGCGGTGGTCGTCGCCGCCGCGGGCAACTCGCAGCGGGACACGAGTGCCGTGCTGCCGTCCTACCCGGCGGGCTACCCCGGCGTGCTCGGGGTGGGCGCGGTGGACATCGACGGCGCCCGAATGACCGCTTCGCAGATCGGCCCCCACGTCGGGATCATGGCGCCGGGCGCGAAAGTGCTCGCCACGACCCGGGTAGCGGGCCACACCTACGTCGACGGCACCAGTTTCGCCACGCCGTTCGTCTCCGCGACGGCAGCGCTGGTGCGGTCCGCGTGGCCGGAGTTGTCCGCCGCGCAGGTGATCCAGCGGCTGAAGGCGACCGCGGACCCGGCACGCGGCGGCTGGGCGAGCAACGCCTACGGCGCGGGATTGACCGACCCCTACCGCGCGGTGACCGACGGACTCGACCCGGCGAAGCCCGCGGCCCTGCCGGCGCAGGTACCCGGCCCGGTCGACCAGGCCGCGCTCGACCGCGCCGAACAGCTGCGCGCGACCGGGGCGGCCGCGAAAGGGCTGACGATCGCGGCGCTCGCCGCGCTCGTGGCGGCCGCGCTCGGGGTGGCCGTCGTGCTGCGTGGACGGCGTCGTCGCTGGCGTCCCGGCCGGGTGGCGACACTGCCCGCCGAACCCGCCGCGGTCGAACCCCCGGAGCAGATGTTCCTGCTCTCCGAACGGTAAGCGTGCAGAAGCCCCGGCGAGCTCGGCTCGCCGGGGCTTCCGTCCTCGATGGACAGGGTGCTCAGAGCGACCTGAGCACCTGTGCCGCCTGGCGGGGCGCGTCCAACACCGTTTCGAACGCGTTACGCGTGCCGAGTGCCTGCCCCATCTGGGTGTTGAAGGTTTCGCCTGCCTTCGCCATGTCACTCTGCACCTGCTGCAGCAGCTCGTGCCCGAACCCGGAACGGACGTCCGAGTCGTACAGGAAAGCGAATTGCTGCCGCTGCTGGTCGACGTTGTCGATCTGTTCGTTCGCGTCGGAGGTGATGGCCGTGGCCATCGTCTCGCCGGTTTCCCGCTGGGCCGTGACGCGGCCGGTATCCTTCATGATCGCCTGTCCCCTTTCCGGATTACATCCTGGCCGCGAGGCCGTAGATCGCCGATCCCTGTGCCAGCCGCGACGCTTCCGAGTCGTGGTCGACGATGATGCCCGCCGCGGTCATCATCCCGTCCGAGGTGTCGGTCGTCTGCCCGACGTGGACACCGGTCTCCCCCCGGCGCGACGTGTCCACGTCGCACATGGCGGGGACGAACGTCCCGCTGCACGCGGCCGCTCCCTCGTCGACCGCGTTCGCGACCCGCTTGGAGCCGTCGGCCATGGTCTGGCCGAAATCCGAGAAACGCGCTGACTGCGCGCGCAACGCGGCGGTGTCGTCGTCGATCAAATCCCAATACGACATGCTCGGTCCTCCTTTCCGTGCCTTCGCACTCTTTCGAGAGGCTAGGTCGCCTGGACGCCGCACTCGGGTCCACGGCACGTTCCTGCCATCGCCGCCGGACTTGGTTCGACTTCGCGGACGATCGGTGGCGTGGCGACAATCATGGTGAAACGGCCGAGCCGTCGGCCCGCTCCGGAAATGCCCGCCGGTGAGCTGATCCTGCAGCCGCCGCCGGAGATCCCGCCGCCGCCCGCGCGGCAGTGGACACAGATCTTCATGGTGCTGCCGATGGTGGCCATGATGGCGGCGATGCTGCTGATGTACTCCGGCAGCATGACCGGGCAGATCCGGTTCGTCATCTACGGCCTGATGGGTGTCGGCATGCTCGGCATGGTCGTCACCGGTTTCCTGCAGGGCGGCGGCCCGAGCAAACGGGAAATGGCCTACGCCCGGCGGAAGTACCTGCGCCATCTGTCCCAGCACCGGTTGCGGCTGCGCCGTTCGGTGCGCAAACAGCGTGCGGCGATGGAGTACCTGCATCCCGCCCCGGACACGCTGTGGTCGCTGGCGTCGAGCTACCGGCTGTGGGAGCGGCGCAAGAACGACCAGGACTTCGGCATCGCCCGGATCGGGCAGGGTCCGCAGGCGCCTTCGCTCGGCCTGATCGCGCCGGACACGAAACCTCTCGAAGAGCTGGAACCGTTGTCGGCACTGGCTTTGCGCCGGTTCATCACCACCTACACCACGGTGGGCAGGCTCCCGATCGCCATCGCGGTCAACGGGTTCAGCCGGGTCTTCCTTCGCGGCGACCGCGAAGCGTCGCTCGGCCTCCTGCGCGCCATGCTGGCACAACTGGCCACCCTGCACTCTCCGGACGATCTCCGCATCGCGGTCTGCGTCGGCGAAGACCGGCGCGCCGACTGGGACTGGGTCAAATGGCTGCCGCACGCGCTGCACCCTGAGCGCACCGACGCGCTCGGCCCGCTGCGCCTGGTCTCGCCGGGCATCCAGGGCCTGGAGTCGATGCTGGAAGAGGAACTGGTCAACCGTCCCCGGTTCGACCCGGAGGTCGATGTCCGCATCCCCGGTCCGCAGGTGGTGGTCGTCCTCGACGGCGGATCGATCGCGGGCTCCGACCACCTGATGACCGGTGGCGGGGTGGAAGGCGTGACGGTGGTGGACCTCACGACGATGCCGCCCCGCGCGCTGGACCGGACCTCGGTGGTGCTGGCGGTGGACGCCGACCGCACGCTGGTCAGCGAAACCATCGACGGCGAGGCCCCGCTCGGGCAGGCGGACACGCTCGGCCCGGTCGCGGCGGAGGGCCTGGCCAGGCAACTGGCCCCTCTTCGCCTGACGGCGGGACTCCGGGGTGAGGCCCCGCTCACCTCGGAACTGGGCCTGGCCGAACTGCTGCAACTCGGTGATCCCTACGACTTCGACCCGGCCGACACCTGGCTGCCCCGGCCGAACCGGGACCGGTTGCGGGTGAAACTCGGCATCCAGGAGGACGGCGCCCCGATCGAGATCGACCTGAAGGAATCCGCCCAGGAGGGGATGGGGCCGCACGGGCTGCTGATCGGGGCGACCGGATCGGGTAAGTCCGAACTGTTGCGGACGCTGGTGCTCGCCCTGGCCGTCACCCATCCGCCGAACTCGCTGAACTTCGCTCTCGTCGACTTCAAGGGTGGTGCGACCTTCGCCCGTTTGGACGCGCTGCCGCACACCAGCGCGGTGATCACCAACCTGGCCGACGAACTGCATCTGGTCGACCGGATGACCGACGCGATCAACGGGGAGCTCATCCGCCGACAGGAACTGTTGCGGGCGGCGGGGAACTTCTCCTCGTTGCGGGACTACGAGAAGGCACGGGCCGCGGGTGCCCCGCTGCCCGAAGTCGCGACGCTGCTGGTGATCTGCGACGAGTTCTCCGAACTGCTGTCCGCCAAACCCGATTTCATCGACATGTTCGTCCAGATCGGCCGCGTGGGCCGGTCGCTGGGGGTGCACCTGCTCCTCGCCTCACAGCGACTCGACGAAGGCCGGCTGCGCGGCCTCGAGGCCCATCTTTCCTATCGCGTCGGCCTGCGGACGTTTTCCGAAATGGACAGTCGCGCGGTGCTCGGCGTCGCCGACGCGTTCCACCTGCCGCGGGCACCGGGGCACGGCTTCCTCAAGGTCGGCACCGAGCCGATGGACCGGTTCCGCGCCGCCTACGTGTCCGGCGTCCACCAGCGCGACACCGGGATCCCGGTGACCTCGACCGGGCGGGAACAGCTGGAACTGCACGAGTACACGACGTCGTATGTCGCCCCGGAGGTCGGTTTCGACGAGGAGAGGGAGGCCGCCCCGGCGGAGGACGACACCGCTGTCGGCGAGACACTCCTCGACATCCTGGTCGACCGGTTGGAGGGCCAGGGCACCCCCGCGCACCAGGTCTGGCTGCCGCCGCTGGACGAGTCGCCGACCCTCGACGCGCTGCTGCCCGGCCTGGTCGTCCACCCGCGGCGCGGGCTCACTCCCGCCGCACCCGAGCAGGCGGGTGCGCTCAAACCGGTGCTCGGCATCGTCGACCGGCCGTTCGAACAGCGGCGCGATCCACTGGTCCTCGACCTGTCCGGGGCGGCGGGCCATCTGATGGTGCTCGGCGCGCCGCAGACCGGCAAGAGCACCGCCTTGCGCACGCTGATCACCGGCCTCGCGCTCACCCACACCCCGCGCGAAGTCCAGTTCTACTGCCTGGACTTCGGCGGTGGCACGCTCGCGTCGATCGGCGGTCTCCCCCATGTCTCCGGCGTTTCCGGGCGGCTCGACACCGGCGCGGTCCGCCGCACGGTCGCCGAGGTGGCCGCCCTGCTGGCCCAGCGGGAGCGGATGTTCGCCGAACACCGGATCGACGGCATCGTCACCTACCGGCGGCTCCGTGCCGAGGGCGAGTTCCCCGAAGACCCGCACGGCGACGTCTTCCTGATCGTCGACGGCTGGCTGACGCTGCGCAACGACTTCCCGGAACTGGAGGACATCGTCAACGACGTCACCGCGCGCGGCCTGTCCTTCGGGGTGCACGTGGTGGCCTCGTGCACCCGCTCGTTCGACCTGCGGATGAACGTGCGGGACCTGTTCGCCAGCAGGCTCGAACTGAAGATCGGCGACCCGATCGACTCGGCCATCGACCGCCGCGCCGCGATGAGCGTGCCGTCCGGCGCGCCGGGCCGCGGTCTCGCCATGCAGGGACACCAGATGCTGATCGCCCTGCCCCGGATCGACGGCAAAGCCGATCCCGACGACCTCGCCGACGGCCTGGCCGCGTTGGTCGAAGCGGTCCGCAAGGCCTGGCCGGGCGAACCCGCGCCCTCGGTCCGTCTCCTGCCCGGAGTCCTGCGGTACGAGGAACTTCCCGAGTCGGACGCTGTCAGCGGCGCGAACGCCGGGCTCACCGTCGGGATCCACGAAAAGGACCTCTCGCCGTTCCGGCTCGATTTCTCCGCGGACCCGCATTTCCTCCTGCTGGCCGACACGGAGTCCGGCAAGACCGCGTTCCTGCGCCTGCTGGCCCGCCGGATCACCCGTACCTACACGCCCGAGCAGGCCAAGATCGTGCTCATCGACCACCGGCGGGGACTGCTCGGCGAAGTCGGGAAGGAGCACCTGCTCGCCTACGGCACCAGCGACACGCACAGCCGCGGCCTCCTGACCGAACTGGCGGGGATCTGCGAACAGCGGCTGCCCGGCCCGGACATCACGCCGGAGGAGCTGCGGGCGCGCACCTGGTGGCAGGGCCCGGAGATCTTCGTGCTCGTCGACGACTACGACATGGTGGCCACGCACAAGGACCATCCGCTGCTCCCCCTGCTGAACCTGGTCGCCCACGGTTCGGACGTCGGGCTCCACCTCGTGCTGGCCCGCCGGACGGGTGGCGCCGGCCGAGGGATCTTCGAACCGTTCTTCGGCCGGGTCAGGGAAGTCGGCGCACCCGGGCTGATGATGTCCGGCGACCGGGACGAGGGCCCGTTGCTCGGCGGGATGCGCGCACAGGTGCTGCCGCCGGGCCGGGGCTGGCTGATCGACCGGCGCGGCACCAAGGGCCTGGTCCAGCTGGGCTGGCTGCCACCGAGCGCCTGACCGCTGTCCTGTTCCTGTCGCGGCCGCCCGCCGTGGCCGGGGAAATGATTGCCTTTCCGTAAAAGACTCGACTTCAGGGGTGAGAGATGGGCCTTGGCGATGTGACCGACGCCGATACCACGGCAATGGAGGTGTTCTCGGACCGGGTTCTTGCCCTTGTGCAGGAGATCCCCGAAGCACTCCGCCACCGCGTGGAACCCGCGTGCGGTGGTGGTCTGGGCGAATGCGGCGATCTCACCGACATCGAAGCCAAGGTCACCCGACGCCTCCAGAAGTTCATCACGGACGTCAGGTACGGGATGCACGCGTATGGCCTGTTCGTCCGGGACGAGGGAGCGAAATACCTCGCCGCCGCGGAGACCGCGAGAAGGGATGTCCTGGCGGGCATCGCCCAACGCCAGGACACCGGTCTTCCCGAGGTCGCACCCGAATTCCCCGTCGCCGTCGTCGGCCAGAACTAGGAAACGCCGATGACCTACTCGGGGTTCCGGGTGGACGACCAGTTCGCCCGGATGAAAGCCGAAGCCCAGCACGCAGAAAAGCTGGAGAACACGGCCAAGATGATGGACGAGGCGAATCTGTGGATCGACGACAAACTCGTCGGATTCGAAAATGAGCTCAAGACACTCGTCCACGACGGCAACTGGGGTGACTCCGCGGGCACGGCGTTCTCCGACCGGGCGGAAGAAGACCTCGGTTCTTTGCGCACGTGGACCGTGGAAACCAAGCAGCTCACGGACTATCCGATACCGGTGTCGCCGACGCAGAACGCCTACGCCGTCCGAGACGCCGTCGACGGTATCTCGCTCACCGGTGTCGCCAGGATGCTCAGAACGCTGGCGAGTCATGTCCGAACGACCTACGACAACGTCGCCACCCTGTACGAAGCCTTCCTCCGCCTCGACGCCGAACAAAAGACGCAGCAGGAGCGTCAGTACAGCGAACGCATCGGCGGGCAACTGGACCAGCTGGCTTCGGAATACTTCCTCGTCTCCTACTACGTGATGCCTCAAGCGATCGGCAAGGACTGGACCGGTCCGAGAGCCTTCGTGCGGTCAGGCACTGCGCCGAGCCCGTCCTCGACCGGCGACGGCACGAACCCGGCCGGAACCGGCACGGGAACAGGCGAAGGCACACCCGCCGAGCCCGCGACACCCGCGGAGCCCGCGACGCCTGCCGAACCCGCGACCCCGGTCACCCCCCAGGAGCAGGAAACCCCGCAGTCCCTGATGAACGCCGCGTCGTCGTTGCTGGACAGCGGTTCCCAGGCTTTGGAGGCGGCGAGCGGGCTCCTTCAGCAGGTCGGCGGCGCGGATATCGGCAGTGAACTGGGCAAGCTCGAACCGGGAAAGTTGTCGCCACTGGCTCCCCTGCTCGATCCCGTGGGGCTCGGCGGCGTCTCCCCTGACCCGTCGGGACTTCCCGGTCTCGCCGGGCTCGACGGCGGCGCGGCGGGCACCGGTTCCGGCGGGGGTGGCGGGGTGCCCCCGGCCGCGGGTTCGGTACCCCTGTCCGGTACTTCGGGCCTGGGGACGTCGATGCCGGGGGCCCCGCTGCCCGCCATGGGGACGACGCCGGGAGCCGGGAGCGTGTCGCGGGCGGCGGGCGGCGGAACGGCGGGCGGCGGGATGATGCCCGCCATGCACTCGCCGCACGGCGGCGGGGGGAATGCGCCGGGCGGGGTCCGGCCAGGGGCCGCCGAACAGGTCAACGCCGTGCGATCACGGAAACCCGACAGGACGCCCGGGGTGTCGCTGCGCGGCCGGACCGGGCGGGCGGGTGCCACACCGCCGGCCGCCGCCGAACGACGCTGGGACGGCGAGAACACCGTCCAGTTGCTCGACGAGGAACTGTGGCAGGTCGGCCCGACCGGGCACGACGAACCGAAACACCGCACCGGACAGTAAAGGAGGGGACTCATGCCCGATTTCGTCGACGGTGATCCCGAGATGATGGCCGCCTACTCGGGACAGCTCAAAGCGCCGGACATGCCCGGTTCACTGGGCAGGCTGGGGAACGGCCTCGACCCGGCAGGGTTGTTCGAAGGCATCGCGATGTCCTTGCTGGACAAGGCCGCGACCGCCGAGATGACGGCCTTCCTGTCGAAGATCACCATGGACCTCGCCACGGATTCGACGAAGGTCAAGGCCATCGGCGCGAGCTACACCGCCGCGGACGCGGCGAGCGCGCTCACCCTGGCCTCGTCGTCCTTCAAGATCGCGCAACAGGGTTTGGGCCTGCTGAAACAAGCGTCGAGCTCGATCGGCCAAGCCCCGAAGTCCCGAGACGAAACCAGTGACGTGCCGGCGGCCGACGGCCCGCAGGCGAGTGTCTGAGGAGCCCGACGATGATTCCCTACCAACTGCTTCCCATCGAGATGCACTTCGAGATGGCCAAGGCCGAGGCTGGCAAGGTCCACGTCCTGCTCGAAGCCGCGGGCATGTGGACCGAGGTGCGCCGCTGGATCGACACCACCGCGACCGAGCTCAGCACCCGTGTCGGCGAGCTCGGTCCCTATTGGACGGACGATGCCGGGCGGTTGCACGAGGAGGAAGCCCAGCGGACCCTCGCCGAGCTCAAGTTCTGGGGCGATCGGATCGACGCGGCCAAGCCCACCGAGAAGCTGACGACGCTCGCCTCCAATGTCTCCGCGACCGCGGCGGCGGTGGCGACGCTCTACGCGGACTACCAGATCGCCTCCAAGTCCCTGTTCGGAGCGCCGCTGGCCTTCGCCCTCCAGCAGGCGTCCGGCGTCAAAATGACCGAACTGGGCGGCGACTTCGACCTTTCCATGCTGAGTGTCTGCGCGGCCGCGGGGATCGAGTCGCCCGCGGATCTGGTGACGTCGCAGGAAACCGTGCCGGCGGAAGGGAACTCCCCGACCGACTTCCTCGCCGCCGCCGAGGCCGGGATGACCGCGCTCACCGAACTGCAGGGCCTCGCCGAGACGGCCGGTTCCTTCGGCGGTGACGGCGCGGGCACACAGCTCCCGACGTCCGAAGGCCTGAGCGGACTCGGCAGCAGCCCGAACGCCTCGTCCGGGATTTCACTGGCGGGGCTCGCTACCCTGCCACCCGCTGCCGGTGCCGCGCTCCCCCCGCTCGGTGGGCTGCCCGGTGGTTCCGGACTTCCGCCGATGCCTTCGGGCCTGCTCGGTGGTCTCGGCGCGGCGGGCGGGCTCGGTGGTATCCCGGCGGGGGCCAAACCGGTCGCCGGGAAGCGGGCACCCAGTCTGGCGTCGGAGATCCAGCCGGGCGCGGCGGCCTCGGCGGGCGCGAAATCCGCGGGGGCGGGGACCCCGCCGATGATGTCGCCCCACGGTGGCGGCGGGGGTCAGGCGACGGCGGGCACCCTGCGCCCCGGTTCGAGCGACCAGCCGACCGGACGGAACGGATCGGCTCGCAGGGCGTCCTCCGGCAAGACCGACGGGGTTCCGGCGAAGCTGCGTGGCCGGGCCTCCCACGGCACCCCGGACGCCGGGTTCACGCTGGCCCGCGGTCACCGGTCCGACGAGACGGAATCCGGTTCCGTGCAGATGCTCGACGAAGATCTGTGGCGGCCGACCTCTCGCTAGAAGTACACGAAAGCCCCTTTCTTTGCTTCAGGAGCAAGGAAAGGGGCCTTCGTGTACTTCTGGGTCAGCCGCTCAGGGTTTGGCGACGGGCCGCGGCGGGGTCCAGGCTCGGGCCTTCGGGCAGGCGGGCGACCAAACCGGCGGGGAGGCGGACGGGGCGCGCCGACGGGTAGCCGAGCATCTTCAGGACGTCCGGCGAGGCCAGCGGATAGCGGCGCCCCATGTCGGTCACCACGGTGAGCGTTCCGGCGGGTGCCTGCGGCGAGGGCATCGCTTCGACGACGACAGCGCCGCCCGGGGGCACGTGGACGCGGTCCGCCAGCGGGGTGCCCGACGCCGTCCGGCGGGCGGTGGTGGACATCGGGTCCGCGGGCGGCAGCGAGGGATCCACGGTCAACGACGGCGCCGCGGCACCGTCGCCGAAGGTCGCGCAGACGGTGGCGTCCTGGTCGCGCAGGCGCGCGATCACGGGGCGGGCGGCCGGGGCGGCGCCCGCGTCGGCCTGGACCGGGTCGAGTTGCCGCGACATGGTCGCCAGTGAAGGCGGCAGCGGCACGGTCTTCGGTTCGGCGCCGGGGTACGCGGCGAGCATCTGGGCACTCGCGCGCTGGACGTCGTACTGCAGTTCGGTGATCGGCCGCAGGGCGTCGCGTTCGGCGAGGTAGTGCTGCCGTCCGCCGCCGGAGGTCTGCACCATGAGCAGCATCCCGTTGCGGATGTCGGTCCGGCCGGGCACGGCGGTGGACGCCTCCCCGGCCGCGGCGACGGGCAGCGGGCCGATCGGCGTGCCTTCCGGGAGGACGTCGAGCCACGCCCGGCCGACCCTGGCCCAGGGTTCGGCGGTGAAGGCGAGTCCGGTGCCGACGGCGCCGTAGTCGGTGATCCGGTGCCGGTGCCCGCGCCAGACGACGAACCGGTCACCGGTGGACGTCGATTCCACCAGCAGCGCCTGATCCTGCGGATCCGCACCACCCGAAGGCGAAACGCCCGCCAGGAGGACCGACTCCTCGATCCGGGTACCCGCGAGGTCGCTGGCGGGAGCCGAGCACAGGGACCAGGAGCCGGTGAGGAGCTTTTCGGGACCGGGCAAGGCATCCGGCGCGTCGGGGATGCCGATCCGGGGCCCGCGCGGGACCCCGGCGAGCGAATCGCGCGAAACCCGTTCCGTGGTGCGGTGATCGCCGAGCAGCAGCAACGCGGACGCGTAGTTCGCGACGGGGTGCAGGCGGTCGTCCAGGTAGACGTACCGGGTGCCGCTCTCCTTCTCGACGATGACGGACGCTTCCTTGCGCCAGGAATTGTTCCCGCCCGGCACGATCATCCCGTACACCCCGACGCAGGCCAGCGCCACGATCGCCAGCGCGACACTCGCGAACGCGGCACCGGACGGACGGCGGAACGGCGGCTGTTCCGGGTCGGTCTCCCTGGTGACGAGCGCGGAGATCGCGCGCTGCACCATGAACTGGTACGCCTGCAGCTGATCCCGTTTGGACGCCATGGTTTCAGCCCCCCAGTCCGCGCACGTAGCCGTACAGGCCGAGTACCGAACACGCCACCGGGACGACCGCGAGCATCACCAGGATCTCGAAGTACTCGCCGAGGCGGCCGAGATACGGGTTGGCCGCGCGTGTGCTCAGGACGATCCCGGAGGCGACCACTCCGGCGGCGACCGCCAGCGACAGCGGCCCGGCGAGGACGAGCAGCAGCGAGTGATCCGCCATCAACGGACCGGTCAGCAGGCAACCGGCGCCGAAGATGCCGGTCACCAGCACGAGCAGCCGCTGCCGCAGGATCGGGTACAACCGCGCCCGCACCAGGAAACCGGCCGCGAGCAGGGCGACGAGGACCACCGCCGCCTCGCTGTCGCTGCGGATCAGCGTCAGCTGGCAGTACACGACGGCGACGGCCGCGCCGCCCAGCATGCCGGTGAGCAGCGCGTCCGCCCTGGCCACGGCAGCGTGCACGAGGTCCAGCGGCGGCTGTGGATCGTCGCGGACGAGGTCCGCGGTCGAACGGGGCAGCACCGGCATCGGCACCCGGCCGAGCCGCAGCGCCACCGGGGCGAACGCGGTCGACAACGCGAGGACACCGCCACCGATCACGGCGGCGGCCCGGTAGCCCGAAAGATCGTCGAAGGTGGCCAGCCAGCCGCCGAGCACCCCGAGCAGCCCGACGGTGGCCGCGCCCGCGAACAGTTCCGGCGCCGCGGTCACCCCGAGGTGGCCGACGACGGCCGCGAGCAGCAGGGCCGCGCTCGCCAGCAGCAGATGACCGGCGGACAGCGCGCCGATCGGGTCGTCACCCGCCAGCAGCAGACCGCCACCGGTGAAGGCGAACGGGAGCGCGACCGCGGCGAGCACCGCACCCGCCCCGGCGTCGCGCAGTGCCCGCGCGAGCAGGACGCCCGCGCCCAGCAGCAGCGCGGAAACGGCCAGCGACCACGATGCCGGCGACGTCCAGGGCGGACCCGCGCGCAGCACCGCGAGCAGACCGCACGACGTCGCGACGGCGCCGATCGTCAGCCCCGCCTGCCGTGTGTGCCGCGGCCCCCATGCCCGGCCGGCGCGACCGGAACCGGTGGCGATCGCGTCCACCAGATCGTCGTACTCCGGTTCCGGCCATTCGGCGCGACGCGGCGTCAGATGGAGGATCTCCCCGTCCCGGACCCGGTGCGCGCCCAGCGTCCGGTCGAGATCGAAGGGCGTCCCGTCGGCGCGGCGCACCTGCCACCCGCCGCCGGCGACGCCGTCGTCGGCCATCCCCTCACCCGCCCGCGCGAGCAGGCCGGGGAGGATTTCGGCGACGGACGCGTGTTCCGGCAGCGCCATGTCGATGCGCCGGTGCGGAGTGGTGATGGTGACCCTGACCAGGCCGGCAGTCTGCATGGGAAAAGGGTCGGCCACGAGCGGGGCGGCCGGGCCGCTTCGGCAGGAACCTGCCGCCGGGAAAGCGCGCCGAAACCGGCGTCCTTGCGCGACAATGGGGACATGAGCATCGAGACGGGCGTCGGCGGACCGAGGCTGCTCGCCCAGGGCCCCATCGCCACCCTGTACGCGGGCCGGGATCCCGTCACGGGCAACGACTTCGCGGTCAAGATGTTCCCCGGCGCCTTCGACCGCGAGACCTCCGCGTGGCTCGAACGCGAGCGGAAGTCCTTGGCCGCCGTCCGTGCGACCCGGTCGGTCCTGCAGGTCGACGACGTGCTCTCCTACGCCGACGGCCGGTCCGGCCTCCGGCGCGAACTGTGCCCGGGTTCGCTGGCCGGGCTGCTGGAATCCGGTGCCCGGCTGGGGGTTCCCGACGTGCTCGCCCTCGGGGCGGCGGTCGCGTCGGCACTCGCCGCGGCGCACGGCGCCGACGTCCTGCACGGCGGGGTGAGCCCGCACAACGTGTTGTACCGCGCGTCGGGCGAGTTCGTGCTCGCCGACTTCGGCGTGGCGCTGCGACGGCGATTCCCGCGCGATCCGATGTACGCGGTGGAGTACACCGCGCCGGAAACCCTGCGCGACGACACGCTTTCCCCCGCGTCCGACCTTTATGGACTCGGCGCGGTGCTCTACGCCGCACTGACCGGGGCGCCGCCCTTCCCCGGCCACACGGGGCAGCAGCCCGGCGAGCGGATCCTCCAGGTACTGCGGGAACCGGTGGCGCCGATCCCCGATCCCGCCGTCCCCCGTGAACTCTCCGGCACGATCCTCCGGTTGCTGGCCAAGGAACCCGCCGACCGGCCGCAGGACGTGGCCTCACTGGCGCGGTTGTTCACGAAGCTGCGCCAGCCGGGTGGCGAGGTCGTCACCGGGGAATCCCCCGACGTCACCAGCGAAGAAGACGAGGCCGACGTCGAATTCGACGACTTCGCCGTGGTTTCCGCGCCGGTCGCGCCGCTTGCCCGGCCGGTTCGGCCTGCTCCTTCGGTCCAGCCGGTCCAGCCGGTTCCGTCGGCCGGTGGCCGCACCCTGATCCGCGAGTTCAGCGGCCCGGTCAAGTCCGGGCGCCGGATGCCGTGGCGCCCCGTCGCGCTGGTGGGTGCCGGGGTGCTCGTCGCGGGGCTGGCCGTGGTGCCGCTGTTCCTCGGACCGGCGGAGGTCGGCGGGCAGGCCGTCCCGCTGGCGGCCGCGATCCCGTCCCCGGCGGCGTCCGCCCCGGCCCCCGACGTCAAGCTGGAACTGGCCCCGCCGAAAGACCAGAGCGACCACGTCGAGCTGACCTGGTCCGCGGAGGGCGAACTGGACTTCGTCGTGATCATGGCGGGCGAGCGGCTCGAAACGAAGCAGCTCGTCGCGCACCGCCAGCACCGTATGGACGTCCCGGTCGACCCGGCGCGCCGGTACTGCTTCCAGCTCAGGGCGACCGACGGACGGCATGTCTACACCACCGGCCCGGTCCCGATCCGCGGCGCCCGCTGCAACCCCTGAGCCGGTCTCGGGCGCCCTCCTTCCCCTGATGGCGCGACCCCTGAGCCCGGCCTGGTGATTCGTGGCGTGTTGTCGCAACACCGGCCAGGGAGCACCCGTCAAGTGGGCGTATGACGCCGCGATCCCTTGGGCGGCACCAGGGTCCGCGGCTCGAGTGCCGCCAGCACCCGAGCCGCGAACGGCCTCGCGGCCAGGCCCTTGCGGACCTCGCCCACCTCCTGCCAAGCCCGCCGGACCGCGCCGTCACCCACCGGTACGCCGGACCACAACGTCACGTCGAGCACCTTCGCCAGCCGGGCGACGGGCTCTCGGATCCCTTCACCGGCAAGGGAACCCGCCGATTCGGCGAGATCCCGCGGGGTCATCCCGATCCGGAACGGCACGCCGTGGGCGCGCAGCCGGTCGCGGATCTCGTCCCAGGCACCGAGTACCCCCTCGGCACCGGACCGGCGGCGACGCCGTCGCGCGCGGACGACCTTCGCCGCCGGGACCCCGAAGAGCCAGCCGAGGCCGAAAAGGACGACCACGGCGATGAGCGCGACCCACCACCAGCTCGTGCCCGCGTCCGCGCTCTGGTCTTCGGCGGCGTCGGGCGGTGTCCCCGGCGGGAGTTGCGGCGGTCGCAGTTCCTGTTCGGCGGGCAGTTGCGCCCTGGCCCGGGCGACGGCCTTGCCGGGGCCGGTCTGCTCCTGCCCCGCCTTGCCCGCCAGCGCGGTCGGATCGAGCGGCACCCAGCCCGCCCCGGCGACCGCGACCTCCGGCCACGCCAGGACATCGCGGTTGCGGACGACGTTCATCCCGCCTTCGGTCCGGCCCGG
Source organism: Amycolatopsis sp. cmx-4-19 (assembly GCA_049998115.1). GTDB lineage: Bacteria > Actinomycetota > Actinomycetes > Mycobacteriales > Pseudonocardiaceae > Amycolatopsis. The sequence continues at coordinate 125,060 of JAEBEO010000014.1, read as the reverse complement.
ACCGCGGAACCCGACGACCAGCCGGGCCGGGATCCCGTTCATCCTCGCCAGTACCACGTACGCGGCCGCGAACTGTTCGCTCGTCCCGCGTTTGCTCTCCAGCAGGAAATGCCGCAACTGCGGCCAGCCGTGCCCGGTCGGCAGCTCCTCGCCCACCGCGACCTGATAGTTCGTGGCCAGGAAGCGTTCCAGCTGCAACGCGGACTGGAACGTCGGACGCAGACCGCGGACGGCTTCCTTCGCCACCTGTTCGACGTCCGGCGGCACCGGGCCGAGGCCGTCCAGACCCCCGGGCGCCCTCGGATCGATCTCGGCGCCCAGACCCTCGATTTCGGGCGTGGACCAGCGGAGCCGGTAGTTCCGGGCCGACGGCGAATCCGCCATCAGGGTGCCGGCGGTCTGGTCCACCAGCGGCGTCAGCCCGTCGACACCGGTGAGATCCTGATGGCTCGGCAGCCAGGGCCCGGCGAGCCCGCGCACTTGCAGGTCGGCGGAACCGACCGTGCCGTCCGGGGCACCGTCGAGACCCGCGCCCAGCCGGCGCAGCCGTGCATCGGCGAGCCAGTTCGCGCCGTCGAAACCGTTCAGCACGATCAGGCGCCATTGGTCGACAGGGGTGTCGCTGCGATAGCGGAACACCTCCTGCTCGGGCCTGCCCAGCCGGAGGGCGATCTCGTCGAGCGGGTTGCCGATCCGGCTCCGGGGCGGCGGCGCGGCCTGGCTGTCCTTGAGCGTCAGCGGCTCGCGGTCCACCGGGTCGAGCCCGGCGAGCACGACCGCCCCGGCCACCAGCGCCACCACTGTGGACAGTGCGGGCCACACCGCCGATCCGGTCGCGCGCCACGAGAACCGCGGCCCGCCGGACCTGCTCGCGGAACCGGCGCGACGGCCCGACCACAGCAGGAGCCCCGCGGGCAGCGCGTATCCCAGCGCCGCCGCCACCGCGCCGATCCCGGACAACGCCTGGTACGCCTGGGCGAGCCCGGCGACGGCGAGCCCCGGCAGCAGCGCGAGGAGCGGTTTCTTCAGCCGTAGCGACAACTCCAGCCCGAGTACGACGGCGAGCAGCACCGAAAGCGGCACGAACAGCAGTTGGTCGGGGACCGGCCGCGCGGGCCAGGTGGACTGCAGGGTGACCTGCCAGCCCTGGGTGAACCCGCGCGCCAGCCCTTGCAGCGACGCCGTCGTCGGCAGGAAGGCGAGTGTGGTCGAGGTCAGCACCGTCTCGATCAGGCCGAGCAGACCGAGCAGGACCACGAGCAACGGACGGTAGGGCGCCAGTTTCGGGAACCGCGCCGTCAGCTCGGCACAGCCATAGCCGAGGAGCACGACGACGAACACCGGAACGAGCAGGGCCGTCCACCCGAACACCGGCGCGAACAGCATGCCGGCGACCCCGGTCGCGCCGAGCAGCCCGGCGACCGCGACCCGGTCGACACCGGCTGTCATGCCGTCACCGCCAGGGAATTCCACCGCGCGGCCGCACCGGCGGCGTCGACGGCGATGATCAGGCCCCTCGATCCCGCCGAAGGCCGCAGGTCCCCGAGGCGGAACACGGTGTCCGGCAGCCAGCGGGCGGCGTGCCCGAGGTCGGCGTCCGGTCCGGTGATCACGACCAGTACCCCGCCGGGACGCCGGTCGGCGGCGAGCACCGAGGGCAGCAGCGGGGCGTCGTCCGCCGCGTTCTGGGTGACGAGCGCGAGTTCGTCCAGCAACGTCCTGGCGGCGCGCACCCCGCTGTCGGTCAGCGTGTCCGCTCCCGTCGCGGTGATGAACCGGCAGTGCTGCCCGGCGGACGCCGACGCGTAGAACAGCGACGCGGCAACCTCGACGGCTTCCTCGAAGACGGCCGGGCTCATCGCCGCGCGCCGCGTGTCGAGCACCGCGGTGAACCGCGGCTGGGCGGGATCGGCGTACTCGCGCACCATCAGCCGTCCGGTCCGGGCGGTCGCCTTCCAGTGCAGATGCCGGACTTCGTCGCCGATCACGTACTCCCGTACCGCGCGCAGATCCGCCGAACCACGCAGCGGCGGATCGGTGATCGGGCCTTCGTGGTGGTGGCGGGGATGCCCGGCCTGCGCCGCGCGCACCGCGTGCCGCCGCGGATGCACCCACAGCCACGAGGGCTCGCCCATCGTCCGGTCGCCGCGGGCGAGGTCGAAGAGGTCGGGCCGATGCACCACGAGCGGCCCGACCCGCAGCTTTCCGCGAGTGGTCGTGGGAAGCTCGTAGTGGTAGGTCGCTTCGGCGCCGGGCGCGAGCGGACGGACGCGCAGGCGATGCGTCTCGGTCCCGATCCCGTCGCCCGCCGCGAAACCGCCGTGCCTGCGGTCACCGGTGTTGCGCACGACGAGCGAGGCCAGCGCGGGCTTGCCGCGCTCGACCCGGTCCGGGCTGACCGTCCGGCCGATCTCCACCTTGGGCCGGAACCGGGTGGTGCCCAGCGCGATCAGCACCGCACCGGCCGCGATTCCGGCGACGGCGCGGAAGAAGGTGTATCCGGCCAGCTCGCCGAGGGCGTAGAACCCGACGGCGAGGGCGAGCACGATGACGCCGCGGCGGGTGAGCCGCACGCCTACCTCCCCATCGCGGCCATCGGGGCGGCCGTCGCGCCCAGCAGTTCGTCGACGATGTCGGCGGTCCGCCGTTGGTTGAGCTCCGCGTCGGGTGTCAGCACGAGCCGGTGGTCGAGCACCGGATGCGCGACGTCCTTGACGTCGTCGGGCGTGACGAAGTCGCGGCCGAAGGTGGCACCGAGTGCCTGCGCCGCGCGGATCAGCGCGATGCTGCCCCGCGGGCTGGCGCCGTACCGGACGTCCGGATGCGTCCGGCTCGCCGCGGCCAGCCGGACGGCGTAGTTGACGATGTCCGGTGCCAGATGGGACTTCCGGACCTCGTCGATCACCTGCTGCACGTCCCCGATGCCCAGCACCGGCTTGAGTTCGTCCGGGTTCACCCCGGCACAGTCCCCCATCACGACCCGCATCTCGGATTCCAGATCGGGGTAGCCGACCGAAATCCGCATGAGGAACCGGTCCAGCTGCGCCTCGGGCAGCCGGTAGGTGCCCTCCAGTTCGATCGGGTTCTGCGTCGCCACCACGAGGAACGGCCGCGGCACCGCCTGCGCGACCGAATCGACGGTGACCCGGCGCTCGGCCATCACCTCCAGCAGCGCGGCCTGCGTCTTCGGCGTTCCCCGGTTGATCTCGTCGGCGAGCACCACGTTCGCGAAGATGCCGCCGGGGTGGAACTGGAACCGTTCGGCGTTCTGGTGGTAGACCATCACGCCGGTGATGTCGCCGGGCAGCAGGTCGGGGGTGAACTGGATGCGGCTCCACCGGCCGCCGATGCTGGCGGCGAGGCAGCGTGCGAGCGTCGTCTTCCCGACGCCGGGCACGTCCTCCATCAGCAGGTGCCCCTCGGCGAACATCGCCGCGACGGCAAGCCGGACGACCTCCGGTTTGCCGCGCACCACAGACTGCACGTTCTCGGCGATCTGTTCGTAGGCGACCCTGGGTGTGAGCGTCACAGAACTTCCTTGTCCTTTCGTCGGCGCAGTCCCACCAGCGCCATCGGGCCGAGCCAGAACAGCCCGCCGCCGTTCACCGTCGGCACCCCGGTCCAGCTGTCCGACGCGGTTCCGCCCGCGGTCTTGATGGTCACCGTGACCGTAATGGCTCCGACGTAGCTCACCTGCGGGATGATCAGGGTCGTCGCGCCCGAGCAGGCCTTCCACGGCGACGTGGCGTTGCCGAACTTCGCCTGGCAGGTCGCGGAAGCCCCCTTCCCGTTGGCGTTGACGGCGACGTGCAGGTCGAGGTCCTTGACGCTCACCGCGGTGATGGTGACCGTCGGCGGCGCCGAAACCACCGGCACGGTGACCTTCTTACTCCCCGCGGCCCCGGTGAGCGCGGGCCCCGTGCCGAACCTCGTGACCGCGCGGACCGTGACGGTGGCGGTGCCGGTGACCCCGGTGAACTCCGTGGACGTGGCCGGAAGCTGACGCTCGCCCTTGCCCGTGGCGCTCACCAGGTAGTGCACCAGGGTGCCGCCGCGGAGGTCGGGCTGGGTCCAGCTCGCCGACACCTTCCCGTCGGTGCCTGCGTTCGCGGTGACCACCGGCGCCCCCGCGGGTTTCCCGGCGAGCACCGGGGTGACCGCCTTGCTGCTGGCGCTCGCTCCGGCGCCCGCCGAGTTCTCGGCGACGACGGTGATCACGTACGACTTCCCGTTCGTCAGCCCCGAGACGGTGGTGCCGCGCGCCGAGCCGCCGACCCGCGTGGACCCGCCAGCCCAGCTCACCCGGTATCCGGTGACCCGTGCGCCGTTGTCGGCGGCCGGGCCCCACGACACCTTGATGGAGCCGTCCCCGGCGGACGCGCCGACGTTCTTCGGCGCGCCGGGCGGGGTCGCCTTCGCCACCGGCGGCGGCGCGACCACCTTCTTCACGTCGGGGGGCGGCGGCACCTGCGGTTGCTGTGGTTGCTGCGGTTGCTGGGGCGGCGGTTCGCCGCCGGGCTGCGGTTCCGGATTCGACGACGGCGCGCCCGCGGTCTGGCTGTTGGCCGCCTTGTCGACGTCGACGTCGGCCACCGAACCGTCCTCGCCGTTGACGACCAGCACATGCGAGCCGTCGGAGGTGTCGACGTAGATCCGGTTGTCCTCACCCTTGGCCAGCCGCGGTGCCGTCCCCTCGCCGGGCACCTTCTTGGTGGCCTTGAGGGTGCCGGTGCTGTCGTAGGTCAGTACCTCGCCGCGGGTCTCGTCGACCATCGCGACGACGTCCGACGAAGAGACCGGTCCGTTGAACCGGCTGCCCTTGGTCAGCTCGACCGAGATCGGCTTCGCGGACGGGCGGTCCTGGTCGAGGCCGCTGATGTCGATCAGGTGGAGCTGGTTGCGTTCCGGGTCGGCGATGGCCAGCCTGTCCCCGACAGCGCTGTTGGCCACCTGCGCCGACGGCGACAGCTTGATACCGAGCGGCAGGGCCTCGCCGAGCCCGTCCTGGCCGACCCGGTGGAGGCTGTCGCCGGTCGAGTCGAGCGCGACCGGCCGGTCGCCGACCAGGGTGAGCGCGCCGCCGTGTCCCGGCGGGAGCTGCGCGGTGCAGGTCAGCACGGCGGCGCCCTTGGGCAGTTCGCAGATCGAGCCGTTGTCGATGCGGTGCACCCACACCGTGCCGTCGGTGGTCGCGACCGGCCGGGACAGTGGCCCCCCTGCGGGCACCGTCGCGGCGGGGTCGCCGAGCCGCACGATCCGGCCGGCGTTGCGGTAGACGAGGTAGGGGCCGCCCGCGATCTCCAGCACGAACGGCGTTTCCGGCGCGGGCGCCGGGGTGGACTCCTCGACGCTCAAGGTCGCCTTGTCGAACTCCGTGACGCGGTTCCGTTCGACGACGTACCCGTTCTCGTCCCCCTGCACGACCTGGCTGCCGCGTTCGGCGCCGGGTACGTTCGCGCGCGCGTCGACGCGGCTGGTGGAGCCGTCGACGTGGAACGCCGACTGGGCGGCGTCGTTGTAGACCCAGTGGCCGACCTGGACGAACTCGAGGCCTTCCGGGGTCGACGCCTGCCCGGTCACGGCCAGCGCGATCAGCGCCAGGCACCCGGCGACCAGCAGCGCCACGGCCGCGCGGGTGCGCGCCATCACGCCGAACCGCTTCTCGGTGTTCACGCCGCGACGCCCCGGGAGGCGCGGGCGCGCGCGAATAGTGCGTACATGAGGGTCAAGTTAGAGAGCGACCATGAAATTTCGATGAAACACCCTGTCGCGGGCCCGCGGCGGCCGTGTCATCGAAACCTCATGTTCGCCGGGCAGGCTCGGCGGCACGACGGTTCGAGGAGGCACGACGATGACCGATCTCGGCGCGGCCGGTATCGAGGGACGGTTCGGCACGCCGCCTCCGCCGCTCCCCCGGCAGGCACCGGCCGGACCGCGGGCCGAGCCCCTTGCCGACCCGCTCGCCTACGCCGCCCCGGCCGCGCGGGCGGCGGCACGTGAGGCCGCGCTCGCCGCCCTGACCGCCGCTCGCCAGGCGGAACAGCGGCCGCGGTGGCCCGCCGCGCCCACCCCCGTCACCGTGAGCGGGCCGCCGCCGTCGCCCCCGCCGGTGGCGGCCCCGGCACGGCGTCGACTCCGGATCGGGGTGCCGCAGATCCTCTGCTGGCAACTCGTCCTCGTCGCGCTGGTCCTGATCGTGGGGCGGCCGTGGCCGCTCGCCGCGGCCGTGGTCACCGCGGCGGTGGTGACCGTGGCGCTGATCGCCGTCCGGATCCGCGGGCGCTGGCTCTACGAATGGCTCGGCTCGGCGTCGGGCTACCTGGTGCGCGATCGGGACAAGGATCTCCGGAACGCGGGTGAAGCAGGCCGGGCGCTGCTGCGCCTGCTTTCGCCGGAAGCCGCCGGGACCACCGGCGAGATCGGCGACGAGACGGTGTTCATGGTCAGCCGCGCCGACGGGATCACCGCTGTGCTGCAACCGAAATCGGCCGCGCGCGACCAGCAGCCGCCGTCGCCGGTGACCTTGCTGCCGTCCTCGCGGGACCAGGCGCTGGACGTCGCCGCGCAGGTCGTCCGGCACGCCGGCGCGGACCGCTCCAAACCGCCGCGCGGGTGGGTCGCGCTGCAGGCGATGCGCACGGCCGACGTCCACCGCGACGCCGATGTGCGCCAGGCGCTCGGGAACACGGTCCGTCGGGTGCGGCGGCAGCTCCGCCGCGACGGGCTGCCGGTACGGGCGCTCGCCGAGAACGAGGTCCTCGGTACCCTCGCCTCGCTTTCGCACGTGACCGCGGGAAGGGCGCGCATCCGCGAGGAATGGCGGTTCTGGCACAGCGGGCCGATCTCGCAGGCGACCTTCCGGCTCGACGGCTGGGCGGCCTTGTCGCCCGCCATGGCCGCCCAGGTGTCCCGTCGCCTGCTCGCCTCCGCGCCCCGGGCGGCCGTCACGCTGGCCGTGACCGCCCGCCGGAACGCGGCCGAGACGGAACCCCACGTCAGCGCCACGATCCGGGTCGCGGCCGCGGGCACGCAAGCGGTGGAACACGCCGCGCGGGACCTGGAACTCGCGGCCCGCCGGGGCGGGCTCACCCTGGACCGGCTCGACGGCAGGCACGCCAAGGGACTGGCCGCCACCCTGCCGATCGGGATCAGTTGAGCACGACGATCGCGACGTTGAGCGCCGTCGCGTACAGCGTCCAGGCGAGGTACGGCAGCAGCAACGCGGCCGAAACCGGGGACGAACGGCGGAAGCACAGCGCGGTGACGACGATGGCGACGTCGAGCAGGACGATGTCGGCCAAGGCGAGGGTGTACAGGCCGCCCGCGAAGAACAACGGGGTCCACGCGGCGTTCAGTACCAGCTGAACCGCGTACCAGACCAGACCTCGCCGGTCGCCGCGAGACTTCCAGTACAGCCAGCCCGAAACCGCGATCCCGAGGTACAGGACCGTCCACACCGGACCGAAGAGCCAGGCGGGCGGCGCGAACGACGGTAATTCGAGTCCATTGTAGACAGAGCGGGCGTTCGCCGCGGCGAGTCCGCCGACGACCGCCACGACCGCCACCGCGGCCAGGAACGGAAGCAACGCCAGCGGCGCGCGGAGTCGTCCAGGGATCGTGGTCATCCTCGGCTCCCCTCCGGTGGCTCGGACTGTCGAGCCTACGGCCGGGGACGAACCCGCGCAGTCCCGAGTCACGTACACCGTTCGAGTGGAGCGTTACCCCGAACGCAAGTTTCGACCTATTCCACCCGCTAGAGAACTCGGAAGAAGCCTGGCCAGAGCCGAATCAGTAGTCGACATCACAACAGTTCGCTGTGATGTCGGTACCGCGACGGTACTCGTGTGTCCAGACTCGGTACAGGGGGTGCTACTGGAATGGATTCGAGCGACAGACATGAGAACAGACTGACCGGGGATGTCTCCGGCACCTCGGTGCAGGTGGGCTCCGTGCACGGCGACATCTTTCTCCAGCAGGGTGTGCGGCCGGTCGTCCCACGCCAGCTGCTTCCGGTGTCCGCGTCGTTCACCGCCCGTGAACAGGAACTGGCCGCACTGAACCGGTTGCTCGAAGCCGATCGACACCGGGGCCCGGCACTGGCGGTGATCACCGGGCCCGGCGGAATGGGGAAGACCGCGCTCGCGTCACGCTGGATCACCGACCACGCCGATCGCTTCCCCGATGGCCAGCTCTATGTGAATCTGGGTGCCTTCAGCCCCGATGGCTCCTCCGCTCCTGACGACGTCCTCGGCGGCTTTCTCCGGGCACTCGGCGTACCCGCCGGGCAGGTACCCGTCGAAATCGCCGAACAGGCGGCCATGTACCGGTCGATCACCGCGGGAAAGAGGTTCGCCGTACTCGCCGACGACGCGGACTCGGCCGCCCAGGTACGCCCGCTGCTGCCCGCGTCACCGCACAGCGTCGTCGTCGTGACCAGCCGGTGGCGGCTGGGCGCCTTGACCATGGACGGCGGACGGGCGCTCGTCGTCGCACCACTGGACGAGGCCGCGGGCCTGGCCCTGCTCGAAAGAACCGTGGGCGCCCAGCGCGTCACGACCGAACCCGAGCGCGCGCGGGAGCTGATCGCACTCTGCGGCGGCATGCCGATCGCTCTCTGCGTGGCGGCCGCGCGCCTGTCGACGAGGCCGCAATGGCCGATCTCCCGTCTCGTCGGTGTCCTCGCCGACGAAAAACGCCGTCTCTCGGCACTGACCATCGCCGACGAAGCAGTCGTACAGGCGAGTTTCGACCTTTCGTTCGATGAACTGGACACGGAGTCGGCGCGGGTCTACCGGCTGCTCGGCCTCCATCCCGGCCGCGACTTCGGCCTCGGTCTCGCGTCGGCCGCGATCGACCGGACGCCGATCGAGACCGAGGAGGCCTTGGAGTCCCTGGTGGTCTCGAGCCTGCTGACCGACATCGGCCCCGACCGGTTCCAGTTCCACGAGCTGACCCGGGTACACGCACGCCAGCAGGCGGTGAGGCTGGAAGACAAGGCGACCCGGACGAGCGCGCTCCAGAGAATGCTCGACTGGTACCTGGACCACGTCGTCGAGGCGGACCTCGCCATCATCCCCCACCGTCATCGGCTCAGTCCGCGCTACGAGCACGCGCGGGAGCTGCCGTCGCGGTTCGCCGAGACGCGGGATGCCTTGGACTGGGTCGAAGGGGAACTCGCGAACGTGGTCGCGACCATGCACGCGGCGGTCGATCAGGGCTGGTGGGAGGAAGTCTGGCAATTCTGCGAAGGGCTGTGGGGCTTCTTCCTTTACCGCAAGCATTACCACCACTGGGAAAAGACGCACAAATGGGCCGTGGACGCCGCGCGGCGCTGCGAGGACCCGGCCGCTGAAGCGCGTATGCATGTCCAGCTCGGCTATGTCTATCTCAGCACCGAAAGATACGCGGAGGCCCAGACCCACTTTTCGGCTTCCCTCACGGCCGCGCAGAAGAGCGAAGACCGCGGCGGTGAGGCGACCGCGTGGGAACACCTCGGCATCGTCGCGCAACGCACGGGGGATCACGAGCACGCCCTGGACCACTTCACCCGTGCCTTGCGACTCGCGGAGCAGGCGGGTCGGCGCCGGGGCGTGACGCTGCATCTGCGGCGCGTCGGAGAGGTCTGCGCGGCCCTGGGCCGGTTTCACGAGGCGATCGGCTATCTGGACCGCTCCGCAGCCGAAGCACTGGCGATCGGCGACACCGTCCTGCACGCACGGGCCCGCATGAGGATCGGTACCGCCTACCTCGCTTCGGGGCGCACCGCCGACGCTTCCCGGTTGCTGGAAGAAACCGCGACTTCCTTGAGCAGGGCCGGTGCGGATCCCTATTACGCGGAAGCACTCGAAAGCCTCGCGGAAAGCAAGCTGCGCGAGGGCGACCTTCACGCAGCTCTCGGCCATCTCCGGAAAGCGCTGGAAATCTACAGCAGATCGAGAGACCTCAAAGCACATCGCGTCGATTCCCGGATCGCGGCGATCGCCGCCGAAACCGGACGCTCCGCCGAACCATCGCCGGAATGACGATGCCAGTCGGCTATCGGCGGCCCGGCGGTTCCCGGCGACGGGCCGGGGACATACCGGTGATCGCGGAACCGGACCAGGCCCCCGGCGATGGCGGCGAAGGCTCCCGGCAGCGCGGACAGCGCCTCGCCCGCCCGTCGCCAAGCATCGTCCGGGGTCGCGGGGCAGATCACCAGATCCGCGCGACGCAACCAGGCCTCGGGCGTACGGCCCGACCAGGCCACCAGCAAGTGGTCCACCAGGCCGCACTCGTCCGTCCACCACACCTCGACGGCCGGGCCGTACGCCCGCGCCCTCATGTCCCTGGCGATTCTCGGGTGAGCAAGGGCACCGGTTCGACACGAACCGGACGGACCGGCTCGGGAATGCCGAGAATCCGGTAGATCTCCTCCCGGAGCCGGCCCGCCGCCTTTCCCGGCATCGAGGTGATCCGTTTCTCGATGGCCGAAGGACGACGCTGGGGGTGCGTGGCGAGGAGGTCGTCCACCTGGCCCCGCAAAGGCTTCGAGGGGTCCAGCGCCGGAGCGATCTTCCAGAGTTTGTCGGCGAGGCTCCCCTTCCGGACGTCGAGCACCGAGCCGGGATTGAGCAGCACGGGTTTCCCCAGCCCGGCCGCGTACTGCGTCACCGAACCGTGATCACCGAGCACGCAGTCCGACGCGACCAGCGCCGCCCGCCATCCCTCTTCGGGCGGCAGGAGCCGGGCACCGGCGTCGAGCGCGTCGGCGAGCCACGCGCGGATCTGCCGGGATCCGTGCGCCGACCACGTCAAGGGATGCAACGCGACCATCACCCGGTACTCCTGACCGGGCAAGCACGTGGCCAGTCGCGTGATCAGCTCCAGATCCGCGCCGAACAGGGAATGCGGCGACCAGGTCGAGCTGACCATCACCAGCCTCTGACGCGCCTCGATTCCCGCCGCGTCCCGGTAACGCAGCCGCAAGGGCATGCTCGCCCGCAGCCGGTCGTAACAGACGTCCCCGGCGACCACGACCCGCGACGCCACCGCGGGAAAGGTCCGGCGCATACGCCGGGCGTCGTCCTCGTGGGCGAACACCACCGACTCCGGGACCACCCGGCCGTCCCGGACGAGCAGGTCCCTGGGATGCCCGGGGACCACGCCGTCCGGCCGGGGGCCGACCCGTGACCGGATCCCACCGGTGCCGTGGGGCAGCACCATCACCGGCGCCTCCAGCTTGTCGATGTCCACATGGCTGGAGGCGAGCGCCAGGTCGAACCGCATCCGCAGAGCCTGGTGCCACGGCAGGACGAGTCCGCCGGACCGGCGCAGGTACTCGTCGACACCGGGCCATGTGTCAGGACCGTCGGGACAGGAGAAAGCGACCTGTACCTTCGGGTCGCCTTCGAGCAGGGGCAGCACGTCCGCCAGCCGGGTCCCCGCCGTCATATGCGGCACCACCGCGAGCACCCGGCGGCAGCCCGTCCTCGTCAGCCATCGCTCGGCCGTCCTGCTTCCCGGCACACGCGCCCAGGACACCCCGTTCATCGCCGCCCCCGTCCCACGGCCGACGAAATTCGTAGTCGTTCCACCATTCCCGCCTCCACTCGTTTCAGCGATTCACCGTCGCTACGGAAAAGAGTGGCGGTCCGATCGTTCATACTCCTGTTCCGGGAATAACACGCGCCTTTCACGGCATGCCAGAGACATGACAGATTCCTGTCAGCCCCCTCCTGACCTGGCCAGATCCGGATCCACCTGCGAAACTCGTCCGCGGGAGCGCGGTCACCTCGGTGACACCTTGGGAGGGGAGGCGCCGTGGAGCAGCTCATTTCGCTGGGTTTTCTCGGCCAGACAATCGTACGGATGCACGGTCGTTTGACCGTGCAATGGGGGAGAGCGCAAGAGCACGCCGTCCTCGCCGTCCTGCTCGCGCAGGCCGGGCGGCACATTCCCATCCAGACGCTCGTCCGGCAAGCGTGGCCCGAGGACCGAAGACCCAGAAACCCCGGCGCGACACTGCATACGTACGCGAACCGGGTACGCGCGACCCTGCAGGACAGCGACACGAACGCGAGACTCGACAACACCGGGGGCGGTTACCAACTCACTGTCGACCGTAAGTCGATCGATTACTTCCGGCTCAGCGAACTGATCACTTCGGCCCACCAGGCCGCCCGAGAACACGATCATGAACGAATACGCTCGCTCCTCGAAGGCGCCCTCCCCCTTTGGCGCGACATTCCCTTGTCGGAAGTGCACACGGAATGGGCGGAGAACTGGCGTAATTCCGTCATCGCCGACGAATGGATACCCGCCAACGGTCTGCTGATCGACGCCTACATCGGACTGGAGAAGTTCGACCCCGCGCTTCGCAGGCTCAATGATCTGCAACGCGAGCACGGTTTGATCGTCAGCCTCGCCCGGCGCAGGCTGACCCTGCTGCACAAACTGCGACGACACAATGACGCCACCGAATACTATCTCGCGGCTCGCCGGAAACTCGCCGCCGACGGCGACGATCGGGGCGCCGAGGAACTCCGGCGTTTCCAGGACTCCTTCCCGGCGCCCGAATCACCGCCGGCCGCCACCTGGCTCCCCTCGCCGAGCCGTGAACCGAACGTCCCGCTGCTGCTGCGCCGGCTGCCCCGCGACGTCACCGACTTCACCGGCCGGGAAAGGCTCCTGTCCTCGCTCGACCTCCATACCGGGGCGACCGCGGGACCACCGCGCCCCGCGGTCGTCGCCCTGGTGGGCGCCGCCGGGGTCGGCAAGACCGCCACCGCGGTGAAATGGGCCCACCGCACCAGTGCCCGGCACGCCTTGAGCACCTTCTTCATCGACCTCCACGGAGACGGCACCGCGCCGCGAGTGGAGGTCGCCGAGGTGATCGACACACTCCTCGACGCGCTCGGCTACCCGGTCAACAACATCACCGGCCCCGCGGGCCGGGAAGCCAAGCTGCGGTCGTTTCTCGCCGAGCGGCCGATGCTCGTCGTCCTGGACAACGCGGCCGACAGCGCGCATGTGCGTCCCCTGCTCACCGCGCTGGCCGAATGCGTCGTCGTCATCACCTCGCGCCGCCGTCTCACCTCGCTTTCGGTCCGCCATGACGTCCGGAACCTCACACTCACCACCTTGCCGCCGAACGACTCGGCCGAGTTCCTGATCCGGCGCATCGGCGCGCGAACAGCGCGAGAGCCGGAGGCCGTCGCGCAGCTCGCGGAGCTCGGGGACGGCCTTCCGCTCGCCCTCACCCTCATCGCCGAACGCGCCGCCAACCGGGCGGGGACCACCCTGACCACCCTCGTCGGCCAGTTGCGCGACCCCGACATCCTGCTGAACATCGGCGACGACGGTGACGGCACGGACGCGAGTCTCAACTCGGCCTTTTCCTTGGCTTACCGGGCGTTGAGCCCGGCCTGCGCGCGCGTCTTCCGGTTGCTGGGCATACACCCGGGGGCGGAGATCAGCGTCGAAGCACTGACCTCGATGGCCGCCGGCACCCGGCGCGAAACCCAGCGCGCCCTGGATGTGCTCGTTTCGGCCCACCTCGTCTTCCAGCCTGCCGACATCGACCGCTACCGGGTCCACGATCTGCTGCGTCGGTACGCGGCCGTCCTCGTCCGGGACGACCACGAGTTCGCGACGGCCCAGCGGCGCATGTTGTCCTACTACCTGCACAGCGCGGACGCGGCGCGGCGGACCGCCTTCCCCCATCGCCAGGCGCCGCCGATGCCCCGGATCGAACCCGGCTGCGTCCCTCACCGTTTCGACGACGTGGCCGAAGCCCTTCGCTGGAGCCTCCTCGAGCGCTCCAATCTCGTGTCGATGGTCTTCCACTCCGCGCGTGAGGGCCTGCACGGCTATTCATGGCGGCTGCCGCATTGCCTGATCGACACGCTGAAGCGCTACGGGCTCTACGAAGACGGCATCAGCACGATGACCCTCGCGATCTCCTCCGCGGCCGCGGACGGGAACATCCAGGCGGAGGCGTCTTCCCTCAACGACCTCGGCGAGATTCACCTGATCACCGGAGCCTACGACCTCGCGGACCGCTGCCTGAGCCGAGCACTCGAACTGGCCCGGCGGCACGGGATCGCGGTAGGCGAGGTGACCGTGATGCTGAACCTGGCACGCCGCCACCAGTACGCCGGACGGCTTCCCGAGGCCGTCGGCATCTACCGGGAGTGCCTGCGGCTCGCGGAATCCATCGGCGATCAGGAACGCCACGCCGTGGCCGCCCACCGGCTCGGCGACGCCCTCGTCGAACTCGACCTCCACCACGACGCGCTGCCCCACTACCGGCTCGCGCTCGACCTGCGCCGGAAGGCGAACGACGTGGCGGGCACGGTGGCCACCCACACCGCGCTGGCCGACCTGTACACGACGCTCGGGCAACTGGACGCCGCGGATTCGCACCAGCGTCCCGCCCACGAACTCCTCGGCCAGGTCGGGCTGACCGCCGCGACGCGGCTGTACATCGTGATGGCCGAACTGGCGCACGCCCGCCGGCAGGACGGTGACGCGCTCAGGCTGATCCAGCATGCCCTCGAGCTCGCCGAACGCGCGAACAACCATGTCAACAGCCGTGCCCGCGCCTATGTGGCACTCGGTCGGATACTGGCCGACAGGGGAAACCGCGAGGACGCCCGGCGGGTGTGGCGGCAGGCGGCCGAGCTCTACCGGGACACGGGACGGGAACGGAAAGCCGCGAAACTCGACACCCTCGTCGCGGAGATCGACGGGCCCGATCCGGTCGTCCCGCTCGCGAGGGCGGGCGACGAGGACACCGTGGCCCTCCCCGCGCCGCCTCGCCCTAATGGGCGGCGCGGTCACCGCTTCGAGTGATCGTTTGCGTCAGAGCACGACATCGGTTACCAATTTTCCCTAAAGATGCACGTCGAACGGGTGTTACCCGAATGGCCGAACAACTCTGAGTAGAGTGGGGATTGCGAGCGAGCAAGATCATCTCTACGATCCGACTCGCACCGAACGGGGCGGCTAGGCAGGCCCTGTCATCTTCGCATTCCCAAGGAGCACGTTGTTCACTCCCACGCTTTTTGCTGTGCTGTCGGACGCGTCCACGTTTTTCGCGGTGGTCGCCACTTGGTGGAACTGCTGACGCACGACGGGTTGCCCGGACTCCGGGCCGGGAACCACGACCACTGAGGAGCCGAGTCGCGGTACGGTGGCCAAGACCGTGCCCGACCGGACCCGACGGGGAGCGATCCGATGCCAGAACCGGTCCTCATTTCCCTCGCCGCCGCTCTCGCGGCCCGCTCCGTGGTCGGGTTGTACAAACTCGTGAAGGACAAGTTCTCCGGCGACCCCGAAGCCACGGCCGTACTCGAAGCCGCGGAAGGCGCGGCGGAGGATTCCGCCGAGGTCCGGGCGCTGGCGACGCGGTTGACCACGGCCGGAGCCGAAGACCCCGCGTTCGCCGAGAAGCTTCGCCGCGAATGGGATCAGGCGGCCGGCCCCAACGCGGAGACCGATGGCGTGGTGAACACGATCTCGGGCACGGTGTCGGGCAAGGTCGTCCAGGCTCGTGACGTCCACGGGAACATCTCGTTCTGAACCGGCGCCCGGTTGACCTCGTCGCGTTCACCCGGCGGCGTCGGTAAGGTCCTCGATCCGATGCACGATGAAACGGGCCCGGGCCGCCCGTGACCTGCTCGTCGCGAAGGTGCCGTACGTGGCGCCGTTCCTGGACACGCCCATCGAGACCGTCCAGCTGACCGCGGACTCCTGGCGGGTCACCGACATCCCCGACGGACTGCTGCCGGGAGAGGACCTCGCGGCGGTCTGATCCGCCAAAACACCCTCGCCCGCCGGGCCGCCGCTGTAGCGTTCGCCGACAACGGCGACCGGCGAAGGGGGCGGACGTGCACGGCCGTACCGAGATCTCCCGGCACGCCGGGAACATCGAGGCCGTGCGCCTGCGGTTCGCGGCGGTGCACCAGGCCAGCTCCGCCATCGCCCGCGCGGACGGCGTCTACGGACGGTTGTGCCGGTGGGTCACCGAGGACTTCCGGGAGAAACACGTCCGCCAGGACGAACTGGTCGAGTACGTCGAGGAGAACCTCCGGCTCATCGGTGACACCCTGAGCGACGACACCCCGGCACCCGATCCGGTCCGCCTCGCCGCCGTGCCGTCCCTGATCGCACCGGTCACGACCCGGCCACCGGCGCGGGCGGGCTGGCGGCTCGACGACGTGGAACCCCTGCGTGAGGTCCTCGCCCGGCTCACCGGCGAACCGGACGTCATCGCCTCGCACGCCGCGACCTGGGCCAACATCGCCGTCGAACTGGCCGCCATGGCCGACGACCTGGAGGACTTCGTCGAGTACGACATCTCCGGATGGTCCGGAGAAGAGGCCGACGAGCACCGGCGCCTGATGGGCAACAACGTCGAGGCCATCCGGGGCCTCAGCTCGGTTTCGGCGGCGCTGGCGGAGATCACCGGAAGCGTCGGCGTCCTCGTCGCCAGGACGAGACGGATCGTGCACGACCTGATCGTCGACGTCCTCGCGGTCTCCGCCGCGCCCGCGCCGCGGTCCGGGACGTTCGCCCGCTGGGCCTGCCGGATCGCGGTGTACGCCGTCGCCCTGGACACCACGCTCAAGCACCTCGACGAGCACCTGAACGGTTAGCGATGTGTCGCGCGTCACGGAATGACCGCCGATCTTGAGCGCTACATAGGGAAAAGAACCCGTTCCGCCTGCAAGGAGTGCCATGTCCGCCACCGCCACGCCGGAAGAAGCCACCACCGCCCTGGCCGTCCCCGCGCTCGACGACTTCGACTTCGAGCTCACCGACGGAGCGGCGTGCCGCATCGACGACCCCGACTGCGAAGCCTGCCAGTGAGGTCCGGGGCCGGGGAGCCCGCGCTCTCCGGCCCGCCTCATCCCAGCGGGAACGTGCGTCCCACCCAGACCTCCGCCGCCGCGCGGTCCGGGTATTCCGGCAGGTAACCCCCGGAACCCACCACCACGCCGAGCCCGAACAGCATTTCCGCGTGCGCCCGCGACCGCACGCCGAGCGCGCCGACCTTGATGCCCAATTCCCCGGCCCGCTCCACGAGCTGGCGGACGTTGCGGCAGGCGGGCTCCGGCGGATCGTCGTCGCCGAGGACGTCCACGAGCTGGCCCGCCAGCATGACGCCCGGCACGGACACCCGGTAGGCCGGGATCAGTTCCAGCTCCGGCAGGCCGGTGATGGTCAGGATGAACAGCACCCCGAGCCGGGACAGATGCCCGAGCGACTCGACGAGGTCGCCGCGTTCGTCGAGCAGGGATTCCGCGTCGGCGCAGAGCATGAGGTGCCGCGGTTCCAGACCGGCGCGGGCGAGTTCGCCGCGGACGATGCCGACCAGGTCGGCGTCGATCGCCATCCGCCGGGGCAGGTTCAGGCACACCATCGGCGCCTCGTCCCCGAACCGCGCCTGCCACTCGGCCTTCGTCCGCACCGCTTCCGCGAGCAGGTGCTTCCCGAGCGGGACGGTCATCCCGGTCATCTCGGCCAAGGGGAAGAACCTGCCCGCCCGCAGCGGGCCGTGGACGGGATGGTTCCACAGCAGCACGGCCTTGACCGACGTCACGATCCGCGCGTCCGGCAGCACGACCTGCGGCCGGTAGGACACGGTGATCTCGCCCAGTTCCAGCGCGCCGGCGATGGCGGACGCGAGCCGGTAGCGCTCCCGGTCGGCCCGCCCGGATCGCGGGTCGAACAGCACCCACTGCGCTTTGCCGAGTTCCTTCGCCCGGTGCAGGGCGACCTCCGCCGAACGCATGAGTTCCTGGTACCCGGCGCCGGGGACCTCGGAGACGACGATCCCGACACTGGCGCTCACGCCGACCCCGATGTCGTCGACGTAGACCGGTTTGGCCAGCTCCCCGATGGCCAGCTCGGCCAGGTTCACCACCGCCGCCGGTTCGAGATCGCCGCCGCGCAACGCCACCGCGAACCCGTCCCCGAAGAGCCGCGCGACGAAGGCGCCGTCGTCGGCGAAGACCGCTCGAAGCGTGCCCGCCACACCCCGCAGCACCAGATCCGCGGCCGCGGTGCCGAGCCCGTCGTTGACGACCTTGAACCCGTCGATGTCCAGGAACAGCACCGCGATCCGCCCGCGCTCGGCGAGCAGGGCCTCCAGTTTGGAACGGAAATGCACGCCGTTGGGCAAACCGGTCAAGGGATCGTGCAACACCTGATGCTGGAAGGTCTCCTGCAGCTGACGCAGCTCGTGCACGTCCTCGAACATCAGGATCGGGTCACCCGAGAGTGTGGAGGCGGTCAGCCGGACGAACCGCGCCTCGTCGTCCTCCGTGCCGATCGCGAGCTGGTCCACGACCTTGCCGCCGGATTCGAGTTCGTCGAGTGCCCGGCGGAGGACGGAGCGATCGCGCTCCCCGGCACCGAGGTCCTCGGCGCGGACACCGACCACCGCGTCCTCGCGGCTCGCCCGCGCGATCCGCAGGAACGCGGGATTGGCCGCGCCGATCACCCGGTCGGCGTCGGTGAGGACGACGCCGACCGGGCAATGCTCGTAGAACTGGGCAAAGCGCCGAGCGGACTCCGCCGGTTCCGGTGCCACCTCAGGCTCCGGCACAGGACACCCTTTCGACTCTTTTTCGGGCTTTAAACCGCACCATGCCCGGCGGCTCCTGTCCACCGCCCATTCGGGTAAGCGGGCGGGGCTCAGCCGTTGGGAGCGCTGGTGTTGACGTCGCCGTTGACGCCCTTGGGGAAGAAGCCGCCGGACGTGACCGCCTTCGGGTTCAGATAGACGATGTTGAGGACCTGGCCCGGCGAGCGGCTGAAGGCGATGCCGTTGCCGTCGGTCGGCACGATGTTGGCCCGGCCGTCCTTGTCGACGACGCCCTGGTCGAGGTCGCTGGTGCCGTCGAGGCTGTCGCGGGCGTTGGAGAGTTTGACGCTGGCTTCCCGGAGGTCGCGGCCGAGCAGTCCGAGCCCGAGGAGGCCGCCGGGGTGCTGGTACAGCGCGGTGCGGATGTTGGCGGCGTGATAGGCCTCGACGGCGAGGATCCCGGCCGCCGCTTCGAGGTAGGTCTTGTTGGTGATCAAGGGGGCGGCACCCTTGTAGGCGGTGACGCCGACGTCTTCGAAGAGGTACGCCGCGAGGAGGAAGTTCTCCTCGCAGGCGAACGCGTCGAAGCTCTGGCCCTTCCGCACGAGCCCGGCGGCCTGCGCGGCGGCCGTGAAACTGGACTGCAGGTCGATCGCGGGGCGGCTGACCGCGGCCGAGCCGAGCGCGGTGCGCAGGAATGCGACGTGGGCCTTCTCGTCGCCGGCGATCTCCTGCGCGTACTGCTTGGCGGCCTTGGTCTTGAACCTCACCGCGCGCCCGCCCGCGACCCCGCCGCGGGTACCGGTTCCGGTGGTGAGCGAGTCGGCGAGTCCCTTGCCGGTGACGGCGTGCAGATAGAACTCGGCTTCGAGATATTCGAGGTTGAGGGCGAAGTTGAGCACGGCGGCGTCGCTGACGCCTTCGGCCGCCGCCGCCGTGGCGGCGGGCCCGGCGGTGGCCGCCGACGCGGCCGGTCCCGCGAGGCCGCCGAGGGCCCCGGCGCCGACGACACCCAGGCCGGTCACCCCCGCGGCACGCAGGAAACGGCGGCGGTCCTGTTCGTTCTCCGCACTCCGGTCGATCATGGAGGCGGCATAGCGCTTGCCGAACACGGGCGATCTCCTTCCCGCCCACGTCCTGACGCACGACAGCGGGCGTACCCCCTCACCGGTGGCGAGGGGGAATGAAATTCGCGGACACCCTGCTTTCGTGCTCACTCGCCTACCGGCTTGGTCCGATCACTCGACTGATTCGCGGATACTCTCCGCGCGTGCTTGCTAACGTGGCCGGATGGGAACCGAGCCGTATCTCACCGTCCGGGCCCCGGTGTTCCGTGATCCCCATGGTCGCGAGCCCGCGCCGCTCGATCCGCACGGCGAGCTGATCAGGTCCGCGTTCTTCGGCGGCGACGTCGCGGCCGCCTGGGAATTCCGCCCGGAACTCGATCTCCTGCAGTCATGGCTGGTCTTCGACGACGAGCAGGGCGAGACACGGCTCGTCACGGCCGGACTGCTGGAAAAGCTGGGCACGACACGGGAAGCCGCGATCGAGCGGGCCCGCGTCACCACCGCCGCGGCGTTCGGCGGTGACGAGGTGTCGATCGGTGGAGGAGGACCGGCGAAGAGTTTCGCCGTACGAGCCGGGCGGCACGCCCGTGGCGCGTCCCTGCTCGCGGTGCCCGAGGTACTGGAGCCCTGGAGAGCGCGCGTACCGGGCGAACTCCTCGTCCTTCCGGCCCGCGACGACGACATCCTGGTCATCGGCGCCGAAGCCGAGTATCTCGGCGCCGCGGTGACCAGCGCGATCGGCGGCCATCAGCGTTCCGGGAACCGGCGGCTGTCTCCCGTGCCCCACACCGTCACCGACGGCGGACTGCGGCCCTGGCGACCGCCGGAGAGCTCTCCCGCCTACGCGGTGGTCCGCGAAGCCGAAGTGGCACAACGCGTTGTCGCGTACGACGGTTTCGCCGACGGTCTCCGGCGGCATCTGGACGGCGTCGACGCGGACGTCGGGGCGGCCCGGCGCGGCGAAAGCGAAACGACCGCGCTCCCGTTCACCTACAGCTTCACGACCCTTGTCGGCCCGGCACAGTACCTTCCGTTCGTCGAGTACGTCGGATTCGAAAACCTCGAACCACAGCAGGACGACTTCGTTTGGGTCCCCTTCGAACGGCTCCGCGACCTCCCCGGCGCGACGATGACGCCCGCCTGGGAGTACGGCCTGCCGGTCGTCCGGTTCGTGCCGCCCGCCGACCTCGCCACCCGCCGGGAACTGTCGCTCGCGATCCGCGAGGGCGCCGAAAACCCCTGGGCCTGAACCCATGGTGCTACGTCGCCCGGACCCGGTGGATCAGAAGAGCGTGCTGGGCGTGGCGGTCATGCTGGCCATCGGGGCGGCGCTGGGGGTGATCGCCGCGTTCAGCGGACGCTGGATCGCCGAGGGCGTCGCCGGATCCTCCGAGGTCCGCGCCGTGATCACCGTCAACGACGCCCAGACGACGGTGGGCCGGGACGGCGGCGAGAACACCGACTGGACCACCGAGGCGCTGGCCGAGGACGGGCGGGCGATGCGGCTGCCGGGTGACCGGGCGTTCGGGATCGCCGAACCGGTGGTGGTGCGGTTGTCGACGCTGACCGACCGTGTGCTGGCGGTGCGCGAGGCGGGCGGCGAACTCGTGCGGTCCCACGACCAGACGGTGAAATACGTGCTGATGCCGTCGGGCGCGGTGGTGGCCCTGCTCGGTGGCTGGCTGCTGATCAGGACGCGACGGTGGCACGCGCCGGCACTCAAGACGTCCGACGCGGTCTTCACCGCCCTGCTGGGCGCGGCGCTCGCCGCCTCACTCGTGCTCGCTCCGGTGGCGTTCGGCCGCGGGGCGTTCCGCGGCGCGACGACCGTGCCCGTGCCGGATCTGTCGCAACTCGGCCGCCGGAGCGGAACCCCGCCGCCGGTGGTGGAACGCGGCGGCACGGCACGGTCCGGGGACGACGTCGCGATGCGGGTCCTCGGCGTCACGCGCGGCGCGCCGGAGGGCTCGGCGTCATGGCTGAGCGGGTTCGAGGTGCTGACCTTGCGCGTCGAGGAGACCCGCGTCGCCGAAGGCCCGTTCCTTTCCGTGCGACTGGTGGCGGACAAGCACGGCTCGCCCGAGTTCGTGGACTACTGCGGGGGTGCGCCGGGCGCGCTCGCCAACGGGACGTCCGCGCCGGGAACGCACACCGGGTTGCTCTGTTTCGTCGTCCCGCCGGGCTTCGTGCCGTCGTACCTGCTTCTCGGCGCGCTGGAGAAGCGGGTTCTTCTGACGCTGTAAAGGTGCTCGTGAGTGGGCCTCGGGGCAGGCCGCCCGAGCTGTCGCCTTTTCGCTGCAAGGGCACTGCGGTGTTGCGAAAGCCACTTTCGCAACGTTGAGCGTTGCGAAAGTGGCTTTCGCAACACCCGCCTACACCCGCCGCGGAGTCCCGCTTACGTTCCAGAGCGTGTGGTCCCGTCCACGACACCGACCGGCGCGCCGCCGCTCGTCACCGCCAGCACCGTGTCACCGCAGCGGACGAGGTCGCCGGGAACGAGCGGGACCGGCCCCGCGATCCGCTCGCCGTTGTGGAAGGTCCCGTTGCGGGACCCGAGGTCCGCCAGCACGGGACCATCCGTGCCGACGGTGATTTCGGCGTGCCCTCGGGAGGCGGCGCCGTCGTGGCGCAGCGCGACATCGGCGCCCGGGTCCCGGCCGATGACCAGGCGGCCGGTGGCGGGAAGCTCACGCAGGCGTGCCCGTCCCGCGCCGTCGACCCAGGTCAGTGCCGGTTGCCCGGATCCACCCGCCCCGGGCGCGGCGACCCGCAGCAGCGTCGCCGTCCCGGCGTGGGCGAGCACCGCGCGTTCCAGTTCCCGCAACGCCGGACCCGGATCGACACCCGCTTCTTCGGCCAGCGTCCGCCGCGCCTGCCGGAACCGGTCCAGTGCCTCGGCCTGCCGCCCGTCCTGGTACAGCGCGACCATCAGCTGACCCCAGAACCGTTCCCGCAAGGGGTGTCCGGCGACGAGTTCCTCGAGTTCGCGCACCAGTCCCGGGACGTCGCCCGCACGCAGGTCCGCGGCGATCCGCGCTTCCAGCGCCTCCCAGCGCAGTTCCGCGTAGAGGGTGCGGGCGGGGTCGAGCGCGGTGTGGTCGGGCAGGTCGGCGCAGAACGGGCCCCGCCACAATGCGAGTGCCCGGCGGTAGCCCGCCGCGGCACCCCCGGTGTCGCGTGCCCGTTCGGCGGCCCTCGCCCGGCCGATCTCGTCCTCCGCCCGGCGGATGTCGGCGTGGACTCCGAGCAACTGGTAGCCGGCGGGCCCGTGCCGCAGCGCTTCCCCGTGCGCGCCCAGGGTCTGCCGCAGCTTGTGCACATGGACCTGGACCGTGGTGCGGGACGCGGGACTGCCGGTGTCGGAATAGACCGCCTCCGCCAGTTTGCCCGCGTTCACCGGTGCCCCACCGGAGGCGGCCAGCACCGCGAGCACCGCCCGCGGCCTCGGCCCGCCCGGGGTGACGGGCACGCCGTCGACGGCCAGCTCCACCGGCCCCAGCAAGCGCACCTCCACCGCCATACCGTCGATCATCTCAGGTTCGTCCCGCCGGTTGAAGCGAGCTTGAAGCGGTATGGGCTTAACTGACGTCCATGACCACAGTGACCGCGCTCGAGGAAGTGGTGGACCGGCACGGACGGGCCGCGTTGTCCGATCCGATCGTCCTCACCGGCGCCCTGCGCAGCCTGCCCGGCCCGCCGTCGGACGCCGAGATCAGCGCGCTCGCCGCGGCGGCGGGCGCCGGTGCCGCCGAACGGATGCGTGCCGTGCTCGAAGGCGGGGGCAGCCCGGCCGAGGCACACCGGGCCGCGACGGAGGCGTGCGGCGCCCACCCCGGCGCGGACCGGGCCTGCGGGCAGCTCGGCGCGGCGCTGGGTTACCTGCCGAGGGACACCGAGGAGCCCACCACGCTGCTGGACGCCGGGCAGACCACCGTGCTGACCGCCGGGAAACCGAGGCGGGGCAAGCGGATCGCGGTGATCGCCGGAACGGTCGTGGTGGTGGCGGCCCTCGCCGCGACCGGCGTGACACTGGCGCTCGGCGGTGACGGTGAGCCGAAAACCGCCGACGCGCCACCGGTCGCGCCACCGACGTCCTCCGTGCCCTCTTCGGAGACCTTGGGTTCGGCGCCCACCGCGGAGACGTCCGGGGCACCGGCACCGGCGGACGCGAGCGCCGTCTTCGAGGACGCGGACCTGCTCGCCGCGGCGAAGCCCTACCTCGACCATCCCGGCGTCCGCTGCGAATCGGCCAAATCCATCGTCAGTGTCAGGGAAACCGTGAACTGCGAGCTGGGTTCCGGCATCATCGCGAGCTTCCGCGTCCTGTTCTTCCCCAAGCAGCTCGACAAGCTGCGCAAGGTGCTCCAGACCGACAACGACGGCGCACGGCCCGGTTCGATCCGGACCCTGCGCTGGGAATACGTCCAGGGGCAGCCCGGAATCCGCGCGGGTATCCCGGTGGGCACCCCGCGCGACGGACACGGCACGCGGATCCGGTTCCTGGAGCCGGAAAACGGCTACGCGCGGCTCTATTTCGACGAGGACGCCACCGGAGTCGCCGTCTACATGCAGGCGAGCACCGACGATCAGCAGGTGCTGCGCGAGTTCTGGGCGGATCCGGACGCGTGATGGACGACGACCCCCGCCTCGCCGAAGTCGTACGCCGCTTCGGGCGCCACGCGCTCACCGACCCGGTCGCGCTCCGATCCGCGCTGGAGCAGGCCGGAAACGCCTTCAGCCCGGCCGAAATCGACGCCCTCGTGGCGAAGGCGGCAGGCGACCCCGAACCGACCGGGCCACCGCTGAACCCGACGCTCGCGGAGAACCGGCTCGCCTGGGGCGGCGCCGGTCACCGCCCGACCCGGCGGCTGCCTTCGCGTGGACGCCGTAAGTGGTTCGTCGGCGGAGCCGTGCTGCTGGTGGCGGCAGTGGCCGCGGGAGTGGTGATCTTCGTGCAGGACAAGGAAGAAACCCCATCTCCACCACCCGACCGGTACGCGCTCGACCAGGTCGCGGGCCGCTATCGCGCACTCGGCGCCCGGCTGCTCGACGGCGCCGTCCGCTGCGCGCAGCAGCCCGCCAAGCCCGGCGAGACGGAGCGAGTCGGCTGCGACGCGGGGTTGTACGCGCTCACCCTTGTCACCTACGACGTCCCGGGAAGGCTTGCCGAGTCACGAAAACTCGCCGATGCCGCGGGTGCCGTCCGTTCGGCGAGCACGCTCGGTACGGGCGCGGCGTTCGCGATGCGGGAACTCCCTTCCGGGGAATCGACGGTCTACTGGGACGTCGACAGCCCGCGTCCGGTCAGCGCGACGCTGACCGCGCGCAAGACCGGCCTTCCCGCCTTGGCCGAGTTCTACGACACGCGGCGGTTCGGGGTGCTCGAACGCCCCGGCGTGCCGGGGGCCGCGTTCTCCTCCGGAACACTGTGGGAGTTCGCACAGGCACACGTGCTCAGCGAGAAATCCGCGAAGTGCCAGGCGGTACCCGCCACCACCGGCACGGCCGAGACGGTCAAATGCCCGACGTCCGACGGCGCGATGCTGGTGTTCAGCACGGCGTCCGATCACGACGCGCTGATCGCCCTGCGCACGGAGAACTCCGCGAGGGGCGGCGTGGTGCCCGGCAGTGTCGACGTCAGTACCTGGAACCGCCTCGGCGGTCCGGTGGTCGGCCAGTTCATCCGGTTCGTCACGGCCGACGATCGCAGCCCGGCCCTCTACTTCGACGACGACGTCAAACTGGTCTACGGCTGGTTCTTCGGCGCGCCCGGCTCGTCGCCGGACGCGCTGCTGGAACGCTGGCAGCGCGGCTCCGCGGGCTGAGTCAGGCGAATCTCAACGCGGCGAAGAAGTCCTCGACGGCGCGGAGGTCGGCGGGATAGGCCGTGCCGACGCGGCCGTCGAGTACCGAGACGGTCGCGTGCTCCTCGTCGGTCCAGGCGTACCGGGTGGTGGTGCCGAGCACCGTGCACACGAGCGTGCCTCGATGCCCGTCACGCGACCAGGTCTGCTTGGAGGGCAGGTCCCCGGGGCATCTGCCCGCGGTGAGCCCCGCCGGATCCGTTCCCGCGCCGGTGCGCAGGTAGGCGTCGGCCGCGTCGGTGTCGTCGAGGGCGGCGATCCGGAGTTCGCCGGTCTCGCCGCCGGTCGGGCAGACGACCTGCGCGCGGACGCCCTCGTCGGCCGCCGCCACCGGCGCGCACCGGAGCCCGGCGGGCGTGCTGCGGGTGACCCGGTCGGCCGCGGGTACGCCCGGAGACAGCAGGATCACCGCCACGACGGCGATCGCGATCACCACCGCGACCCCCGCCAGCACACCGGCCACCCAAGCGGTCCGCCGATGACGGGGCGGTTGCGCGGGAACGGCGGCGGGCGGCACGTCGGCGCGGATCTCCCGGATCCGGTCGCGTACCGCACGCACCGTCGGGCGGTGCCGGGGATCCTTGGCCAGCAACGATTTCAGCAGCCCGTTGACCGCCGCGGTACGCGGATCGCCGACCGCCAGCCGCGGAATCGGCGCCCGGTCGTGCGCCACGATCACCTCGGGCTGGCTGCCGCGATAGGGCAGTTCTCCGGTCAGGACCACCCACAGCAGACAACCCACCGCGTAGACGTCCGAAGCGGCCGTCGCGGGGTCGCCGTGCAGGCGTTCGGGTGCCATGTAGCCGACGGTGCCGATCACGCCGCTGGTCTCCGCGGTGCGGTCGATCTCGGCCGACCGCGCGATACCGAAATCGCACAGGTAGACGAAATCCTCGTCGTGATGCTCGGCGCGCGGCTGCAGCAGCACGTTGGCGGCCTTGACGTCCCGGTGCACCACGCCGATCGCGTGGGCGTCACCGAGCGCGGAGACCACCTGGTCCACCACCGCCAGCGCCCGCCCCGGGTCCATCGGCCCGGCTTCGAGCGTCTTCGAGAGGTCAGGACCGTCGACCAGCTGCATCGCCAGGTACAGGCACCCGTCCACCTCACCGTGATCGTGGACGGCGACCACATGCGGCGAGTCCAGCCGGGCCAGCGCCGCCGCCTCACGGCCGAAGCGCTCGCGGTAGACCGGGTCCTCGGCGTACTGGGGCGGCAGGACCTTCAGCGCCACCGGCCGTCGCATGCGGTGCTGCCAGGCGCGGTAGACCACGCCCATCCCGCCGCGTCCGATGATCCCGTCGATCCGGAATCCACCGAAGTCCTCACCGACCCGCGGCGCCATCCAGTCCCCCCCGTCACCCGGCCGTCAGCTCGCCAGCCACTCTAGCTCCGGAGCCAGGCTTCCCGCCGCGCGGTCAGCAGGCCTCGACCACCGGCGGGAGGGCGCAGCAGGCACCGGTGAAGCAGCCGAAAGAGGTCGCGGCGGACCGGTTGGTCCAGTTGTCGAACCGGTCGATGGCGAAGTCGGTCTGGGCCGCCGTCGCGGTGTCGATCCCGGTTTCGGCGAGCAGTGACCGGACAGTGTCGGCGCTGGTGGTCCGCATCGGGATCCCCTTGGTTCGAGGTGCTGGTGGACACCCGAATCCTGACTCGGGCGACAAGGTGACAACAGTGCGAAGCATCACGTGGGCGACATGGCTTTTGCCTACGCTGAACGGGCTACGACGATCGGCGGTCGGAAAAGCGGATGCGGGGCGGGCGGTGCCGGGCGTACCGTCCGGTGACCATGAGCGATGACGTGAACGCGAGCGGGGACGATCCGGCGGACGGCTGGTTCCCCGAGAGTGTGGCCGCCGACTACGACGGACCGGGCGGCGCGAACGCGCCCGAGGTGGTGACACCCGCGGTGGACGTCCTGGCGGGACTGGCCGACGGCCCGGTGCTCGAATTCGCCGTGGGGACCGGGCGGATCGCCGCGCCCCTGGCCGCACGCGGCGTGCGGGTGAGCGGCATCGAACTGAGCGCGGCGATGGCGTCCAGGATCGCGGGAAAACCGGGTGGTGACGCGATCGGCGTCACCATCGGCGATATGACCTCGACCCGGGTGCCCGGCCGGTTTTCGTTGGTATATCTGGTGTTCAACACGATCGGCAATGTGACGACGCAGGACGCGCAGGTCGAGGTCTTCCGGAACGCGGCCGCGCACCTACGGCCGGGCGGGCTGTTCCTCGTCGAAGTGGGCCTGCCGAATCTGCGCCGGATACCGCCCGGACAGGACACCGTCCCCTTCACGGTGGCGCCGGGGAAGGACGGCGGCGGATACGTCGGCTTCGATCAGTACGACGTCGTGACGCAGGAGTTCACGTCGAACCACGTCACCGTGACCCCGGACGGGAAGGGACGGTTCCGCCGCATCCCCTTCCGGTACGCCTGGCCCGCTGAAATGGACCTCATGGCACGTATCGCCGGGATGCGCCCGAAGTACCGCTGGGCGGACTGGGACCGCTCGGCGTTCACGGCCGACAGCACCAAGCACGTGTCGGTCTGGGAAAAGACCGGGTAGGCCTCACCGGCCCCGGAATCGCGCGGCCAGCGCGGCGATCGGCGACCGTCGCGCGCGGACCGGGAGCCTGCCGGAGGTGATGTCCTCCAGCAGGGTCGCCACGGTTTCCCGGGCGCAGGTGCGGTTCGCGCCGATCCCACCCGAGGGGCCGCGTTTGATCCAGCCGACCACGTAGGCGCCGCTCCGGTCGTCGACCCGGCCCGCGGTGTTCGGGATCGTGCCGCGGGCTTCGTCGAACGGCAGGCCCGGCACCGGCGTCCCGCGGTGGCCGACCGCGCGCACGACCTGGCCCGCCGCGATCTCGACCGGCCCGTCCGGACCGGTGACCCGAAGGCCGCGCACCCGCGTGTCACCGACGATCCCGGTGGGGGCGGAGTGGAAACGCAGGACGATCCGGCGCCCGTCCGCGACCGGCGGCGCGGTCCAGTCGACGGTCTCGCGGCCGAGTCCGCCCAGCAGCTTCGCTTTCCCGGTGCCCGCGTCGATCGCGGCCGCGGTGCGCGGATCCGCGTCGTCGACGACGAGCGGCACACCGGCGCGCTGTGCCAGCGCGAGCAGTTCCGGGGAGGTGTAGGCGGCGTCCTCCGGCCCGCGGCGGGCGAGCAGGACGACCTCACGGACCTTGCTCGTACGCAGGCGTTCCAGCGCGTGCCGGACGATCGTGGTGCCCGCCAGGCCGGTGGGTTCGGCGGTGAGGATCCGGGCCACGTCCAGGGCGACGTTGCCGGTACCGACCAGCACGACCCGTTCCGCGGACAGGTCCACCGCGTTCGCGGGGACGTCCGGGTGCCCGTTGTACCAGCCGACGACGGTGGTCGCGGCGACGCTGCCGGGCAGGTCCTCGCCGTCCAGGCCGAGGCCGCGCGCCGACGAGGCTCCGACGGCGTAGACGACCGCGTCGTGGCGCTCGGCCAGTTCGTCGACGGTGACCTGGCGGCCGACCTCGGTGCCCAGGCGCATCCGCAGCCGCGGGTGCTCGTGGAACCGCGAGAAGGTCTCGCCGATCCGTTTCGTGGCGGGGTGGTCCGGGGCGACGCCGAAGCGGACGAGGCCGCCCGCGACCGGCAACCGGTCGATCAGGGTGACCCGCGCGTTCGTGTGCAGGAGCAGATCCTCGACGGCGTACATCCCGGCCGGACCGGTGCCGACGACGGCGATGTCCGGCGGCGCGAAGTCGCTCGGGATGGCCCGGTCGAACGTCGGCGGGCTCCAGCGGTGGAAGTTCGGCGCGGGGTCGGCCGCGGGTGTGGTCTCGCGGCCGGCGTAGTACTCCGCGTTGAGTCCCGCGTAGACCCGCAGCGACCCGGTCAGCAGGTCCGCCGGGAAGATCGCGTCCACCGGGCAGGCGTCCGCGCACGCCCCGCAGTCGATGCACGAGACGGGGTCGACGTAGAGCATTTCCGTGGTGCCGAAGTCGGGCTCGTCCGGGGTCGGGTGGATGCAGTTGACCGGGCAGACCGACACGCAGGTGGCGTCGTTGCAACAGGTCTGAGTGATCGCGAAGGCCATGTCAGATCAGGTTCGCCCGCTTGTAGAACACCAGCGCGGGCCGGGTGAGCAGACCGCACGAGCCGAGGAACTCCATCAGTCCGGCACAACTGGACCGCATCATCGACTTGTGGTGCTCGTTGGTCTTCGCCTCGCGCAGCGCGCGCTCGGTGTCGAGTCCCGCGTTCTGGTAGACGTCGCGGTTGACCATGCTGCTGACGATGAAATACGACGCGATCGCGATCACCAGCGCGTTGATCCGGCGGCGCAGGAAACCCGCGCCTTCCAGCTGTGCACGGGTCTCTTCGCGGGCGAACTTCATATGCCTGGACTCTTCGACGACGTGGATGTTGTTGATGGTCCGCACGAACGGGACCACCCGCTCGTCACGCATCCAGTCGCGCTGCATCACGTCGAGGACCTCTTCGGCGACGAGGATCGCCGCGTACGCCGCTTCGCCGGTGGCCGTGGCCTTGAAGACGCGGCCGAGTTCGACGGCGATCCTGCGCGGGCGATACGGCGGCGCGCCGAGCTTCTCCGCGCCGCGGGCGAACATGATCGAATGCCGGCATTCGTCCGCGATCTCGGTCAGCGCCCACTGGAACGCCGGGTCGGTCGGATCCTTGGCGTAGAAGTCGCGCAGCACCATCTGCTGCAGGATCATCTCGAACCAGATACCGGTGCTCGCGACCGAGGCCGCCTCCTGGCGCGTGAGCTCTTTCTGCTGCTCCGGGGTCATCTCCGCCCAGTAGCTCGTCCCGTAGAGGGTGCTCCACTCGGGACTGGCACCGTGGTAGTCCTTGTCCAGCGGTGTCTCCCAGTCCACTTCGGTGGCCGGGTCGTAGGACGACATCGCGGAGGAATCGAGGAGCCGCCGTGCGGTCTCTTGCCGGCCGGCAGCGGCCGTTCCGGCGGTACGCGGCACATCGGTGCTGGTCATGAGAGACCTCCCTGACGACGTCGGCTGGGTGTAGATTTAAGCGTTACCGTAGTTCACTGTTACCCAAGGTAACACCTAACTGACCGAGTCGCGAGTACGGAGACCCGATCATGACCGCACCCCGCCGCGTCAGCTCCTTCGATCACGACGGGCTCACCTTCGACGTGCGCGACACCGGACCGCTCGACGGCACGGTCGTCGTCCTGCTGCACGGCTTCCCGCAGACCGCCACTTCGTGGGCCGAAACCGCGGCGTCGCTCAACGAGCGCGGATACCGCACGATCGCGCCCGACCAGCGTGGCTACTCGCCTCGCGCGCGCCCACGCGGCCGCTTCGCCTACCGGTCGGGCCGTCTCGTTGCCGACACCGTCGCGCTGATCCACGCCGTCGGAGCCGGGCCGGTGCATCTCGTCGGGCACGACTGGGGCGCCAACGTCGCCTGGTCGACCGCGGCCGCGCGGCCGGACCTGGTCAAGTCGCTGACCAGCGTGTCGGTCCCCCACGCCGCGGCGTTCCTCCGCTCCATGCTGAGCAGCGACCAGCTCATACGGTCGTCTTACATGTTCTTCTTCCAGCTCCCCTGGCTGCCCGAACTCGCCATCCGGTTCCGGCCCCGGGTGCTGGACCGCACGCTCGCGAAGACCGGGATGACCGCGGCCCAGATCGACGACGTCCACCGGGACATCCTTCTCGGCGGCGCCCTGACCGGCGGGCTGAACTGGTATCGCGCGATGCTCCTGCACCACCCGTCGGCCCTGCGCGCGCGGGTCACCGTGCCGACCACGCACGTCTGGAGTGACGCCGACACGGCCCTGTCCCGTCGCGGCGCCGAACTCGCCCGCCGCTACGCCGGTGACGACTATCGGCTGGAGATCCTGACCGGCGTCAGCCATTGGGTTCCCGAAGAGGCCGCCCCGACGCTGGCAGCCATCATCGACCGCACCGCCACCGGTACGCACGTTCAGGCCGGGTGACCTCGCGGCACGCGAGATCACCCGGCGGGAGCCGGTCAGGCCGGGTGACCTCGCGGCACGCGAGATCACCCGGCGGGAGCCGGTCAGGCCGGGGAGTACTCGGCCACGACGTCGACAATCCAGGTGACGCCGAAGCGGTCGGCGAGCATCTCGAAGGCGGGCGCCCACCGAGCGGGGCCGAACGCCTCGATCACGGTCGCGCCCTCGGCGAGGCCCTCCCATACGGGCGCGACCTCGTCGACGCTTTCGCCGCGGACGGAGAGGAAGAACGGCTCCTTCGTGATCGTGGCGCCGTTTTCGCGACGCGTGGTGGGCACGCCGGGCTCGGCAGGCGTGTGCTCGCCGGGCAGAACTCCCCTGGGCGCAGGCCTTTCCTGGAGCCGGCACGGACGGTCAGCGGACGAGGCGGAAGAACCCGCGCACCTGCTCGATCAGCGACTCCGGCTGTTCCAGGGCGGCGAAATGACCGCCTCGCGGCAGTTCCTCGAACCAGCGCAGGTCGGTGAACCGCAGTTCGGCCTCCCGCCGCGAGGGGCGGGTTATGTCGCGTGGGTAGACCGACAGCCCGGACGGCGCGGTCACCTTGTCCCGGAAATTCGCGAAGCTTTCCCAGTACAGGCGCGCCGACGACGTGGCCGACGCGGTGAACCAATAGACCGAGATCTCGTCGAGGATCGTCTGCCTCGACAACGCGTCCCCGGGATGGCCGTCGTCGTCCGTCCACGCCCGGAACTTCTCGGCGATCCAGGCGGCCTGCCCCGCCGGGGAGTCGGTGAGGGCGTAGCCGAGCGTCTGCGGCCGGGTCGCCTGGATCGCCGAGTACCCGCGGCCGGTGCGCTGGAACTCCTGCTCAGCCTCGAGATTCGCCCTCTCCGCGGGCGTCGGGTCGTCGAACGTGCCCGCCGCCACGGATCCCAGGTTCAGGTGCACACCGGCGACCCGCTCGGGTGCCACCTCGCCCAGCGCGCCGGACACCGCCGAACCCCAGTCACCGCCCTGCGCGCCGTACCGTTCGTAACCCAGCGAGACCATCAGCTCGTCCCAGGCGCGCGCGGTGCGAGTGACACCCCAGCCGGTCGTCGACGGCTTGTCGCTCCAGCCGTGGCCGGGCAGCGACGGCGCGACCACGTGGAACGCGTCCGCCGGGTCCCCGCCGTGCGCGCGCGGATCGGTCAGCGGGCCGAGGACTTTCAGGAATTCCAGCACCGAACCCGGCCACCCGTGCGTGAGCACGAGCGGGAACGCGTCCGGCTCCGGCGAGCGGACGTGCAGGAAGTGGATGCCCAGCCCGTCGATCGTGTCGCGGTACTGCGGGAAGACGTTCAGCCGCTCGGCGAACCCGAAGTCGTAGTCCTCGGCCCAGCCGCGGCACAGCTCCCGCGCATACGCCAGCGGCAAACCCTGTGACCAGTCGCCCACCGGCTCGCGCTCGGGCCACCGCGTCCGTCGCAACCGTTCACGCAGATCCGCGATCTCGGCTTCGGTGACGCTGACCCAGAACGGCTCGGCGACCATGGCGGGCTCCCTTCCTCGGCAAGGCTTCACCGGTCACGCGCGGGTCAGACCCACAGGTGCTTGTGACACGTGAAAGCCCTCATGGGGGTAACCTTAGGAGGTCGCGAGGAGACACGCCAAATGCTTGACGCGTATCACAGTCCGTTGGTGATCCAGACCGCCGTCGACCTGGCCAACACCTTGATGCCGATCAAGGGAAAGGACGCGCTCGAGACCGTGGAGCAGCTCCGGGACTTCCTCGACGACCATCCCGCGGCCGAGGCTCCGGGTTCGGCCGCCGAACGAGGAACTGGCCCGCTGCATCTCACCCCTGCCGACCTGGCGGAAGTCCGGGCGGTGCGCGAGACGGTGCGTGCCGTGCTGGAACGGGCGAACACCGACGCGGCCGGAGCCGCGGCCCTGATCAACGACGGCCTGCGTCGCAGCCGAGCCACCCCGGCGCTGCGCCACGAGCACGACCGCTGGTGGACCGAGGTGACTTCCGGCACCGACCGCTGCTCCGCGCACCTGGCCGCGACCACGCTGAGCGCACTGGCCTCCGTGATCGCCACCCTCGGCCCGGCTCGTCTCGGCGTGTGCGCCGGGCTGAACTGTCGAGCCACTTTCGTCGACCTGTCACGCAACGGCTCGAAGCGGTACTGCACCCGAAACTGTGCGCACCGGGCCAGTGTCGCGGCTTACCGGAGCCGGCAAAGCCCGGGTTGAGTCCCGGCACCGGTGTTCAGGACGATCTCGCCGACCTGCCGCCGGTCACGGTGATCCCCCGGAACGCGGATCGGTCAGATCTTCTCGAGCGCGTCGGGTTTGTGCACCGCTTCGCCACCGCTCTTGTCACTGTGTACCAGGTACTGCGGCTCGGCACGGGAAGCGCGCACGGTACGACCGCCCGCCTTGGGGCGAGTACGCGGTCAAGGTCGGAAAAGACGCAAGGAGCGGGCACCCGCGGCTCCGACGTGTAGCAAGAAGTGTAGGAGCGCCCCGCCCGGGTATCCGCGACACAGAGCGAAGACAGCCACCACGACAGATCGGGTGCTCATGGGCGACTATCGGCAATCGACCACCGTCGACGTACCTCCGGCGCTTTTGTTCGCCTACCTCGCCGACGTGCGCAACCTTCCGGAATACCTGCCCCGGTTGACTTCCGTCAAACCCGCGGGTGGCGACAAAGTCGAGGTCACCGCGCATATCGACCCGGACGACGCCCCCGAGCAGGACGTGGCGGGCGAGGCCTGGGTCAAAATGATCGAAGAGGGCAAAAGCCTGGAATGGGGCGCCGCCGAGCCGCACGACTATCACGGGCGACTCCACATAGGACCAGGCGACACGGAGCGCGACGCCACTCTCGTCGTCGAATTGCACACCGAACGCGCCGAAGGGGATCAGGTCGACCGAGGCCTGAAAGAAACCCTCTCCGGTATCAAACACGCCGCGGAAAATCGCTGAACCGATCTCCCGGCCGAGGAGGACCACCATGGTCGAAGTCACCCGGAATTTCACCGTCGACGCCACCCCCGAGGTCGTCGTCGACTATCTGCGCGACTTCTCTCGCGCCGTCGAATGGGATCCGGGCACGGTGACCTGCGAACAGATCAGCCCCGGCCCGGTCGCCGTCGGCACCCGGTGGCACAACGTGTCCAAGATCGCCGGGATCGAGACCGAGCTGACCTATGAGCTCGCCCGTCTCGAACCCGGCAGGGTCGTCTTCGTCGGCAAGAACGACACCGCGACCTCCACCGACGACATCACCGTCGTCGCCGGGAGCGAAAACGGGACGGCCGAACTCACCTATCACGCCACCATCGAGTTCCACGGCGCGGCGAAACTCGCGTCCCCGATCGCCAAGGTGGTGTTCGAAAAGGTCGGCAAGGACACCGAGGACAGCCTCACCCGAATTTTCGGCACCAAAGAATGAATTCCGACGAGACGGAGGATCTCCGATGGGCAAATCGATGAAGCTGTCCTCTGTGCGGGTGACGGTGCTGCTTCTGGCTCTCGTCCACCTCGCCGTCGGTGTCCTCGGCTTTTTCTTCATGCCC
This sequence comes from Amycolatopsis sp. cmx-4-19, assembly GCA_049998115.1. GTDB lineage: Bacteria > Actinomycetota > Actinomycetes > Mycobacteriales > Pseudonocardiaceae > Amycolatopsis. The sequence continues at coordinate 90,039 of JAEBEO010000014.1, read as the reverse complement.
GAGAACAACCAGACCGGGGAGAACACGGTCTGGATCTTCAGCGCGACCGGCATGCTGGACCTCCTGCGCACCGCGACGGGGGTGATCGGCCTCGTCGCGATGCTGCGGCCTGCCCTGATTTCCCTTTACAGCTGGTTCGTCTTCGTGGCTTTCGCCGGCCTCACCGGTTTCGGCATCCTTTCCGCGGCCACGAACTCGGCCGGGGACGCGGTCAATCTCAACTGGGCGGACAATGTCCTTCACGCATTGACCTCACTCACGGCCCTCATCGTCGCGATCGTCACCATCCAGCGGGCGCGCCGGACTTCGAACGCCGTACCCGAATAACGACCGAGGAGTCGACATCAAAGCACTCACCTGGCAAGGCACGGAAAACGTCGAGGTCACCGACGTGCCGGACCCGCGCATCGAGGCGCCGACCGACGCGATCGTCAAGGTCACCTCGACCGCGATCTGCGGCTCGGACCTTCACCTCTACGGCGTGCTCGGCCCCTATCTCAAACCTGGCGACGTCTTGGGCCACGAGGCGATGGGCGTCGTCGAGGAAGTGGGCCCCGAGGCCGCCGGTCACCTGTCCGTGGGAGACCGCGTGGTGGTGCCGTTCAACATCTCTTGTGGCCATTGCTGGATGTGCGAGCGTGGCCTGTTCGCCCAGTGCGAGACCACCCAGGTCCGCGGTCAGGGCAAGGGAGCGAGCCTCTTCGGTTACACCTCCCTTTACGGCTCCGTGCCGGGCGGGCAAGCCGAATATATTCGCGTGCCCCAAGCCCAGTTCGGGCCGATCGTCGTCCCCGAGGGCACACCGGACGAACGGTTCCTGTTCCTGTCCGACATCCTGCCGACCGCCTGGCAGGCCGTCCGCTACGCCGACGTGCCGCCCGGTGGCACGGTGGCGGTGCTCGGCCTCGGCCCGGTCGGGCAGTTCGCCGTCCGCATCGCCGCGCACCTCGGTGCCGGCCGCGTCATCGGGGTCGACCGGGTCCCCGAACGGCTCGCCCTCGCCGCTCGCTACGGCGCCGAAACCCTCGACCTCCGCGACGTCGACGACGTCGCCGCCACCCTGATCGACATGGTCGACGGCCGTGGCCCGGACGCCACCATCGACGCGGTCGGAATGGAAGCCCATGGCGGGAAACTCGCCGCCGCCGCGCAGAAGGCCACCGGGCTCCTCCCCGGCGCTCTCGCCCGGAAAATGACCGACAAGATAGGCATCGACCGCCTGGACGCCCTGCACGCCGCGCTGAAGGGGGTCCGGCGAGGCGGGACCGCGTCGATCTCCGGCGTCTACGGCGGCGAGGTCGACGCGATGCCGATGATGGAGATGTTCGACCGGGGCATCCAGGTGCGAATGGGGCAGGCCCACGTACGCCGCTGGACCGACGACATCCTGCCGCTGCTGCTCGACCCGGCCGACCCGCTGGGCACGCTGGACCTCACCACACACCGCCTCCCCCTCGCCGACGCCGCGAACGCCTACCGGATGTTCCGCGACAAGCAGGACGGCTGCGTCAAGGTGGTGCTCGCCCCGTGACCGCGCCGGGACCGGAGCCGGACGACGTGCCGGGGCTGGAACCGGGCGGCTCCGTCACTCCTGGAGACACCCCACCGGACGCCGGCCAGACTTCCGGCCTGTCGCATCCGCAGCCGATGCCGTCCAGGGTGGTACCGGTGATCGCGCTGGTGGTCATCGGGGTGCTCGTCCTCGGGGTGGCGGTGTTCTTCCTGCTGCGGGCGTTCGACCTTTTTTGAGGCGTGAGCCTCGAACACGCGGGTATCCGCCGGATGCCCGCCCCCATCACCAGGAGGTCACGTGACCGAAGTGAGCCGGATCATCGACGCACCACCGGAAGCCGTTTTCGCCGTGCTCGCCGACGGATGGCTGTACGCGGGCTGGGTGGTCGGCAGTTCCCACATCCGTGACGTCGACGAAGGCTGGCCCGCCCTCGGGACGCGCATCCATCACAGCGTCGGGCCGTGGCCGCTGCACATCCAGGACGTCACCGTGGTGAAGGCCGTCGAACCCGGCACTTCCCTGTCCCTGGAGGCCAGGGGCTGGCCGCTGGGCGCGGCGGACGTCGGGCTCACCCTGCTCCCGCACGGCGAAGGCAGGACCGAGGTCCGGATGATGGAAACGGTCACTCGCGGTCCCGGCAAGGTGCTGCCGGAAGCGGTTCAAGCGCTCATCGCCAAGCCCCGCAACACCGAGGCCCTCGCTCGGCTGGCCGATCTGGTGATCGGGAAGTACGCGAACCGGAAGAGCGCTCAGTCGTAGACCGCCCGGTTCGCGGCGCGGATCACCGCCGCGTAGCCCTCGCCGAGCCGACCGGCCCGTGCCAGCGCGGCACGGGCCGCGTTGGCTCCGGGGCCGCCGTGGACCGCTCCACCCGGATGGGCCGCGGAGCCCGCCAGGAACAGCCGGTCCACCGGGGTGTCGGCGCGGCCGAGACCGGGCACGGGGCGGAAGAACAGCTGCTGGTGGATGGCCGTGGTACCACCGTTGATCGCGCCGCCGACCAGGCCGGGATCGTGGTCCGCCAGTTCGAGCGGCCCCTGGACGTACCGGCCCCGGATCAGGTCGCGGAAGCCCGGCGCGCTCGCCTCGACCGTCTTCTCGATCCTCGCGACCTGCCGCTCCAGCGCCTGCCTGTCTTCCATGACCCCGCGGGGCGCGTGCGTGTACGCCCACGCGACCTCGGTACCCGGGGGCGACCGGTCCGGGTCGCTCGTCGTCATCTGCCCGAACAACAGGAACGGACGACGCGGGCTGCGGCCGCGTACGAGATCGCCGCCGAACGCCGACAGGCCGTCCAGGTCGGTGCCGAGATGGATCGTTCCCGCGCCGCGGGCGCCTTCGGCCTTCCACGGGACGGGACCGGACAGCGCCCAATCCACCTTCACCGTGGCGCTGTCCCACTGGAACCGGCCGAGATCGTCGAGGAGCCGGGACGGGAGCCATTCCGGCGCGACCAGTCCGCCGTACAACGCCGGCGCCGGAACATCCGCGAGAACCGCCTTGCGGGCGCGGATCGGATCGCCGGCGGCGTCGCGCACCCCCATCGCACGTCCGCCCGCGACCAGTACCTCCGTGACGGCGCGACGGCACCGGACCTCGCCGCCGCGAGCCACGAGTCGCCGCACCAGCGCCGCGGTCAGCTCTCCCGCTCCGCCGACCGGCACCGGGAACCCGACGTCCTGGCCGATCATCGCGAGCAGCCAGCCGAAGACCGCGCTGCCCGCGTTGTCGACCGAAAGGTCACTGTGCGCGGCGTTCCCGGCCAGCAGCAGGCGCGCCCCTTCGCCCTCGAAGAGTTCTTCCCCGAGGCGGCGGGCGGGCAGCGTGAGCATCCTGGCCAGGCGCAGCGCCTCGGCGGTCCCCGTCCGCCGCAGCAGCCGCAGCCCCGGGCGCACCGGCGGGAACGGCGTGAACAAGGCGTCGAGCAGCGGCTCGCGGAGGTCCTTCCACTGAGAGAAGAGCCGCTTCCAGGCGAGCCCGTCCCCGGGCGCGAACTCGTCGGCCGACGCCGCCGTTCGCTCGATGTCCCGGGAAAGCACCGCGCAACGGTCGTCGGGCAAGACGTGCGCGAGGACTTCGGGAGCGTGCCGCCAGCGCAGGCCCTCCTCCTCCAGGCGCAGTCCCCGGATCACCGGCGACACCGCGGTGAGGGGAAAGAAGGCGCTGCAAAGGTCGTTGCGGAAGCCCGGCTCGGTGACCTCCTCGGTCCGGACGGCGCCGCCCGGGCTGTCCGCCTGCTCCAGCACCAGGACCGACCATCCCTCGTCGGCCAGGAGGTTCGCCGCGACCAGGCCGTTGTGACCGGCGCCGATGACGACCGCGTCGAAGACTTCCGTACTCATCCGAGCCTCTCGATCGTCATCAGGATTGCGATTGGTGGCTCGGCTTCACCCGGGCGAGTGAGCGGAGCCGGGGCAGAAGTCCGTCACCGCGCGGCGGGGCGAGCGGCGGACTTGCCGCGCCTTCCCCCGAACGGAGTCCGGCGACCAGTTCGGTGATCACGCTCGCGGCGTCGTGGCGGGGTTTCCACCCCAGCGCGGTCTCGGCGAGCGTGGTGTCCATGAGCGGCGCGTTGTCGGCGAGATCCAGCCAACCGGGGTGCAGCGGCAGGGCACCGATCCGCCAAGCGGCGTGCGCGGCCACCCGGACGAGCGAGCGGGGCGCCGGGACGCGGACCCCGCCGAGCAGACCGGCCAGCGCGTCGGCGTCGAGCACCCCCGGTGCGGCCAGGTTGAGCGCCCCGGTGAAGCGGGTCGCGAGCACCAGCCGGATGGCTTCGGCCACGTCGGAACTGTGCACCGCCTGTGCCCGCAGGTCCGTCCACAGGGGAATCGGCAGCCAGCGGCGGCCCACCGCCCCGGCGGGTACGGCCGGGCCGAGCAGCCAGCGCTCGAACTCCCCCGCCGCCCGGCGCTGCAGGATCGCGCACGGCCGCAACCGCGCCACCCCGATGTGCGGATGGTTCTTCTCGAACCGGTCGAGCAGGCTCTCCAGCGCGGCTTTGCCACGACTGTAAGCGCTGGTCGGGATGCCCTCGCACGGCCAGTCCTCGCTCACCTTGTCCCATCGCGGCGCGCGCCCGTAGGCCGCGACCGACGACAGGACGAGAAGATGCGGCACACCGGCCGCCGCCACCGCGGCGAGCACGTTGCGGGTGCCGTGGTCGTTCGTCCGCCACATCGGCGGCTCGTCACTTCCCGGCGAGATCGCCCAAGCGAGGTGAACGACCGCGTCGGCGCCCTGGACCAGGTCTGCCAGCTTCTCGCGGCCGATGTTCTCCCCGACATCCATCGCCGACCAGCTCGCCGCCCGATACGGCTCGGCCGTGGTGTCGGGCAGTCGCCGGGCCACCCCGATCACCTCGTCCTCACCGCGTTCGAGGACGTGGAGCAGCGCTGTTCCGACGTTACCGGTGGCCCCGGTGATCACAATCCGCACAAGGGAGGCCTACCCCGTGGGCCGGGGGCGGAAACCCCGGTCGCTCCAGGCCGGACAGCGCGAAGACGCGGAGCTCGCGCCATACCCCGCTTTCGCCGTTGGGAAACCGGCACGATGGCACGTCCGGGGACTAGAGCAGGACACCCCGGCGGAATCCGTGTGCGACGGCTTGGGCACGGTCTTGGGCCCCGAGCTTGCGGAAGAGCCGCTGCGCGTGGGTCTTCACCGTGTCTTCGGCCAAGTGCAGTTCGCGGCCGATTTCGTTGTTGCGCTTACCTTGGCTCATGCCGGTCAGCACTTGCAGTTCACGACTTGTCAGCTGGACGCCGAGAGACGCGGGCTGCCGGGGCCCGGGTACGGAAATACTGGTGAGTGTGTCGGCGAGAGCGGAGACGACCTCAGGCCAGGAAGTGTCCCAGCGGAGGAAACCCCGAGCGCCGCCGGTGATCGCGTTCGCGACCACCGAGGGATCGTTGGCGGCCCCGAAGACCAGGATGTTGGCCCGTGTGTACTGGGTGGCGAGCCGTCGGACCGCCTCGGCGCCGCTCGGCACGGAACGCTCCAAACCGACCAGGACCAGATCGGCTTGGCGGCGGGAGTACTTGGCCAGCAGCCCCTCGGCCTCGGCCACACACTCGACATGGTTCACGCCGGGGACCGTGGCCATGGCACGACTGACCGCGTCCCGTACTCTTCCCCGGCTGTCACAGATCAAGACCGCAGTCACGGCGTCACCCTCACTTGTCTGTGCCGGCACACCTTGCCGCACATACTTTTTCGCGAAATTACCGTTGTCACATCGCGCCGGCCTCCGGCGCTACTTCCCCGGCAGGGATTCTCCCCGGCCCGCCGTGTCGAGAGCGGTCACACGGATGCCCGAACCGGCGTCGGTGACGGCCACAGCATCAGCAGGCCATCACCGGGAAGCGTGGCCCGCAGGGCGTTCTCCATAGGATCTCGCATGAGGAGTACTCCTTGAGCAGCGAAAAGGGAACAACTCGCGGAGGTCCCCGGGCCGAGGCCATGGGTGGATCCACCACAAGGGAAGGGGTCGCGGCCGAGAAGATCGACCGGAGCCCGCGTCAGCCGAGTGTGACCTTCGCTTGGTGAATCACGGGTTCGATTCCGCGAGCGAATCATAATTACGGCGTACGCCCACCCACTCGCACCCCTCGGCAAAAACCCTTCCGAGGACGGTGCCTTCATCCCTCCGCCGCGACAGACGCAGAGCTGACCAGCGGCAATCGAATGAGTGGTGCCACGACGACCGCGTCAATACTCAGGAGACCAATCCACTCAAATCAGCGACCACGCGACGGGCAGAACGGCGTCCGTCGGTCACACGATCGCGGGAACCGGACGGCTCAAGACCGGACATCGCACTGCCCCTCCGGCGCGAGCCCGGCCAGCCGGAGGCACTTCCGCCGCTTCGGTTCGACCGCGGTGGCCACCGTCCGGCGGCTCACCCCATCGCCGTGACCCACGAGTTCGGACGGCAGACCGCTCCGTCCGGCCGGACCTTCACCGCGGCCCCCGGTTCCGTGCGGTTGAGAGCGGCGACGTAGTTGTTGGACAGTCCGAACGTCTGCTGCATCATCACCGGCGCCGCCGCCCCGGCGGCGGGGCAGCCGACATGCCCGTGCCCGAGGGCATGACCCACCTCATGGTTGATCGCATACCGGTGGTACCCCAGCAGATCGCCGTCGAAGGAATGGGCTCCGCGAATCCAGCGAGCGAGGTTGACGACGACTCTGCGGTCGCGGGTGAGGTAGCACGACGAATCGTAGGGGATCTCGAACCCGCAGAGGTCCGGGCGGCGACTCGTGGTGTGACTGGTGAGACTGATCCGGAACGACGGGGCGGCGTCCAGGTCGTCGATCCGCCGAAGCGACACGTCGTCGAACCCGACCCAACCACGCGGGTCCGCGAGGATCGTCTCGACTTCCGGGGCGAACGAGGGGAGGTCGATCCCGTCTTCGATCTCGACGGTGTAGGTCATCTGCCGTGTCCCGCTCCCCGCCACCGGTTCGCTCACGGTGGGTATGACGTGCCACGTCCCCGCGCCGGCCGGGGTGAGAGGCGCACCGTCGGGCAACGCCGCGGGCTCCGGAGGAAGGGCCGTGGGCTGGGTGACCGCCGGCTGCGGCAAAGGTGCCGGCTGGGGGACGGCGGGGGCGACCCGGGCATCGATCGCGAAGGGCGCCAGGAAGAGCGCCACCGAAAGCGCCAGCGCGACGAAGATGATGATCAACGGCCACCACACCCGGTCGGCTTCCGAAGCCCTGCGCGGTGCCCGGGGCGCGGACTGTTCCGGGTCGGTCGTGGTCGTCCCCTTGCCGGGCGACGGCAACCGGTGCCGGGGGACCGGAGCCGGGCCGGCGTCCGCTCGGGCCGTCGGCTTGGTCAGGGGAGCACGGGGCTGGGGAAGCCAGTCGACGAGTCCGCCGTCTCGTCGCACGTGCGGACGCTCAGTAGGCAAGGGCCACGCTCGCACACTCCGTCGCGGGGGCGGCGCCGGAGCGCGGGTACGACACCGTTTCCGGGTCGCCGTCCGACGTGTATCGATGTCCGGCGGGGGAACCGAGCTCGTCGAGCCAGTGGCTCGAACCGTATTCCGATTCCGGACCGGACGCCTGTGACCGGATCCGGGGTATCGCCGCCGGTTCGAATTCGCGGGAGCACGGGGACGGTGCGGGACCGGCGCCGACGAGCAACGCGCCGCGGTAGGAGTAGCCCTCGCCCCGCAACGCCAGCTCTTCTCGCCGCGGCTGCGCGCCGTACGGCAGCGCGAGCGTGCTGGTCTCGTAGCCGGGCAACGCGCGTTTGATCAGGCCGTCGCCTTCGGCGATCGCCATTGTCGCCGCGGCTTCGCTCGCCTTGCGCAGGTTCGTGTGCCGGGCGGTGTGGTTACCGATCTCGAAGTGGTGGTCGGACAACCAGCGAAGCGCGCGCTCGTCACCGCCGAAGGGTCGCTCGTTGACGTACAGGCTGGCGACCGGCCGGAACCGGGGATGCGTGACCGCGACATCCATCAGGATCCGTACGGCGGTCGCCGGAGCCGGCTGTCCCTCCGGGGTGAGGGTCAGCACGCTCGGGTCCCCGTCATCGAAGGTCAGCACCACCGGGTGCGTACCGGCGGGCAGATCGAGCCGTCGGCTCACCAGCTCGGCCGTCGTCACCGGGACGTAGTCGTCGGCGGCCAGCCGCCGCAGCTCCGCCTCGAAATCGGCGGGGGTGCGGTCGTAGACCGATCGAGGCTTCGCGACGAGTCGGTGATACATCAGGATCGGGACCCGGCCGAGTTCGTCGGCGGAGACCCGACGCGCGGACTCCGCGGTGACTCGCGGCGGTGCCACCGAGGAGGCGGTCCCCAGCTCCGGCGAGGGGGGCGCCGCCGGGCCCGGGGCCCCACACGCGGCCACGAGGACGACGGCGACCCCTGCGCCGAACCGGGGAAGGAATGACATTCCGGAAGTGTGCGTCCGGATCCGGCGAGGGGCGCGCGGATACACCGAGTCGGGTGAGTGCGAATTTTGGCGCCCTCGCGTGAAAAACGATGTATCCGCAGCTGGAGACACTGGACCGGAAACCGGCCGGGGCACGATGTGGTGATCACCGCGAAACAAGTTTGCGAGAAGATCAACGGGGGTATTTCCTTTCCCTGGTCCCGAAAACGTGACCACGTGCCTTGACCGCAGTCTTGAAGGAGACCGATGCCGGACCACAGCCGTCGCTTCATCCTCACTGTCGCGCTGGCAGGACTCGCGGCGAGTGCGTGCGGTGTGCCTCGACGAGGTGGCGCGGTCGCCGCGCCGATGATCCACGCCCCGTCCCCGACGCCCACGGTCGCGCCGCCACCCGCCGATCCGCTCGCGACGAATCTGCTGGTCGGCTTTTGCGGAGCGCCAGGAGCGAAGGCACTCGGCCGGATGACCGGCGATCTCGCGGCCGCCGGCCGCGAGCTTCGGAAACAAATCGCCGCCTTCCCGCAGGGCCGCCCGGTCACCCCGGTCGTGGAACTGATCGCGACCACAGTGCACCGCTCGCCGGGCGAGGACGGTATGTACCGCAGTCGCTGCACCGACGACACCATTCGGAAGTACCTCGACGCGGCTCGCGCGCTGAACGGCCTGTTGCTGCTGGACATCCAGCCCGGCCGGGCGGACTTCCTGCCCGAGGTGCAGGCCTACGAGCACTGGCTGAAGGAGCCCGACGTCGGAGTCGCGCTCGATCCCGAGTGGGCCGTCGAACCGGGTGTCGTACCGGGGAAGAAGTTCGGCCGCACCACCGGCACGGAGCTCGACGAGGTCGCCCGCTATCTCGGCGGGCTGGCGGAGCTTCACCGGCTCCCCGCCAAGGTCATGGTGTACCACCAAGTGGCTTCGTCGGTGGTTCGCGACGAGCAACTCCTCGAACCTCACGCGGGCGTATCCGTGATCAAGGTCGTCGACGGGATCGGCTCCGCCGCCGCCAAGAAGGCGACCTGGAAGACGCTCATGCCCCAAAAGCCGGACCACGTGCGCCCCGGTTTCAAACTCTTCTTCGACGAGGACACCCGCCGAGGCGCGGCCCTGATGACTCCGGCGGAGGTCCTGGAGCTGACCCCGGCCCCGGCTTACGTCCTCTACGAATAGTCCACGAGGCGAACCCGCGCGGACACGGCAGGACTCGACGGTTTCCGCCGTCGAGTCCGCCGCATGGAGCCTCGTCCGCGAAAGGCTGCTCAACGCTGGGCGGGCCGAACAGTTCCTGACCGAGCTTGATTCTTCGTCAAGTAATTTCTTCACTTGAACGATTACCCAAAGCAACCATTCACTCGGCCGTCTTCACTCTAACGTGCGCACCACTCGCATGTTCGGCCGAAACCACCGCGCCACGGCATCCCGCCTTCGATCAGCCCACCCGATCGTGTTATTTAAACACGCTACCGCTCGGGTAATAATCAAGGTTTTCGCGCGTTTAGATATTCACCCTAAGGGGGGAATCACTCGCGATCCCTTCCCCATCGGACGGCGCGCCGCTATTGTCGTCGACGGTCGAAAACACGGCCCACACTTTTGAAACCAGCACACGGCACGGAGCGCGTCGGACGAGGAAAGCCCGAAGTGATCAAGGCCGGACATCGTCGGAGGAGACCAGAGCAGGCAGCTCCGGCCACAGCGGGATCAGGCGCCGGGGGGACGCCGCTGCGGTTCGGCGGCAGGGTAGGTATTGGCCGGCGGAGCATCGGTGCCCGCCACGGGATACCCGGCCATCGCACCGGGCTTCGGTCCCCGCCGGGCGAGGCCGGCAAGACCGAGCAAGCCCAGCAAGCCGAGCAGGCCCCACAGTCCGTTGTCGCCCCGATCGTCGTCGGTGCGTTGGTCTCGGGCGTTTCCGTCGTCGTCCACCTGGCGCGACAGCAAAGCGCCGGGCGCCGGTGCGGCCGTCGCCGACGCGGCTCCGCCCAGCAGGAGGGCGGCGGACGCCAGACAAGCGCAAGTCGTCTTTTGCAATGCCCTTTTCATTTCGGCCCTTCTTTCGAATCAGGTGATTCCCTTCGCCGATGACATACCCGCGTCGAGCAGGTTCACACCTGCCTTCACGGGAACGTGTCATATTCGTTTCGAGGCCCGTCGTCCGCTTGGATCTCGCCATCACTAGTATGACTGCCGGTTCAAAAGGGAGCCGTGGGAGTACGAGCCGTGTCTCCGCGTCCTCCACCGGCCCTCCTTCCTGGTTCGCGCAACCGCACACCTTTCAGCGAAACGTGGTCCATCCTGATGGACTGGGGGGAAATTGAACAACAGTCAAGTGGTCGCCCCTTTGGGGGCCGCCTACTCGCCACGCCTGGTCTGTACCGCCGGAGACCGGCTCATACATCCCGCGGACAGCCACAACGACCTGGCTCGCATCGTCGTTCGCTGGGCCCGCACCTGGGTTCCCGAGACTTGGCCCGCACGCCGTTACTTCAGCTCACTGGGCATCGGTGACGACGAAAACCCCTGCTACGCCGACAAGGACGTCGTGGGCTGGCTCCTCATGCAGCCCCAGCCGGGCTCGCTCGCCTGGCGAGTGCGCTCGGGGGAGATCGACGTTTCCACGGCGCTCACGGCGGAGGCGGAGGCTTGGCCCGAGTAGGGGTCGACCCGCGACCCGGCCCATGCTTCCTCCCGCCGGAGGAGACCTCATTCTCGCTACGGGCGAAAACAACACCCGATCGGACCACCGGGCACACGGTCAGCGGGCCGTCCTACCCACACGATGGTGGATCGGCGTGGAAAAGCCGGATGGGCGTCAGTACGTTTCCCCACACCGGACGGGAACACACCTTTACTGCCGTCCCGTACGACGCACTCGTCGAATCAAGGAGAACCCATGCTGAAGAAAATCGGTTTCGTCGCGGCCGCCATGGCAGGCGGAGCGATCCTGAGTGGCGGAATCGCGTCCGCCGACACCCCGGACTGGGGCTACCAAGGCGGCTACGATCACAGCGGCCAGCTCGGCCTGGTCAACCTGAACAACATCGACGTGCTGCACAACGTCAACGCCGTGGTCGGCGCCTGCGGTAACGATGTGAACGTGCTCGGTGTGCAGGTCCCGATCCGTGACTCGCTGAACGGTATCGGCGTGCCGGTCCTGTCGCCGGGTGCGCACGAGGCCAGCGGTGAGTCCCCCTACAACTGCGCCGCCGGTGCCGTGACCGACGGTGGCACCCTGCAGGGCAACTGAGAACTCCCTGCCGAAGCTGTCCGCGGTGGTGCGCGGAAGTCGGCTGAGGCACGGGGTACGGCGGATCGCGCCGAGGCCGTGGAACGTGCGCGGAACACGATGCAGAGTCGCAGACTCCGCTTCGTGTTCCGCGCACATCGCGTCTCGTGGTGACGCCGGCACGGGTGGGACCGGCCATCCGGCCCAGGAGTGCGCCGGTCCCACCCGGCGTGTACGCACCATAATCACCCTGACCGGGTACGGTGAGCCGAAGTCACGTCGTCCCGGTCTCCATCACTGGTTCCCCCGGTGGGTTTCCTAGGAGTTTTCCTGTGATCAAGCAGCTTGGGTTCGTGGCTTCCGTTGTGGCGGCCGGGATGGCCATCGCGGGTGGTGCCGCGTCGGCGGCGAACGTGTCGGTGGCGGGTCAGCCGGTCGATCACAACGATCAGATCGGGCTGGCGAACGTGCAGAACCTGGACGCGGTGCACAACCTGAACGCCGTGGCCGGTGTCTGCGACAACAACGTGAACGTCCTGCTGGTCCAGGTCCCGATCCGTGACGTGGCCGAGGGTATCGCCATCCCGGTCCTGTCGCCGGGCGAGACCGAGGCCACGGGGGCCACTCCGGACAACTGCGCCGGTGGTGGCATCGTCGACGGCGGGACCCTTCAGGAGAACTGAGCGATCCTCGTCAAAGCCGCCGCGTGGAGCCCCTTCCACGCGGCGGCTTTCTCATGCGGTCAGTGTGCGCCGCGACGCGCCGAGGCCGTCGGCTACCCCGGCATCGCCCGGTGAATCCACCCGCGCCGGGTGAACGATCAAGTCCATACTTCCCGGTGACAGCAGCACGATGAGCCTTCCGATCGGATCGACAGCCCGAGAGAATCGTTTATGAGCACCAAGATTCGCCTACTGGCCGTCGCCGCCGCCGGTCTGCTGACACTCGCGACGTGCCCGGCCGCGTCGGCCGCCAGCGCACCCAGGCTCCTCCTCGGCCAAGACTTCCCCGACCCCGACATCGTCAAGGCCGGAACCGGCTATTTCGCGTTCTCCACGAGTACCGGTGCCGTGAAGGTGCCGCTCGCCGGCGCACCGGCACCGGAGGGACCTTGGCGAGTCATCGGTGACGCTCTGGCAACCGCACCGAAGTGGGCGAAACCCGACGGGGGCTTCTGGGCGCCCGACGTGACCCAGCTCGCGGACGGCACCTTTCTGCTCTACTTCTCCGCGGCCGTCGCTCCCGGAGGCGAGATGTGCATCGGCACCGCGTCGGCGGCCAAAGCCGAAGGGCCGTACACCCCTGTCGGCGAGGCTCCCCTCGTCTGCGTTGCGGGCGACGGCGGTGACATCGATCCCCAGACCTTTGTGGACACCGACGGAACGCGATACCTGCTCTACAAGAGCGACGGTGGCACGACCGGTCCACCGGCGGCGATCTGGTCGCAGAAGATGCTGCCGGACGGCCGGACACCGGCAGGTCCGCGGATCGAGCTCCTGCGCGCCGACCTCACCTCCGAGAAGGCCGTCGTCGAGGCACCGGCCGTCGTCAAGACCCCGAGCCGGTATCTGCTCTTCTACTCCGCCGACAATTTCCAGAGTCCCGGCTACCACACGAATTACGCCTCCGCTCCTGCACTGAGCGGGCCGTTCGTGAAGGCCGATGGCCAGTTCCTCTCGGCCGCGTTCCCGGGTGGCAAGGTCGACGCTCCCGGCGGCGCGGATGTGGTGGACGGGCACATCTTCTTTCACGGTTGGCTCGGCGGCGGACGCACGACGCGAGGCCTGTACGAACTTCCCCTCAGTTTCCCGAACGACGTTCCCCAGCTCGGATGACAGCCAGTCCCCGGTGACGGCGAAGGCCCGGCGCGGAAGAGAGTTCCGCACCGGGCCTTCGCCGGGGCACCGTCCGGGGTCCGATCGCGCTACACGACCGGGACGGCCAGCCCACCAAGGAGGTCGTTCACCAGTACCGACAGACTGAGCAGCAGCCGCTGCAGCAAGGCGTTGAGCAGGCCGGCCACGGGCGGCAGTTGCGCGCGGGACTTGAGCTCCGTCGCCAGTTCGTCGACGTCCTGCTTCGCCGTGGTGTTGTCCTGCCGGGCCGTCGCCGCACTGTCCTTGGCCTCGGCCTGGATCACGTATCGCTTACCCTGCGACAGGTCGGTCAGCACCGGAGCCAGCCGGTCGAGAGTGGCCTGTGTCCCCGCCACGTCGCCGTTGTCCGCACGCGACACCAAGGCATCGCGCATCGATTGCACCTCGGCCGCCGCACTGGTGGTGGTGGACGAGCCCTTGCCACCGGGCCCGTCCGCCGCGGCGATGCCGGCACCTGCCAGCGTCACGGACGCCGCGGCGACGAAAAGAGTCAAAGCCCGCGTGAGTTTACTTGCCATGTCGTACTCCTCTGGATTCCTGCTGCCGACGCAATCATGGTGAACCTCGCATCCGAATAAGGCGACCGGAACCCGGCAGACCGCTCCCTGCCCCCATTCCGTACCGTGCACAACCCGTACGGGTTCGGCAAAACAAACGGGAAGTTCGCGTGAAACATCAGCGAGCACGCAGACGTCACTGTGCACTCTCCGTGCCCGTACCACCCGCTCGAGGACGGAAGACCCACGACTTGGCTGACTTTTGCCCGCAGTTCACCGCAAGACGCGTCGTTCGAGTCATCGGCGCCCGGAGTCACGTTCACCCGTACGCTCCGTTTGCCCAAAGGGGAAAAGTGGTAATCGGTTCGTTTTCCGGTCACCCGAAAAGACACTCTTAAGAATGCTGTCACCGTCAAGAACTACTCGGAAGACGTCCGGTGCCTGACGTCGGGCCCTGCTGGAAACCCGATCTCCCGACGCGCGGAATTCAGCGGGGAGGGTGTCCCGGCCCGAGGAGTGCCGGGACACCCTCCCGTGCACGGCGAGACCTCGCACATCCACCGTATCCCTTCCCGGGAATCCGTCGGGGAATGCGCATCCGGGTACCGCACCGGAGTCGCGACGCGCCACGCCCCGGCGACAGTGGCGTCACAGCAGAACGACAGGACAGGCCCCGGTCACACCCGGCCGTGCCGCCGTCGGGTCGCCCGTCCCTGGAAAATCCCCATACCGAAGGTACCGAACGGGTGTGATGCCACGTCCGAACTTTGCCTCATGTTAGATCCGGGTAATGTCCAAGAGCGGGCGGACTCACCGCCCCGAGTCGATTCTCGTGACTCAATTTCGTGTTAGGTATCCCCAGCTCGAAAGGATCACAATAATCATGACTGAATTGCGCCGGTTCGCGCTCGCGGCAGCGGCCGCCATTCCGCTTTCCCTGGTTTCCGCCGGCATCGCGTCGGCCGACCTGGGCGGCGGCCCCGGCACAGCCGGTTTCACCGCGACTTCCGCGACCTACGCCGGTATCGGCGGCGCCGGGACGATCCACAGTGATTCCGGTGCCGACCACTACGGGCATCGCTGGTCGGAGGAAAGCGCGGTCTTGGCGGGCCCGATGGGCGCCGCGGTGCTGCACAACGAAGAGTCCGACTACGACACGAACGGCAACGACTGGGTTTCCGAGGGCAAACCGGGTCGCCCGACGCAATCGCACGGGAAGCGGCCCGTCGTCCACACCGACTACGACGGCCCCTCGGTCAGGCACCGCCCCGTGCACACGCACCCCGTCCGGGAAGCGCACCGTGACCACGTCGCCTACGCCGAGTCCACCAAGACGGCGGACATGGACGGGGCGACTTCGTCGCATGTCGCCAGCCATGCCGGGAACAATCACGCCGTGTACGAGGCCAGCGACTTCTCGGCAGGTCCCGACGGCGCCGTCTCCGAAGGCGTCAAGTCCGTCGCGAAGCCCCAGTACGCCGCCTACGACAAGTGGTACACCGCGGCCGGTGAGGACGGCGCCGTCTCACACGAGGTGAGCGCGGTCGCCGACGTGGACGAGTGGAACGAAGGGCACCACACCCTCGACCGCTGATGAGCAACGTGAGCCGGGCCGTGAATGGCGGCCCGGCTCACGCCGTCCGGACCGGTGCGTCAAGACACGAAATCCGGCAAGGTGATGCCGGACTCGGCGAGCCCGTCCGTGGCCACTTCGCCGGACAGGGTCCATTCGAGCCGCACCGCGTAATGCTCCGCCAGGAGCCGAGCGTCTTCGAGGACGTTCTCGACGAGGGCCACGATGTCCTCGTCGCTCCGCTCGATCCCCAGGTTCGTGCCCCTGAGGCTCCATTCGGCACTCCAAAGCGGACGGCTGCCGGGCTTGCGCGGATCGCGACGCAGCTCGATTTCGATGACCCGTTCGAGCTTCGGCGTCGTACGAGGCACCGGCCGGTGTGCCGCTCGCAGAGCGGCACGTTCGCGGAAACGCCGTTGTTCTCGGGATTCGCTCATTCTCGTCCTACGGCACTGTGCCTGGTACGACTGTGCCCGGTACGGCGGAAGAGCTCCCCCATACCGGGCACATCACACTGGTGAATCACTGGTTCCCGCGCACCCGGCGGGACCCGGACTCAGTTGTGCTGGGCCGTTCCGCCGTCCAGCACGCTGCCGGCGGCGCAGTTGTACGGGGACTCGCCGGAGGCCTCGTGCGCACCCGGCGACAGGACCGGCACACCGATGCCGTTGAGCGCGTCGCGGACCGGGACCTGGACGCCGAGCACGTTCACGTTGTTGTCGCACGCGCCGACCACGGCGTTGACGTTGTGCAGCACGTCGATGTTGTTCAGGTTGGCCACGCCGACCTGCTCGCTCAAGTCGTGCATGGGACGGTCGTGGCCCTCGTCGGCCGGGGTTCCGGCGGACGCGATCCCGCCCGTCAGGAACGCTCCGGCCGCCATCGCGGCGGTGACGAAGCCAATCTTCTTCAGCATGAGTACCTCTCGAAATAGGAATTGTGCGGATAAGGGCGCCAAGGAAAGCGCGTCTCCGTGCCGCGGGAGCAAACGTACTGGAGCAGCTTCCCCGGTTCGCCTCCGTTCGCATCATCGGGTGGCACGGCATGGGGTCTGACCGAAGATTTGTAGTCCGAAAGGGTGGCTACCGCGTTCGCCGGAGCGGGCTCGCCGGGGCTGGAATCGCGCCGAGCAACACTTTCCGGACCACGACGGTCACACATCGTATCCAATTCTCGGATCGATCATCGGCTTGACGCACTTTTGTGCCATCAGGACGCGGCGAATTTTCCTCTGCGTGACGAATTCGTCGATCAGTCCTTCGAACGTGGCGTTTCCGGATCGCCTCTACGCTTCCCGCAAACCAGCGTGACAAGGCCGCCTTGCGGCCCGGTCCGCGTCGTGGGCCAGAGGAGCCGTTCGTGGTCGCTTACGGGATACTCATCGCTTCCGCCGTGCTCTATGCGATGGGGATCGTCGCGCAGAGTGTCGCCGCCCGGCGCGCCGAGCACGGACCGGGCGCGGGCCTGGGGCTGCTCGCCCGTCTTGCCACCGATCCCTTGTACCTCCTGGGTTTCGGCGGCCAGGCGGGGGGTTTCGCGCTCTCCTTCTTCGCCCGTGAATCACTGCCGCTGTACCTGGTGCAAACCGCCTCCGCGGCGGCGACCGGGCTGGCGACCGTGTTCGGGATCGCCGTGCTGCGGTGGCGCTTGCGGACCACGGAAGCGCTGATGCTGGCGCTGATGGCGATCGGCCTCGTCGCTCTCGCGGGTTCTTCGAAACCGTCGGTCGCCGCGGATCTCTCGCCTGTCGGCGTCCTCGCCCTCACGGGGGTCCTGCTCGGCGTCGGTTTCGCGATGACCCAGGTCGGCCGGACCAGCACCTTTCCGCTACCCGCGGTCCTTTCCGGCGTCGCGTTCGCCGTCGTGGCGATCACGAGCCGTACCTTGGCGCATCTGGATCTGGCTTCGCTACCGGGGAATCCGCTGACCTGGCTGATGCTCGCCGCCGCCGTCCTCGGCCAGGCTTCGCTGGCGCTCGCACTGCAACGCGGCCTGGCCACCGCGGTCGTGGCCACGGCCGACGCCACGACGATCGTGTCGTCGTCCGTCACCGGTATCACCGTGCTCGGCGACCAGGTCGCCGACGGAACCCGGCCCTGGGTCGCCTTCGGGCTCGTCGCGGTCGTGCTCGGTGTGCTGGTGCTCGGTTTCGCATCGCGGACCACGACCTCGGTCGAAGCGGTGGAGAAGATCGCGTGACCGGGCGGCCGTTGGCGAGCGTGTCGGTCGATCTCGACAACCTGTGGGCTTATCTCAAGACCCACGGCGACCCCGGCTGGCGCCGGTATCCCAGTTTCCTTCCCTCGGCCGTACCTCGGCTCCTGGAAGTGCTCGGTGAGCAAGGGCTGGCGACGACGGTGTTCGTGGTCGGAGCCGATGTCGTCCGCGAGGACGGCGCCAAAGCGGTCAACGAGATCGCCGCGGCGGGCCACGAGGTCGGCAACCACTCCTTCGGCCACGAACCCTGGCTGCACCGCTATTCGCGTGACCGCCTCGAAGAAGAGTTGCGGCGGACCGAGGACGCGATCGTCACGGCGGGCGCGCGGATCCCCGTGGGCTTTCGCGGCCCCGGTTTCAGTGTCACGCGCGAACTCGTCGAAGTCCTGACGGACCGCGGCTACGCCTACGACGCCAGCACGCTGCCGACCTGGATCGGTCCGCTGGCCAGGGCCTACCACAACCGCACCGCGCCCCCGACGGCCCGGGACTCCGGACGCGGGGAGCTGTTCGGCGGCTTTTCGCACGTGCTGGCACCGGTGCACGCCTACCGCTGGCGGACGGCCAAGGGCAGCTCTCTCGTGGAACTTCCGGTGACGACGATGCCCTTGCTGCGCACCCCGATCCACGGTTCCTACCTGCTCCGGCTCCACGAGGTCTCCCCGCGGCTGGCCCGTGCGTACTTCAAGACGGCGCTCCGGCTTTGTCTCGTCCGCGGCGTCGCTCCCTCCCTGCTGCTGCACCCGACCGACGTCCTCGGTGGGGCCGAAGCGCCGGGCATGGGGTTCTTTCCGGGCATGGCCACGTCGGGTGTCCGGAAGGTCGCTTGGCTGAGCTGGGTACTGGGAGCGCTGCGCGAACACTTCGACGTCGTCGGCACCGGCGAGTACGTCCGCCGGACGGAACCGCGGCGGGAGCGCGCGGTCACGCGGCTGGACGCCTGGAGATGACCACCTTCGCGATCGCGGCCCCCGCCGGGCGCGAAACGGGCGCGACGCTCCGTGTTCTCGCGTACGCCACGGCGGCGCTGGCCCCGGTCGAGGGGTACCTGACGGCCGCACATGCCCATCTCGGCAAACTCGCGCCCGCGTTGCTGATCACCGTCTGGCTGGTGATCCGGGTACGGCAACGACGACTCCCCCGGTCGACGCCTCTGCACGCGGTGCTGGCCCTTCTCGCCGTCGTGCTGGCGACGACCGCCGCGCTCCATTCCTCCGGGACGTTCACCGCGGAATACGTGGTGCGCTGGCTGCCGTTCCTCGTCATCACGGTGGTATTCGCGGATGTCGCCTGCCGCGAGGTCCCGATCCGGAGGCTCCTGCTGGCCATGGCCGCGGGCGCCACCGTCGCCGGGATCGGCGCGCTGTACAGCCTGATCCTCGGCGGGGAGACGCGTGCCAGCGGCCCGCAGGCGGATCCGAACGACCTCGCTTACTTCCTCGTCGCCGCGATCCCCCTGCTTTCCCTGGCGGGGAGAACGTTACGTCGACGGATCACCGTCGCCCTCGGTGGCGCCGTCCTGGTGGCGGGTGCGATGGCCACGTTCTCCCGCGGCGGCGGCCTGGGCCTGACCGCCGCGGTCGGCTGGCTCGCCCTGCGCCGCGTGCTTCCGTGGCGCGCCCTCGTCGCCTCCGCGGCGGTGGTCGCGTTGCTCGGACTCGGGACCCTGCTGTTCGCCGGACCGGGGATCGAGCGCGCGGTCCAGGAGAAGACCTTCATCGCCGCGTCCAATGTGGACACACGTGAGCTGCGCTGGCAGGCCGCCGCCAGGATGGTCGCCGAGCATCCGCTTTCCGGCGTGGGACCTGGCGGATTTCGCGAGGCGTACGCCGCCGAGTCGCGCAACGCGGAGATCAACGAGCAGACGCCGGTGGCGCACAACATGTACCTCGAAGTGGCCGCGGAACTGGGGTTGCCGGGCTTCGCGTTGTTCGCGGCGGTGATCGGTCTCGCCGCCGTGTCGAGCGAGCGAACGGTCCGGCTGGCGGCCCCGTCGAGCCCGGCCCGGACCGAGGCCGTCGCGATCCAGGCTTCGCTGCTGGCCGTACTGGTCACCTCGACTTTCCTGTCCGAGCAGTACTACCTGCCCTTGTGGTCCTTGGCCGCGCTCGCCGTCGCGGCCGAAATCCGGGTTCGCCGAGAAGATCGTGGAGAGAAGCAGTGCCGATACGTGTCCTGCACGTGATCAGTGAGATGGGCGCCGGCGGGGCGGAGACCCTCGTGGCGGGCATGGTGGAGCGGGGTGAGGAGTACGGCTGGACGTCGGCTGTCGCCAGCGGCGGCGGATTCCGCGCCGACGCGCTGGCCGCGGACGGCGTGCCGACCTTCTCCGTCCCGCTGGCCCTCCGCAGCCGGACGGGCGCACTGCGGGCCGCGTGGGCGGTGCGCCGGGCGGTGGCCGACTTCCGCCCCGACGCCGTGCTGTCCCACAACGTCGGGGCGAGCCTGGTCACCCGGCTCGCCCTGGTGCCCGGACGGCGGCCACCGCTGCTGACCGTGTTCCACGGGGTCGCCGACCGCGACCTGCCGACGGCGGCCCGGATCGTGCGGCG
The DNA here is from genome assembly GCA_049998115.1 of Amycolatopsis sp. cmx-4-19. Taxonomy (GTDB): domain Bacteria; phylum Actinomycetota; class Actinomycetes; order Mycobacteriales; family Pseudonocardiaceae; genus Amycolatopsis. The sequence continues at coordinate 69,682 of JAEBEO010000014.1, read as the reverse complement.
CACGTCCGACCACGTCGTCGCCGTCTCCCCCGCCACGGCCGGCCAGCTGGCCGAAGCCGGCTTGAGCGCTCCCACCGTGATCCGCAACGCCGTGTTCGCACGCCGTCCGGTCTTCGGCCGTGCGCAAGTGCGGGCGTCGCTCGGAATCGCGGACAAGACACCGGTCGCGCTCTGCCTCGCACGGCTGGAGCCGCAGAAACGCCACGACGTGCTGCTGGACGCCTGGGCCCGGCTCCGAGGCGAGGCGGTGCTGTGGCTCGCCGGCGACGGGAGTCTCCGCGCCGGACTCGAAGCACGGGGCAGGGCACTGGGCGGCCGGGTCCGGTTCCTCGGTACCCGCCAGGACGTCCCCGATCTGCTCGCCGCGGCCGACGTGCTGGTCCTGAGCAGCGATTGGGAAGGTCTCCCGCTGGCCGTCCTCGAAGCGATGGCGGCAGGCCGCCCGGTCGTCGCGACCGACGTCGGTGGTGTCGGTGAAGTGCTGTCCGATGGAGCCGGGCTGGTGGTGCCGCCCGGCGATCCGGTCGCCTTCGCGAAGGCGGTGGACTCGCTGCTGCACGACGGGTACGCCCGTGCCTCGGCGGCTGCGGAAGGACTCCTCGCCATCCAGCGGGATTACGAACCGCACACCGTGATGAAGGCTTACGACGAACTTCTCCGGACCATGATCGAAGGTGGCCGGTGAAGGCCTCGCTGACCCGCACCGCCGTGCTCGGCTGCGCGGCGGCCCTCGTGATCGGCCTGCTCGTCCTGATCGTGGGGCTGACCCGCGGTGAGCAGTACCAGGGCCGGGTGAGCCTGCTGGCCGAGCCCGCCGGTCAGGCGGCGGGCACCCAGTACGGCGAGGTCGTTTCCCTCGCACTGCCCGCGGTGGTCGAACTCGCCCGCAGCCCTTCGGTGCTTCGGGCGGCGGCACCGGTTTCCGGCGTCTCACCGGAAGAACTCGGGCGTCAGGTGTCGGTGGAGCTGGTGCCGGCGTCCGGCCTGGCGCGGCTGTCCGTGCGGGCGTCGTCGACGGACCGGGCACGCGCGACGGCGTCGGCGCTGGGCAAGGCGATGATCGACGCCGACCTGCTGGCCCCGGCGGGCAGGCTGCGCCTGCTGGACACCACACCCGAGGTGGTCGCGGTCGTGCCGGACGTCCCGTTGGTGGCGGGCCTGTCGCTGGTCGCCGCGGTGACCGCCGGGCTCGCGACGACGGCGATCCGGCGGCTGACGCCGGGCAGGCCCCGAGGCGGGGCCGGTTCGGTCCACCGGGCACTGGCCGCGGCGGGGATCCACCGCCCGGTGGCGGTGCTGCGTGGCGACGACCCGGGAACCGCCGACCGCCTTGCCGTCCTGGGCCTGGCGGCCGGTTCCGCGCCGCGGGTGGTGCCGGTCGCCCCGGAATTCAGTGAGGCGGCCGCCAAGCTGGCGGCCACGCTTCCGGTCCACGACGACGGAACAGCGGTGGTGGCGGTGACCGGACGGCGGTACGCCGAGCTGACCGCGATCGCCGGGGTACTGCCGTCCGAAGCCGTTCTCCTGGCGGTGGTCCTGACATGAGCACTAGACATCGTCTCGTCCTCGTCGTCGGGACCGTCCTGGGTCTCCTGAGTGCCTGGCGCGCGCTCGCGCCGTCGTGGCAGGTGCCGTTGCCGGACCAGGCGAACCTGGCCGAGGAACGGTTGCAGGACTTCCGCGACGCCCTGTACTTCCCGATCCGGGAGTTCCTCGCGGGCGGCGATCCCTACGACCCGGCCGTGATGTTCGCGCACTGGCCGGTGCGACAGGACTTCAACCTGTACCAGCCGTACCACCTCTTGGCGCAGCTGCCGTTCGCCCTGCCCGGCTACCGGGTGGGCGCGGTGGCCTTCACGGTGTTCGGCGTGCTGCTGCTGGTCGCGCTCGCGGCGACGACCGCGCACGCGGTCCGGCGGCTGGTCCCCGTCCCGGTCGTGGTCACCACCGTGGTGGTCGCGGCGCTGCTGGTGACGAGCCAGGTGGGCAAGGCGCAGCTCTACGTCGGCCAGGTCAACCCGCTGATCGCGCTCGGCGCGGCGGGGGCGCTCCTGCTCCGGCGTGATCGGCCGGGCTGGGCCGCGGTGGCCCTCGCCCTGGCGTGGCTGAAGCCGCAGTTCGGCTTTCCGCTGGCGATCCTGCTGTACGCCAGGGGGTCGCGGCGGGTGGCACTGGCCGGGACCGCCGTGGCGGCGGCCGCGAGCCTGCCGGTCGTGGTGCTGCTGGTGCTCCGGGAAGGCGGGATCGGCGCGTTCGCCGACGTCGTCGCCGCGAACCTCGCCCACGCCCGCGGTACCGACTACGGCGCCGTCGATTCCCCGACGGCACAACGGATCGACGTCGCCGCCGTCCTCTTCCGGGTCACCGGCTGGGCTCCTTCCGGCGTCGAACCGATCGTCCTGGCCGGTGTCCTCGTCACGAGCGCACTGCTGGTGCGGCGGCTGGACCGGGCGGGGGCGACGTCCGTCGCGGATCTGCTCACCTGCCTCGCCGTGGTCGTCTGTGTGGTCCATCAACCCGGTGACGTGCTGATCGCCGTGCCCGCGATGGCCGCCGTGGCCGCGCTCTGGTGGCGCGACCGGGCCGAACCGGGATGGGGCGGGACCGGATTCGCGGTTCTCGCCTCGGCGGTGCCTTTCGCGCATCTGTACACGGTGGACTCGGTGATCGGTGATCGGGTCGCCGGCACGATCGACGGTGTCGCCGTCGTCGCCGCGTGGTGTCTGCTCGTCTTCGCCGCGGTCCGGCTGACCAGGATGCCCGAAGCCGGGCCGGTCGCGGCGAGGAGCGGCGGATGACGGGCGATCTCGGCACCCGGGTGGTCCGGGGTTCGCTGTGGCTCGGCGCGGTGAACCTGGTCAGCAAGAGCAGCCAGATGCTGGTCACGCTGGTTCTGGCGGCGCTGCTGGCCGAGCACCAGCTCGGCCTCGTCGCTCTCGCGGTGTCGCTGGTGAACCTCGGCCAGGTGGTGCAGTCGGTCGGCGTCTACGACGTGATCGGCCGTACCGGACGGGATCCGCGCCGGATGGCGGGAACCGTGCTGACGATGAGCGTGGGTGCGGGACTGGCCCTCGCCCTCGTCCTCGTCGCCGCGGCGGGACCGATCACCGCGGCACTCGGCGTCCCGGACGCCGCCGGCCTGCTCCGGCTGGCCGCGCTCGGTCTCCCGTTCTCGGCCGCGGGCGGGGTGCAGATGGGGTTGATGCACCGGGAACTGGACTTCCGGCGTCGTCTGGTGCCCGACGGCGGCAGCGCCATCCTCGGCGCCGCGGTGACCGTCGTGCTCGCTTTCAGCGATGTCGGACCCGCTTCCCTGGTGATCGGTCTCATCGCCACCGCGGTCACCCAGCCGCTGCTCGGCGCGCTCGCGGGCGGTGGCGTGCGGCCGCGCTGGGACAGCGCCGCCGCGGACGAGGCCCTGCGCTGGGCGGCGGTCGTGGGCCCGGCCGCCGTCGTGGGTGCGCTGCTGGTCAACCTCGACTACCTGGCGGTCGGGCAGCTGCTCGGGCCGGACGCGGTCGGCGTCTATTCGCTGGCCTACCGGCTGGCCTGGGTGCCGTACATCATGGTGGCGGTCGTCCTGGGCGCGGTGGCCTTCCCGGTGTTCACGCGCTTGCGTCGGGAACGGACGCCGCTGACGGAGACGCTCACGCGCTTCACCCGCGCCGTACTCGTGCTCACCGGTGGTCTCTACCTCGTCCTCGCCGTCCTCGCCGATCGTGTCGCCCTCCTGGGCGCTCGCTGGGCGGACGCGGCGGGTCCGCTGATCCTGCTGACGGGCTACGGCCTGGGGATCTCCCTGCTGCAGATCTGGTACCAGGCGGTCAAGGCGACCGGGCACGCGCGGCGCTACCTTGCCCTGGAATGCACCCACCTGCTGCTGCTCGCCGCGGGGTTGGTGCTGCTGACCCGGCTCGGGATCGCGGCGGTCGCCGCCGTCCAGTTCGGCGTGGCCTGGCTGGTGCTGCCGATCGCCTGGCGGGTGCTGGCGGGGATCGGCATGGCGCCGCCCGTCCGGGAACTGGCCGGGATCCTCTCGAGGGTGCTGGGCGCGTGCGCCGCCGGTGCGGTGCCCGCGGTCCTGCTGGCTCACACGGGGTTGTTCGGACCGGCGGACTCGCTGCCGGGCGCGCTGGGCGAAGGCTTGGTTCTCGTCGCCGGATACGCCGGGGCGACGCTGCTGCTGCACCGCGGCGAGCTGACCGGACTACGGCGAGGTGCGCTGCGATGAGGATCGTGCACGTCTCCCAGCCGGTGACCGAGGGCGTCGCCGTGGTCGTACTGGACCTCGCGGTGGCACAACGGGAGCGGGGCTGGTCGGTGACCGTGGTGTGCCCGCCTTCCGGCTGGCTGGCCGCGAGCGCCCGCCGCCTCGGGATCGAGGTGCGGGACTGGCGGGCGACCCGGTCCCCCGACCCCGGTGTGCTCGCGGAAACGGTACGGCTGCGACGGCTCCTGGCGGAGCTGCGGCCGGACGTCGTGCACCTGCACAGTTCCAAGGCGGGACTGGCCGGACGCCTCGCCCTGCGAGGAGAGCGCACGACGGTGTTCCAGCCGCACCTGTGGTCCTTCGAGACCGCCCGGGGGCCCCTGCGGTGGGCGTCCGCCGTATGGGAACGGTTCGCGTCCCGGTGGACCGACCTCGTCGTCTGCGTGAGCGACGACGAACTCGCCTCCGGCCTGGCCGCGGGTGTCGCCGCGGACGCGGAAGTCGTCTGCAACGGCGTCGACACGACGAAGTTCACCCCAGGCGACCGGATCGCGGCGCGGCGGCGACTCGGGCTGCCCGAACGGGCGCCGATCGCCGTCTGCCTCGGCAGGCTGGCCGAGCTCAAAGGACAGGACCGGCTCTTGTCCGCCTGGCCGGAGATCCTGCGGCGCCTGCCGGACGCGGAACTCGTCCTCGCCGGGGAGGGGCCGATGGGCGCCGTGTGGCGTGCACGCCATCCGGTCGCGGCCCACCCTTCGGTGCGCTGGGCAGGCCGTACCGACGACCCCTCGGCGTTCTACACGGCCGCGGACGTCGTGGTGCTCCCGTCACGGGCGGAAGGGATGGCGCTCGTGCCACTGGAGGCCATGGCATGCGGCCGGTCGGTGGTCGCGTTCGACGTCGGCGGGACGCGCCAGAGCATCGCCGACGCGGGGGCCGTGCTGCCATCGGGCGCGCTCGGCCTGCTCGCCGACGCGGTGGCGACCCGGCTCGCCGACCCCGCGCTCGCCCGGCTCGAAGGCGAACGGGGACGTCGCCGCGCCGAACTGTCCTTCGACCGAAGCCGGATGACCGACCGGCTCGCCGACCTCATCGACGAACTCACCTCGACGGAGCGCATCCGGTGAAACGCATCGCCTATCTGCTGACCCAGGACCGGGGAGGCCCGGTGGACGTCACCGTGCGCCTCGCCACGACACTGCTCGGTGAGGGGGTCGACGTCCGTGTCTTCGGTCCCGTACCGGCGCGGGGAGCGGAGCTGCTCGAAAACCATCACGAGCACCTTCTCGTCACGGGCAAACAGAACCTTTCCGCGGCCGGTCGTGCGCGGGCGGCGATCCGGTCCTGGCGGCCGGACGTCGTGCACGCCCAGGACCGGCGGGCCGGGCTTGTGCTCACCGGCCTGCGTTTCCACCGCGGTGCGCGGCCCGCGCTCGTCCAGACCTACCACGGTGTCCCGGACGACGTGGCCGAGCCGTGGTTCCGCGGCGCACCGGGCTCCGCCGGGCCGTCCGCCTACACGCGGGCGGTCTTGGCGGGTGACGCCGCGGTCGCCCGGACGCTGGATCACACGATCGTGCCCGCCGAAGCGATGGGGCGGTTCCTGAGCCGGCGGCTTCGGGTCCCGGCCGGCCGCCTCACGCGCATCGACAACTGCGTCGGATTGGGGGAGCCGAGTCCGCCGCAAGGACCGGTGCGTCATTTGATCTTCGTCGGGCTCCTGGTGGAACGCAAAGGAATCCTCACCCTGCTCACCGCGCTCGCGGCCCTCGGCGTGTTTCCCCGCGACGCCCGGCTGACCGTGGTGGGCGACGGCCCCCAGCGGGCCGAAGCCGAGCAGGCGGCACAGGTGCCGCCCTTGCGCGGGCGCGTGACCTTCCTGGGTTTCCGGCCGGACGTCCCCGCTCTGCTGGCGGGCGCGGACGCCCTGGTGCTGCCGTCCACGATGGAACAGCAGCCCCTCGTCGTGGCGGAGGCCATGGCGGCCGGAAAGCCCGTCATAGCCACCGACACCGGAGGAGTCGCCGACATGCTGGGGGCGGGTCATGTGGTGCCACCCGGCGACGTTCGCGCCCTGGCCTCCCGCTTGCGCGCGCTGTTCGCCGATCCCGCCCCGGGCCGGACCGGTGTCCTGCTCGCCGCGCGGGCCCGGCAACGGTTCGCACCGGAGGTCTGCGCGCGGCGGCATATCGGCCTTTACGAGTCACTGCTTCGGTTCGACCATGATCACCGCGTCGGCCGCGGCCACTTCGATGGTGGCCAGCGGCGGCGATGACGAAGGCACCGGTGACATGACCGGTGCCGGGGAAGAGGTCTTGGGCCGGGCGGGCGGACCGCCCACGGGCACCAGGCCTTCGGGCGGCGTCACGGTCTGGGTCACCGACGTCGGGTTCACCGCGATCCAGCCGTTGGTGAACGTCCGGGTCCAGACCCCGCCGGGCAGGCGGCCCGCCGCGTCCACCGCTTCCCCGAGACCGCTGTCCTGCAGGTGCGACCATTCGGGATCGCGGTAGTCGTCGGTGGTCGCCGGGGTCCAGCACGTCCGGGGTCCCGCCAGCAGCGCCGCGCTGGCATACCCCGCGCGGACCTGCTGGGCGGACCTCGTCCGGGTGACCAGCAGCAGCAACGACTCACCGAGCGCGGCCTGGGCTCGCAGTTCCTGGAACTCGTTGCCACGGAACGTGAGCAGGCCACCGGTCCCCCCGTTCTCGCGGAAGCCGAAGTTCTCCTCCATCGCGCCGCCGAACCGGGAGTGCGCCGTCCACCTCCCCGGCAGCAGATGGGTTTCCGACACGTTGGGCACGAACAGCTTGCCCGCCTTCTGGAGCGCTTCACCCACCAGCGACAGGAAGGCATCGAGGCCGTCGCGCAACTTCCGGTCGGTCTCGGCGGCGGTCGCGGTGCCGGTGAGGATCGCCGTCGAGTAGTGGCTCAAGGAGTTGAAGTCGTTGTCGGCGAGGATCCCGTCCCAGCCCTCCCTGGTGACCTCCGCCACGACGGCGGCCTTCCACGCCTGCTGGTAGGCCGGGTCCCAGACCGTCATCTGCCAGTGCTTCGGGTACCCCTGCCATTCGATGCGACCGCCGCGGGTATCGGTCGCGAACCACTCGGGATGCGCGCGCTGCGCCGCGACGTACCCGATACCGCTGGGCAGGAATTCCGCGTCCTCGCCGCCGTTCACCGCGCCCGCGTAGTTGCGGGTGCTGGACAAGTCCTTGTACACCAGCACCTTGATCCGCGGATTGAGCTCGCGTAGTTTACGCATCGCGGGCGCCTGGTCCGCGTTGAGCACCACGACGTCGTAGCGCCGCGCGGCCAGTTCGAGATCACCGGACGTCGGCGGCTGCCCGATCCCGTACCACCACGCGCACGGCGCCGAGGGTTTCGGTGGGGGCGCCGACGCCTCGTCGGCCGAACTCGCAGTGCACCCGGCGGCCAGTACGAGCGCGGCACAGCCGGCGGAAAGTCTCGTCGCCAACGGGTGATCGCGCCTCAGCGCTGCCTTCGGCACCACAGTTCTCCCACCGTGAGGATGATGATCTTCAGGTCCAGCCAGAGCGACCAGTTGGCGATGTAGTAGTTGTCGTAACGCGCCCGCTCCGCGATCGAGGTGTCCCCACGGAGGCCCTGCACCTGCGCGAGACCGGTCAGCCCGGTGGGCACCCGGTGCCGAGCCCAGTACAGGTCGTGGACGGCGGAGAACTCTTCGACGAACACCGGACGTTCCGGACGCGGCCCGACGAGCGCCATGTCCCCGCGTACGACGTTCCACAGCTGCGGGATCTCGTCCAAAGAGGACCTGCGCAAGAATCGCCCGACCGGGCCGACCCGGCGATCCCCGGCCACCGACCAGCGCGTCTGCGAATCGTCCACAGTGTCCTGTCGCACACTTCGGATCTTATAGAGCACGAAGGTCCGGCCGTCCACGCCGACGCGCACCTGACGGAAGATCACCGGGAAGCCGCTCTCCATCACGACAGCCAGCGCACACACCCCGATCACCGGGGCGAGCACGACGAGCGCGACAGCGGCCAGGGTGGCTTCGAGTACGCGTTTGATCCACCAAGTGGGCCGACGGGTCGGCGCGCCTGCCAACCACACCAAGGGATGACTCCGCAGCCGGTCGATGCCGGGCTTGTCCGGGCAAAGCGCGGCCGACCGGGGCAGAATCAGGGTGACGCACCTCAGGCGATGCGCCGTGACGACCGCGGCGACGACCGCGCTGTCGCTGTCACCTGAGTGAGCGAAGACGACCGTGCCGGCGCCGTGCCGGACGATGGCTTCGGCCAGTCCTTCGTGAACCACCTCCACCGGGAGTGTCGCGTTCCGCGGGTCGGAGTCCGAGGGAACGAAGCCGACCGGCAGCAGGCCGAATTCGGGATATCGCACCATGGTCCGGATCAGCTCGCCGCCGCTTTCCCCCGCCCCCACCACGATGGCGCGGTCGCACCGCCGGAGCCGCCGGCGCCCCCAGCGACCGAACGCGAAGACCCAAGGTCGTGCGCTTTCGCTGAGGACGGCGAACACCAGCACCAGTTCGTGCGCCGCGGGAATCCCTTCCTCCGGCACACCTTTCGCCAGCGTCGCGCAGACGACCAGGGCGAACGCGATCCCGGACGTGGCCAAGGATCGAGGGAGGTCCTGCAGCCAGGAAAGCCACAGGCGACGTCGGTGCACCCGTCCGGCGATGCGGACGCTTCCCAACGCGACACCGGTCACGACGGCGTCGAGCGGGCCGGCGCCGGTCACCGCGGTGGCCAGCGACCAAGCGCCGAAGTCGACCGCCAGCAACAAGAACACGACGGCGTTGAGCCGCGCCAGCACAGGCCGCCTCCGTGCCGGGGCGACCCGGCTCCGGCGCCGCTGGCCCGGCAACCCACCGGCCGGGGCGGAGGTCCTCAGTTCGGTCACCGACGCCTGCCTTCTCGCAAGGGGAAACGTCCGGCGGAAGAAGAGAAATGCCGCGTGTCGCACCTCCCACACCTTGGGGATTTTTCCACTACGGTCATTCCTCCACCTTCGGCAAAGCTCATCCATTCGTGGCAGGCCCGGCCCTGCCTGCCGAGCACTACCTTGCGTACTAAGGCAAAGGCACGATCGGGGTCTCTGATTAACCCCATAGGACTACGCAGGTGAACACCACGTAGTTGCACGCTTGACCCTCCTTTTGGGGGACTTTCGACGGCCCTAAAGAAAGGGCTCAACATAGCCGAATATGAGCTGACGGCCGAATTGAGGTTTACGGCCGTCGTCCATATCGAGTTCATCGAAGGGTTCCCGTGTCAGTGGAGAAGACCGCTCTGGCCGCCAGGGCGGAGCCAGGGGGTAGGGCGAAGACCGGTGGGCGCGCGCACGTGGTCCTGCCCGCGTTCAACGAAGAAGCGGCATTGCCCGCCCTGTTCCGGCGGCTCGCGGACGTCGCCCTCACCGAAGAGCTGACCGTGTGGGTCGTCGACGACGGTTCGTCCGACCGCTCCGCCGCTGTCGCGGAGTCCGGTTTCGGCGGACTCGAGGTCCGCGTCGTCCGGCACCCGGTCAATCTCGGGTTGGGCCGCGCCGTGCTGTCCGGACTCCGGGCGGCGCTCGAAGAATCCGGCCCCGACGACATCATCGTGGTCATGGACGCCGACGACACCCACGATCCCGGCCTGATCAGCTTGCTGCAGGCGGAAATCGCCACCGGCTCCGACGTCGCCATCTGCTCGCGGTTCGTCTCCGGTGGCGACGACCGGACGGCTCCGCTCGGCAGGCGGCTGCTGTCCCGCGGTGCTGCGCAACTCTTCCGGCGCGCACTCGCCGTCGAGGGGGTCCGCGACTTCACCAGTGGCTACCGTGCCTACCGCGCGACACTGCTGACGAGGGCTTCCGACCACTGGGGTGAGCGGCTCATCGAGGAACAGGGTTTCGCCTGCATGGTGGAACTGCTGCTCAAACTCCGCCACTGTCACCCCGTGATCACGGAGATCCCCCTGGCGCTGCGCTACGACCGTAAGCAGGGGCCGAGCAAGCTGAAGCTCCGGCGGACGATCCTCCAGTACGTGAAGTTGCTCGCCCGCGACCGGCTCAGCCCGGCCCCCTTCCGAAAGCTGTGAACCCGGTGACGATCCCTTCCTCCCCCGTCGCGGTGATCGGCGGCGGCATCGGCGGACTGGCCGCGGCCCACCGGCTCGCCCGCCACGGCGTCCAGGTGACCCTGCTGGAGGCCAGTGACCAGCTCGGCGGGCTCGGGAGCTTCTTCCCCTATCGGGATCAGTGGGTGGAGCGGTTCTACCACTGCGTCATGCCGACCGACGACGACCTCCTCCGGCTGCTGGGGGAGATCGGGCTGGAAGACTCGGTACGGTGGCGCAAGACGACGATGGGCATGGTCGTCGACGGCCGCCGGCATCGCTTCAACTCCGCTCTCGACCTGCTGCGGTTCACGCCGCTCCGGCTCCACGAGCGGATTCGCTTCGGCGTCGTGTCACTGTTGTTGCGACGACTGGGCCGAGGCCGGGATCTCGACACGCTCCGCAGCGAGGACTGGTTGCGCGGACTCTATGGCCGCCGCGTGTGGGAGGAGCTCTTCGCGCCGATGTTCGGCTCGAAGTTCGGCTCCTCCTTCGGCGATGTCCCGGCCCTTTACCTGTGGCAGCGACTCGGGCGCGAGCGCAATGTGGCGACGCGGGGATATCCCGACGGCGGCTACAAGGCGATCATCGACGCGTTGCGCGCGTCCATCGAGGACGCCGGCGGGAGTGTCCGCACGTCGACGCCGGTCCATCGGTTGCACAGCACCGCGGCCGGCAGTTCCCTGACCCTGGCCGATGGCGAAGTGCTCGAGGTCGGGCAAGTGATCTCGACGGTGCCCTTGCCGATGCTGCGACGGCTCGCCGACGACGAACTCGCCCCTCTCCTGCCCAGGACCGAACTCCCCTACCAGGGAGTGGTCACCGCCGCGTTCTTCCTGCGCCGCCCGTTGACCGGGCACTACTGGACACCGGTGCTGCGCTCGGGCACCGGGTTCGACGGCGTGGTCGAGATGTCGGCCCTCGCCGGCACGGAAGCCCACGGGGGCTCGCATCTCGTCTACGTCATGCGCTACACCGATCGTTCGTCACGGCTCTACGCCCAGGACGCCACCGCCGTCGCCGCGCGCTGGACGGCCCAGCTCCTCGGCCTCTTTCCCGAGCTGACCCCCGACGACATCGAGGATGTGCGGGTGTTCAAGGCGCCGTTCGTCGAACCGGTCTACCCACTGGGATACCTCGCGCGGCGACCGCCCACCACCGTGGACGGTACGAGCCTGCGGCTGGCGACCACCGCGCACGTCTACCCGGACGTCACGAGCTGGAACTCGAGCGTCAAACTCGTCAACGAGGTGACCGATCGGCTTCTCGACGGTTTCGGGCACCGCACTCAGGACGACGGGAACCTCGCCTCGATCGCCTCCGCGATCCGACGGGATGCCGACCCGTCCCCGTAGGGCGAGGGGATGCGGCCGAGACGCTTACGATGTCCCGAGACGTCGTCCAGCCAGGCCTCGACCTCCGCACCGAGAAGCGGCCCGGGCGGCACGAGGACACCGAACAGCCCGGAGATCTCGGGACGCTCGGTGCTGCGCCGCACGACGACGACGGGTCGTTTCAGCACGCTGGCCTCTTCTTGGATGCCGCCGGAATCCGAGACGATCACCGCGGCTTCGGCGGCCAAGGCGAGGAAGGCCGGGTAAGCCTGGGGTTCGAGGACCAGCAAGGACTCCAGCAGGCCGGTCAGGCCGAACCGTTCCACGCTCTTGCCGGTCCGGGGATGCAACGGGAACACGACGGGATACGGCAACCTGCGGAGTTCGCGCAGGATCTCCGCCAATCGTCCGGGATCGTCGACGTTCTCCGGCCGGTGGATGGTGGCGAGAACGTACCCGTCCCGGCGGAGTCCTTGAGCGGTCAGGACCGCGGCCCGGTCCGCCGGGGACGGGAGTGCCGTTCGCAGCGCCTCCACGACGGTGTTGCCCGTGACCGCGATCCGCTCGGACGGGATGTTCTCGGCGAGGAGGTTCAGCCGGTTGAGGTCGGTCGGAGCGCAGCAGAGGTCGGCGACGTGATCGATCAGGACGCGGTTGTGTTCCTCGGGCATCGCCCGGTCGTGGCTGCGCAACCCGGCTTCGACGTGCACCACCGGGAGGGCACGCGCGTTGGCGGCCAACGCCCCGGCGAGTGCGGAGGTCGTGTCGCCCTGCACCAGAACGACCGGTCGCCGGTAAGCGGCCAAGACCTCGTCCACGGCTCGAATCGCCTGACCGAGTTGCGCGCCACGGCCGGCGGCTGTCACTCCCAGTTCGTGGAATCGCTTCGACGGCGGCAGATCCGCCCGGATCAGCGAGTACAGTGAGTCGTCGTAGTGCTGTCCTGTGTAGACGATCGCACAACCGTCGCCGAAGTGACTCATCAGCGGGGCGAGCTTGATGAGTTCCGGCCGGGTCCCGCAGACCAATACGACATCGTCGGTCGTCTCCGATCGCGACGCACCTCGGTGTTCCACGGAGGGGGTACGGAGACCGGCGGCAATCGACATTCGACCGTCCTTTCGCGAGAGGCTTGCACGCACGCTACTCACTGGGCTCACGACAAGGGTGACGAGATCAATCCATGGTGTGATCCGGTTGCCCGTTCCACCAGAAAAGGGACTACTCGAATAGGGTAATCTTGTCGGACACGCAAGCACAGAACAGGCCCATCCTTTGCTCAAGAAATACGCGACCCTGGCCGCCGTGATGCTTTTGACGGCCGTCACGACCTCCGCTCCCTCCTCGGACGCGTCGCCGAAACTTCTGTTGCCGGATCTACGCCAGGCACTCCCGGGGTGCGCCGGAGGGTTTTCCGGCGATCCACTGAAATGCGCCGACTGGGACGTGTGCCCGGTGCTCGATCCTGCCGCACCGAACGGCCGGTGCGTCCTGCCCGCCGCGGCGAAAGCGGTCAGACTACGGTTCACCAGCTCGGAGGAGAACGTCGGCGACGGGCCACTGCTACTCCACGGCCGACGCGACGACACGACACAGAGCCGCATGTCCGTCCGGCAGGCCCTGCGCAACGCCGCGGACGGTTCGATACCGTCCGGCTACGACGAAGCACAGCGTCCTACTCGTACCTTCACCTACTACGAACCGGCCACCGATCACCAACATTGGCATTTGATGAACTTCGAACACTTCGCGCTGGTGTCGAAGGAGGGGAAGACCGTCGTCACCGATCGCAAGAACGGTTTCTGCCTCGGCGACCGATTCCGCGTCGCGGACATCGGCGAACTCGGGCGGGTTCCCGGCGAGTCCGGCCCGGACGCCGATCTGGCCAAGCGGTTGCGTGCGAACAAATGCCGTCATCACGAACCGGACGCACTCGACGTGGTCGAAGGAATCTCCGTCGGATCCGGTGATGACTACAAATACGACGTCGATTTCCAATGGCTCGACATCACCAACGTGCCGTCCGGGACCTACGCACTCGTGAACACGGTGAACGAAGACCGGACCCTGGCGGAAACGAACTACGGCAACAACTCCTCGTCGGTCGCCCTGTCGATCGAATGGCCGGATGGGGAGCCGGGCCTGAAACAGGTCCTTTCCCGAGGCCCGATCGTCAAGTTCCTCCGTGCTTGCCCCGGCCTCCAACAGTGCGGTTGACGCCTGCGCAACTCGGGCGGCGACGCCGTCCCGAATCGGATGACTCGGCTCGCGGCCGCGGTGCGACCTGGGCAAGCTGGCAGTCAGTCGCTGTTCGGGGCGGCGAAAAGCGGTGGGGTCGGGCGGCCCGGGCTGTGCCGGGAGCCTGACCCCACCCGCTTGCCACCGCACGGCGCCGACGGCATGACCGCATGAGAAAGCCGCCGCGTGGAAGGGGCTCCACGCGGCGGCTTTGACGAGGATCGCTCAGTTCTCCTGAAGGGTCCCGCCGTCGACGATGCCACCACCGGCGCAGTTGTCCGGAGTGGCCCCCGTGGCCTCGGTCTCGCCCGGCGACAGGACCGGGATGGCGATACCCTCGGCCACGTCACGGATCGGGACCTGGACCCCCAGCACGTTCACGTTGTTGTCGCAGACACCGGCCACGGCGTTCAGGTTGTGCACCGCGTCCAGGTTCTGCACGTTCGCCAGCCCGATCTGATCGTTGTGATCGACCGGCTGACCCGCCACCGACACGTTCGCCGCCGACGCGGCACCACCCGCGATGGCCATCCCGGCCGCCACAACGGAAGCCACGAACCCAAGCTGCTTGATCACAGGAAAACTCCTAGAAAATGAGGAATCCGAAGGTCGGAAGTTCAGTTCGCGACGTCCGGATGAATCGACTATCGTGCGTTTTACGTTGGATGGGGCCGGCGAACTCCTGGGGCGGGATGAACCGGCCCCATCCGTGCCGGCGTCGCTTCGCGTCGCGATGTGCCCGGGACACGAAGCAGAGAACGCGTCTCTTCTCCGTGTCCCGGGTACGCTTCACGACTTCGATGCGCTTCGCCGGATCCCGAGCCTCAGCCGACTTCCGCACACACAACGGGCGGCTTCGGCAGGGAGTTCTTAGTTGCCCTGCAGCGTGCCACCGTCGGTGATGCCACCGGCGGCGCAGTTGTAGGGGGACTCACCGCTGGCCTCGTGCGCACCCGGCGAGAGGATCGGCACGCCGATACCGTTCAGCGAGTCACGGATGGGGACCTGCACGCCGAGCACGTTCACATCGTTACCGCACACGCCCAGCACGGCGTTGACGTTGTGCAGCGCGTCGATGTTGTTCAGGTTGACCAGGCCGACCTGCTCACTCACGTCGTAGCTGTCGTCGTAGTAGTCGTCGGTGGTGTCGGCGGAAGCGACCCCTCCGCCGATGAAGGCACCGGCGGCCATGGCGGCCGCGACGAAGCCGATCTTCTTCAACATGAATTCTCCTTGAGACGATTGCATCGCACAGGACGGCGGAAGAGTGTGTTTTCGCCCTGTGTTCAGGGGAAACGTACTGATGCCATCAGACGTTTGCCACGTCGTGCCACCATCGTGTAGGTATCGCGACCCCCTGAGCGCGACACAGGTGGTCCGTTCGAGTTAAGTATCTTCGGCCCCACCCGGGGGTCGCGACGCGACGGACAAGACACACTCTTACGCCTCAAGGGATCCGGCGCAAGCAGGCTTCTCCGCGCCACCCGTGCGGCCGAGTCGGGACCCGCACCCGGAATGCCGGTGCAGGTGTCCTGTTCACCAGGGCATCCGGCCATCATCGCCAGGTCCGGTGAACTGGACTCCTGCATCTCGGTCGTGGTGAAGCCGGCGATCGAGGTGACGCTCGGGCGAAGTCGGGACAGCCGGACGATCGTGCCGGATCTCGCCGACGTGACGTTCTTGAGCGTGGCCGGTGTCCAGGCCTCGTCCGGTCTCGGTAGGTGCGCAGAGCCCGCCCCGATGGAAAAGCTCCTCCCGCACCGGGCACCAGTCCGTGAAGACCAGAGAAATCCTTTACCTCCCTGGGCTTTCGCGTGCCGGAACCGGTGACGAAGACCTCGCGAATGACACCCGAAGACGCCGAATCGACCCCGATCGGCCGGTTTCAGAGGCCATTCGGGTATTACGGAAACATGAGTGGAAAGGGGTTTCACCATTCGGAAGGTCTAACTGCGGGTGATCAACCTGTCGTTTCTGCACATCCCGGCGAATACTTGATCATGGCATCGACCGGTGCCGTAATGCAGAGAAAGGGATCACGATGAGCATCTCCAAGCGCCGGGCCGCACTGGCCGCGCTGCCCGTGGCACTCGGACTGCTGGTGGCCGGCCCCGCGGTGGGCACCGCCTCGGCCGCCCCGCAGGCGGCGGAGCAGAGCGACCAGGCGCGCTGCCTGCTGCTCTGTTTCGGCAACTACCCCTACTATCACCATCACCATCATCATCACCACGGCTACCCGGGATACTGGCTGTACTGACGGCTCTTGACCGCGCCGGGGTGAGCTCCCGGCGCGGTGCCGTCGCGTCCCGTCCCGATGACGAAGGGGCGAGTGTCCGCCCTGAATTTCACGGAATCACACAGGCGCACCGACCGGCCCGGGTGCGGATTCCGGCGCGTGGTGATCCGGCAGGACGGTCGTCGCCGGCGCGGAGCGCGGGGGGCGTCCCAAGCCCGTCCAGCTGAAACCCGCCCGGACGACGGCAGGGACGTCGAGAACGTTGCGGGTGTCGACGACGGCGGGCGTGCGGACCAAGGTGGCGAGGCGGTCCCAGTCCAGTTTGCGGAATTCCGGCCACTCGGTCAGGACGACGACGGCGTCGGCCCCGCACGCCGCGTGATAGGCGTGGTCCTTCACCGGGAACGGGAGACCGGCGCGGGAATCGGCCGGATCCACGGCGGGATCGAAGGCCACCAGTTCGGCACCGGCCTCGCGCAACAGCGCGGCCACGGCCAGCGCGGGGGAATCGCGGAGGTCGTTGGTCCCCGCTTTGAACGTCAATCCCAGCAGCGCCAGCCGTACCTGGCTCAACGAGCCGAGGCGGGTTCCCGTCACGACCTCCCGGATCTTGTCCACCACCCGCTTGTGCTGGCGGATGTTGGTGTCGATGGCGGCGCGGACGAGACGGAACTCGAAATCCATGGAGTCCGCGAGCTGTAGCAGGGCGGAGGTGTCCTTCGGCAGGCAAGACCCACCCCAGCCCGGACCCGGCGCGAGGAACTCCTGGCCGATCCGGCGGTCGTATCCCATGCCCTCGGCGACGTCGGCGACATCGGCCCCGGCGCGGTCGCACAGTTCGGCGATGGCGTTGGCGTAGGACAGTTTCATCGCCAGGAAACAGTTGGCGGCGTACTTGACGAGTTCGGCGGACGCGGTGTCGGTGAGGACGACAGGAGCGTTCAAAGACGCGTAGAGTGCCGCGACCTGTTCAGCCGCTTCCCGGCACGCCGAACCGACGACGATCCGATCCGGGTGAAGGAAGTCGCGCACGGCGGTGCCTTCCCGGAGGAACTCCGGATTGGACACCACGGACACGTCGTCGCGGCGCAGGAGCTGGGCCAGCCGGGTCGCCGTCCCGACCGGAACGGTGGACTTGGTCACCACCGTACAGCCGGGCGGCAGCGTTTCGCGGATCTGCTTCACCACCGATTCCAGGATGCCGAGGTCGGCGAGACCGCCCGCGCCCATGGGCGTCGGCACGCACAGGAACACGATCTCGGCGCGTCGCAAGAGATGTCCGAACGCGGTCTCCGCGGTGCCCACACAGGTCAGCCTGCCCGCTTCGAGACCGTCGGTGACCAGCTCGGACAGCCGCGGTTCGAGGATGTCGATCCGCCCGCCGGTCAGTCGACCGATCTTGGCTTGGTCGGTGTCGGCGCACACCACGCTGTGGCCCAGCGAGGCCAGGCAGGCGCCGGTGGTGAGCCCGACGTATCCGGTTCCGATGACGACGACACGTGCTGAAGACATGTGATCCCTTACTTCGAGGTGGGGTGATCGGAGCCGGGAAGCAGCCGGAGACAGTCGTGTTCGGGGTCGAAGCGGATGATCCCGGCCCCGTCCAGTTCGGTCAGCCAGTCCGCCATCGGCCAGAACCCGTGACGCCGGTGGAACAACCGGGCGTTCGCCACCAGTTCACGCACGTGTCGCGCCTCGTGCCTGCTGGGCGGGTGGTACTGGTGGTAGGCGACGGCCCCGCCGACCCAGGCCAGCCGGGCGCCGCGAGCGGCCGCGCGCAGCGCGAAATCGGTGTCTTCGGCGCCATAACCGGCGAACTCTTCGCAGAAGCCCCCGAAGTGGCGCCAATCCTCCCGTGAGGTCGCGAAGGACAGCGACCAGAAGAGCTCGAACCTGCCCTTCTCCAGTGTGATTTCTCCCGGCGACGGCACCGGTCTGCCCGGATGTGGCTCGGCCAGCCGGGCGAGTTCCCCCGCCGCCGGGTACCCGCGGGCCGGCGGGGGCGGCAGGTAGGCGACCGGGCCGCAAAGCAGCGTGGCGGGCGGTACCCGGCCGGCCGCGGCCCGGTACCGGGCGAGCGAACCAGGGCCCGGGACGCAGTCGACGTCCAAGAACACCACCAGGTCGATGTCGTGGTCGAGAGCCACCCGCGCCCCGGTGTTCCGGGCCTCGGACAACGGGAGGCCACGTTTCCCCGCTTTCACGAGCACCGGCACGGTCCGGGGTGAACCCGGCGTGTCCCGCAGGTCCGGTGCCCCCGCCATGCCGACCACGACGTGCAGGTCGACCTCCTCCCCCGCCAGGGCCTCCCGTTGCCGTCGCAGGTGGGCGTCGCGGCCGGCGGCGATGGTGACGACGGCGGTACGCGGGAGGGCCGTCATCGCCTGTCCACCAGATTCCTCAGCGCGGCCGCGGCCCGAGCCGCGCCGTCGCCTCCCGACCAGCTTTTCCAGTCACCGCCCCGGTTCCGGGCACGGTCCAAGAGCGAGGGCCACCGGCGAGGCTCCGGCCAGGACGGGACGACCACGCCCAGCCTGGCGCGGACGAGCGCGGCGGCGGTGGCGTGCTGTTCGGCGAACGGGCGGGGTTGCGGGATCACGACGGCGGCACGCCCGGCCGCCGCGACCTCGGCCAGTGCGTTCTGCCCGGCGTGGGTGATCACGACTTCCGCCTCGCCGAGCAACGGCCACGGGTCGGCCACCCAGCCGCGGTGCCGCAGATTCGGTGCCCGGAGTTCCGCGGTCCCGCCTGGTCCGGCGACCTCCCAGGTCCAGTCCGGAGTGGCCGCCGCCGCGGCCCGCAGCTGCACCGACGACACCGAGAGCCCGCCCGTTCCCCACAGCACCAGGACGGTCCGCCCGGCGGCGGCCGGTGTTTTCGTCCGCTGGTCGAACCGCGAAAACGCACCGACGTGGACGGTCTTCGCGAGCCAGGCCCCCGGCCAGTCCGGTGCGGGCCGCCGCGGCCACGGCGCGACGATCACTTCGGCGAGGTCGTAGGCGGTGCGGTGGGGCCGGTCCGTGCGTTCGCCCGGCTGGGCCACGACGGCCACCGGGACACCGTGGAGCCGGGCCAGGAGCGACACCTCCACCGACACATCGCTGACCAGGAGCCTCACGTCGTGGTCGCGCAAGGCCGAACTGATGAGCGCCATCCGCTCGCGCAGGCCCTCGTGCCGCCGGGGCACCCAGTGCAGAGTGGACCCGGCGGTGACGTCGTCGCGCCGCCGGTCGGCACCTTCGGCGTCATCCGGCAGCACGATCCAGTGACCGGGCCACCCGGCGGGTGCGGGGAGGGTGGACAGTCCGACGACCTCCTCACCGAGTGCCTGGGCGACGGTGAGCGCCCGATGCAGATGCCCGGAACCGTGGTGATGGACGTAGAAGGCGATCATGACCGCAGCTCCCGGTACAGGTCCACGTACTCGTCCACCATCCGGTCCACCGAACAGGCCGTCTCCGCGCGGCGCCTGGCGGCCGCGCGGTCCAAAGTGGACGCTCGGGCGATGGCGGCGGCCAGGCCGGGGACGTCGTCGGGAGCGGCCAGTGCGCCGCTGAAGTCGTCGAGGATCTCCGGAAGCGCTCCTCGCGCGAACCCCGCGACCGGAGTGCCGCAGGCTAAGGCTTCGGCGACCACCAGGCCATAGGGTTCCTCCCATCGCGGGGACACCACCGCGACATCGGCCGAGCCGACGAGGTGGACGAGTTCGCGATGCGCCAGATGTCCGGCGTATTCGATGTCGCCGCCCAGCAGCGGTTCGATCCGGTCGTGGAAGTAGGCGGCATCCGGTCGCGGGCCCGCGAGCCGGAGACCCGAACCGGCTTCGAGCGCGGCCCGGATGGCCAGCTCCGGCCCCTTTTCCGGCACCAGACGCCCGAACCACACCGGCGTGCCGCCACCGGGACCGGGCGTCCACTGATCCAGGTCGACCCCGTTGCGCACCACCGTGACCGCGGGAACGAGCGACGACCACTGCCGGGCGGTGTGGGCGCTGACGGCGGCGAAGGTGGTGTGACGCGGCGAACGCAGCCGGACCGCGGATTCCAGCCACGGTGTGGGCGGGGTGTGCAACGTGGTGAGCGTCGGGGTCCGCAGTGTCGACGCCATGGCGATGGGCAGATAGTGCAGCGAGTTGTTGTGCACGACATCGCAGCGTCCGGCGGCACCGAGGTCGAGCATCAGGCCGAGGTAGGCGTGGTGTTCGGCGATGAAGTAGTCGGCGGGCATGCTGACGTCCCGTCGGGCCTGCGCGGACAGCGTGGGCAGAACAGGCATCTCCCGTACCCGCAGGGTGGGGTCCGAGCCCGTTCCGCCGAAGACGGTCACCTCATGTCCTCGTTCACGCAGACCGGTCGCCAGCTGCCAGGTGTGCGCCTCCAGACCACCGGCGAAGGGTTCGCGGATGGGATAGCGGGCCGAAGCGACCAGACCGATCGACAACCGGTCGCCGTCACGTTCGGTGCCGGGTGCCCGCGTGCCGGCGTTCATCGCGCTACGCACGAGAGGGCACTTTCGTACAGTTCCCGGTGTGCGCGGGCGATGCGCCGCCGTTGCGCTCTGCGCGCGCCCGGGTCCGCCTTCCCGCCCGGCCGCTGGTGGTAGGCGTACCGCACGGCGTCGGCCAGCGCCTCCGTGTCGAGACCGGAACGGTCGTGGCGGTAGGTCAGGCACGGCTGCTGCTGGTCGTAGAAACCACAGGTGGACGTCGCCACCCTCGTGCCGACATCGTGGCACGCCTCCAGCCAGCCCGAATGGGTGCCGAACGTGTAGGGCAGCACCGAAAGGTCCAGGCCGGCGAGGTAGCGCCACAGTTCGGTGTCGGAGAAGAAATCGTGCACGTGCAGGGTGAGCAGGCCGGCGCTCTCCGCTTCCCGCAGGGCGGCGACCGTTTCCGCGGCGTGTTTCGGGCCGGGTTCGACGACTTCGGTGTGGATGTCCACCCGCAGCCTCGCGTCCGGCAGCTCGGCCACGACCTCGGTCAGCACCTCCAGTACCGGCAGCGGGGCCATGTTCGGCCGGAGACTTTTCGCATGGAGTCCCACGGTGAACGGGCGTGGCGGCCGGGCGGGGATTTCGTCCGCGGCGATCACGTGAGGATGCGGGAGTACCTCCGCGTGACGGTCCCAGCGGGTGGCGATGAGGCGTGCGGCACCGGGTGTCAGGGTGATCAAGGCATCGGCGGCGGGCACGAGGACGTCCAACTGCGCCTGGTGCGCCGCGGCGTCCGGCTGGTGTGGATTGTGCAGATCGTGCACCGTGAACACCAACGGCTTCCCACGGCGCCGCAGCGCGGCCACGATGGACGCGAGCGACGCGGGACTGTGGGTATCGAACCCGAAGTGCAAGTGGAACACGTCGAAAGCTTCGTGGTTGTCGTCGATCCATTGTGGATCGAGCATCACCGGTGGCCACCAGCGTACCGAGGTGCTCGGTGCGCCGCAGGGCGACGGGTCCGCCAGCCGGACGACGCCGTCGTCGTGATCCGGATCCGCCAGATGCCGGACGTAGACATGTCCACTCGGTACGGACGCGACCCGGATGGGCTTCTGTCGCAACACGGCTGACCACCCTTCTTCGCGACCGATGTGTCCGGCCGCGGAACCGGGCCGACCTCAGGTTTACCGGCTTCCCCGGCGGCCTGGGCCCGAAACCTCGCGAAGATCAAGAATTTTCCCGACGACTTCGTCGACCGGCCGTTCGAGTTCTTCCTGGTGGTTTCGACGTGTGATCCGGGGGTACGGCTCGGAGCTGTCCGAGACGAGGTGTGGGAACCGGGTCAGCGGGTAACCGTCCCAAGACAGCAAAGTCCTGGCTGGAGAAGACCGTCCGGGATTTCCGATATCCGATGATCGTTCACCATCGATTTCCGGAGGCTCTCTTGTTCCGTCACACCAAGTTACTTCAGTTCGAAGCGAATCCCGAAAAGCCGGATCCCGTGTACGCGCACAAATTGCAGGAACTGATCGGCGGCGCGTTCGGCGAGATGACGGTGACCATGCAGTACCTGTTCCAGGGCTGGAATTGCCGGATGGAGGGCAAATACAAGGACTTGATCATGGACACGGCGACCGAGGAGATCGGGCACGTGGAAATGCTCGCCACCATGGTCGCCCGGTTGCTGGAGGGTGCCCCGGCCACGGTCACCGCGGAGGCGGTGAAGGATCCGGTGATGGCGGCGACACTGGGCGGGATGGATGTCCAGCAGGCGATCGTCAGTGGTGGTGGCGCGTTGCCCGCGGACTCGAACGGCTACCCCTGGAATGGGCGCTACATCGTGGCGTCGGGGAATCTGCTGGCCGATTTCCGCGCCAACGTCGCCGCGGAGGCCCAGGGCCGGTTGCAGACGGCGCGGCTGTACAACATGACCGACGATCCCGGTGTGAAGGCGATGCTCCAGTTCAATCTAGCCCGCGACACCGTGCACCAGAAGCAGTGGCTGGCCGCGATCGAGGAGTTGAAGGCCGACGGCCTGGAAAGCGACATCGCGCCGACGGCGTTGTTCGACGAGGAGAACCAGGAACACAACAACACCGTCTGGCATCTGTCCGACGGCCCGGACGGCGCCAAGGGCGGCTGGAGCTTCGGCGAAGACGGCATCGAGTACCTGATGGAGCCCGAGGCACTCGGCGGACCCGGTACCGCGCCTAAGCCCGACCCGGCCCTGTACGGCACCTACGCGCCGATCCAGGACGCGGTGGGTACGGTCAAAGGCAAGGCCAAGGCCATGAAACAGAAGGCCACGAAGAAGTCCAACAGCTGACGCCGAAGGGCCCCTCTCGCTCCCCGCGAGAGGGGCCTTCGCTCACTTTCGCACGTCCGGCACCGGCGAACCATCGCGTTGCCGTCGGTTGTCCATCGCCTCTCGCCTGACCTGCCCGGCATGCTCACCGATGGCACCGAGGCGGTCGGCGAATCCGGTGTGCTTCCCGGTCAGATGGGTGCGGAAATCGGCCAGCGGCGCCAGGAGGTCGGCCGCGTCGTCCTCGCCGAGGGCCGTACTGAGCCTGTCCGCGCTGCGCCGCCCCTCGGCGGTCAGACCGTCCAGCCCGTCCGCTTGCCCGGCGAGCCGGCGCAGGACCGCCGAGTTCCGTCGTGCCCAGTCCGCGACCGCGCGGTCGCCTGCCCGCCGGTCGCGTTCCGCGTCGACGCGCGCCTCACCGGTGTCCTCGCCCGTCACCGACGGCCGCAGGCGCAGAAACCGCCGCTCCGCCGCCTGGCGGCTCGCCACTCCCAAAGCAGGTGCGAGCGCGGTCCAACTGGTGCCACCGGCACGGGCCGCCGCGATCAGCTCCGGCTCCCAGGCCGACAGTTCCTCACGAGCCGTCCGCAAGGAGGCCAGTGCGGCCACCAGCACCTCCGAATCCACGGCACCCGAACGAGCCGCCAAGACCACGTCGTGCAGGGTCCGGACCCGATGGGTGAGATCGACCTCCGTCATAGTCATCCTTTCGACGACCTAAATATTGTCATCGTTTTGATGACATGCTAGAACAGTGGGGCGTGTTGACACCAGACGACGAAACCAGGAGGTGGAACCGATGTTGATGCGCACCGACCCGTTCCGCGAGCTGGACCGTTTGACCCAGCAGATGTTCGGCGCCGCGAGCCAGGGAACCTGGTCCAAACCGGCCACGATGCCGATGGACGCCTATCGCGACGGCGACGAGTTCGTGGCCTGCTTCGACCTCCCCGGTGTCTCCCCCGAGGCGATCGAACTCGACATCGAACGCAACGTCCTCACCGTCAAAGCGGAACGACGCCCGGCCACCGGCGGCGACGTCCAGATGCAGGTCACCGAACGTCCGCTCGGCGTGTTCTCCCGCCAGCTGTTCCTCGGGGACGCACTCGACACCGAACGCATCCGGGCCGACTACACGGCCGGTGTGCTGACCTTGCGCATCCCGATCGCCGAGAAGGCCAAACCCCGGCGCATCGAAGTCACCGGTACCGAGACCGACCGCCGCGAAATCCAGGCCTGACGGCACATCCGGGGCGGTGCTCCAGGTGAGCGTCACCCGGCTGGGTGACGGACGCGTGGTCGTCACTGCCGCAAAGGAGTTCGACCTGGCGACCGCCCCGCTCTTCGAGAACGCGGTCTCAGCCGAACCGGAGCCCACCACCGCGGTGGCGGTGGAGTCGGGATCGCGGCGACCCTTCGGCCGAAGTGTGCCTTGTTCGTTCGCGGGGTAATAGCCAGGACGACCGAGAGTCCGACCTGAAGGATTTCAGATGAGCAGCGACACACGACCAGATGATGGCCCGAGTCCGGAAAAGGCTCCCGAGGACTGGACGACCGGCGACGAACCGATGACCGGACCTCAGCGCTCCTACCTCGGCACCCTGGCACAGGAGGCGGACGTGGAAGTACCGGACACCTTGAGCAAAGCCGAAGCTTCGGAGCTGATAGACCAGCTTCAACAGCAGACAGGCCGCGGCCAGTAACGACTGCCGGGGGGAGCGATCGCGGTGCCGGTGCGATCGCTCCCCGCATGGTCCGTCCTCGGAAGCAGCCGGATCACCAGTCCAGGTCGTGGTCTTCGGTGACCGAGCGCAATGCGGTCACCGTCGCCTGGCCTTCGCCCAGCAACCGGGCGTCGCTGCCCGGTGGCAGTTCTCCTTCCACCGTGACGGCGGTAAGGGTGAACGCACCGTCCTCGCTGTCCTGGATGTGGCTGCGCACAACGCCGAAATCGGCAAGCCCCGCGCGTTTCGGCGGGCTCACCTCGGCACGGTTGGGGACGTTGAGATTCAGGACCGTACCCGCGGGCAGCCGGGTGAGCCTGTCGAACAGTGTCGCGGCCACCGCGGTGGCGGTCTCCCAGTACGATCGCGGGCCGGGTTCGAGGCCCACATCGAGCGAGACGGCCAGAGCGCGGGCGCCGTTGACCGAAGCGGTCAGCGCGGCGCCGACCGTACCGGAGTGCAGGATCGCGCGCCCGACGTTCGCCCCCCGGTTCACCCCGGACAGCACGATCTCCGGGGACTCGCCGAACCTTCCCTGCGCGGCCGCCAAGGCGATCAGTCCGGGATGCGCGGCGACGGCATACGCCTCGACGCCGGGAAGGCCGGGCAGTTCCCGCCGCTCGACCGCGACCCGGCCGTCCTCCCCCGCTCCGGTCAGGCCGGCGCTCGTCCCGCTCGCTTCCGCGGCGGGCGCGGCGACGACCACGGTCCAGCCGTGGTCCACGGCACCTCGTGCCAGCGCCGCCAGACCCGGCGAGTCGACACCGTCGTCGTTGGTGATCAAGGCACGCATCAGGAAGCCTCCCAAGGTTTCAGTCGTACTCGCCCGGTGAGTTCCCGGACCGCGCCGTCGCTACCCGAACCGAGACCGTGTCGTGTCACGTTGACCGCGCCGGCGGCGGCCCCGAGCTTCACCGCCTCGTCCAGCGACCGCCCTTGCGCCAGGCCGACCGCGAGCCCCGCGGTCATCGAGTCACCCCCACCGCGGGTGTCCACCGGCGTGAGATCCGGCGACTCCACCAGGACGAACCGTCCTTCGAGGAGCGCGAGTGTCTCCTCCGCCGCACGGGACACGACGATCGCCCGGGCGCCGCCCGAGGCCAGCTCTCGGCAGCCCGCCGCGAGGTCGGGCAGCGAGTCGGATTCGGCGAGTCCGTCCTCGACCATTTCCTCGTGGCTGATCTTGATCACCGCCGGATCGCCCTTGAGCGCCTCGGCGAGACGTTCACCGGACAGGTCCACCACCACCGGGGTGCCGTGCGTGCCCAGGTCGCGGGCAAGCCGCTCGTACACCGAATGCGGCACCGGGACGTCGTCCCCGTCCGGGCCGCTGAGGATGGCCACGTCCGCGCGCAACGCCTGGACCAGGGTCAACTCGTACAGATCGTCCAGCTCGTGCCGGGTCAACGCGTCGGCAGGCATCCGGACCACCTCGTCCCTCCGCCCGTCACGCCGGTCGTGCAAGTAGGCTCCGTTGCGCGCGGCGACCTCCCTGACCTCGACGTCCACACCGATCAGATGACGCAGCACCCGCCCGGTCTCACCGCCGAGCGCGCAGCACAGCACCACCCGCGCGCCGAGAGCGTCGATCATCCGCGACTGCCACACCCCCTGTCCGCCCGCGTGCACATGGACGTCGGGCGTCCCGTGCAGCTCTTCCACCGTCACTGTCAGCAGCGGGGACGGTGCGAACACCGCCACTCGACCATCAGTCATATCGGTCTTTTACCCGTTTTGACTGATTTCACTCACCGGTGCCCCAGCGTTTCCGACGGATCGCGCGGGGTATGCGGAACCATGACCGACTACCGCCACACCGCGACGATCGAGATGCCCGCCGCCGAGTTGTTCGCCTTCCTGCGCGAGCCGCGGAATCTGCCGCGCTACTTCCCGCAGATGAGTCAGGCCGAACCCGAGGGCGGTGGCGCCGTTCACGTCGAAGCCGACGTCCACGGTCAACACGTGGAAGGCGAGGCATGGCTGAAGGTCGACGAAGGCAACCGCTCCCTCCGCTGGGGAGTCCAAGGCTCGCACGACTATCAGGGCGAGCTGTCCATCGACGACGAAGGTCCCGCCGCTTCCCGCCTCACGGTGACCCTGCACAGCGTCCGTGACGCCGACGACGCGGAGGTCCAGCGCGAGCTCGAGGAGACCGTGGCCGCGCTCGCCCACACCGCGACCGCTGATTCGGACGTGGCCACCGCCGAACAGCAGGGAGGCTGGGCGGGCAACTGACGGCGCTGCTGCCGCTCCCGTTCACGCCGACCGCAGGTCGCCGACCGGACGGGCGAGGACCTGCGCGAAGCGACAGTCCAGTCAGGCCGGTTCGCCGGGAACGACCTCGATCACACCAGCGATCGCCTGTAACGCTTCCACCGCCGCGGCCATCTGCTCGGGCCGCCGCGCCTCCACGACGAGGCGGTTGCGAACCTCGTTCTCGGCCCCGCCGGACACGGTCACCGAAACGAGCACCGGGCATCGGGCGTGTCGGCGGTGCAGTCCAGGGTGGTGAGTCCCAGCCTTGGGCGTGAAGAAATCGGCTGGCGTGCTGGTAGCCGGCTGTTGTGGGGCGCGCGTTCGAATCGGCTGTGGCCGCCCCGGGCCCCGTGCCGCGCTGCTCGTCGGCGAGGCCGTTCTCACCCAAGACAGACCGGACGACGACCTCCGCGTCGATCTCGCCGATACCACGATGCCCGCCACCGTGACGAGGACTTTCTGCCGGGTGCACGAGCTGATCGAATAGCGTTCCCGGCACCTCGTGCTGGTCTGTGACCACACCGTGCGCACGAACCCTGCGGCTGGCCGATCCCCGGTTGACCGTCGCCCGGACCCAGGACTGAGGACGACCGGGAGCACGCCCCGCGCGCTGTTGGCCGCCGCGACGACATCGATGCGGATCACCGGCGCCCGACGCGCCGCCGCACATTCGGCGGAGGCCCTGGCAGGCGGTCTGGGCCTGGAACAGCATCTCGGTCTCGGTTCCGCTCTTGCCGACGTACTGTCCTATCTGGACACGCACCGCCGCGACCACGGCCCACCGCACCGGCCGGCGCACCATCGTCGACGACGTCGCCACCAGTTCACTCCTCGAACCGGAAGCCAGGCACGCACACCCGCGCGGGAAACGGGGCGATCCACTGCACACCGGTCCTTTCCCGGCCGACGCGTGCGCCGCGGTGCTTTCCACCTACCACCAGGGCGCCGCGGACCTACCCGACCTCGCCGAGAAGGCGGCGCTCGACCGGACTTGCGAGAGGCCGGATCAGCAGGGCACACGCTGCGTGGTCACTGACTCGGTCCGCATTCGCTGTCGAGCCGCTTCGCCTGATCTCGACGTACGATCCGTTGACAACACGCGTACGTGCCACTACGGCGAAAGTGGATGCGAAACGGGAACCTTTCCGAGCCCAAAACGTTCCCCTGCAAGGCATCGGCGTCAAGTGGACGCCACCGCCGCTTGCCGCTGTGCAACGGTGCCGCGCCACCACAAACCGGGAGCACGCTGTCCGGCGGTCAAGCGTGAGAGGAGAGCTGCATCCTTTCAGGTGAAGCTTCGCGTTCATCGGGGCATCCCAGGTGCGTTGAACACGGACTCGTGCAGTGGCTCATGATCACCGGTGCCGCAGCGGCTCGCACCCAGATCGATGCCGGACGGTCTCGACTCCCACGGTCTCCGTAGTCCTGAGCTGGCTTTATGCACACCCGACGGCACGACGGGCACCTTGGCACTGACATCGTGAACCAGCAAAAAGCGCCGCAACCAAAGCATAAGTTGATCTTGAACTCCTCAAATCCACCGTTTGCGGCTTTCCCGTGGTTTCGTGAAGGCTCTGCGGTATGACAGAACGTGATGCCACCGGCGGACTCTGGGTGCCCGTGGTCGAGGAGGGTGACATCCCGGATGCCGTTCGGCGGGAAGGAGCATGGGTACCGCGTCCGTTGCCTTCCGACGTTGTCCTGACGACGAGCACGCACCGGGGCCTGGCGCAAGCAGAACAGTCGCTGGGACGTCTCGATGAGGCGGCCGAACGTTTGCCGGATCGATCGTCCCTCGTGTACTACACCATGTTGCGTGAGGCACAGAGTTCCGCCGCGCTCGAGAACGCCAGCGTCTCCCTGAAGGACGTTTTGCTGGCCAAGCTGCCGGGCACGAAGACCGCGGCCGATCCTCAAGTCGAAGCGATCACCCGGTATCTCGACGCGAGCCACCGCGCCTTCTCCACGGTCCGGGACGGCGGAGAGATCGATCTGCCACTGCTCGGCGAAATCAGCAGGCAATTGAGCCCGGCGCCGTCGCAGTCCGAGGAAGAGATCGGGTTCTGGCGCGAAAAGACGAGTTGGATCAGCGCCCGCGACGGCTCGGCCGTCGTCGCCCACACTCCGCCCGGTCCCCACCTGCAAGCCACGGCACAACAGTGGCAGGAATGGGTCCGCGCCGACCACGACCTGCCGCTGGTCGCCAAGATCGCCATCGGGCACCCGCAACTGGAACTGATCCACCCGTTCGCTGGAGGCAATGGCTACGTCGCCCGGCTCTACGTCAGCTTGGAGCTGGTCCGTGCCGGTGTCTTGCGCGACCAGATCCTGCCGCTGTCGCGCTGGCTCGACCGCTACCGCGACGAGTACTACCTCCGGCTGCGCGCCGTCGTCGACAGCGGAAGCTTCGAGGAGTTCATGGTGTTCTTCGCCGAGGGCGTCCATGAACTGTGCACCGAACAAATCAGCCTCATCAAGCGCATGGAGAAGTTACGCACGAAACACCTCGAAGCGGCACCAGGAGCGGGTAATGCCCGGCGGGTGGCCAGCGAGCTGATCGGGATGCCGGTGGCCAACCACCAGTTGATCGCGCATCGGTTCGGTATCACGGTCAAGGGCGCGACCGACGTCGCCACGAAGCTCCAGCGCGCAGGGCTGCTCACCGTGAAAGACAACGCCAAGTACAACAAGATCTACATCGCTCACGATGTCCTGGAGCTGCTGAGCAGTCTCGACCCGGTTCCGCCTGCCGGCGACGACGCGGTCTTCGGGTGAACGAACCGCTGCCCTCGTCTCCCCGATTCCCAGTTCCCTGTACCGAGGATCTCCCGTGATGCCGCATACCCTTTACCAGCACAGACAGTCCGGCCGTCACCGTGCCCGAGTGTGTCCATGGCGCCGAACGGAGACTCGTCGCCTGGCCGGCTTCGCCGTATCGGCCATCACGGTGGCCGTGTTCGCCATCCAGGTCGCTCGACGGCATCGGAGGTCGCCATCGGCAGCGATCCCTCGTCCGGCGTAGCCAGCAACGATCGCACGTGGTCGGCGCCGTCGGCATCGATGTCCACCAGCAGCGCCAGAGCGGCGCTGAACGTCTCCCGGGCGGCACGGATCTTGTCGCTCTTCCAATGCGCGCGGCCGAGCATGATCAGCAATCCAGCGTGGGCCCGGTCCCCGAACGCGTCGTCCTCGGCGGCGAGCCCGACAGCGCGAACAAGGTGCGGGACGGCCGCCGCGGTGCGGCCGGCGTCAAGGAGCACCACAGCCAAGTCGTTCAGCGCCGCCAGGGCGCCCTGCCTGTCGTGGGCACGATCGCAGGTGGCGACCAGGTCGGACAGAACGTCCATGGCACGGTGCAAACGGCCCCACCGGCGGTAGAAGTCACCCAGCGTGGACAAGGTCGCGCACACGGCTTCGTTCTTCTTCTGAGCTCGGACGAGACTGAGGACCCGGACCCATCGGGACTCGGCCATCAGCCAGTCACCGGTCCGGTCCGCGCACTCCGCCGCTGATGTCAGCAGCTCGATCAGCGCCGCCGGCTCGCGGATCTCGATCGCCGCTCGCTCGCCCGCCTCCGCGAACTCCTTCATCCACGCCGGATCAGCCATCGCCCCGGCCACCGGCCACCACGCGCGCGCCAAACGCACCGCGTCCTCCGCCGAACCGTGCCGAAGTCGCCACCGCATCAGACCCACGAGAGGCCCGCGTAGTGACCGCAGCCGGTTCACGTCCATGTCACCGCTTCGGCCGGCCGCATGGGCTACCGCGTGGAGATGCTGTCCGATCCGTGTTGCCAGAGCTGTCTCACGCTCGGGCCGAAGAGCCGCAAAGCTCTGCCGAGCGCTGACCATGGTGTTCCCGGATGCCGTTGGTCCCGTCACGGCGACGAGGTCGCGTCCAGCCAACCCCTCAACGCGTTCTCGCAGAGCCGTACCGTGACTTCCACTCGCCGCGGCGAGCACATCGAGCGACAACTGATGCACCCCGCACACAGTGAAAGCGCACAACAGAAGGTCGTCGTCAGGGTCACCCGACGACGACCGGACGCCATCGCTCACCAGCCAGCAACCTTCCCCAGCGAGCCCTCACCCGCCGACACGCCGTTGCTTGCCTAGCGCACCCTCCCCTGCCACCAGCCCACGGTCCTCAGCACACCGCCCTCGAACGAACAGCTAACCACTTCCGCGACAGCAACCGCGACCGCTCACGAGGTGAGCTTCAGTAATGTGACTCACCCGATCGCGCACACACCCCGAGGCCACGCGCAGTTTCTTCCACAAGTTGATCTTGGTTGTCAACCACCGCGCGGCGTGCCGATGACCAGTCGCGCCCATCGCGATGGGACAGACCCCTCCCACGCAGCTACGACTACGCCGCGCAACCGCGGCACCGCGAGAGGGCGATTCGGGTTCGTCACGCTTGTACCGCAGCCATCCGCGTCTGTCATCCGAGACCCGTCACCTGACTCCGAACAGGCCATTACGATGATCACTCGTGTACACGCCAGCACGGACTCCTTCACCGGGCCCCCCTGACCCCTGGTCGACGCTGGCGGTGCGTCGGGAAGTCCTGGCCATCGTGCACAACGTGACGGCCGCCACTCGCCTGCTCGACGCCGTTTCACTCCTCGCGGGAGACCATCGCATCCAGGTCGTGTTCACCCGTACTGGATCGTCCGTGTTCGACGACGACACGTCGGAGTTTCTCCGGAGCCGCGGCGCACGGGAAATCCCGTGGAGGACCGCCCTGGACCAGAACTTCGACCTCGCGGTCTCCGCCAGCCACGGAGGCGCACTCCATCGAATCAAGGCGCCCATCGTCATCATTCCCCACGGTATGGGGTACAATAAATTCTTGGAAACCGGAAACCGGAAACCGGAAACCGGTTTTCGGTTTGTCCCCCGACTGGCTGCTCCATGACGGCAAGGTCATTCCCTCGATACTGGTGTTGTCGCACGCCGAGCAAGTGGACCGGTTGCGTCTCGCCTGCCCCGAGGCAGTTCCACATTCGGCAGTAGTCGGGGATCTGTGCTTCGACAGGCTGCTCGCCAGCAAACCACTGCGCCCCGCCTATCGACAGGCGTTCGGCCTGCCCACAGGCGCGAAACTCGTGGTGATCTCGTCGACCTGGGGGCCGGATTCGCTCTTGGGTGAGGCACCACAGATCGCCCGCTCGGTCGCGGGGAGTTTGCCTGTGGACGAGTTCCGGGTAATTCTCGCTCTGCACCCGAACATCTGGGCACGCCATTCCCGATGGCAGGTGCTGGAATGGCTGGCCTCCTGCCGACGCCACGGTGTATATGTGGCGGAGGATGTCGATGAATGGTGTGCGGCCATCGTCGCTGCCGACCTGGTGATCGGCGACCAGGGGTCGGTCCCGTTCTATTCCACGGCGCTGGGCAATCCACTCCTGCTGGCGGCCGCGCCCTCGCATACGGTCGATCCGGAGTCCCCCATCGCCGGTCTTCTCTCTGTCGCGCCCAAGCTCGACCTGTCAGCGGACATCCCGGAGCAACTCCGTGCCGCGCTGGCCGGGCATGATCCGGCGCGGTACGGCGACATCACGGCATTGACGACCTCAAAGCCGGGACAGGCGGCGATATTGCTGCGCCGGGAGATGTACCGGCTTCTTCGGCTGCCTGAGCCGTCGGATCCGGCCGAGGTCGTCACCGTGCCGCTGCCGGAGCGGTCGGTGGCCGGTCCGGACTCCCATCAAGTTCGCGTGGCAGTGGCCCAGGCGGGGGCCCCGTGCGTGTCACGGTTCCCCGCCGAGCGGATCAGAGCCGGTTCGGCAGCAGCCGAACGCGGAGCCCACCTGGCGGTCGGCGTCCGCGAGCCCCTGCGCCGGTGGCTGGAGACGGCGGACATCCTCCTCGGCGAGTCCGGGCCGGATGTCGACGAATGGATCACCGGAACCCTCGCCCTGCTGCCGGGATGCATTCTGGCGGCCGCGCCGGCCGGGCCGCGGGAATGGCTGATCGGAAATCAGACCGGCGACCGCAGGACGGTGACCGGCACACCTACCGCCTGCCGTGTGTTCGTCTCCGTGCTCTATGAATGGCTGTCGCAGGGACACGGTTTCGACGACGTCCCGCCGGTGTGGTCCATCCAGCTCGGCGAGATCCAGCACCACGTCACGACGTCGCTGTGTCCCCCAGCGCGGCGAGCTGGTCACGGACGAAGTTCGCCGGGCCGGTGAACCGCAGTCCCTGATAGATCACGAGTGCTTCCCGGTAGTACCCGATCGCGCCGTTCGTGTCACTCGATCCGGCGGCTGCGGCGCCGAGCGCGGCCAGTGCCTCCGCTTCGTCGAATCGGCGCCCTCGCACCGCCATCGTCGTCAACGCGCTTTGCAGCGAGTCCGTCGCCGCCGCGAGGTCACCGAGTTCGATCAGTTTCCTTCCCCGCCACGTGGCGACCTTCGCCCGGTTCTCCGTCTCGTCCGCTTCCAAGCCCGCGAAGACGGAATCGGCATGTTCGAGCAGCTCCAGCGCCTGCTGGGGTGTCTCGGCCTTGGCCAGATGCAGTTCCGCCAGCGCGATCCGGCGCTGATCACCAGTGGATTCCGCTAGCTCCAAGGAGCGACCGAGGAGCTCGCGCGCGTCGTCCTGCCGTCCCTGGGCCAGTCGGACCAGCCCGAGACCTTCCACCGCCGTCGCTTCGAGTTCCGCACTACCTGCCTGCTGAGCCAGGGTGACCGCCTGCTCGAACTCGGCGGCGCCGTCGGAGAGTTCCCGCAGCCAGTAGTAGGCGAACCCCACCTGGGTATGCAGCAGGCTCCGGGTCTGCGGCGCCGTCACCTCGCCGAGCGCAAGCCGGTGGGTGGCGAACAGATCGTCGAGATACTTCCCCTTCTCGTAGAAGGGCCACAGCAGGACACACCACTGCGCAAGCAGGTCTTCCCTGCCCAGCTCCCCGGCGTACTCGACCGCCGCGCGCAGATTGGCGCGCTCGCTCCGCAGCCATCTCCGGGCCTGCTCCGCATCACCGTGGCGCTCCCCGGGCACCAAGTCCGGGAACAACTCCCGCCGCCACGGACGCAAGGGGGCGATCAGGGCATCGGCGTCGACGGCGCCCTGGAGGTAGAAGTCGAGCAGGCGGGCCGACTCGGCTTCGCGTTCACTGCCCGGTCGCTGGTCGAGGTGCTCCGCGTGCAAGGCGACCAGGTCACGCACCACATATCGATCGCCCTCGATTTCGTCGACGAGCCTGGCGTCGGCGAGAACTGTCATGGCGTCCAAGACGTCGTAGTCCGGCATCTCCAACGCCGCGGCCACTGCGGGCACGCCGATCTCGCCACTGCGCGGACGCAGTCCGAAGGCGCGGTAGCACAGCTGGGCGGGGTCACTGAGCTGCCGGTACGCGGCGTTGAACACCGCCGTCACGGACAGGTCGTCATCCAACGACAGCCGGACGACCCGGCGGCGCTCATCGCTCAATCTCGCAACCATCGACGCGACCGATCCTCGACGCGAGCGAGTGATCATCGCTCCAACGACGCACAAGGCGATCGGCAGGTGCCCGCACAGCTCGACGACCTGGTCGATCTCCGCACGTTCAACAGCCACCCGCTCCGCGCCGATCAGCCTCGAGAGAAGGTCGACAGCGGCTTCGTCCTCCAGAGGAGCGAGGTCTAAGAACGTCACGGGACTGTCCACCATCAGTGTGCTCAACGGTCGTCCCTCGGTGACAATCACCAACGACGGGCCCGCGCCCGGCAACAACGTCCGAACCTGACTTGCCGACGTGGCACCATCCAGGAATACCTCCAGCCGCCGCCCGGTGGTCACCGCCTGGAATCGAGCACGCCGGGCGTCCAGCCTGTCGGGAATGTCCTCCGGCCGCTCACCGAACGCACGCAGGAAGTCCTTCAGGACCTCGGCTTCGACTCCCGGCTGCTGCAAACCTCCGGTCAACCGGGCGAACAGCCGGCCATCCGGGTAGTAGTCCTGTGCCCGGTGCGCCAGCTCGATCCCTGTCGCTGTCTTCCCCACCCCCGGTGTGCCGGCGAAGACCACGATCTGGTTGCCGTCACCGCCGCGCGCCGCCGCCATCCCCAGCTCCAGGACCTCCTCCTGATTCACATGATTCTTGTTCCTGCCCGGAAGCTGGTCGGGCACCGCAGCGTCGATCATCATCAACCCCCTCCGCGGGCAGCGTACCGAGAAGAGCCGCCACCGGCACGGACAACGGGCTCGTTCGGAGTACGACAGCGTGCGTCAAAAGCCGCGGAAAGAGCGCTCGCGTACCGGATTCCGCAGTGAACTCCAGGCCTCCTGAAAAGCTTCGATGACGTTCTGCTCGGCGACCACCTTGTCCCGCAGCCGCGCATCGTCCGCCCGACGGAGCAGCGGCGGCAGGGGCGCATGAGCCGCTCGACCCGTTTCCGGTTCACCGGCAGACCCAGCCCGAGCGTCAATTCCGCATGCACCCGGGGAGAGCCATAGGTTCCGCGAGAATCGGCATGAATCTGTTCGATGTATTTCAGCAGCAACGTGTTCTCCTCCTCCCGTGCCGAGACGGGCCGATCACGCCATTCGTAATAGCCGGAGCGGGACACGTTCAACACCCGGCAGGCCACCGCGACATCGATACCGTCCGCGGCGAGTTCATGGACCAGCGGGAACGTTACTTTGGGAGGACGTTCTCCCGCGCGAAGCAGGCGGCCGCGCGTTTCAGAATCTCGTTCTCCAGCTCCAGCTGCCGGTTCTTCCGCCGCAGCTCGGCGAGTTCTTTCTTCTCCGTACTGGTCAGCCGGGTCGTTGAGCCGGTCTTGTCCGTGTCGGCCTGGGCCATCCAGTTCCGCAGGCAGGACTCGCTGATCTCGAGCTCACGTGCGGTCTCCCGGACCGACCTGCCAGCCCTGACCAGCGCGACCGCCCGAGCCCGGAACTCAGCGGGATAAGCCTTCGGCATGATCGACAGCCTCCCAGACGACAAGCCATCGACTCCACAAACCCGAGTCCGTCATCAGGGGGCAACGCCAAGGTGTCCGGACAACCGGGGGAAGCTCAGGCCAACAGCATCAGACCAGCCAACCAAACCCACCGCGGAACATCTGATGTGGACCCACTACCAGCACGAGCACACCCAAGGCAGAACACCCACCGGCGCCGAACTCGACCGAATCGCCGGAACCCACGACTACGGCCGCCGCATCCTCCGAAAATGGCGCAAAGAAGGCACCCTCCCACACACAACCCCAGCCGACCCCGAACCACACCCGCCACATGAAACACCGTCAAGGCCCCAAACGACGACATCAACGAACCCACGTCCACAAGCGGACACCCCCAAACGAGAACTCGCCGAATCGATGCCCTGAGGTCCGAGCCAACCTCATGATCAGCATGACGACATGCTGGCAACCAAACTGAACAAAAACCAGCAGCTATCTGTCCACTGTCCGCACTCTTCCTCGGATCGTTCCGACTTCAGAGTCAGAACGCGCCGCCTTCGATGAGGATCAGGAGCCCAATCCCGATCAGGACGATGGGTGGCAGGATGTGTCCCAGCGGGACAGCGGACGGGCGATGACCGGGCGGCTGGCGAACAACCGGCCGCCATTTTGGGTCTCCGAATCCCGCGCGCGGCGTGAGCGACCCGCAGGCGAGCCGCCCGTAGACCTTCAGATCAGCGCGTGAGTGGGACAGCGATCCGGCCGGGGAACCGCGGGTTCTCCGCTTCGTCGAGCATCGCGGCGGCAACGGTGTCCCGGCTCACCATGATGCGGAAGATGCTCTTGGGGGAGGCATCGAGCCCGACGGTGCGCCGGTCCGGGCTGATCGGTTTGTTCGACAGGGGCCCGGCGTGGAAAACCGTCCCGCCGGCTTCGGTGACCACGGCGTCCGATTCGACCTTGTCGGCGACCTCCGCTCCGAGTCCTTTGAGGACCAGCCGGTTGAGCGCGCTCGCCACCGCGGCCGAGGGGCCCGTGCCGTAAGCACCCAGCCAAATGATGCGGGCGCCCGACGCCACCGCCGACCGGGCGCCCGCGGTCAGCACGCCCGGCTTCGTCCCCTTGACCACACCCAGCCCGGACAGCACCAGTTCACTGCCTTCGAGCGCCGAGTCGATCTCGTCAGTGTGGAACACGTCCGCGGTGATCCTGGTCAGCCCCGGGGCGTCCGGAACGGTGATCCGGTCCGGATCGCGGGCGATGGCCCTGACGATGTGGCCGCGTTCGAGTGCCTGCCGGGTGAGGGAGAGTCCGGTCGGGCCGGACGCGGCGAGAACGGTGAGGTGCATGAAAATCTACTCCTGGGGGCAGCAGAGCATCGGGCGTGATCCACCGAGCCGGATTTCAGTCGAGGATGTTCGGCTGTGCCGATGCGTCCGGGGCATCGACCGGATCGAGGTAGAAGTGGACCGCTCCGGCGCGGCCGTCCTCGACCCGGATGATGACCGTGCCGCGGATGGTCTCGACGACCCCGTCGGCCCGCGTGCCGATCATCTCCCATTCCGTCCACACCCGGTCACCGTCCACCACGGAATCGATGACCCGGGCGTCCAGGCCGTTCGAATACCGGGCGAAGATCGTCGTGTAGTTCGCGCGAACCTGCTCGGCACCGCGGAAAGAACGATCAGGGTGCACCGGCATCACGCAGTCGAAGTCGTCAGTGTAATTGGCCACCAGTTTTTCGACGTCACGATCGGACATCGCCGCGGCCATGCGAAACGGAACGGCGCGCACTTCGTCGGGCGATGCACTCACTTCTCTCCCGCCTTTGTCCGCGGCCCCCTTGGCGATCGCATAAAGCTCGGGGTTGCCCGCGAAAGGGGCATTCCGCACGACGCGGATGCGCCTCAGCCGCCATTCATTATCGATCCGTTGTAAGTCGACGTGCCAGAAAGCACGCACGACGAGCCAGTCGATCTCGTCGGCGGGAACGTGGTGGTAGGCCACCACGAAACTCCGGTAGGTAGCGTGGTCGCCCTCAACCTCGACGATGACGTTGGAGGTCGAATGGTGCGTACTCTGGAACCCTTCCAGCATCGCCTGGCTGGCGGCCACGAAATCATCGGCACTCAATTCTTGCGACGGCGCGCCCACGTGCTCGGAGACATCCATCGTGACGGTGTCGGCGAGGATCGCACGCAGACCGTCCCAGTCCTTGAGATCCTGTGACCAAGCGAAGCGGGCCACGGTCTCGGCGACAGCGACCCGGTCAGCGAGATGGTTGACATCAGTCATGAAGATTCCTTCATCGAGAATACGATCGGTAAACATCGAGAGCGGAGCGTGTGTCAACACGGATTCGCGTGCGCTGTCTCCGTCTTCCTGGTGGTCATTCTTCCGGGTTTCGCTCGCCGTAGCAGGGGCCAGGATGTCCCCTCCTGGCCGATGCCGCTGATATTCTTCGGTCATGTCGGACGCGAGCACTTTGGGAACGGTGTTGCGGGAGCGACGTGAACGCACCCAGCCCGAACAGGCGGGTGTCGTCGGTCACGGTCGCAGGCGCACGGGCGGCCTGCGTCGGGAAGAGCTCGCCGAATTGGCCGGCGTGTCGACGGATCACCTGAAACGCATGGAGCAGGGTCGCCGGAATCCCTCGCCCGGCGTGTTGAACGCCTTGGCCCGAGCACTCCGGATGAGCAGGGCGGAGTACGAGCACCTGTGCACGCTGGCCGGTTACGCGCCGGTGGAAGGGCGGGTGCCACGGCGGCTCAGTGATGGCGCGCGCCGGCTCGTGGACCGGATAGAGAGCACGCCGGTGTGCGTGCTCGACGCCACGTGGACGGTCGTCGGCTGGAACCAGGCTTGGCAAGCGCTGGCCTGCGGGGTGCCCTCGCTCCACCCGCGCGAAGGCAACATCCCCTGGCGGGTGTTCGTTGGCAAGGGCGGCCAGGTGATGCGGTCGCCAGGTGACGACGCGTGCTTCCAGCGCCTGCTGGTGGCCGAACTGCATGCGGCCTCAACCCGCTACCCCGAAGACGAAGACCTGGCGTCTTTGATCACTGACCTCCAGCGCGCCAGCGCCGTGTTCGCCGAGCTCTGGGCGAGCACGCCCACCGCCGGGCAGCACGACAGCCGGATGCTGGTGCCGCATGAGGATCTGGGGCAGATCGCACTGGACTGCGACACCGTCCACATTCCCGACGGCGATCTGAGGGCGGTGGTGTTCACGGCAGACCCGGGCTCGGCCGACGCGGACGCCGTTGCCGATGACGAACACTTCGGCCGGTGATCACTTCCCAGCGCTGCTTCGTGGCCGGTGCGCGGTGAGTTCGGTGACGCCGCTGCGGGCAGCGAGGTCGCGGGTGAGTCGGGCGTTCTCGACGGTGAGCCGCCGGATGTGTCCCTCGTAGAGCTCGCCGCGCCGCCGGCGACCTCCACGGCGCGCGGAACATCCGCGGCGTCACGCCCCGGCCTACCGGTACGAGCTGCTAGGGTGATCCACCTACCGGACCGGAACTTGACGCAGAGCGAAGACCGACGAGGACCGAACCTCCGCTGTCACTGGAACGACGCTTTTGCCGCTGGCGCCTCGAACCGCGCCCACGCCCAGTCCTACTACGCCGTCAAGACCTCGTCGGCCACCTCGATAGCAATCCACAGCACGTTCGCCCAACGCCGGTAATACGCCCGGCGCTCCCCGGTTTGCCGACCATGCCCAGGGCAACCAGCCGTCCGAGGTCGACCTCGCTTTGCGCGATGAATTCGGCGCGGCGGCTGGGATTGGAAGAACGGCAGGGCCGACCGCCTCGTGATCCACGAGGCGAGCCGGAGGCATGCTCGTCCGACCAGCACCTTTCTCACCAGGTCGGGTTGGCAAGGGCACCAGTGGAGGTGCTCCAAGACCTGCCGCTCGTCGGTTGACGAGTCACTCGCTGTCGGTGTCCAGCTCGGCCTTGATGTCGGCGACCGCAGCCCTGGCGGTCATGCCGACGCCGATGAGCGTGGCCGAGGCCGGGCCGGTCCAGTCGCCGTAGCCGAGAAGGTGCAGCCGGGGTTCCGCCACCGCGCGGGTGCCTTCGGTCGGGCTGCGGCCGCGGGTGGTGCGCAGCCGCAGCGGCGCGAGATGGTTCAGTGCGGGGCGGAAGCCGGTGCACCAGACGATCGCGTCGGCATGCTGACGGTTGTCGTCTGTCCACACAGGACCATCGCTGTCAAGCCGCGCGAACATCGGGCTCGGCCGCAGACGCCCTGCGTCGCGGGCCCCGCAGACGGGTGGGACGGCGACGATGTCGCCCAGTCCGGCGACTCCGGCGGTGTCGGCCTGCCCGGTCTCCAGCGCTTGACGGCGGCGGGTCGCGACGCCGAAGAGGGCCTTGCCGTCGATGTGGTCGGGCAAGTACCGCGGTGGACGGGCCAGGTCGGGTTCGCCTTGCCCGCGAGGTCGGCGGCGATCTGAGTGCCGGAGTTGCCGCCGCCGACCACCACGACGTCCTGGCCCGCGAACTCGTCTGGGCCGCGGTAGTCAACGGTGTGCAGCTGGCAGCCGGTGAACCCGCTGGACGCTGTTCCTTACTTACGGGTCAACTTGACCAGGGCGCCGCAGCCCCTGATTCAGGCGCTCTTCGAGGTGACGCAGCTCACCGTGCAGTTGAACGGTCTCGGCGACGTAGTGACGATCGGCCGGCAGATCAAGTGACCGCGATCGCGGAAGCAGGAGAAAGGATTACCGAAGCTATGTCAGTTCTCCAAATAGCAAAAGCGCCGATCGGAATGATCGACGCTCTTTGCGTGGTAGCTGCTTGTACCCCCGATGGGATTCGAACCCACGCTACCGGCGTGAGAGGCCGGCGTCCTAGGCCGCTAGACGACGGGGGCTAGGAATTTCCTCTTGAGAGAGGAGGTTTTTAGTTGTTCACCCTGCTGTGTTGCTGCGGAGAAACTTACCAGACCGGGTCTCCCGCCTTCGCAGGGGGGTCACTCTGTGTTTCACTCCGGAGAGTTCTCCAGCTGGGGTACCAGGACTCGAACCTAGACTAACTGGACCAGAACCAGTCGTGCTGCCAATTACACCATACCCCAGTGAGGTGCCGTTCCGATCTTGACCGGCTCAGCACCGCACGAAAGGAAATACTAGAGCACCCCGTTCCGCACCGTGAAAGCGGGGGTCTCCGAGGCACGCTGCACCGGGACGCCGAGCTTGGCGAACTCGGAAACGAGCAGCTCAGGGAGCTCGTCGAGGCCGGTGATGGTGTGCACGCCGTCCGGGGCGCGCTCGGCGATGCCGTCCCGGTCGAGCCAGACGGCGCCGAGGCCGGCGTCGCGTGCGCCGATGGCGTCGGTGTCGAGTTTGTCACCGACGTGGACGGCCTGCGCCGGATCGCAGCCGAGACCGAGGCAGACCGAGTGGAACATCGCGGGGTCCGGTTTGGCTACTCCGAGTTCACCGGCGATGGCCACGTGGTCGAAGAACCGGGCGAGGCCGAGGTCGGCGATCTTCTTGCGCTGATGCGTGCCCGACGCGTTGGTGACGGCCGCGACGAGGACGCCCGCGGCGCGCAGCCAGTCGAGGCAAGGGAGGACGTCGTCGAACAATTGCCACGAACGGGTGAGAAGTTCACGGCGACGTCTTTCGAACCCGGCGACCTGCTCTTCGTCGGCCAGAATGCCGATCTCCGCGAGAAAACATTCGGTACGCCGCTGATGCATTGTCCTGTAATCGATTTCACCCGCGACCACCAGCGCGACATGCTCTTCGGTGATGAGATCCCACAGCGGCCAGAGATCGTTCCGGCCGGTGAGAGCACGCAGGCTGAGCCGGATCGCCGCCGTGCAGTCGATCAGCGTGTCGTCGATGTCGAGGCACACCAACCGCAACTCCGGGGGCTCCCAAGGGGCTCCGTCCGGAACTGCCGGAGTGGTTCGTGACGGGGTCCGGGGCACGAGAGCGAAATCCACCAAGTGAGGCTAGGGCACTCAGCGCGATCGCGACTCTGCCGATGAGGTGATTACAGCTGGTCTGTTTCGGCGCGGTCGCTCTACTCCCAGTTGGTGAGATGACGTATTTTAGTTACCGGGCAACGACGAACGCGGGCGACCGAGTGAAATGTCGCTGTTCGCGGCCTTCTCCGGTCACGACATCGCACGCGCTGTCACAAGCCGGAAAACCTTGCGGCATCGGGAAGCCGGTCTGTCCACAAGGGCATGCGCGGGGGCGTGTCCGCCGCACCACTGTCCTTCCGGGACCATCCGTGGATCTTGAGTCCTGTGTGGACAGTATCGATATCACCCGCCCACCCGGTGCATGCCAGGGCAGACGGGCCACTGGCCCGATCGGCGGATCCGTCCGGATGGCGCTTGACGCGTCGGCCGGGCAGGTGCATGCTGAGCTTATTCAACAAGTGATGAATAAGAGTTCCGAAGGGGTGGGACGGATGAACGAGCGCACGAACTGCGTGGTCGTCGGCGGTGGCCCCGCGGGGATGGTCGCCGGATTGCTGCTGGCCAGGGCCGGTATCGAGGTGACCGTGCTGGAGAAGCACGCGGACTTCCTGAGGGATTTCCGCGGCGACACGGTGCACCCGTCGACGCTGACACTGCTCGACGAACTCGGGCTCGGCGAGAAGTTCCTGAGCCTGCCGCACAGCGAGATCGCCTACGCCGGCTTCCCGGCCGAAGACGGCACGATGATGCGGTTGGCGGACCTGACCCGGCTGAAGGTGGCGCACCCCTACATCGCGTTGGTCCCGCAGTGGGACTTCCTGGACCTGCTGGCCGACGCCGGCGCGAGGGAACCCACGTTCACGCTGCGGCAGAGCACCGAGATGACCGGTCTGATCCTGGAGCGGGGCCGGGTGGCCGGAGTGCGTTACCGCGACGCCGGGGGAAAGACCGGCGAACTCCACGCCGACCTGGTGATCGCCGCCGACGGCCGCTGGTCGCTGGCCAGGCGCGAGGCCGGGCTGGTGCCGAAGGAGTACGACACCCCGTTCGACGCGTGGTGGTTCCGGATCTCGCGGCGTGACGGCGAACTCGAGGGCACGCTGGCCCCGAAGATGCGGGATCGGCGCTTCGCCGTGCCGCTGCCGCGCAAGGGCTACTTCCAGATCGCCTACCTCAGCCCCAAGGGCGACGACCTGCGCACGAAGGGCATCGAGGCGTTCCGGGCCAACGTGGCGGCGGTCCTGCCCGAACTGGCCGACCGCGTGGACGAGCTGAAGACCACCGACGACATCAAATTCTTGGACGTCAAGCTGAACCTGTTGCGGAAATGGCATCTCGACGGGTTGCTGTGCATCGGTGACGCGGCCCACGCGATGTCACCGGTCGGCGGGGTCGGTATCAACCTCGCGGTGCAGGACGCGGTCGCGGCCGCCACCCTGCTCGCCGGCCCCCTGCGCCGCGGCAGGCCGACGGTGGCGGAGCTGGAGAAGGTCCGCAAACGCCGCCTCGCCCCGACGATGCTGGTGCAAGGACTGCAACGGATGTTGCACAAGAACGTCCTGCGGCCGGTCATGGAGGGCCGGCGCAACGGCCCTCCCGAGCCGATGGTGAAACTGTTCAAGCGCTTCCCGGCGCTGTCCTACATTCCCGCGCGGCTGCTCGGCCTCGGCCTGCGGCCCGAGCACGCCCCGGCGTTCGCGCGGCGGCCGATGGAACCGGCGGGAGGTTAGCTTCCGGGTACGACGAAAGGCCCCTTCATGGCGATTTCGCGATGAAGGGGCCTTTCATGGCACGAGTCAGACGCTCTGTACCGGGTTCGTCAGGGTGCCGATGCCTTCGATGGTGATCGAAACGGACTGGCCGTCCTCGATCGGGCCGACGCCTTCGGGAGTGCCGGTCAGGATGACGTCGCCGGGCAGCAGCGTCATCACCCCGGACACGAACTCGACCAGCTCGGGGATCTTGTGCACCAGGTCCGACGTCCGGCCGTCCTGTTTGAGCTCACCGTCCACCTCGGACCTGAGCGCGAGATCGGCCGCGTCGAGCGAGGTCTCGATCCACGGGCCCAGCGGGCAGAAGGTGTCGAACCCCTTCGCGCGGCCCCACTGGCCGTCGGCCTTCTGGAGGTCACGCGCGCTGACGTCGTTCGCCACGGTGTAGCCGAGGATCACACTCGCCGCGCGGGCGGCGGGGACGTTCTTCACCGGCTGGCCGATGACGATGGCGAGTTCGCCCTCGAAATCGACGCGGCCGACGCCGCCCGGCACCCGGATGGGTAGGTTCGGGCCGATCACCGAGGTCGACGGCTTGATGAACAGCATCGGGTCCGCGGGGACCTCGTTGCCGAACTCGGCCGCGTGCTTGGCGTAGTTCCGGCCGACCGCGATCACCTTCGACGGCAGGATCGGCGCGAGCAGCCGCACGTCGGCGAGTGGCCAGCGTTTGCCGGTGAAGTTGGGGTTGCCGAAGGGGTGCTCGGCGATTTCGAGTACCTGGGCGTCGTCGCCGTCCCCTTCGACCGAAGCGAACGCGACACCACCGGGATGAGCAATTCGGGCTAGACGCACTCCCCCACTGTACGACTCCTCAGGCCGGGCCCTCGGAGAGGGACTTGTGCACGAGCGCGTCGCAGAGCGCGAGCCAGCTCGCCTCGACGATGTTGCCGTGTACGCCGACCGTGGTCCATTCGCGCTCGCCGTCGCTGGTTTCGACGAGCACACGCGTGACGGCGTCGGTGCCGGGGTGGCCGGGCAGGATCCGTACCTTGTAGTCCGCCAGCTCGACACTGTCCAACCAGGACAGGTGCGGGCTGAGCGCCTCGCGCAGGGCGGCGTCGAGGGCGTGCACGGGACCGTTGCCCTCGGCGGTGGCGATCACCCGCTGCCCGGCGACGTGCACCTTCACCGTCGCCTCGGAGACGACCTGGCCGTCGGAGCGGTGGTCCAGCACCACCCGGTACGACTCGAGTTCGAACGGCGGTTCGTCGAGGACGTCGCTTTGCGGGCCGTCGACCTCCCGCCGCAGCAACAGTTCCAGTGAGGCGTCCGCGGCCTCGAAGGACCAGCCTTCGGATTCGAGTTGCTTCACCTTGCGGACGGCGCTCGTCA
The DNA here is from genome assembly GCA_049998115.1 of Amycolatopsis sp. cmx-4-19. Taxonomy (GTDB): domain Bacteria; phylum Actinomycetota; class Actinomycetes; order Mycobacteriales; family Pseudonocardiaceae; genus Amycolatopsis. Next base: position 24,889 of record JAEBEO010000014.1, on the reverse strand, counting down.
GCGCCTCGGGCTGGCCGGCAAGGTCGACCCCGAGCTCACGTCCCTTGAGCTCCAGGCTGGCCCTGCCGGCCATCTCGGTGACCAGTACCCGCATGTCATTGCCGACAGAAGCTGGATCGATGTGGTTGTACAGCAACGGATCCACCTTGATCGCGCTCGCGTGCAGTCCCGCCTTGTGAGCGAAAGCCGACGCCCCTACGTAAGCCTGGTGGGTGTAGGGGGCGAGGTTGGCGATTTCGGCAAGGGCATGGGAGACCCGGGTGAGCTCGGCGGCGCCTCCGGTCGGGAGGACCTCCATGCCGAGTTTGGTCACCAGATTTCCCGTCACGGCGAACAGATCGGCGTTACCCGCCCGTTCGCCGTAACCGTTGGCGGTGCACTGGACGTGCGTCACGCCGGCCTGCACGGCGGCGACGGAATTCGCCACCGCACAGGAAGTGTCGTCCTGACAATGGATCCCGAGCCGGAATCCGGTCCTTTCCTTGACCTCGCGGACGGTTTCCGTGAGGCCGAGCGGCAGCTGGCCGCCGTTGGTGTCGCACAGCACGGCGACGTCGGCTCCGGCGTTCATGCCCGCGTCGAGCACCTTCAGCGCGGTGTCCGGGGAGAACGCGTAGCCGTCGAAGAAGTGTTCCGCGTCAAGGAAGACGCGACGTCCTTCGCCGACGAGGAAGGCGACGGTGTCCCGCACCATCGCGCAGGCTTCGCCGACGTCGACCCGCAGTGCGCGTTCGACGTGCCGGAGATCCGATTTGGCCACCAGCGTGATCACCGGCGCCTGAGAGTCGAGCAGGGCCCGCACCTGCTTGTCCTGGTCCGCGGTGGTGCCCGCCTTGCGCGTCGCGCCGAACGCGACGAGCGCGGCGTGCCGCAGTTTCAGCTCGCCCGAGGCCGCGCGGGCGAAGAATTCCGTGTCCTTGGGCAGCGCGCCCGGCCAGCCGCCTTCGATGAACCCGACCCCGAGATCGTCGAGCAGCCTCGCCACCGCCAGTTTGTCCGTGACGGAGTAGGAGATCCCCTCGCGCTGCGCGCCGTCGCGCAACGTCGTGTCGTACAGGTGGAAGGCGTCGCCGAGCGGTGTGTCGGCGGGCTCCGTGCGGGTCACGGGATTCTCCTTGTGGCGGGAGGCAAAACTGGTTCAGGCAACAAAAAAACCTCCCGCATGGGTGCGAGAGGTTGCGCGCCGGGGGCTCTTGTGGAGCGGTTATCCGGCGCGCTCGGCGATAATGATGGTGCGGGAGGTCACGGACGCATCATGGCACATGCTCCGCCAGGCGTCCACAAGCCGGGCGGCACTTCCCACCTTCCGGGATGGGGTGCGGCGGGTGGCTGGTCCGTGAAGGCCTCCTTGAGGGACTCTGGGTCCCTCAAGGAGGCCTTCACGGACAGTAGGACCGCCCCGGACACGAGGGAGTTAGTGCGAGACCGGGCGCACGTTCGACGACACCAGGGCCGCCAGCCGGTCACCGATCGCGTGCGTCGCACCCGGGGACGCCTGGTCGCGGGTCGCGAGATCGAAGGCCACCGAGGCCTCGATCCGCCGCGCCGCTTCCTTCTGTCCCAAGTGGTCCAGCAGCAGCGAGACCGACAGCACCGCGGCGGTCGGGTCGGCGAGACCCTGGCCCGCGATGTCCGGCGCGCTGCCGTGCACCGGCTCGAACATGCTCGGGTTCCGCCGGGTGATGTCGAGGTTCCCGCTCGCCGCCAGTCCGATGCCGCCGGTCACGGCGGCCGCCAGGTCGGTGATGATGTCGCCGAACAGGTTGTCCGTCACCACGACGTCGAACCGCGACGGGTCGGTCACCAGGTGGATCGTCGCCGCGTCCACATGGGAATACGCGACGGTCACCTCCGGGTGCTCCAGCGAGACCTCCTCGACGATCCGCGACCACAGCGAGCCCGCGTACTCCAGCACGTTCGTCTTGTGCAGGAGCGTCAGGTGCTTGCGCGGTCGCGCCTCGGCACGGTTGAACGCGTCGGTCACCACGCGCCGGACGCCGAACGCCGTGTTGACGCTGACCTCCGTCGCGATCTCGTTCTCGGTGTCCTTGCGCAGCAAACCACCGTTGCCCGCGTACGGGCCTTCGGTGCCTTCACGCACGACGACCATGTCGATCTCGCCCGACTCGGCGAGCGGGCCGCGCACGCCCGGGTAGAGCCGCGCGGGGCGGAGGTTCACGTGATGGTCGAGTTCGAACCGGAGCCGCAGCAGCAATCCGCGCTCCAGGATGCCGCTCGGCACCGTCGGGTCGCCCACCGCGCCCAGCAGGATCGCATCGTGCTGACGGAGTTCACCGAGCACGGACTCCGGAAGCAGCTCACCGGTGGAGTGCCACCGGGCGGCGCCGAGGTCGTAGTTCGTGATCTCCGCCGTCGGTACGACCTCACCGAGCACCTTGAGCGCCTCGGAGACCACTTCGGGCCCGATCCCGTCTCCTGGGATCACCGCGAGCCGCATCCACACACCTCCGTAGACCAGGCCACCGGCAGGTCCGGATGGCCCATCCGCAAGAAAACGCCAGCAGCGGAAGGTTACCGGCCGTAGCCCGGTAGCCGTAGCCGCACCACCCTTATGCCGGAATCTCCCACAGAGCGAGACAGCCGAAAGAGTGAATACAAGAAGGGACGCCCTGGCGGAAAGCTTGCCGCCAGGGCGTCCCTCACCTCATCGGACGCGGGTTATCGCACCATCGCGTCAGCCCACACCGATCGGCTGACGCCCGGTGTGCCGTCCGCCGTTGCCCGGCCGGTCGACCCCGGCGTCGCCGCCCGCGGCGTTCGCCTGGATCTTGACCACGTTCGCCCGGTTGCCCGAGGCGTTGTGGTGCCCGATCGCCAGCAGGCCGAGGACGGTGTCCTGCGCGGCCGCGTTGCGGTTGACCACCAGTGCCGTGCCCGGCTTCGCGACGTAGCCCAGCGCGGCGTCGCCGCCACCCTGGACGGTGTACGCGGGAGCCAAGGCGTCGAACGAAAGCGGCGTGCCGACGTAGTCGATCGTCGACGAGCCCGCACCCGGCGCCGCGTAGAACCCGGAGGTCCCGACGGTGTAGCTGATCTTGTGCGACGCGGCGTTCGGGTCGATGTCCAGCGCGGCGATGCTCACCGGCAGCACGACGACGTTGGTGTCGTACACGTTCGTGTCGACGTCGCCGAGCTGGCCGTTGACCGGCTGGATGTCCACCTGCGGGAAGCCCGGCTTCAGCGCCACGGTGACGGCCACCAGGACGTCGGTGGCGGTCACCTTCGTGACGTAGGTCTCGAAGTCCGGCTGCCCGTCACCCGTGGTGTCGATGTCCACGAACGGCGAGGTGTTGCTGCCCAGGTTGGCCAGGTTGCTCCAGCTCGTGAGACCGAAGGCCAGCAACGCGTTCTCCGGCTCACCCTGTGCCTTGGCCAGCGGGGCCGTCGACGCCGCGCCGACGTAGCGCAGGTCGCCGCCCTTGGCCGTCTCGTTCAGCGTGCAGTCGGTGGTGACACTGCCGTCGCACTCGGGCAGCTGCGGGGATTCCGCCTGCAGTTCGAGCACGCTGATCAGCGAGCGGTACCGCTGCGGGCCGGCGCCCTGGTCCACACCCTTGCCGGTCAGGTTGACGACGGCCTGGTTCTGGCCGGCGCCGAACGTGATCGAGCCCGGGGTGTTGATCGACGAGACGGGCTTCGGCGCGGAGTACACCGAAAGACGCAGCGGAACGGTGGTCCCGCTCTTCGGGGTGAACGCGATCCGGCCGGAGGCGTCCGCCACGAACTGCCGGGCGAGGCCGACCTGCGCCGCCGCCATGGTCGGGTCCATGACCTTGCGGAGCGCCTTGGGATCGGCGATCTTCAGGGTCACCTTCACCAGCGCGACACCGCGCGGGCTCAGCTTCACCGTCGGCTTGTCCACTGTGTACTCGACACCGGGGAGCGAGTTCACGGCTTCGTAGCCCACCGAGTACTCGACCGGCTTGATGCCCTTGTTGACCACCTTGACCGTCTTGGTCAGGGAGACCGGGCCGCCCGCTTCGACGGTGCCGAAGTTGACCGTGACGAAGCCGGGGTTGTCGACGACGTAGGCCAGGACCTGGTTGTCCAGCGCGGCCTTCGCGTCGATCCGGCCGCTGCCGACCCGCTGCGGGCCGTAGGTGCGGCCCGACTCGTCGTGGATGTCGTGGCCGGCGGTGTTGATGACCGACGCCTTGATCTCCTCGACCGACCAGTCCGGGTGCGCCTGACGGATCAGGGCGGTGATACCCGTGGTGTGCGGAGCCGCCATCGACGTCCCGGAGATGACCAGGCGTCCCGAACCGCTGCCGCTGAGCGCCGACGAGATCGAGTCACCCGGGGCCGCGACGTCCGGCTTGACGGCCGGACCGCGCCCGCCACGCGAGGTGAACGAACTCGGGGTGTCCACAATGGACTGATCGGTGGTCGGCACGGACACGCGGCCCTTGCCGGTCATCCGGATCTGCAGCGTACCCGCGTTGAGCGACGAGCGGACCGAGGCGGTCGCGCTGCCGGTCAGCTGGAATGTCGGCGTGGCCGCGTTGCCCGCGATACCGGCCGAGAAGTGCTCCAGCGTCGAGGAGAACAGCGCGCCCTTGGCACCGGCGGCCTGCGCGTTGTTCGAGCGGACGCCCGAACCGCACGCGCGGGTCGCGTCGTTGTCGTCCCATTCGAGCCAGACGATCTTGCCCGCGGCGGCCGTCTTGTCGGCGGCGGAGTACGGGTTGCACCCGGCCGCGTTGGCGGCGGACAGCTTGACCACCGGCGCGGTGACGTCGAGCGTGTCGTAGGTCGCGTAGTTCTGGCTGAACTGCCCGGTCTTCGCACCCTTGATCCCGGCGGGGGCCACGGCCTCGACGGCGTCACGGAGGACGGAGGCGTCGCGGCTGCTGGCGACGGTCAGCGCCTCGGGCGTGTTGCCCGGCGCGCCGCCGACGTCGTTGAGGTCGCCGCCGTTGCCCGCGGAGAAGACCGGGACGACGTTGTTCGCGGCGATCTTGCGGACGAACAGCGAGTCCGGGTCGTCCGGGGTGGCGAAGTCGCCGCCCAGTGACAGGTTGACCACGTCGAGGTGGTCGGTGAAGTCGCCGTCACCGTCGGGGTCGAGCGACCAGTCGAGCGCCTGCGAGGTGACGTTGGTCGAGCCGTCGCAGCCGAAGACCTTGATCGCGTACAGGAGGGCCTTGGGCGCGGTGCCCGGGCCGATCTGCATCGCTTCGATCTTCTTCTTGTTCAGCTTCTTGTAGTCACCTGTGAACGTCTTGCCCGCCTCGTCCACACCGAATCCGGCGACCGTGCCCGAGACGTGCGTGCCGTGGTGGCCGCAGGAAAGCGGGTTGGGGTCCGGCTTCGGGACGTGGAGGGCCGGGTCGGCGCTGCCCGTGTCGTAGGCGTCGCCGACCAGGTCGATACCGCCCACGACCTTGTCGGTCGGGAAGGCCGGGGTGGCCTGGTCGCGGTTGATCGCGTTGTACGCCGCGGCGGTGCCGGGGCCGCCGAAGTCGGCGTGGGTGTAGTCGATGCCGTCGTCGATCACGCCGACGCGGATGCCGTCGCCGTAGCGGCCGGTCTGCTGCCAGGAGGCCAGCGTGTTGGTGAGCTGGACCGCGCTGGAGTTGGTGCGGGTCTTCGGCACCACCGTCTTGACCGAGACGACGTCCGGCCGCTTGGCCAGGTCGCGGATCTTCGCCGCGTCGGCCGTGACGACCGCGCCCGCGACCGCGTTGGAGGTCTGGGTGACCAGCTGGGTGCCGGCGTCGGCGGCCTTGAGCTGCCCGACGACGGAGTTCACCGCGGCGCCGGCGTCGGCCTTGGCCGCCTTGGCGGCCTGCTTGGCCTTCTCCTTGCCCGCGCCCTTGTTCTGCTCGGCGTTGAAGGCGTCGACGGCGGGCTGCTTGGCCAGTTCGACGAAGGCGGTGATCTTGCCCTGTGCGGCCTTGAGTTTCGGCTCGACCTTCCCCTGGAATCCGTTACGGTCGATCTTCGCCGGCGTGATGCCGTCCGCGAGGGGGACATCCTGTGCGGCTGCGGTCGCCCCGGTCACGGACGTCGCGAGCAACGCGGCGAAGACCGCGGCCGACGAGCGGATGGCCCACCGGGGTACGCGGGATCTGTTCATGAGTACGTGCCCTCACTCGAGGCCTTGACTCGGAACCTGCCTGCCGCTCGAACACACCCCCGACGGTGAGCCCCGGCGCCGCGCCGTGCCCTTGACGGCGCGATGGTTCGGCCTCGCCGGAGAAACCTATCCGGGGACCAGCACGACTTCAGTAGGCATTTTTCACCGTTATTGAATCTTGCTCTTCGCGAGTAGTCGACCACTCGCGAAGAGTGGCCGCAATGTGTTGCCATATAACGAAAGCCGCGTCCGTCGGACGCGGCTTTCGGTTACGGATCTCGCAGGTCAGCTGAAGTCGACCGCGCGAATGGTGTGCGCGCCGACGGTGGCGCCGATCGGCTCCAGCAGGTGCGAGTCCACCGAACGGTCCACCCGCAGCAGCATGACCGCGTCCGCGCCGTCGGTGGTCTGGCTGATCTGCGCGGCCTCGATGTTGATGCCCGCCTCGCCGAGCAGCGTGCCGACGCGGCCCATGATGCCCGGGCGGTCCGGGTACTCCAGCAGCAGCACGTTGCCCTCGGCACGCAGGTCGAAGTGGCGGCCGTTGACCTCGACCAGCTTCTCGACCTCGTCCTTGCCGGTGACCGAACCGGACACCGAAAGGGTCTGGCCGTCGGCGTGCACCGCGCGGACGGTGACCAGGCTGCGGAACTTGGGGCTCTCCGGCTCGACGACCAGATCGACCTGGACACCCAGCTCTTCGGCCACGCGCGGCGCGTTCACGAAGGTGACCTGGTCCTCGACGACGCCGGAGAACACGCCGCGTTCGGCCGCGAGCGGCAGCACACTGACGTCCTCGGTGGACAGCTCGCCCTTGACCACGACGGTGACCGAGGTCGGCGCCTTCGGGTTGAGCGCGGTCAGCACCGTGCCGAGCTTCTGGGTGAGCGAGAGGTACGGCCGCACGTGCTCGCCGACCGTGCCGCCGCCGGCGACGTTCACCGCGTCCGGCACGAAGTCGCCGCGCAGCGCGAGCAGCACGGACTTCGCGACGTCGGTGCCCGCGCGGTCCTGCGCCTCGGCGGTCGACGCGCCCAGGTGCGGGGTGACGACGACGTTCGGCAGGCCGAACAGCGGGCTCTCGGTGGTGGGTTCGGTGACGAACACGTCGACACCGGCACCGCCGACGTGCCCGGAGCCGACCGCGTCCGCCAGCGCCTGCTCGTCGATGAGGCCACCGCGCGCGGCGTTGACGATGATGACGCCCTGCTTGACCTTCTTCAGCGCCTCGGCGCCGATCAGGCCCTTGGTCTCCGGCGTCTTCGGCAGGTGGATGGAGATCGCGTCGGCGCGCTCCAGCAGCTCGTCCAGCGTGACCAGCTCGATGCCGAGCTGCGCGGCGCGGGCGGCCGAGACGTAGGGGTCGTACGCGATGAGCTTGGTGTCGAAGGCGGCGAGGCGCTGCGCGAACAGCTGGCCGATCTTGCCGAGGCCGACCACACCGACGGTCTTGCCCTGGATCTCGACGCCGGAATAGGCACTGCGCTTCCACGCGCCGCCCTGGAGGCTCTGGTCCGCGGCCGGGACCCGGCGGGCGACCGCGAGCAGCAGCGCGACCGCGTGCTCGGCGGCGGAGACGATGTTCGACGTCGGCGCGTTGACCACCAGCACACCGCGTGCGGTGGCGGCGGGGACCTCGACGTTGTCCAGCCCGACGCCGGCGCGGGCGACGACCTTGAGCGAGGTGGTGGCGGCGAGGACCTCGGCGTCGACCTTGGTCGCGGACCGCACGAGCAGCGCGTCCGCCGTCTTCACGGCTTCGAGCAGCGCGGGGCGGTCCGTGCCGTCCACATGCTGGACCTCGACCTCGTCGGAGAACACGCTCAATACGGAAGGAGCGAGCTTCTCCGCGATGAGGACGACGGGCTTGTTCGGCTTGGTCACGATACGGCTCCCACTATCTGGTCCTATGCCTGCGACTCTCGGATCGGTCACGCCGTTGTGCCCGGTGCGCCGGAGTTTAGACCTGCTGACAGGGGATTGTTAACTCGCCCGTAATCCCGCGAAAACGAGATCGAGGAGCCGACCGAGGGCCTTGTCACCCGAAAGGTGTTCACTGGCCCAGGAAAGCGCGTGCAGCAGCACCAGTATTTCGTGCGCTGTGACGTCCGCCCGGAGTTCACCCGAGGCCTTCGCCCTTTCCACCAGGTGGGACACACCGTCACGCATCGCGTGACAGGACGCGTACAGCGGCGAGGTCTCGTCGTCGAGGACGTCGACCATCAGTTCGGGTAGTCCCCGATAGGACGCCGACTGCTCGCCGAGGCCGGTGAGCCAGACCCTCAGTGCTCTCAACGGCTCAGGGGACGCGAGCAGCTCGCGGGCCGCGACGGCCTGACCGTCGAACCGATCGCGAAGCACCTTCTCGACCAGCGCCTCCCGCGTGGGGAAATGCCGGTAGAGCGTCCCGATGCCGACGCCGGCGTTGCGGGCGATGTCCTCCAGCGAGGCCTCGACCCCGCGCACGGCGAAGGCACGCTTCGCCTCCTCGACGAGGCGCTCGTAGTTGCGCCGGGCGTCCGCGCGCAGCGGTTTCTTCTCGGTGTCCATCGCGTCCCGAGCTTAGTCTCGACAAATCGGAGGCACCCTCCGTATAGTTCGGCGAAGTAACCGGAGGCTGCCTCATGTTAGCTGGGGAGAACTTGAAGTGGATTTGATCGAAGAGACCCGGGACCGGCTGGGACCGGTGGGCGTCTGGCTGCCGCTCGCCCCGCTGGCCCCGCCGCCCGACGAAGAGGTGCGGGCGATCCGGCGGCTCGAAGAGCTGGGCTACCGCACGGTGTGGGGCGGCGAGGGGCCCGGTGGCCGGGAAGTGTTCGCCGAAAGCGCCATCGCGCTCGCTTCCACCGAACGGGTGGTGTTCGGCACCGGGATCGCCAACATCTGGTCGCGGCCCGCCTACACCGCGCAGAGCGGCGGGCGGACGCTCGCGCACGCCTTCCCCGGCCGGTTCGTCCTCGGCGTCGGGATCGGCCACGCGCGCCAGGCCGCGAAGTCCGGCTCGGACTACCGCCCGCTCGAACAGACCCGCGACTACCTCGCGGCCATGGCCGCGGCGGAGGCGGAATTCCCTTCGCCGGTCCCGTTTCCGCGTGTCCTCGCCGCCGTCGGCCCGAAGATGCTCGAACTCGCGCGCGACCGGACGCACGGCGCGCATCCGTTCGCCCAGCCCGTCGGGCACACGCCGTATGCCCGCGAAATCCTCGGACCGGACAAGCTGCTCATCCCGGAGCACGCGGTCCTGCTCGGCGACCGGGAAGACGCGCGGGCGAACGTCGCGAAGAACGTCGGACTCATGAAGCGCTACAAGATCCAGCACTACGTCGAAGGCTGGAAGCGGCTGGGCTACACCGACGCCGACATCGACGGTGTCAGCGACCGGCTCGTCGACGGGCTGACCGCCTGGGGCAACGAGGAGAGGATCGCGCGGCGGATCCAAGAACTCGTCGACGCCGGGGCGGACACGGTGCTCGTCAATCCGGTGGGTGACGACCTCGCGGCCATGGTGACCCAGCTGGAGCGTCTGGCCCCGGCGCTGACGGAGGTGACCCGATGAGCGTCGGGATCTGGACGTTCTCCTTCGACGGCAAGGAAATCGGCGCCGTCCGCGACGCCGCGTCGGAAGTCGAAGAACTCGGCTTCGACACGCTGTGGTTCGGCGAGCACCTGGGACGGGAGGCGTTCACGCAGGCGGGGCTGCTGCTGGCGGCGACGTCCCGGCTGAGGATCGCCACCGGGATCGCGCGCTTCGACCAGCGGGAACCGGCGACCGCCGCGGCCGCCGGACGGACCCTCGCCGAGGCCTATCCCGGCCGGTTCGTCCTCGGACTGGGCGGGCACCGGCGGGGCACGAGACCACTGGAAGCGATGCGCGGCTATCTCGACGCCATGGACGAGGCCGAACTGTCCACTCCGGACTCCCCGCATCCGAGGCTCCTGGCCGCGCTGGGGCCGAAGATGCTCTCCTTGGCCGCGGAACGCACCGACGGCGCGCATCCGTACTTCGTCCCCGTCGAGCACACCGCGTGGGCACGGGAGGTCATGGGCCCTTCGGCCTTCCTCGCTGTCGAGCAGGCCGTCGTGCTGGGCCCGGATCGGGAGATCGCGCGGCGACACGTGTCGGCGTACCTGGCACAGGCGGCCCATCACCAGGCGAATCTGCGGAGGTTCGGTATCACCGAAGCGGATTACGGTTCCGACCGGCTCGTGGACGCGCTGGTCGCCGTCGGCGAGGACGCGATCTCCGCACGGGTGCAAGCACATCTGGACGCGGGGGCGGACCACGTCTGCCTGCAGGTGCTGACCGGGGACGACCGGATCCCGATGGCGGAGTGGCGGCTTTTGTCGGGGGTGCGCGGTAACGTGCGGAAACGTGACGTCACCGGCTGAACTCGCTTTCGACAAGGCGCGCGAACTGATCGACGCGCGGGACCTCGCGGGGCTCGCGCGCCTGATCGGGGACCTGCCCACCCTGGTCCACGCGCACGGGAAGAACGGGAACGACCTGCTCGGCATGGCCGCCGCGACCCACGACGAGCGGCTGTGCCGGATCCTGCTCGACCACGGGGCCGATCCCGCGTCGGGCAACGTGCACGGCTGGACGGCACTGCACCAGGCAGGCTATCTCGGCCTGCCGCTGCTGATCACGATGCTGCTCGACGCGGGCGCCCCCGTCGACGTACCCGCCCGCGGCGACGGCGGGACACCGCTGGTGGCCGCGCTGTTCTGGGGCCACCGCGAGGCCGCCGAACTGCTGGCCTCGCACAGCCTCTCCCCCGGCAACCTGCGTGTCGCCGCCGGACTCGGGAACGCCGCCCTGCTCGACTCACTGGTCGCACCGGACGGCACGCTCGCCCCGGCGGCGGGGGCGCATCGCGAGTTCCACCGGCCGCACAGTGGTTTCCCGGAATGGCGGCCGGGCGACGATCCCGCCGAGATCCTGAACGAGGCGCTTTCGTGGGCCGCGCGGAACGACCGGTCCTCCGCTGTCCGCACCCTGGTCGCACGGGGCGCCGAGGTGAACGCCGACGTCTACCGGGGGACGGCACTGACGTGGGCCGCGGCCCAGGGGAAGGCTTCGGTGATCGGGACCCTCGTGGAACTCGGGGCCTCGGTGAACCAGCGCGGGACCTTCGGCGGGCTTTCCCACGGTGAGGACGTCACGGCGCTTCATCTCGCCGTGCAGGGCGGGCATCCGGCCGCGGTCCGGGCGTTGCTGGCAGCGGGGGCGGACCCCTCCGTCGAGGACTCGCTGTACTCGTCGTCGGCGATCGGATGGGCGGAACACTTCGACCAGCGCGAGATCCTTGCGGTACTGCGAGGCGAGGCCTGAACTCAACCCTCGCCGTCCCCCACGGCACGCCGCGCCGGCGGGCCACGCGGCCTCGGGGCGGATCCGAGTGCCGTGAAAGCCCGCTCCGGAACCAGTGGACAAGCGGAGTCAGTAGTCCGTATCTTCAGAGGCGGACTACAGACTCCGTTTTGTCTGACTGGGAGCCCTCATGACCACACCCCGCCAAGTCTTCGACAAGCTGTCCGAAGACATCACCGCCAGGCGCTGGGACGAGATTTTCGCGCTCTACGCGGAAGACGCCGTCGTCGAGAACCCGCAACACCCACCCGTACCGACCCGGTTCGAAGGTCGCGAGACCCTTCGAAAGACCTTCGGCGGCGGATTCGGCGTACGCATGGACCGGACTGATGTCCTGGTTCACGGGACAACCGACCCGGAGGTGATCATCGCCGAGTACCGCAACGTCGGCGAAGTCCTCGACACCGGCAAGTCCTTCGACATCGCCAACATCCAGTTCCTCCGGGTGCGCGACGGGCTCATCGCGCACGCACGCGACTACCACGACTACCTGCGTCTCGTCGCGGCGCGCGACGGTCTGGAAGAACTGAAGAAGAGCTACGAAACCGCGGAACGGGTACTCACCCCGGTTCCGCCCCGCCCGGCGTCGACGGCGGACCCGAAGAGTCCGCGCGGCGTGTTCGAGCGGCTCGTCCACGGCGTCGCGGACGGGAAGTGGAGCGAACTGGCAGCGCTCTACGCCGAGGAAACCCGGGTCACACACCCGTTCCTGCCCGGGTCGAAAACGCTGAGGACGCGGGAAGACCTGTACGAGCATTTCACGTTCGGCGAGCAGCACCGGGTCCGGTTCCAGGTCCGCGATCTGGTGATCCACGAAACCCTCGACCCCGAAGTGGTGATCGGCGAATTCGCTTATCAGGGCACGGCGGGCGGCAGCCCGGAATTCCGCGTCGCCAACATCTTCGTGCTGCGCGTGCGGGACGGGCTGATCGTCGAATCCCGTGACTACGGCGACCATCTCGCCCTCGCGGCCGTCGCCGGGCGGCTGGACGACCTGTTCGCGCTCGTCTAGGGAAGGTCGAATTCCCCGTCCCGGACGCCTTTCACGAACGCGTCCCATTCCGCCGGGGTGAACACGAGAACGGTGCCGTCCTGGTTCGAGGACTGGCGCATCGCGGTATAGGTGACGCCGTCGGTGTGCGGTACCAGCGCGTACTCGACACAGTCGTCGAGATTCGCGCCCTCCGGTTCCGCCCGGATCCACGTCGCGTCGGTCAGGTCCAGCTCGTGCCGGATATGGGCCTTGTCGTCCACCGGCTGCTCACTCATGGTGCCCACGGTATCGCTTTCCGGCACGCGAGACGAAGGGGCCCTTCACCGCATCGCATGCGGTGAAGGGCCCCTTCGGCGACAACTAGGCGGTCTCGGTGATCGGGCGGTCCACCCACGACATCAGGTCGCGCAGCTTCTTGCCGGTCTCCTCGATCGGGTGCTGGTTGCCCTGCTCCTCGAGCTTGGTGAAGTTCGGCCGTCCGGCCTCGTCCTCGGCGACCCACTCACGGGCGAAGGTGCCGTCCTGGATCTCGCCGAGGATCTTCTTCATCTCTTCCTTGACCGCCGGCGAGATGACACGCGGGCCGCGGGTCAGGTCGCCGTACTCGGCGGTGTCGGAGATCGAGTAACGCTGACGCGCGATGCCGCCCTCGTACATGAGGTCGACGATCAGCTTCAGCTCGTGCAGCACCTCGAAGTAGGCGATCTCCGGGGCGTAGCCCGCCTCGGTGAGCACCTCGAAACCGGTCTGCACCAGCGCGGAGGCGCCACCGCAGAGGACGGCCTGCTCGCCGAAGAGATCGGTCTCGGTCTCCTCGGTGAAGGTCGTCTTGATGACGCCGGCGCGGGCGCCACCGATGGCGGCGGCGTAGGACAGCGCGAGTGCCTGCGCGGTGCCGGAGGCGTCCTGCTCGACCGCGATGAGCGCCGGGACGCCCTTGCCGTCGACGAACTGGCGGCGGACCAGGTGGCCCGGGCCCTTCGGGGCGACCATGGCGACGTCCACGCCTGCCGGCGGCTTGATCAGGTCGTAGCGGATGTTGAAGCCGTGACCGAAGAACAGCGCGTCGCCGTCCTTGAGGTTCGGCTCGATGTCCTTCTCGTAGATCGCGCGCTGCTTGGTGTCGGGCGCGAGGATCATGATCAGGTCGGCTTCGGCGCTGGCCTCGGCGGGGGTCAGCACGCGCAGGCCCTGCTCCTCGGCCTTCGCCCGCGACTTCGAGCCCTCGGGCAGCCCGATGCGGACGTCGACACCGGAGTCGCGCAGGCTGAGCGAGTGCGCGTGACCCTGGCTGCCGTAGCCGATCACGGCGACCTTGCGACCCTGGATGATCGAAAGGTCCGCGTCGTCGTCGTAAAAGATTTCCACTGCCATGAGGGGTACTACTTCCTTTCCTGACTTACAAACAAAAGTTTTATCAGCGGGCGGAGGTGGCGGTTATCGAACGGGCGCCACGGCCGACCGCGACCATTCCGGACTGGACCAGTTCACGAATGCCATAGGGCTCCAGCATCCGCAGCAGGGCACCGATCTTGTCCGAGGTCCCGGTGGCTTCGACGGTGAGCGCCTCGGGGGACACGTCCACCACTTTCGCACGGAAAAGCTGCACTGTCTCCAAAACCTGGCTGCGCACGGTCGCGTCGGCCCGGACCTTGACAAGCAGCAGTTCGCGCTGCACGGCTGTGGACTTTTCCAATTCCACGATCTTGATGACGTTGACCAGCTTGTTGAGCTGTTTGGTCACCTGTTCGAGCGGTAGCTCTTCGACGGCGACCACGATCGTCATCCGGGACACCTCGGGATTCTCCGTGGGCCCGACGGCGAGTGATTCGATGTTGAATCCGCGCCGGGAGAACAATCCGGAAACCCGCGCGAGGACACCGGGTTTGTTCTCCACCAGAACGCTCAGGGTGTGCACGCTCATCGCGCGTCTCCTTCCACCGCGGCGTTGATCTCCGCCTCGGCGGCGACTTCGTCGTCGTCGAAGAGCGGGCGGATTCCGCGCACGGACATGATTTCGTCGTTACCGGTGCCCGCGGCCACCATGGGCCACACTTGGGCATCCTTCCCCACCACGAAATCGATCACGACGGGGCGGTCGTTGATCTCCATGGCGCGCCGGATGGTGGCGTCGACGTCTTCCTTGGTCTCGCAACGGAGCCCGGCGCAGCCGAGCGCCTCCGCGAGCAGGGTGAAGTCGGGGATGCGGTGCTTGTGGGTACCGAGATCGGTGTTGGAGTACCGCTCCGAGTAGAAGAGGTTCTGCCACTGGCGGACCATGCCCAGGTTGCCGTTGTTGATGACGGCGACCTTGATCGGCGCGCCTTCGATGGCGCAGGTGGCCAGTTCCTGGTTCGTCATCTGGAAACAGCCGTCACCGTCGATGGCCCAGACCTGCTTGTCGGGCAGGCCGAACTTGGCGCCCATCGCGGCCGGGACGGCGAAGCCCATCGTGCCGAGGCCGCCGGAGTTGATCCAGGTGCGCGGGTTCTCGTACTTCACGAACTGCGCGGCCCACATCTGGTGCTGGCCGACGCCGGCGGTGTAGACCGCGTCCGGGCCGACGAGCGAGCCGATGCGCTCGATGACGTACTGCGGCGAAAGCGTTCCGTCCTCCGGCCATTCGTAACCGGCCGGGTAGTCGTCGCGCCAGGCACTGACCTGGGTCCACCAGTCCTTCAGATCCGGTTTCGCGGACTTGTCGGTCTCCGCGCGGACGGCCTCGATCAGTTCGGTGATGATCTCGGCGCAGTCGCCGACGATCGGCACGTCCGCCTTGCGGTTCTTGGAGATCTCGGCCGGGTCGATGTCGGCGTGCACGATGGCGGCGTCCGGCGCGAACGAGGACAGCTGGCCGGTGACGCGGTCGTCGAAGCGGGCGCCGAGGGCGATCAGCAGATCCGCCCGCTGCATCGCGGCGACCGCGGAGACCGAGCCGTGCATCCCCGGCATGCCGAGGTGCTGCGGGTGCGAGTCGGGGAAGGCGCCGCGGGCCATCAGCGTGGTGACGACCGGGATCCCGGTCAGCTCGGCCAGTTCCCTCAGCTGCCCTGCCGCGTCGGCCTTGATCACGCCACCGCCGACGTAGAGGACCGGGCGACGCGACTTGCTGATCAGGCGGGCGGCCTCGCGGACCTGCTTGCCGTGCGGGCGCAGCGTGGGCCGGTAGCCCGGCAGCCGCAGTTCCGTCGGCCAGGAGAAGGAGGTCATCTCCTGCAGGACGTCCTTGGGGATGTCCACCAGGACCGGGCCGGGGCGGCCGGTCGAGGCGAGGTGGAACGCCTCCGCGATGGTGCGCGGGATGTCCGCCGGGTCGGTGACCAGGAAGTTGTGCTTGGTGATCGGCATCGTGATGCCGCAGATGTCGGCTTCCTGGAAGGCGTCCGTGCCGATCAGCGCGCGGCTCTGCTGGCCGGTGATGGCGACCACCGGGACCGAGTCCATGTTCGCGTCGGCCAGCGGGGTGACCAGGTTCGTCGCGCCGGGGCCCGACGTGGCCATGCACACACCGACCTTGCCGGTCGCCTGCGCGTATCCGGTGGCGGCGTGTCCCGCGCCCTGTTCGTGGCGGACCAGGACGTGGCGGACCTTCGTCGAGTCGAGCAACGGGTCGTACGCCGGAAGAATGGTGCCGCCGGGAATACCGAACACGACTTCCGCGCCCACCGCCTCGAGGGAACGGACGAGCGACTGCGCGCCCGTGACCCTCACGGGGGTTCCGGCGGGCGGCGCCGGCTTGGGACGGGCTCCAGAGGTTCCGGCGTTCGCTTCTGTGCGCGAGGTGGCACTAGTCATCGCTTGTCTGCCTCGTCTTGTCTAGTCACTCGTTCGGGTATTCGTCAGCTGGTTCGGCGATTGAAATTGTTCCAGGCAACAAAAAACCCCCGCCGACCGGAGTGGTCGCACGAGGGTCGCGCGTCGACGCAGCGGAGACTTCCCTAAGCGTCGACGCGCTGGGGAAGTACGAGGCCGGTCTGCGTTGTCACGTGGGTGAAACTAGCCGGTCCCTGTCAAGAGTGTCAACTCTGCGGGACGGCGATTCCGCATGCTGGACACCGCCGTCACGCTTCCCGACCCGCCTCCGGTGCCCCGGCGACCGCGGTGCACCATCTCAGGGTGGCAGAAGAAAAGCAGCAGGAACAGGCGAACGAGGTCCGCAAGGCCGTCTTCAAAATCCCGAACACGGCATTGCTGGCGATCGCTTTTCTCGTCGTTTGTGTGACGCCTGTCGCGTTCGGCGACGTGCCCTATCTCCAGTGGCTCTACGTCTTCCCGATCGCGCTGGCGGTGTTCGTGATCCGGACGCGCACGACGGCGACGGCCGAGGGCCTGGAAGTCCGCACGATGTTCGGTCGACGGGACTTGCCGTGGTCCTCGCTCAAGGGCCTCGCCATCACCGACAAGGCGAAGGTGAAGGCGGTGCTGAACGACGAGACCAAGGTCGCCCTCCCCGCCGTGCGCACCCGGCACCTTCCGGTGATCTCCCTGGTCAGCGCGGGTCGCATGGCCGACCCCTCCGGGCTCACCGACAACCTCGGCGACATCAAGGAACCGGCCGCGGAGAAGGCGGCCGAGAAGACCGAGGGTTCCGGGCCGGCGTCCGGGGAGTAGGATTGGTAGGACCAGTTTGGCGCCGGTTCGCCCGGCAAGGCCCTGGTCCCCAACCCGAACCTTGGAGTCAGCCGTGCCTCAACTCCGTTCCCGGACCACCACCCACGGCCGCAACGCGGCGGGCGCCCGCTCGCTCTGGCGCGCCACCGGGATGACCGACAGCGACTTCGGCAAGCCGATCGTCGCCATCGCGAACTCGTACACCCAGTTCGTGCCGGGGCACGTGCACCTCAAGGACCTCGGCGAGATCGTGGCCGGCGCGGTGAAGGAGGCGGGCGGTGTCGCCCGCGAGTTCCACACGATCGCCGTCGACGACGGCATCGCCATGGGGCACAGCGGAATGCTCTACTCGCTGCCTTCGCGCGAGATCATCGCCGACTCCGTCGAGTACATGGTGAACGCCCACCAGGCCGACGCGCTGGTCTGCATCTCCAACTGCGACAAGATCACGCCGGGCATGCTGAACGCCGCCATGCGGCTGAACATCCCGGTGGTGTTCGTCTCCGGCGGGCCGATGGAGGCCGGGAAGGCCGTGGTCGTCGGCGGGGTCGCGCAGGCACCCACCGACCTGATCACCGCGATCTCCGCGTCGGCCAGCAGCGAGGTCGACGACGACGGGCTGTCCATTGTGGAACGCTCGGCCTGCCCGACCTGCGGCTCCTGTTCGGGCATGTTCACCGCGAACTCGATGAACTGCCTCACCGAGGCGCTCGGCCTCTCCCTGCCGGGCAACGGCTCGACCCTCGCGACGCACGCCGCGCGCAAGGCGCTGTTCGAGGACGCCGGCCGCACCGTCGTCGAACTGTGCGAGCGCTGGTACTCCCACGACGACGAGTCCGCGCTCCCGCGCTCGATCGCGTCGAAGAAGGCTTTCGAGAACGCGATGGCCCTCGACATGGCGATGGGCGGTTCCACCAACACGGTGCTGCACGTCCTCGCCGCCGCGCAGGAGGGCGAGGTCGACTTCACCATCGACGACATCGACGCCATCGGCCGCCGCGTGCCGTGCCTGTCGAAGGTCGCGCCGAACTCGGACTACCACATGGAGGACGTCCACCGCGCCGGTGGCATCCCGGCCATCCTCGGCGAGCTGTACCGCGGCGGGCTGCTGAACACCGACGTCCACTCCGTGCACTCACCGGACCTCGAATCGTGGTTGTCCACTTGGGACATCCGCGCCGAGAAGCCGTCGGAACGCGCCGTGGAGCTGTTCCACGCGGCGCCGGGCGGGGTGCGCACCACGGAGGCGTTCTCCACGGAGAACCGCTGGTCCTCTTTGGACACCGACGCCGCGGGCGGCTGCATCCACGACGTCGAGCACGCCTACACCAAGGACGGCGGGCTCGCGATCCTGCGCGGCAACCTCGCCGAGAACGGCGCCGTCATCAAGTCCGCGGGCATCGACGAGGAACTGTGGCGCTTCGAGGGTCCGGCGCGCGTGCTGGAAAGCCAGGAGGAGGCGGTCTCGGCCATCCTCAAGAAGGAGATCCAGCCCGGTGAGGTGCTGGTGATCCGCTACGAGGGCCCGGCGGGCGGCCCCGGTATGCAGGAGATGCTGCACCCGACGGCGTTCCTCAAGGGCTCCGGGCTCGGCAAGAAGTGCGCGCTGATCACCGACGGCCGGTTCTCCGGCGGCTCGTCGGGCATCTCGGTCGGGCACATCTCGCCCGAGGCGGCCGCGGGCGGGACGATCGGCCTGGTCCGGAACGGCGACCGGATCCTGCTCGACGTCCACGAACGCCGTCTCGAACTGCTCGTCGACGCGGACGTCCTCGCCGAGCGGCGGGCGAAGATGGAGGCGAGCGAACGGCCCTGGCAGCCGGTCTCGCGGGAACGGCCGGTCACCGCCGCGCTGCGGGCCTACGCGCGGATGGCGACCTCGGCCGACACCGGCGCCGTGCGGGACCCCAGCAAGTAGTCACCTACTTGCTGGGCGCCTGTCCGTGAAGGCCTCCTTCCCTACCTTGAGCGTAGGGAAGGAGGCCTTCACGGACATCCCGCTGACCGCGACCAGAGGACTGAACGCGAGTCGTCAGCGGCAGAGCACGAGCACCACGACCGAAGCCGCGGCCGTCAGCAGGAGCCCGATCAGCCCGAACGAGAGCGGCCGCTTTCGCCAGGGCGTGTTGACGTCGAGCGAGAGCCGCCCGGCGCCCGCGAGCAGGACGGCCAGCGAAGCCGCGCCCAGCAGGAGTTCGAATTCGAAACCCTGCCCTTCCTTCTGGAAGAACCCGCCGCTGAACTTCACGTACACGATGTTCGCGCAGACCCCGAGCAGCGCGGCGGCGCCGATCGGGGTGAACAGGCCGACCAGCACGAGCGCGCCGCCGAGGACCTCGCTGATCCCGGTGATCCACGAAAGCAGCGTCGTCTGGCTGGTGTAGCCGAAGTTGCCGAGCACCCGGGCGAAGCCGCCGACCCCGGGTCCGCCGAAAGCGCCGAAGAGGTGCTGGAGCCCGTGCGCGCCCATGGTCACGCCGAGCACGACCCGCAGGACGAGCAGACCGAGATCGATCCCGCCCCTGGTCTCCGCCGGGCCCGGCCCGCCGTCGGAGTCGGCCACGTCCGAGATCATGCTGGTCTGGTAGTCATCGCTCACGCGCGAAGGGTAGGGGAAACCGGCCCGTCAGGCGACCGAACCGCCGGAACGGGCTCAGAACAGGGTCGCGGGCTCGACCGGTTCGGGTTCGGGCAGCGCGGCGAGGCCGGGCGCCAGCGCGCGGACGTCGTCGTGGAACCGGCGGGCGAGCGCCGGTGCGTCGTCGTTGTCGGGGGTGTGCAGGAACACCGTCGGCGACCGGCCCTCGGTCAGCCATCCGGCGACCACCTCGGCCCACGGCCGCCACCCCTCGACCGTCTCCTCGGCCGAATCCCGGCCCAGGTAGCGGACGACCGGCCGGTCGGTCAGCGCCCGCGTCCGCCTCGGCAGCCGCGGTTTCTTGGCCCAGGCGTCCTGTTCGGCCTCGCTGACCGGCGGGCTCCGGAAGAAGACCGTGGTGTCGAACGGCACCCACTCGGCGTCCGCGCCGGTGAGGGACCGCTCCAGCAGCGACGTCGAACGGGCGTCGGTGAAGAACCCGGGATGGCGCACCTCGACAGCGCGTCGGCGGCCCGCGGGGAGCCGGCGCAGGAAGCGGGCGAGGGTGTCGACGTCCGACGGTCCGAACGAGGCGGGCAACTGGGTCCACAGGACCGCCCGTTCCCCGAGGGGTTCGATCGCGTGCAGGAACGCCCGCATCTCGGTCTCGACACCGGCGAGCCGTCGCTCGTGCGTGACGACCTTGGGCAGCTTGAGCAGGAACCGGAAGCCGGGGCCGGTCTGCCGCGCCCACGTCTCGACGGTGTCCCGGGCGGGGGTCGCGTAGAAGGTCGTGTTGCCCTCGACGGCGTTGCACTGGCCCGCGTAGGCCCGCAGGCGCTCCCCGGCGGGCGTCGATCGCGGCAGGAACCGCCCGGCCCACGCCTTGTGGGTCCACATCGCGCAACCGACATGAAGACCTGGCACGTCCGTCACCCCGCTCAGTACTCGCCGTGGACCAGGTTCTTCGGCAGCTCCCCGCTCATGTAGTGGCTCAGCTCGCGAACCACCACGGCGTACGCCCGCTGCCGGACCCCGCTCACCGCGCCGCCGACGTGCGGCGTCAGCAGCAGTCCCGGCACGTCCCACAGCGGATGCCCGTCGGGCAGCGGTTCGGGATCGGTGACGTCGAGGGCGGCACGCAGCCGCCCCGACGCGAGTTCCGCGACGAGCGCGTCGGTGTCCACGACCGGTCCCCTCGCGACATTGACGAGGATCGCGCCGTCCGGCATCGCGGCCAGGAAGGCCGCGTCGACGAGACCGCGGGTGTGCTGGGTGAGCGGCACCATCAGGACCGTGACGTCGTGGTCCGGCAGCAGCACGGGAAGCTCGTCGACACCGTGCACGCCTTCGCGCGCGGTCGTGCCGACCATGGTGCAGCGCACGTCGAACGTCTCCAGCCGTCGCCGCAGATGCCTGCCGAGGTCACCGGCGCCGACGATGAGCACCCGCTTGCCCTGCAGGGTGTCGGTGGTCCGGCGCTCCCAGTTCCTGCGCCGGTGGCCGTCGGCGAAACCGTCGAGCTCGCGGTAGATCGCCAGCAGGACCGCGACGACCCATTCGGCCGAACTGCCGCCGTGCGCGCCCCGGCAGGTCGAGAGCAGGACGCCGTCCGGGACCTTGCCGATCCAGTCCTCCGCGCCTGCCACGAGCAGTTGCACGAGTTTGACGTTCGGGAGTTCGCGCCACAGCGCCTCGGTCGGCTTGCCGCCGGTCACCAGGACCTGGGCCTCGGCGGCTTCGGCGGGCGCCTGCTCGCCCTGGCGGTACACCACCGGACGCACGCCCTCGATCTCCGAAAGCGCGGTCACACCCTCTTCGTCGGGCACCAGCACGGTAACGGTCATGATCGCCACGGTAACCAGTGCCGCTTACCCGTGGCTCACGCACGCCCACCTAGGCTGGTTCCCGTGCGTACCCGGTACCGGCGGAAGCGGAAATGGACTTCGCCGCTGGCTCTGCTGGCCTGCGGCGCACTCGTGCTCTCCGGCTGCGCCCGATTCGACAACACGGCGGCGAGCCAGACCTTCACCCCGGTGAACCCGCCGTCCCCCGAGGTCCCGCCGCAGGTCGGGCCCGGCGGCGAGGCGGGCGACCCCGGTCCCGGCCGCGGCGACGGGCCGAACCAGACGCCGACCCCGGTCCCGCCCCCGCAGGGCTGCAAGGACTTCGACAAGGCCGTCATCGCGACCTGCCTGGACACCGTCGCCGCCGTGGCCGCGATCCCGGGCGACGGGACGGCGCCCAGCGCGCTCGCGGGCGAACGCAAAAGCGGCCGGATCATGCTGGCGGCCGCGGAGAAGGATCCGGCCGACTGGGCCGTCATCCCCGTGGACGGTTCCGGCGACGGCGGCCTGACCTCGCTCGCGCTGTCCCCCGGTTTCGCCGAAGACCAGCTGGTCTTCGCCTATATCACCACCCCGACCGACAACCGCGTCGTCCGGCTGGCGAAGGGCCAGGCGCCGAAGCCGGTGCTGAC
This sequence comes from Amycolatopsis sp. cmx-4-19, assembly GCA_049998115.1. Classification (GTDB taxonomy): domain Bacteria; phylum Actinomycetota; class Actinomycetes; order Mycobacteriales; family Pseudonocardiaceae; genus Amycolatopsis. The sequence continues at coordinate 2,756 of JAEBEO010000014.1, read as the reverse complement.
CGGCATCCCCAAGGGCGCCACCGGCAACCGCGGCGCGATCGGCACCGACGGCAAGGGCGCGCTCCTGGTCGCCACCGGTGACGCCGGCAATCCGGGCGCGGCGGCCGATCCCTCGTCACTGGCCGGGAAGGTGCTGCGCGTCGACACCTCCGGCAAGCCCGCTTCGGGCAATCCCACGGCGGGTTCGGCCGTCTTCTCGACCGGCGTGCGCTCCCCCGGCGGACTGTGCCGTGACCAGAGCGGTTCCCGTCTCTGGCTGACGGACAGGCTGGCCGACAAGGACGTCGTCTACCGGCTGCGCGCCGGTCAGCCCCTGAGCAGCCCGGCGTGGACCTGGCCGGACAAGCCGGGGGTGGCGGGCTGCGCGGACTTCGTCGGTGCCGTCGGCTATCTGTACGTGACGACGTCGATCGCGGGGAACCTGCAGAACCTGCCGGTCACCCCGGATGGCGCGGTGACCGGCAAGCCCAACGTCTCCATGGACGGCAAGACCGGGAAGCCGCCGAAGACCTTCGGCCGGTTGTCCGCCCTGAGCATGGTCAATCCGCAACTGGCCATCGCCGGAACCGTGAACAAGGACGGCGGCGCACCGGTGTCGAGCGACGACCGCGTGGTCATCATCGCGCCGACCGTCGGTGGCGGCGGGGGCGGCAAGGACTAGCGGGATCCTCTGTCCACACGGACAGCAGAGTGCGGAGCAGGGTGATTTCTTCAGCCAGCGTGCCGTTCCAGCGTCTCGGCACTTCGGCCTGTGGAGAAAATAGGTGACCAAATGGTCACGGGTCACTCCGGTTCAGAGGTCGTACTCGTCACGTCGCCCGCACATGCCGTAACCGCCCATTTTGGATGGACGAGCCACCCGCACCCCGGACTGTTCGAGATGCCCGGCGTCGCCGTTCGCGAGTGCTTTCAGCTGCTCTCCCGTCACTTCCGCGGCGGCCAGTGCCCCGGCCCGCCAGCGCGGGATCCACGCGTCGATCTTCGGCGCCGCCAGCGTGGCCGCCGCCCGGTGGAATTCCCTGAGCGGACCAGGGTCTCCTTCGGCGAGCGCGTCGCGGATCGGCAGATAGCCCTCGACGGCCAGGTCGCGACGGTGGCGAGCGGCGGCGTCATCGGCGGGCATCGCCGCGGCCTCCGCGTACGCGTCCGGGTCGGCGAGGATCTCCCGCGGGAAGGTGAACACCGCGTCGCCCGCTTCGGGCAGGCCGCTGTTCTGCATGAGCACGGTGATCCGCAACCCGCCGCGCTGGATCATGCGGTGCACCGTGCCGGGGGCGAACCAGGCGACGACGCCGGCTTCGAGGTCGGTCTCGTGGTAGCCGTCGAGGCCGAGGGTCTGCACCGCACCCCGGCCGGCGGTGACGACGTACGCCTCCGTGCAGGCGAGATGCAGATGCGGGCTGCCACCGCACACCCCGTCCGCCGCCTCCCATTCGTAGGCGCTCAGGTGGGAAAGGCCGATGCCGAACACGGGACCTCCTCAGAATTCGTGTGTCTTCAGGTAATGCCCGACGCGGTCGCGGTCCCAGGCGCCGTCCGCGACCACCACGCGATAGCGGTAGTGGAAACTTTCGCCGGGCGGCAGCGCGAACTCCTCGAAGAACGCCCACGAGATCGCCACCGTCGGCGTGCCGTGCGACCGGACGAACCAATGCGACTCGTGCAGGGCGTGCTCGTTTTCCGGCGCGTGCGCGAAGATGAGCGTCGACTTCGCGTCGACCTCGTCGTGCTCGCCGACGAAAGCCAGCCAGGGCGCCTGTTTGCCCATCATGTCCTCACCGCCGAGATCGCCGGGGCCGAGGATCTCGCCGCCACTGAATTCCCGGGGCCCGCGCCAATGGAGTCCGGTGTAGCCCGCCATCTCGCGTCCGGCGGTCGTCGGACTGCCGAAGTCCAGGGGCTCGTCGCGGATGTTCGTCAGCGTGATCGCCCAGTCGATCGCCCACGCGCCCTCGTCCGGCGCCACCGAATGGACGACGAGGTCGCGCCGCTCACGTGCCCATTCCGCGCCGCCGTTCTCGACCCAGGTCAGTTTCTCGGTCAGGGTCAGGCTTTCCGGCTCGACGGCGAACTCGTCGAAACCGTCGTGCCGCATCGAGCCGACGAGATCGGGCAGCACCCGGTACCCATCGCCGGGTACGTAGGTCCGACCGCCCCAGAAGTTCTGGCCGGACAGATGACTCGACGTCATCTGGAGCCCCTTGTGCCAGCGGTGATCCGACGGCCGGTAGGCGCTGACCTGATGTCCGGCCAGCGTGCGCAGAGGATGCGTGTACGGCTTGCGGGACTCGTAGGCGGCGGGATCGGGTTTGTACACATAGGACAGGAGTTCGACGCCCGCGGCCTCGACGGTGACACGTTCGCCATGCCGGTGGGTGACGATGATGGGCTCGCTCATGGCTCCCCGTTCATGGCGGTGTGGAGCGCCCGCACTGCCTGCTCGACGTGCAGCGAAGGCGGGAACCGGCTCGGGCTTCGACGGGTGGGCTTCATAGGCGTCGAGAGGGTTCTTGGCGATCGCTCCGGTGCCGACGATGGCCGCCCGGAGGAGCTTCCCGGTCGTCATCCGTGACCTCCCACGGTACGTATGAGGCACTCACAACGTACGCAGAAAGCGCTTTCCCCCGCAACCGCCGACGAGGGTTGCCTGGTGCGGGTCTCGGTACGCACCGGTCTCAGGGCAGGTGTTGCGAAAGCCACTTTCGCAACGTTGAAGGTTGCGAAAGTGGCTTTCGCAACACGGTGCCCCCCCCCCG
>JAEBEO010000013.1:0-221226 GCA_049998115.1 Amycolatopsis sp. cmx-4-19 | reverse complement strand
ACCGACTCGTCGGCATCCTCCACGGATGCCTCACAACCCACACCCCCTACAACGAACACACCGCCTGGCCCCACCACACCACCATCGCCGCTTGACACACAAAACCCAGGGATGTCTTCACGGACTTTCGAGGGGTCAGGCCGCGCGTCCGCTGCCGGGAACACCCACTTCTTGAACGACCACCTGCGGAATCGCGTTGAGCCCGAGCGCGACGGCGCTCAGCAGGAAGAAGAGCGCCGCTTCATGGGCCCGCTCACGGCCACCGCGGTCGCCACCAGGACGCCGATCATCAGCGCGGTCACCGGTTTGTCGGTCAGCACGGTGAACTTCACGCCGTACGTGATCGTCATCGTGATGACGAAACTCGCGCCACCGACCACGGCGAAACGCAGCAACTCCCGATGTTTCCCCCGCATGCGGGCACGCTACTAAAGGAGACCGCCGAAGATCCCGTGGGGCTGGACGGTGGGCTTCGACTTACCCGGCCGCGGCGGCGCACTCGTGGTCGTGGCAGGCGGAGCGGGTTCCTTCTTCGCCGGCTCTGAAGGCGTCGCGGACGGCGAAGGCTTCTTCGACGGAGAAGGCCACCCAGGCCGTCCCGGCTTCGTCGTCTCCGACGTCGCCGGAGGCTTCGAAGTGACCGAAGGCAGCGAAGGCAGCGTGGTCGGCGGAAGCAGCGACGGGTCGTCGCACCAGTGGTGCCAGCAACCGAAGTAGACCTCGACCGGTCCCGCCTTCGCGACGCCGAGAGTGGCGTTCACCGTCACCGGCAGGTTGTCGGCAGGACGGCCCTTCAGCCGGACCCACAGGCTGGCCTGACGTCCCGGAGTCAGCGAGCCGCGCGAAGTGCACGAAGCGCCTTCGCCGGTGGGGCGGCACGGGATGCCGTACACGCTCCACGAACTGGCCACTCGGTGATCGAGAGTGATCGTCACCGGCTTCGTCGTCTTGCCGGTGTTCTTGACGCGGATCATCACCAGCGGGTTACGGGTCCACGGGAACGCCGACAACCCGTCGCTCTCCGCACTCAGGACGAGGTCGTCCGGCGGCGGCTTCACGGTGACCTTCACCGCGACCGACACCTTGATCCGCGCACCGGCCGTCACCGAACCGGTCACCATGCTGCCCGCTTCGGCCGTCTCGTCGGCGCGCAACCGGAACGTCAGCACCGCGGCCTGTCCCGGTTCGAGCCCGGTCCCGGTCTTGCAGGTCACCGTCCCGGTGCCACCGGGGCAGGCCACCGCGATCGGCGCGGGCCCGGCCTGGGGCCGGAAACCGGTGACGCCCATCGCGCCACCACCGGCGGCGGGCACGGCCGTCACCCCCTTCGGCAGAGTCAACGCGACCGCAACGGGGTCGGACTTCGAACCGCCGTCGTTGCGCACGGTGATCGGCAGGTTGGAGTCCTCGCCGGGCCGGAGCTGGACGCCCTCGGCCGGGGACGACGCCGTCATCACCGGCGGCGCGGGGATGGCGGGCGACGACGCCGGCGGTTGGGGCGACGACGCGGGCGGAGGGGTCTCCGCCGGGGGAGCGGCCGGAGGAACCACGGGAGGCGCCGCGGGCGGCGCGGCAGGCGGCGGCTGCGGAGCAGGGGGCGCGGGAGGCGCGGGCGGAGGCGGCGGGACCACGGGGGGTGCGGGCGGAGGCGGCGGGACGGCGGGAGGCGCGGGCGGCGGCGGGACGGCGGGAGTAGCGGCGGGCGGCGGGACGGCCGCCGCGACCGGGATCTCCTGGGTGCCGCCACCGGCGGCGAGTGCCACCGCGACGGCGGCGACGATGGCCGCACCGGACCCGGCCACTCCCGCGAATTGGCGCGGTCCGGCGGCCGCGGCACCGGCCGCCGCACCCGAACCGGCGGCGGTCGCGGCCGCGGTGACCGCGGCGGCTTTGCCCGCCCCGGTGGTGGCCAGGTAGCCGAGAGCCGCGCCACCGAGCACGATCGGCGCGACGATCCCGCGCAGACCGCCGTTGATGTCGGCCAGTTCCGCGGCCAGCGAACGGCATTTCTCGCATTCGTCCAGATGGTTCTCCACCTGGGTCCGTTCCCGTTTCGACAGCCCGTCGCGGGTCCACGCGCCGAGCTTGTCCGCACTCGCGCGGCAGCGCTCACCGGGGTTTTCGGCCAGGTGGACCTGCAGATACGCCTGCCGCAGACCCTCGCGGGCCCGGTAGGCGAGCGCGGAGACGCCGTTCGCGGTGAGCCCCAGCAACGGCGCGACCTCGGCGGGGCTCTGCTGCTCGATCTCGGTGTGCCACAGCACGGCCTGCCACCGCTCGGGCAGCCGTGCGAACGCCTTCGCGGCGAGCGAGCGCTCGAGCCCGGCGACGGCGGTGTCGGAGAAGGGGACTGTCAGCGCTTCGCCGACGGCACCGCCGACGTCGGACATGTCCTCGTTGAGGTCGACGCGCTTTTCCTTGCGCGTCTTGTCGTAGGCGGTGTGCCGGAGCGCCGTCAGCAGGTACGCGCGGAACGCGGTGTCCGGGCCCTTGCCGGCCCGCAGGGTGTCGAGCACCTTCGCGAAGGCTTCCGAAACGAGGTCGTCGGCTTCGGAGCTGGACCTGGCGAGCTGCCGCGCGAGGTTGTGCGCCGCGCCGGCGTGCCGCTCGTAAAGGGTTCCGTAAGACGCGATCTTCCCGTCACGCACCTCGGCGATCAGCTCGGCGTCGCTCTTACCGGAGAGATCGGCGGGAACGGTGGACACGGGACTCCTTCATCAGCTGGTTCGGAGGGATCTACTTCTTCCTGACGCCCGAACACGCTCAGTGTGACGGACCAGGCGACGCACGTCACCTCGCCGTCCCGCCGATGACCCGGAGAGCGCAACAGCTTCACCCTCCCCGGGTTACCGAAGAGTTCGGAAAGATCCTGGGAAAACGCCGTCACACCGGCTTCGGACCGGCGTCCCCACCGTGAAGCGATCGCAAGATCGACAAGATCGGACGGAAGGGGCGGTGGCCAGTGGACGTACCGGCGACCGGTGCGCCGTCCGGGGGGCCGGACGGGCAAGCCGCCTGGAACCGGTTCGAACGAGATCGCTCGCTCCGCGCCCTGCGGGCCCGCTGGCGGACGGCCAGCCTGGCCGCGGGCTGGCGTTTCCCCAGTGACTGGGGCCTCCCCGAGGTCGACGCCGTCTGCGCCGCGGTGATCAAGAACGGCCGGGCAGTCGCCGCCGAAGTGGCGGAGACGGCGCTCGCGGGATTGGGCAGGGCACGCGCCGCGGCGGGTGCCGGACTGGCGGAAACGCTCGCGGACCTCGCCGCGTTGCACGCCGTGCTCGCCGACCCGGACGCGGTGGACGGTTTCGTGGCACCAGACGTCGACTCCACGCCTTCCCGGTTACTCCGGGTGACGGCGCTGGCTTGGGCGGACGTCGCGACGGATCAGCTCGTGAACACCGAGGTGACCGAACCGTTGACCGGACTGCCCACGGCCGCGTATCTCAGGACGCGGCTCAGTGAGCTGTACCGCCAGGCTCGTCGCGACGAGCGGCCGGTCGCGGAGGCGCACACCCTGCTGGTGGTCGCGATGGACTTCAGCTCGGTCGCGGGCTGGCCCCGGCTGACCGGGATGATCCTGGTCGCGGACGCGCTGAAGCAGGTGTTCGACGGCGGCGAGAGCGTCGCGTCGCTCGGGCCGTCGATCGCGGGCGCGCTGGTGCCGAAGGATTCGAGGCTCGCTTCGTCGGGCGTCGCGCTGCGAAGGGCGCTCAACGAGCGGCTTTCGGTGGACGGCCAGCTCCGTGACACCGGCAAACCGCAGATCTCGGCCGTCCGGCTCCCGGCGACGTACGACCAGGCGTGCGATCTGCTCACCTCCCTCGCACGTTCGTAGCGGGGCTAGCGCAAGACGTTCTCCAGGTCGCGGGCGACCCAGTCGACCAGGCACAACCCGGTGCATGATTTCCTGGTTCCGTGACCCGGACTGTTCCCGCCGATGCGAACGGCGACGTTTCGGCGAGCCGCCCGCAACATCGCCTCTCGTTGCGCAGGTCGCTCGCCCGCTTGTCCGTCCGGCCGAGATCGATCTTGATCCTCTTGGTGATCCCGCTGGTCGCGATCGGTTTCGGCATCTGGGGCTGGCAGCACGAATGGGTGCTCGGCGTCGACAGCGCGGTCTACCGCGCCGGTGCCGAGACACTGCTGAACGGCGACCCGCTGTACGACGCCAACACGCTTCCGGTGGAACCCTGGTGGGCGCTGCTGCCGTTCACCTACCCGCCGACGGCCGCCCTGTTCTTCGTCCCGCTCGCACTGGTCCCGACGCAGGTCGCCTGGGGGCTCCTGACCGCGGTCTCGCTGTTCGCGCTGGCGCTGTGCGTCCGGATCGCCATCGGCGCGCTGCCGAAGCCCTCGACCGACGGCCCCCGCTGGTGGGCCTCGCCCGCGCGCTCGACGATCGCGTTCTTCCTGGTGTTCCTCGGCCTGGAACCGGTGTGGCGCACGGTCTTCCTGGGACAGATCAACATCATCCTGATGGCGCTGGTGATGCTCGACATCCTGGTGATCGGCGCGCGCGGCAGCCGCTGGGGCGGTGTGCTGGTGGGGATCGCGGCCGCGATCAAGCTCACCCCGATCGTCTTCCTGGGGCATCTGTTCATCACCGGCCGCCGGATGGACGCCGTGCGCGGCCTCATCACGTTCGTCGTGCTGCAGGGCCTGATGTTCCTGATCATCCCGCACGACGCGGCGCGCTACTGGACCTACACGCTGCCCGACACCGGGCGCATCGGCCCGGTGCACTGGGCGGGCAACCAGTCGCTGAACGCGCTGATGAACCGCTTCACCGAGCTCGCACCCTGGGCGTCGAAGGCGGCGATGGGGATCGGCGCGCTGCTCGCCATCCCGGCGATCTGGCTGGTGTTGCGTTTCCACCGCAAGGGCCAGGCACTCGCGGCGATGCTGGTGACGGCGTTCTGGATCCTGCTGATCTCGCCGATCTCCTGGACGCACCACTGGGTCTGGGTGGCGCCGCTGGTCGTGCTGCTGGTCTCGCGCCTGCCGCAGACCACGCCCGCCACCGCGTGGAAACGCTGGCTGGGCACCTTCGCGGTGTTCTTCGTCTTCATCAGCTGCGTGCTGCTGATCCTGCCGAACGGCCGCAACGTCGAGCTGCACTGGAAGGTGTGGCAGAACATCCTCGGCAGCGCGTACATCTTCATGCCGCTGGTGCTGGCGGTCGCGCTCGCCGGACGCTGGTGGTACCTGCGCCGGAAGCGGCGGACGGTGGCCGGGGACGACGGCGAGCATGCTGAAATCGCGACCGGCGGTTGAGCCACGGGCCGTCGGGGTCGCGCTGGCTGGTGCGCTCGCCCTGGCGATGCTCGCGCTGGGCACCGTGGCCTGGCTCGGTGAATGGCACCTCGGCGCGGACAGCGCGGTCTACCGGGCCGGCGCGCTCACCCTGCTCAAGGGTGAACCGCTCTACACGCGCGAGGCGCTGACGACACTGCCGCCGTGGGTGCTGCTGCCGTTCACCTACACGCCGGCCGCGGCGCCGCTGTTCCTGCCGCTCGCGATCGTCCCGGCCGGCCTGACCTGGGGCGTCGTCGGCGCGCTGTCGCTGATCTGCCTGAGCGTCGTGATCGGCGTCGTCGCGCGGGCCTGCGGGGCCCCGATCACCCGGTGGTGGGTCCTGCCGCTGGCCACGGCCGGGGCGCTGGCGCTCGAACCGGTGTGGAAGACACTCTTCCTCGGGCAGATCAACCTCATACTGATGGCGTTGATCGTCCTCGACGTCCTGGTGCTTTCGGCGCGGGGTTCGCGCTGGGCCGGCATGCTGATCGGGATCTCCGCCGCGATCAAGCTGACGCCGCTGATCTTCGTGCCCCATCTGCTGTTCACCGGCCGCTGGAAGGACGCGCGGCGGGCACTCGGCACGTTCGTCGTCCTCGAGGCCGTGATGTTCGCGGTGATCCCCGGCGACGCCGTCCGCTTCTGGACCGAATCGGCCACCGACCCCAGCCGGGTCGGCTCCGTGCACTGGATCTTCAACCAGTCACTCAACGGTCTGGTGAACCGCGCTTCGGAGCTGGCGCCGTGGTCGCTGACGGTGGCCATCGCGATCGCCGCCGTCCTGGCCGTACCCGCCGTCTGGCTGGTCGTGCGCCTGCACCGTCGCGGTGACCCGGTCGGCGCGCTGCTCGTGACGGCGTTCTACGGACTGCTGGTCTCGCCGGTGTCCTGGTCACACCACTGGGTGTGGACGGTGCCGCTGCTCGTCCTGCTCGTCATCCGCCGATCGTGGGTTCCGGCCGCGGGCGTCGCGGTGCTGTTCGCGAGCGGCGTGATCATGTTCGTGCCCAACGGCGGGGAGACCGAGTTCGGCTGGGGGCTGGGCTGGTCGCTGCTCGGCAACGGCTACGTCCTCGCCGCTGCGATCGTCGTCACAGGACTGGCCGTGCGGGAGCTGCGACGCGGGTCCACCCAGGTCGCGGCGGTGGCGGCCAAGTAATCTGCTCTTCGTTATGGACAAAAGAACCGGTCTTCCGATCGTGGGCATGGTGGGCGGCGGACAGCTGGCCAGGATGACCCACCAGGCGGCGATCTCCCTCGGCCAGTCCCTGCGCGTGCTGGCCGCCGGGGAGAACGAATCCGCCGGCCTCGTCGCGGGCGAGGTCGTGCACGGGCACCACACCGACCTCGAAGCGCTGCGCTCGTTCGCCGCCGGGGTCGACGTGCTGACCTTCGACCACGAGCACGTTCCCGGCGAGCATCTGCTGACGCTCGCGATGGAAGGTGTCACCATCCGGCCCGATCCGGCCGCGTTGTCGATGGCGCAGAACAAGCTCGTCATGCGCGAGATGATGGCCGGACTCGAGATCGCCGGCCCCGCGTTCGCCGAAGTGTCCATGGTGGACGATGTGCTCTCCTTCGGTGACAAGCACTCCTGGCCGGTCGTGCTCAAGGCCGCGCAGGGTGGCTACGACGGCCGCGGTGTCTGGATGCTCGATACCGCCCAGCAGGCGCGCGAGACCGTCCCCGAACTCGTCGAGGCCGGAACGCCCTTGCTGGTCGAGGAAAAGGTCGTCATGCGGCGTGAGCTGTCCGCGCTGGTGGCCCGTTCGCCGTTCGGGCAGGGCGCGGCGTGGCCGGTGGTGGAGACCGTGCAGTCCGGCGGGATCAACACCGAGGTGCTCGCGCCCGCGCCGGGCCTGAGCTACGAACGGACGCAGGAGGCGCAGGACCTCGCGCTGCGGATCGCGGCGACGCTGAACGTGACCGGGCTGCTCGCCGTCGAACTGTTCGAGACCGACGAAGGCCTGCTGGTCAACGAACTCGCCATGCGCCCGCACAACTCGGGACACTGGACACAGGACGGCTCGAAGACCTCGCAGTTCGAGCAGCATCTGCGTGCCGTGCTCGACTACCCGCTCGGCGTGACCGACCTGATCGCCCCCGCCTGCGTGATGGCGAACGTCCTCGGCGCCCCCGAAGCGCCGGAAATGGGCCCGGACGAGCGGCTGCACCATCTGTTCGCGCGCTACCCGGACATCCGCGTCCACCTGTACGGCAAGGGAGAACGGCCCGGGCGCAAACTCGGCCACGTCAACCTCGTCGGTGAACGCATGGAGGAGCTGCGCGACCGCGCGCTGCTCGCCGCGCACTGGCTTTCCCACGCCGTCTGGCTCGACGGCTACGAAATTCACTAGGAGTGTGAACATGGCGCCGCAGGTGGGCGTGATCATGGGCAGCGACTCGGACTGGCCGACGATGGAGGCGGCCGGGCAGGCGCTGGACGAGTTCGGCGTCGAGTACGAGGTCGGCGTCTACTCGGCGCACCGCACTCCGCAGCGGATGCTCGACTACGCGACGTCGGCCGCTTCGCGCGGCGTACGCGTGATCATCGCGGGTGCCGGCGGGGCCGCGCACCTGCCCGGCATGGTCGCGTCGGCGACGGTACTACCGGTGATCGGCGTGCCGGTGCCGCTGAAGTACCTCGACGGTATGGACTCGCTGCTCTCGATCGTGCAGATGCCCGCCGGGGTCCCGGTCGCGACGGTTTCCGTCGGCGGGGCACGGAACGCGGGCCTGCTCGCGGTGCGCATCCTCGCCGCGTCCGACGAGGGTCTGCGGGCGAAGATGGCCCAGTTCCAGGCGGACCTGGAACAGCTCGTCCTCGACAAGGACGCCGCCCTGCGCAAACGCGTCGAAGGCTGACGCGTTCAGTCCTCTGGTCGCGGTCCTTGCACGCGCAACTACCGCAACCAGAGGACTGAACGCGGGGGATCAGTCGGCGAGTTGCTTCCGCAGCTCTCGTTTGAGCACCTTCCCGGCGGCCGAAACCGGGATCTGGTCGACGAAGTGGATCGCCCGCAGCCTTTTGTACGGCAGGACCCGGTCGCTGACCGCGGCCATGAGCTGCTCGGCCGTGACCTCCTCGTCGCTGCGGACCACGAAAGCGACCGGGAGTTCGCCGACCTCGGTGTCCGGTTTGCCGACCACGGCCGCCGCCGAGACGCCGGGCAGGGTGATCAGCAGCTCTTCGAGTTCGCGCGGGAAGACGTTGTATCCCTTGTACAGCAGCATGTCCTTCTTGCGGTCCACAATGGACAAGTAGCCGTCCTCGTCGAGGATGCCGATGTCGCCGGTGTGCAGCCAGCCGTCGACGAGCGCGGCCGCGGTCTCCTCGGGACGGTTGCGATAGCCGATCATCACCTGCGGTCCGCGCAGGCACACCTCGCCGCGTTCCCCGACGGGCAAGGGGTCCTCGCCGCCTTCGGCCGGGACGATCTTGACCTCGGTGTCGGGCAACGGCAGGCCGACCGAGCCGACCTTGCGCGTGGCCGAGCGGTAGGACGGCGCGATGACCGCGCCCATGGTGACCTCGGTGAGGCCGTAACCCTCGATGACGAGCACGCCGGGGAAGCGGTTCTGCAGGGCGCGGATCATCTCGTGGTTCATCGGCGCCGCCCCGGAGCCGATGGTCAGTACCGAGGACAGGTCGGCGGTGTGGAACGCCGGGCAGGAGAGCAGGGCGGCGAACAGCGCGGGCGCGCCGCCGATGGTGGTGACCCGCAGCAACTCGGCGTCGGCCACGTACGCGGCCGGGTCGAAACGGTCGTGCAGGACGATGGTGCCGCCGTCGAGCAGCGGGACGTTGAGCGCCGCGATGGTGCCCATCGCGTGGAACCACGGCGTCAGGTTGAGGGCGATCCCGGTGCCGATCCGGGACGGCCACTCGTCCGGTTCGCCGTATTGTTCGACGATCACCTCACCCGAGGCGTCGACGCCGGGGACCGCGCCGAGGCGCCAGCAGGAACTCTGCAGGCTGTTGACCACGACGTTCCGATGCGGCAGGCGGACACCCTTCGAGCGTCCGGTGGTGCCGCCGGTGTACGCCAGATGGGCGAGATCGCCGTAGATGTCGATCTCGACGTCCGGTCGCTCGTCGGAGTGACCGGAGTAGAATTCCGTGAACTCGATCTCTCCCTCACCCAGTGCTTCGGGCGGGTGAACGACGATGCTCAGCCGCACCGACGTCCGGTCACGGACCGCCGCGAGTACGCGCGCGACCGGGCCGACCGTGACGGCGGCGACCGCGCCCGCGTCGGCCAGCTGTAACGCGAGATCCTCCGGCGGGAGCAGGGGATTCGCCGGGCTGAAGGTGGCGCCGGCGAGCAGCGTCCCGTAGTACGCGATCGGGTAAGCCAGGCAGTTCGGCAGGTGGAGCGCGACGACGTCGCCTCTCCCGATGTCCCCGGCACGCAGCGCGTTCGCGAACCGGCAGGCCGCGCTGAACGTCTCGGTGAAGGTGAGGCTCTGGTCTCCGTGGGCGAAGGCGGTGCGTGAACCCCAACGGGCGGCCGCGCCGGCCAAAACCGAGCCGACCGGGACCTCGGGGTAGTCGAGCGACCGGGGGAGCGGAGTGAGCTGCATCACCCGAACGTACGGACTTTGCGGCCAAAGACACAAGCGCTCGCGATATCGCACAATGTGAACGAGCGCTAACATCGGTGGAACTCTCATTCGCGTTAGAAGAGGTGACAAAGGTGTCTGACGGCCCGGGTCTGTACCAGCTTGCCGAGGAGCACGAAGAGCTGCGGGCCGCGGTCCGTGCCTTGGCGGAGAAGGAAATCGAGCCGTACGCGGCCGAGGTCGACGAAGACGAGCGCTACCCGATCGAGGCGTACCACGCGCTGGTCAAGTCGGGTTTCAACGCCGTGCACATCGACGAGGCCTACGACGGCCAGGGCGCCGACGCCATCGCCGCCTGCATCGTGATCGAAGAGGTCGCGCGCGTCGACGCGTCGGCGTCGCTGATCCCGGCGGTGAACAAGCTGGGCACGGTGCCCATCATTCTTTCGGCGTCCGAGGACCTCAAGAAGCTGGTGCTGCCGTCGATCGCCTCCGGCGAGGCTTCGGCGTCGTACGCGCTTTCGGAGCGCGAAGCCGGCTCGGACACCGCGTCGATGCGCACCCGCGCGAAGCTCGACGGTGACCATTGGGTGCTCAACGGCACCAAGTGCTGGATCACCAACGCGGGTGAATCGTCCTGGTACACCGTGATGGCGGTGACCGACCCCGACGCCGAGAAGAAGGCCAACGGCATCTCGGCGTTCGTCGTGCACAAGGACGACCCCGGCTTCACCGTCGGCTCGAAGGAGCGCAAGCTCGGCATCAAGGGCTCGCCGACCCGCGAGATCCACTTCGAGAACTGCACCATCCCGGCCGACCGCATCATCGGCGAGCCCGGCACCGGCCTGAAGACCGCGCTGCGGACCCTCGACCACACGCGCCCGACCATCGGCGCGCAGGCGCTGGGCATCGCGCAGGGCGCCCTCGACGCGGCGATCGCGTACGTCAAGGAGCGCAAGCAGTTCGGCAAGTCGATCTCGGAGTTCCAGGGAGTCCAGTTCATGCTGGCCGACATGGGTATCAAGATCGAGGCCGCCCGGAACCTCGTCTACGCCTCCGCCGCGGCGACCGAACGCGGTGACAAGCGCGGCGGCTACATGGCCGCGGCCGCGAAGGCGTACGCGTCGGACATCGCGATGTCGGTGACGACGGACGCCGTGCAGCTGTTCGGCGGCGCGGGCTACACCCGCGACTTCCCGGTGGAGCGCATGATGCGCGACGCGAAGATCACGCAGATCTACGAAGGCACCAACCAGATCCAGCGCATGGTGATGGCGCGCGCCCTGCTGAAGGGTTAGGTTTCCACTGGTCACGCCACGTTTGCCTGATCTTCATAGCTTCTCCAGAGTCCCTGTTTGTGGATCTTAATTGGCTGGCTGTTCCGTCTATGTTCCGTCGCCGACGGCGCGGGGACGGAACAGCCGCCGGTCGATCGCTTGCCGGGCCCGCTCGTGCGAGTCGGGCAGCAGGTGCCCGTAGACCCGCATCGTGAATCCCGGGTCCGCATGCCCCAGGAACTCGGCAAGTTCGACCATCGAGACCTGGTCGGCCAACATCACCGACGCGTAGTAGTGCCGAAGCTGGTGCGTCCCTTTCTTGCGCGTCGTCACGTACTGCCGACGACCGCGCTTGTCCTTCTCCGGTTCGGGGATCACCTTTGCGGCCACTAGTGCCGGCTTCCATGCAGTCTCCGAGTAGGCGCGAGCCTTCAGATGTCCGCCGTCGCGCCATCTGAACAGGACGTTGTGCGTGCGCAGTTCACCGTCTGGCCGCTCCCACGGCAGGCTCAGCGGCCGCGGCGGGAACGCTGCCATGTGCGCGCGCAGACCGGCTGCGATCGACGGGGGGAGTGGGGTTTTCCGTGGGCGGTCGTTCTTCGGCAGGGCGAACACATAGGCCTTGCCGAGCTTCTTGATCTGCCGACGAATGTGGATCACCCCTGCCTCTTCGTCGATGTCCTCTTCGGAGAAAGCGAACACTTCGCTCTCGCGGTGACCGCACCCGGCCTGCACGGTGGGCATCATCCGCAGGTAGTCGGGATGGGCGTCGATGATGCCGAAGACGGTGCTATCACCCCACGCGACGATAGGTTCTGCCGTCTCGTCAGCCGACTGGACTCGCTTCACGATCGGCGCCCGTACGGGGTTCTTCTTGATCAGCTCGTCGCCATCCGGCCCAACCAGGTCGAAGATCCCGACCATGATCCGTCGCGCCGCGGCAACCGTCGACTGGCCGCGCGTCTCGCCGAGCTTGGTCTGGAACGCCTGCACCTCCGACGGCTTCACCGACTTCACCCGCCGATGTCCGAACACCGGCTTGATGTGCAGCCGGTAGGCCGACTCGTCTCTGATCACGGTCGCGGGGTCGACCTTGCGAGATCCGAACCAGCGCGTGGCGATGCTGTCTACCAGTTCGCGGCCGACCTTCGGGTCGATGTACTCACCGCGGTCGCGGTCGGCCTCCATCTTCTTCCAGTACTTGGTGGCGGGCGTCTTGTTGGTGAACGCCTTGGTGCGTTCCTGCTCGTCAGGGTCGAGCCAGCAGGCCAGCCAACGTTTGCCTTTGCCCCACCGCGCGTTCGGCACGCGCTTCGTCTTGCCGTCCGGCTGCTGCTCGGGGCGGGTCCACAAGTCCTTCGTATAGCCCATTAGAGCTCCGGATCAGGGGGAGGATTGGAATCCAGTAGGTCTTTCCACTTGGAATTCGCGAGCCATTTATCGTAGTGCTTCTTGAGTATGGGTTTACTTTTAGTAATTGCCTCGCTTAAGGGAATGCCTTGAGTCTCAATGTTTGTTTCTAGTCGATAGTCTTGAAACTCTGCCGATTTCTCCCAGGCGACTTGAGCATCGATACGGAGTTGCTCCTGGTCTATCGCGCCTCGATCTCGGCCAACGAGCTCTCGGAGCTTGGCTACCTGTTCGGTCTTCTCCCTCACGCGGGCGCGCGCATCTTCTGTTCGTACAGACATCTCGCTCATGAGGCGGGTTGAGTGTTGGAGATCGGCTACGGCTGCATACAGTTCAGCTTCTGCACGTTTCAAATCTTCTGCGGGGGGAGCGGTGCTTCGAAGCATTTCTTCAAGGCGGACCCCTAAAGCCCTTGCAATCAAGGCTGCTTCGCCTAGGCGTATTCGCCGTCCTCCGTCGGGGTCATCGGCGTTCTTCTCGATGCGCAGAATCGCCAGGGGGTCGATCTTGAGTCCGAGGCCTGAAAGTCGCTCTGCGAGGACCGCCTGTGATAGCCCTCGCTCGGCCCTGAGCTCACGCAGTCGTCGCGCGAACAGTGCCTCGGTCCGCGCGTCTGGCGTTGGTTGCCGTTGGTCCTTCACGACTTGAAGGTACCTGCGCGACACGCACCTTCGCAATGCGAAGCCACCTTCTTGACCTGAAGTGTCCAACGGTGCATGATCTCGACCATCGCCAAATCTTCATCTTCATCGGTGGCCTGACAGGAGTGAAGTATGGACAAGCAGTCGACCGAGAGATCCGTCGGAGGCGATCGTGACCAGATGGCCCAGTACCTGACCACCGACGAGATGGCCGACAGGTACCGCACCGCCCCTTCGACTGTCCGTTACTGGCGGATGACCGGCTACGGCCCGAAAGGCGTCAGGGTCGGCCGCCGTGTGCTCTACCCGATGGCCGAGATCGAGCGCTTCGACCTCGAATTGACGACGAAGAGCAAGTCAGCGTGAGCGGCATGGTCACCGCAAACAAGACGACGCCGCCCGGCGGCCAGGCCGGGACGGCGTCTGTGAACACGAAACCCTGCAAGGAGCAACCATGTTCGTTCCAACGGTAACACCGACCCCCGAGAGCGCCGAGTTAGCGCGACGCTGGGCTGCCTACGACGCGGCCCATTCGGCGGCGGTCCTTCGAGTGGCTGAGCTGCTTCGCTGGGTCGAGGCGGAGCCAAGCCGGACGGTTGCGGACATCCTCGATGAGGTGCACGAGGCGTGGGACAGGTGCCCGCCGCGTCCAGTCCCGGTCACGGAGGCCGAGCGCGCCGAGGCGTACCGGTTGATCAGCGAGGTCCTGGCCGCAAAGGCGATGTCGTGAAGCGCCCGATGCGGGTTCCCGCAGCGAAACGGCGGGAACTGGCGCTGTACCTCGACGCGGTCGGCATGTACGCGGACGCCTACCAGGTGCGGCGGAACGACCTTCGAGGCCGTCTGCGTCGCGGCTACTTCCGTGCCCGTGCTGTGCTGGTCCGCCCGTCACGCGAATACCGCCTGGCCGTCGAGCAGTTCGCTTCGATGTCTGGTGGTGCGCGATGAGCAAGCTGATCAGATGCGGTCGTTGTGGTCGCCGGTTGCGAAACGCCGACGGGTGGAACGTCACGTTGGAGGCGGGCGTGGTGGTCGGGCACACGTGCCCGGATTGCCAGACGCCCGTGGAGAACTCCGAGGCCGAGATCAACGACGCGACCGTGGTTTACGGGCGTCGTGCTGACGGTCGGATTGTTGGCCGTCCGAAGGGCGCTCAGGACGTCAATGGCGGTGCGCGATGAGCAACGACATGACGACGAACGGGACCGCCTCTACCCCCTCGGGGGCGGTCCCGGCGGGGCTTCGCGACGCGGAGGTATCTGAGAACCGCGATGGCATGGTGCAGGCGGATCCCTCGACGACCTCGGCTCGCTCGGCGCGGCTCGTCGCGCCGCGATCGGGTACGCAACGAGCGCGGTTGCTCACCTTCATCGTCGAGGCGCCTGCGGGCGCGACGGACTACGAAGCTGAACGCGACCTCGGATTGCTCGGAAACGCTGTCCGCCCGCGCCGGAACGAGCTTGTCGGGGGCGGCTATCTGACCGACTCCGGTACGACTCGGCGCCACCGTGGCAGTGACTGGATCGTCTGGCAGGCCACCGACGAGGCACGCGCGTGGTACCAGCGACAGGCGGGTGCGGCATGAGCATCATCACCGCATTCGCGTGGCTCGGTGGCGCGTTCGGCGTCGGTTTGTTCATCGGCCTCTCCTGGCGCCCGGCCCGCGCCGTCCGACCGTCCAAGGAGGACACGTCACGATGAACAGCAACCACGACACCGTGACGGTGCCCGTCGACGAGCTGCGCGCCTTGATGGAGACGGTCGAAGACCTCACGCACGCAGTGCTCTATTCCCAGCGCGGAGACGACGCGTGGGGCGTGCTCAGCGCTGACAAGCTGCGCCGCAAGATGACCGCACAGGGCGGCCAGTTTGGCCTCAAGGGCTGGTACTGCCGTAACCACCTGCACCTCAAGCCGGGCGACCGGGTGTACCGAGAGGACGGGGATGGGGAACGGGAGTACAGCACGATCCTGGCCGTGACGAAGTTCGCCGGGTATCTCGACGATGGCCTCTCCGGCTGGACACCGTGGCGCTACCTGCACACCGACGCCCGTCGTCACGACGAACCCGCTTTCGACGTGACCGACTGGGGCGCCATCGCGCGCCACATGGGCTACCCCCGTGACGAGGCCCGGACGCCCGACGACGTGACGGCGAAGCGACTCCTGCGCAGCATCGACGGCGACGACCAGACGGGCGGTGCCCGATGAGCAACATCACGTTGGCCACATGGCTGTTCGCGTTCGCCGGACTCGGCTGGACCGGCGGCGTCGTGGCCGGTCTTCGCGTCGGCCGGGCGAACCCGTCAAGGAAGGCCCTCGATGCACACGACGAGCAAGTCCTCGGCGAGTTCACCACGAAACTGCACGACCTGGCCGACCGCGGCCGCCGATCGACTGGCGGAGGAGACGAGCGTGAGTAAAACGATCAACGGATTCGTCCGGCTCCGCGCCGACGAGCTCGCCGACTTCCGCCCCCGGACCGCACTCGCGATCGAGATCGACCTCGGTCCCGGCTGGCCGAGCATCGATGCCCAATTCCAGGTGCAGCGCGTCGCCTACTGGGCGGAAAGCGTGACCGTGGTCGGGGACGACCCGAACGCGGTCGCCTACGTGGTGAAGTCGGTCAACGAGTACCTGGCCGCCCAGGCCGGGCAGGAACAGGCTGTTGGCGGTGCCGGTGGCTAACGTGTCCTCTGTGGACATCGTGGCCGCGAATCAGGCGGTGCGGGACGAATGCCGTTCTGCACCGCCTGACTCCACCTGGGCCGAAACGATGGCCGTGTACGCCGAACTTGGCGTGCTGTTGGAGTCCGGCCGCACGGACGAGGTCTTCGTACTGGAATGCCAGGACCTCACTCGGCGCCTGGTCGAGCTGCACCGGAGCGCCGACGACGAAGACCTCGAACGGATGGCGCTGTGGTGCGCCAGGAACCCGATCCCTTGGCAGCACGGGGAGGTGGCGTGAGCAACGCGTTGATGCAGCTGGTCTGGAAGGTCGACATGCCGACTGGTCGGAAGATGGTTCTGCTCGCGCTCGCCGACCGGGCCGACCGGGATGGCGAATGCTGGCCGAGCCGTGACCTGCTGGCCGAGATGACCGGCCTTGCGCCGTCGCGGGTGTCGCTGCACCTGCGGGACCTGATCTCGTCCGGGTTTCTCGGGCAGGCAAGGCGTCACCGGAAGTCGGCGGTCTACACCGTGAGCCTTGATCGCCTCGAAGCTGCGGTAGATGTCTCGAATGGAGATGTTGACCAAAAAGTGAACCTCTCGAAACAAGATGTCTCGAAACAAGATGTCTTGATTCAAGATGAATCACTTTCGGACCAGTCAACCTCTCGAATCGAGAGGTCTACTCCTATATATCAAACCCCCAAGAACCCTCAATCGTCGGAAACCGACGACGACGCCGAGAACCCCGACGCTCGAAAGCTGTGCGAACGCCTCGCCGAACTCATGACCGGCAATGGCTGCAAGCCACCCCCCGTCAGTCGCCGATGGCTCGACGCCGCCCGACTCCTGTTCACCAAGGACAATCGGCCGACCGCCGAAGCCCTCGCCGTCCTGGACTGGTGCCAAGCCGACGACTTCGAGTCGGTGAACATCCACTCGATGACGAAGTTCCGGACCCGCTACGACCAGCTCCGCATGAAAGCCCAACGCGCCGGTGCGCTCACCGCGGCAACGAAAGCGCCACGCACCGCCGACGCCATCGACGAGTGGCTACGCCAGCAATGGAAAGCCGGAACGGTCGACAAGATCACCGCCGCCACCGGCCTTCGCTACCAGCAACCCGATCTCCCGCTCGGCATCGACAGCCACGCCGAGATCGCCGAGTACTTCACGAACCACCGACGCGACTGGATCACCGAGCACCAGCCGAAGATCGTCGCGATCCTCACCGAAGGCGAACCACATGACTGACCCCGTCGACCAGCTCAACCCGCCCGCCGAAGAGCGCTACCTCGCCTCGCTGCTGCTCGCCGCCACGCTGCGCGACCTCCGCGACGAAGCACTCGCCACGATCGAACCCGACGACTTCTTCGACGGCCGCTACGGCGGACTCTGGGCGGCCGCCCGTGACCTCGGCGCCACAGGCAGGCGCATCACCCATCGAGAACTCGTCGCCGCCGCACTCGCCGCCGGGGGCCGAGGCATCGAGCAGACCCTGACCGAACTGGGCGCCCTTGTTCCCAGAGCCGTCGACTTCCCAGCAGCCATCGCCGAGGTCCGCCGATGCGGACAACTCCGCCGCCTAGTCAAGACCACCATCCGGATCCAACAGCGCGCCTTCATCGCTGAGGACTACTCGCAAGCCGTCACCTGGGCACACGACGAACTCGCCAAGCTCGACACCGCCGACGACACCCACGACACCCGCGGCTACGCCCAGCTGCTCGACGACTTCGGCAACGCCATGCGGTCCCGTGAGAGCTACCGGATCGTCGCCACCCCATGGGACCCCATAAACGAGCGGATCGCCGGCGGCCTGCACGGCGGGCGGCTCTACATCGTCGGCGCCCGCCCCGGCGAAGGAAAGTCGATCATCGGGCACAACCTCGCCGAACACGCCGCGTCCCTCGGACACCCGGCTCTGGTGTTCTCCGTCGAGATGGGCGACCTCGAGGTAACCGGCCGCATGGTCGCCAACGGCGCAACCGTCGAAATGGCCGAGATCTCCCGCCGCGACCTCTCGGCGCGCTCGTGGGACCAGTTCGCCGAATACGCCGCCCGCGCCACCAGCTACCCACTCTTCGTCAACGACCGCGCCGACCTGTCTCTCAGCTACGTGAAATCCGAGTGCCGCGCCCAGAAACGCCGCACCGGCCTCGACGTGGTCATGATCGACTATTTGCAGCTGTTGAAGTCCGAGCGCAACGTCCCGCGCGAACAGCAGGTCGCGCACATCTCCCGCTCCCTCAAGGAACTTTCCCGCGAACTCGACGCCGCCGTGATCGTCCCAGCGCAGCTCAACCGGCAAGCCGTCGCCCGCGACCGCCCATCACTCGCCGACCTCCGCGAATCCGGATCCATCGAAGCCGACGCCGACGTGGTCATGCTGCTCGCCCGCCAACACGACGACAAGGGCAACGCCAACGGATTGCTCGGCATCAACCTCGCCAAAAACCGCCACGGCCGCATCGGCGAACTCGAACTGCCGTGGCGGCCGCACTACTCCCGCATCGGGTGACTGCACTCGGTGGCTAGGACCGGAACCCCTTGTTCCGACGGTACTTCGCCGATCGAGAGGTCGCACCGAACACCGACACATCGACAGCCTCAGTCGGCACCGTCGTAGAAAGCTTCTCGAGGGAAGCGGCGATCTGCGCGATGTGCGCGTCTGTGAACCGGATCGTCTGCCCGACTTTCAGGCACGGGAACCGACCTGACCGCACGCCATCCCGGAGCCACGAGTCAGGTCGGCCAGGTCGGAAAATCGACACGACCTCTCCTACGGAGTAGGTGCGGTCGATCCTGCGTAGCTGCATGACCAGGAAGTCCGCGATCGCACGTCCTGCCCGATCCGCAGCAGCTCGAGTCTCAGCATCAACGCCCTCATCACTGGCCACCAACCCGTTCTAGGCCCATCACCGACATAGCGCTTCCCCGAACCGGCGCAAACACCCACCCGATACCAAGGCGCGTCCTTGCCACTAGCCCTTTGCCGAGTGATCGTCTCGGGTAGTATTGAGACGATCGTCCAGGTTTCTCGGGTAGGGGAGGCGTCGCGATGCTGGCCAACGGTGAGCTGCTCGAACTGCTGGATCACGTCGTCGGACGGACCGCCGTCACTCGGCACCCCGGAGTCGTCGCGACGAAGTCCGGATTCGGCAGCGAACCCCCGATCGACCTCGACGCCTTCGTCGCCCGCGAGCAGCTGGCGGCCGTGCAGGGCTTCAAGCGCGGGTGGCTCCTCGAGGAGGCGCGGGCCGCGGCGCTCGAACTGATCGAGCGCCCGGCCCGTGTCCCGCTCGGTGCCTGCCCGCACTGCGGTGCACAACTCGCGATCGAGTTCGACCGGGTCGCCGTCGAGTGCCGCGGCTGCTACCTGTGGACCGACCGGGCCGACGCCGTCCACGAGGCGCGGGAGTACGTGAACACGACGTGGCTGACGCCGCGCGAGATCGAGTGGGAGACCCGCGGCTGGGGGACACCGGTCCGCGCCGGTCGTGTCCGGTTGTGGCGGCACCGTGGCCAGATCACCGTCCGTGCTGATGGCCGGTATCTGCTGGCTGACGTGCTCGCGGTGCTGGATCGGCAGGCCGTCGACACGCCGGAATGCAATGCCTTGGTTGCGTAACTGCTGGTCGAGCCCGTATGTTTCACGACCAGGCGGAGCTGTGTCCGCCGAACTGAACCCCCGTCCGGCCTTCGGGAGCCGTGAGCGGGGGTTTTCTCATGCCCCGGTCGAGCGCGGCGCCGCGTGCCCCTACCTCACGCGCGCCGCGCTCCCGGACTACCTGCCGGGGGTGAGACGAGATGGCCGACGTGCCGCAGTCCCGCCCGAACCCCGCCGAGCTGGCCGAGAAGCGCGCGGCCGCGTACCGGCTGAAGCTGCGAGGCCTGTCGGACCGGGCCGCCGGCGCCGAGCTTGGCGTGTCGCACACGACGATCCAGAACTGGACGAAGCAGGAAGCCGACGAGATCGTGCTGCCGTTGGCCGCCGAGCTGCGCAAGGTGCAGCTGGAGCGGCTGGGCGAGATGAGGCAGGCCGCGCTCGAGGTGCTGGCCCGTCTCCACTACACGGTGAGCCACGGCAAGGTCGTCCACATGGCCGGTGAGCCGCTGGAGGACGACGGCCCGAAGCTCCAGGCGATCGACCGGCTGCTCCGAATCGAAGAGCGGATCTCGAAGCTGATGGGCACGGACGCCCCGACCCGGGCCGAGATCGAAGCGCGCGTGGAGCCGCGGCCCGCCGAGCTGGAAGTCCTGATCGCGAACGCGCGGGCCCGCATGGAATCCGACGAAGCTGAGATGACCGGGAAGGACTCACCATGACCTACGCCATCGCGATCGCCACAGGCCTGGTGCTTTTCGCCGGGTCTGGCCTTGCGCGTAACGACGGTGCACGGCTTGTGCTCGTCGCGCTGTCGGTGGCCGCCTTCGTCGTCGCGATCCTCGCCGCGGTGGGGCTATTCGGATGAAGATCTTCATGTGGGTCGCGGACTATTCCGGCTGCGGCTACTACCGCTGCCTGCTGCCCGGCGCCGAGCTGGCCAAGCGCGGGCACGACGTGATGGCCGAAGGTAGCGGCATCCCCGACGAGGTGCGTCGCGGTGAGTGCGACGTGGTCGTCGGTCAGCGTGTGTGCAACGAGGGCGCGTCGGTCGCATGGCAGAAGCTCGCGCGCGCCGGTTACACGAAGCTGATCTTCGAAACCGACGATCTGCTGACCGCGGTCGACCCGTCGAACCGGATCGCGCACGCCTTCTACGACTCGGAGATGGTGCGCCGGTACCGGGAGAACCTGGCCGTCGCCGACGTGGTCACCGTGACCACGGACCGGTTGGCCGAGCACGCCCGCGAGATCAACCCGACGGCGGCGATCCACGTGCTGCCGAACCAGATCCCGGCGTGGCTGCTGGAGCACGAGCGCCCGGCGGGCCCGGATCCGGACCTGGTGACGATCGGATGGCGTGGTGGGCTGTCGCACCAGCGGGACTTCGGGGAGCTGGCGAAGTCGCTGCGCGCGTTCCTGCAGCATCCGCGCAACCGCGATGTCGCCGAGTTCCACGCGATGGGCGCCCCGTACCACGAGCGGGTCACCAGCAACCACGGCCGCGTGCGCTGGACCGGCTGGCACGAGTCCGTCGCGGACTTCCTGCGCTCGATCGACTTCGACCTGACGGTGATCCCGCTGCGGCCGTCGCTGTTTAACGACGCCAAGTCGGATCTGGCGCTGCTGGAGGCCGCGGCGCTGGGGATCCCCGCGATCGTGTCGGACACCGGCCCGTACACCTGCAGCCCGGGGATCGGCGGACCGGTGGCTCCGGCGATGCGGGTCGGCCCGAACGACTGGTGGCAGGACCCGCTGCGGCTGCTGGTGCAAGACAGCGCGTACCGCGAGCAGCTCGGCAAGGAAGCACGCGAGTGGGCCGCCGGACGGACGGTCGAGGGCAACGCGTGGCGGTGGGAACAGGCATACGGCGACGAAGGGTAGGACGAGATGACTCCCGGACAGTTGATCGAGGCACGCGCGGACGAGGTCTCCCGCTTCAAACGTGAACCGCTCGGCATCGAGTGCCGCGCCCACGGCGAGACTGCCGACTGGCACCTGCTCTCTGTGGTCGAACTCGCGGAGATTGCCGCGGCGCTGAGTGAGGGTGTGCCTATCGAGGAGTCGCGCTGCCTGGACAACGTGTTGCGCTATTGCCGGCGGGCGAGGAACGGGCTGCTGGATCCGCGCGAGGCGAACCGTACCCGCCTGTTCGGCCCGCTGCGTCCGGGTGAGGCGCCGGTGTTCGACGCTGGGATTGGGGGGCCGTACCCCTCGCTCGACTTGGCACAGGCGATCGTGGACGCGCCCGAGCCGGGAGGCAAGCAGCCGCACAGCGTCAAGCCGGGCGGCTACCAGCCGATCGCGAAGGACATCCCGGTTTCGCACCGGGTAGTCGACGACTTTCCTTGGCCGTGCTGATGCCGGAGTTGCAGGAGTTCGCGCTCTACTCACGCTGCCAGCGGAAGCAGTGCCAGGCGGTGGCGCTGCATCTCCTCATCGGGGATGAACAAGCCCAAGGACGGGCATCGGACGATCTTCCGCCGGTGCCAGACGTGCGAGTGCCAGTGGCCGGAAAGGATGGCGCTCTGATGGCCGTCGCCGTGATCGTGCCGTGGGGCACCGACAGCGGGCCGCGCGAACGCGTGTGGACGAAGGTCCGCGAGCAGTGGCGGGAGAGCAGCTTCGACCTGATCGTGGCCGCTGATCCGCAGTTCGCCGCGCGCGGGAAGTTCTCCGTCTCCCGCGCGATCAACAACGCCGTGCGGCTCGCCCCGCCAGAGTACGACCGGTTCGTGTGCTTCGGCGCGGACATGCTGCCGTGCACCGCGACCGTCCGATGGGCGGCCGCCGAGCTGGACCTTCAGCCGTGGACGCTGCTGTTCGACCGAGGCGTGGCCCTGTCCGAAGAGGACACAGCACGCTGGATCGAGAGCGGTGGCGGACACGTCGCCGCCGGGTTCGGCGAACGGTTCGCGTCGCCGTGCGTCGGCCCGATCGCCTTTACCCGAGCGACGTTCGAGAAGGTCGGCGGCTTCGACAAGCGCTACGAGGGCTGGGCCTACGAGGACGTGGACCTCTGGTACCGGCTACAGCGCGACACGCCCCGGACGATGCCGCAGATCTACCCCGGTACCGCGCTGATCCAGCTCTGGCACCCGACCGAGCATCACGACCTGTCGAGGGAGAACCCGAACGTCCGGCTGTTCGCCGAGACCTGGGGGTGAGGCCCGGGGCTGCCCGACTGAGCCGGGTAGTGCCCTCGGTCAAGGCCCGCCCACGGGCAAGACGCGGAGGGCGTTCAGCTGGAGCTGGTGACCTTTGCGGAGTTCCAGCTGCTCGCTGCATATGCAGCGATGCACAAATCGTCTCCGCGGGAGTCTTTCCCGCCGAACACGTAGAGCACTCCTTCGGGGCGCGTGACCTGGAAGTACTCGCCGGTCGAGTGGAAGTCATCGTGATTGCGGCTGGTGTGCACCGTGACGGCCATTCGATCACTCCTCAGTAGATGGTGCTGATAGGTCGGCTGCGCACCCACGTGCGTTACGGGTGGTGAGCGAATGTTCGACCTCGACGCGTACCTCGCGCAGCTCGACGAGCGGCTGCTGGAAGACCCGGAAGGCCGGCGGATCCTGACCCGGCTCGACCCGCTGCTGTTCGCCCTGCTGTACCTGCCGCACCACCTGCGCGGCGCCGAGACCGGCGACGTGATCTCGTTCAGCGAAGCCCACCTGGAGTGGTGCGAGCTGGCGAAGCGGTACGTCCGGCCGATCGCCGACGGGGAACCGGGCGACATGCGGGACGCGATCATCGCCCCGCGTGGACTCGGCAAGTCCACGTGGTGGTTCACGATCATCCCGCTGTGGCTGGCCGCGCACGGGCACCGGCGGTTCATCGCGGCGTTCGCGAACTCGGCGACGCAAGCACAGGATCACCTCGGCACGTTCAAGCGGGAGCTGGAGCACAACGACCTGCTGCGGCGGGACTTCCCCGACCTGGTGACCGCGGCGCGGCGCCCGTCCGGGGTGTCGGTGTCGGACTCGCAGACGATGTTCATCGCCCGCTCAGGGTTCGTGTTCGCCGCGCGCGGCATCGACTCGTCGGTGCTGGGCATGAAGATCGGCACCCGGCGGCCTGATCACCTCGTGCTCGACGACGTGGAAGGCACCGACGGCAACTACTCGCCGACGATGAAAAAGTCGCGGCTGAAGACGCTCACCGCTGGTGTGCTCCCGATGAACAACCGGGCGTCGGTGACGATGGCCGGCACCGTGGCGATCCCCGGCGCGATCGTGGACGACATCGCGGCGAAGCAGCGCGGCGACGAGTACCCCGAGTGGGTCGACGACGAGCGGTTCGCGCCGCGCTACTACGACGTGATCCAGACCGACGCCGACGGCTCGGAGCGGTCGCTGTGGCCTGAGCGCTGGTCGATGGCGTGGATCAACAGCGTCCGGCACACGCGGGCGTTCCAGTCGCAGTACCGCAACGACCCGATGGCCGCGGACACCGCGTTCTGGTCCGGCGAGGACTTCCACTACCGGGACGACCTGCCGATCGTGAAGCAGCTGCTGTCGATCGATCCGGCGGTGACGACGAAGGCGAAGAGCGACTTCACCGCGCTGGCGGTGATCGCCGCGACCATGCCCGGCAAAGACAGGGTGTGCGTGGTGCGGGACGCGTGGCAGGTGAAGATCCCGCCGGGAGAGAAGCTGCGGCTGCGGGTCCTGCAGATCCTCGAGGCCTACCCCGACATCAACGGTGTGGTCGTCGAGACCAACCAGGGCGGCGACACGTGGCTCGCGATCCTGCATGACCTGCCTGTGCGGGTGAAGACCGTGCACCAGGACAGGCCGAAGGAAGTCCGCGCCGGGTCGCTGCTGGCGAAGTACCAGCGCGGCCGCGTCTTCCACGAGAAGCGGCTGCATCAGCTCGAAGGCCAGATGATGCGGTTCCCGCTCGGTGAGCACGACGACCTGATCGACGCCGTCGGCACGGGTGTCGAGGTGTACCTGAAGACCGATACGCCGCCACCGGCGGCCAGTGCGCGGGAAGGGGCGGCATGAACAGCGATCTCGGCGACGCCCTGGACGCGATGAACGGCGCGGATAGCGGCTACCTCAAGGCCAAGGCCTACAGCGACGGCCCGGTCGAGGAGGTCTTCACCTCCCGCCGGATCCGGCGGCTGCTGCAGGACTCCGGTGTCAGCTTCCAGACGTTGCTCGGTGACGTGGTGATCGACGCGGTGGCGAACAAGCTCCGGATCGAGGCCATTACCAGCGACACCGACGCGCACACGCAGCTGATCGCGGATGTGGACGAGGCCAACAACATGGCGCAGGTCCGTCCGGCGGTGATGCGGCGTGCGCTGCAACTGGGGGACTCGTACCTGTGGGCTTGGCCGGTGCTCGACGCCAACGGCGACGTGGTGTCCGGCAAGGTGCTGATCTCGGTGTTCGGGCCGCGCGAGATGCGAGTGCTCTACGACGAGGACAAGCCAGGCACGCCGCGGCTGGCAATCCAGCGCTGGACCGTGAAGTCGCCGCTCGGCGTGAAGCGCGTACGGGTGGACCTGATCTACGACGACCGGATAGAGCACTTCATTACGCGCGGGCAACGGTCGAGCAAACCGGGCGACTTCGAGCCGTACAGCGTGGACGGACGGGATGCGGTCGAGCAGAACCCGTACGGGTTCCCGGTGTTCCACTTCCACGGCACCGGCCTGCCGGGCGAGTACGGCACGCCCGAGCACAAGTCGTTCTACGGCAAGCAGAACAAGCTGTTGAAGCTGGAGATCGGCCACATGGCGGGCGTCGACTTCTTCACGCTGCCGCAGCGGGTTGCGCTCCGGGACCTGGGCAAGGTCGGCCCGTCGTCGATCGACGATCTCGATGAGGACGACTTCGACGTGCCGACGAACGGTCAGCACTCCGAACCTGTGAAGGGCGACCGGAAGTCGAAACTGTCGAGCGAGCCCGGTTCGATCTGGGACCTCGAGGGCTACAAGGACGTGCGACAGCTCGACCCCGGCGACCCGAAGGTGTTCCTCGACCCTCGACAGGCTTACCTGCGCGAGGGATCGGTGGCATCGTCCACGCCCCTGCACCTGTTCGACCGCACCGGACAGATCCCGTCGGGCGAGTCGCTGAAGACCGCGAACGAACCGCTCGACTCGAAGTCGGGGTTCCGGCGCACGTCGTTCGATGGCACGTTCCGCGGCTTCTACCGGTTCGTGCTGAAACTGCTTGGAGTCGAGGCACCAGTCAGCATCGCGTGGGCGCCGATCGAATCGACCGACGAGACCACGAAACTCGGCCACGCCAGGCAGAAGCAGGAACTGGGTGTCCCGGTCGGACAGTCGCTGACCGAGGTCGGCTACAAGCTCGACGACGTGAACACCTGGCTCGACGACGGCGACGGCGGGCTGCCACAACGGGTGGAACTGCTGGCCACGCTGGGACAGGCGGTGTCGGCGTTCTCCACGGCCGTCGCCGCCGGGATGCTCGACCAGAGCGTGGTGCAGCAGGTGATCACGAAGGTGATGGGGGACATCGATGACCAGTCCTCAGGATCCGCGTGACCTGATCCGGCAGCACGACGAGGAGGCGCAGGCCGTCGAGGACCAGGCAGTCGCCGAGGTCGTCGGCCCGCTCGAAGCGGCGTTTACCGCGCTGTGGCGGTGGGTGCTTCGCGCGTGGGCGCGGTTGTTCGGCGCCCCGAAGTCGACGGCCGAGGGCGAGCCCCTGCGGTCGCTGTTGGACGACCTGGTCGCCCGGATCGTCGGCATAGGCCTGGACCCGGTAGACGCGCTACTCGCCAACGCGCAGCGCGCCCGACTGCTCGGCGCGGACCAGGGCGCCCGCGAAGCTGGGTTGCCAGTACTCGCTGACCCCGGCGAGGTGTCCGACGAGACGAAAGCCGCGATCGAGCGCGGTGTCCGGTGGGCAGAGCAGAAGCTCGAGACCGGCGCCGATGAACTGCGCGGACTCGCCGAGGCTGACCTGGACGAGGTGCTGAAGCGTGCCTCGGTCGCCCGGCAGGCGTCGGCGATCCTTGCCCGTACAGCGCGGACCACGTTCAACACCGAGCTGAACGAAGGTCTGGTCGCAGCGGCGAAGGCCAGGGGGGCACAGCTGGTGTGGATCGCCGAACGGGACGCGTGCCTGTCTTGCACTGGTCTGGCTGGCCACGTCGTCACTCCAGGACAAACCTTCCCCGACGGGACCCGGTTCGGCGGTCGACGAGGCGAGTTCGCGCCCGTGCTCGCTCCGCCGCTGCACCACAACTGCCGATGCCGGGTCTCACCCTGGATCGGTCACGACACCGACGCCGCTGCGGCCGCGACACACGACTGGGCTGACGCCATCAAGGACGCGCAGGCACGCGGCGACCAGGTGGCAGTCGATGCCGCGCGCAAGGCGGCGGCAGCCGCGAAGCAGTCCGCGAGTGTGGATCTTCCGCAGGCGTTGCGACGCGAGGCCGAACGCGCTGTCCTCCGCGGTGACTCCGCGTTCGACAGCGAACGTGCCCGGCTGAGTGCGGCAGATCGGCTGCTGACCAAGGTCGGCGCCGATAGAAACGCTCCTTCTCCGTACGGCTGGAAAGTCCCGGCCTCGGTGAAAGCGAAAGCGCGGGCCGCGATCAAGCGCGGCACGTTCACCACCCGGTCGGTACCCACCGGCCGCAAGTAGCCCGTGACGGGCTTGAACCCGAGGAGGAAGCCGAGATGGCTGACGACCCCACCCCCACACCAGCCCCCGAGCCGACACCTGAACCGGCCCCCGCGCCCGCTCCGGCTCCGGAGTGGAAGCCACCGACGAAAGCCGAGTGGGACGCGCACCAGGCGGAGCTGTCGCGCGTCAACGCCGAGTCGGCGAAGCGTCGAGTCGAGCTGAAGGACCTGAAGCAGAAGAACGAGACCGACGCCGAGAAGTCCAAGCGGGAAGCCGAGGAAGCCGCGGCCGCGCGCTTCAAGCCGACCGCGATCAAGGCGTCGGCGAAGTCGGCGCTACTGGAGGCCGACGCGAAGACCGAGCGTGTCGGCGCACTCGCCGGGCTGCTCGACGTGTCCAAGCTGGACATCGACGACAAGGGCGAGATCACCGGCCTGGACGCCGAGGTCAAGCGGGTCAAGGCCGAGTACCCCGAGTTCTTCAAGGCCGAAGGCAACGAGCGGCCGCGCCCCGGCAAGCTGACGCCGGGCGGCAAGTCCGTCGGCGACGCACCGAAGACTGCGGGCGAGCAGATCGCCGCCCGCTACGGCGGCTGATCCCGCCGCCCCGCGTTCAACGAGTAGCCCGTGAGGGCGTCCAACCGCACCCGTGACGGGGAAGCGGTGACTTTCCCTTTTATCCCAACAGAAACGGAGAGCCGTCATGGCTGTCGCTTTCACCGGGGCGGGCTGGATCCCGATCGAGACCAACCCCGATGTCATTCAGAAGGTCCGGCAGACCTCCGCCGTGCTGCGGTGGGGCAACCACGTGCCGATGTCGTCCAACACGAAGTACACCCCGCGTTCCGGTGGCGTGACCATCGGCCGGTGGGCGAAGTCCACCAGCGCGCCGGCGGATTCCAGCCCGAACGACTCCGTGCTGCTGAACACCGACAAGTTCGGCGGCAAGGTCGTCGTCGCGGCAGAGGACATGGAGGACTCGTTGGCGTCCATCGTGGACGCCAAGAGCGTCGACGCGGGCGGCTCGTTCGCGAAGCTGTTCGACAACGTCACCCTCGGCATCACCGCGGCGAAGGGCACGAGCGGGTGGGGCTTCGACTCCCTGTACTACCTGCTTACCCAGAACGACACGACCACGGGCTACACCGGCGGTACCAACCTGTCGACCGGTGCGACCGCGGCGACCTACGACAACCTGTCCAGCTCGCTGGGCGTGTACGAGCAGGGCGACTTCTTCGAGGAGGAAGAGACCGTCGCGATCGCGCACCCCGCGTTCAAGCAGATCCTGCGCGGGATCAAGGACAGCCAGGGCTCGCCGATCCTGAACGAGTCGACCGCTGGCGTGGCCGGCGGCGGCCAGGGCGGCACGCCGAAGCTGTTCGGCTACGACCTCCAGTGGTCGATGGGCTGCAAGACCAGCGCGGCCGGTTCCAGCTCCCCGACGGGCAAGCCGTTCATCGTGTGGGGCAACCGGCAGTACTTGCAGGTCGGTGACCGCACCGGCGGCGAGCTGGCGGTCAACTTCCAGGACACCGACACCGGTATCGGCGTCGACACCGACGAGAACCTGCTGTACTTCCGTGCTCGCAAGGCCTTCGCGGTCGGTGCACCGGGGGCGTTCTCGATGCTGGTGATCGGCTGATCCATCGGAGCGACGGGGCCGCGTACTGGTGCGCGGCCCCCGTTCCCGGAAGGAGGCGTCATGGTGGACACCTGGGCGACCGCGGGTGACGTGCTCATCTACGCGAAGGCCACGGTGGACGACGCCGCGGTCACACGGGCGCAGGCCACGATCGATCTGTACGCCGGACGGATTCCCGCCGACGCAGCGAAGATCAGTGCCCGCGATCAGTACTGGCTGAAGCTGGCGGTGGCGTATCAAGCGGCGTGGCAGGCCGCGCAGCCTGATCTGTTCGACCGGCTAGACATCACCTCGACCGGCGGAAGCCAATCCACCGAGGGCCCCGACTCCTGGATGACGTTGGCTCCGCACGCGGCGCAGGCGCTGCGGCGGGTGTCGTGGCTGGGCTCCGGCTCGTTCCACGTCCGCGCACCCAACGAGACCAGGGACCGGCCGCGCGAAGTCTACGGCGACGACGACGAGCTCGACCCCGGGCATTGGCGGCCGATCTGATGTGGGTACTCGCGACGTGCCGGGCGTCCATCTTCCGCGGCACGGTCCCGGATCCCGTACACGGCGACCCGGTGCCGAACAACCTGACCCCGGCGGCGACCGGTGTCCTGCTAGCGGTCGACGAGCGAGACTCCCGCACGTGGGATCCGGCGACGCAGACCCCGCGTGTCGTGCGCGTGGTGACCGGCACGGTGCCGTCCACAACGGACATCCTCACCGGGGATCGGATCCGAGATGACACCAACGGCGTGCTGTACCTCGTGCAGAACGTCACCCGTCCACGGACACCGGGCCGGACACCGGATGCCCGACTGGACCTGAAGCGGATCGGCGACGACGGGGGGTGAACCGTGGCGGAGTATCACGAGGCCCCGGATTGGCGGGAGAAGATTGCTGCCGATGTGCGGGGGTTGTTCTCTCAGCTCGTTGGGGAAGTCCTCGACGATGCGATCGCTCTTGTCCCCATCGACACCGGGCAACTGCGCGAGTCGCTGTCGAGCGAAATCAACGGTGACACCGCCCGGATTGGCTCGGAGCTGAACTACGCCCTGTACGTCGAGGAAGGCCATCGGGTCGGCTACCGCGGCCCGGACGGTGAAACGGTCTTCACTGGCGATGTGGTGCCGCCGCAGCCCTACCTGCGTCCGGCGCTCTACCGACGGCGGGGTGGATGATGACGACCCCGTTCATTTTCGCCTCCGACGAGGCGGTGACGAGGGCGTGGCTGGCGCAGCTCGACGGCTTCACGGCCGGGATGGTTGGGGAGACACTTCCACGCGACACCAGTGCCTGGGCGACATCGGGGTTTGTGACCGTGGCGGTGGCCGGCGGGTCAACGGTGCCGGAGCTCCGGCTGGAATCACCGGTGATGGACGTGCGCGGGTGGGCGACCACACCAGGCACGGACGCGCCACCGTGGAACAAGGCGCGCAACCTCGTGCTGAGCGTGCAGGCGGGAACCTACCGGCGGGAGCCGTGGTTCGTGCCGCTGACCGCGTGCAGTGAGAACGCCGTCGTGAAGACGGCCTACGTCCTCGGGAAACCGAGGCGGGCGTACGGCGACTTCGGCGACTACGCCGTGTACGCCCTGAACCTGGTCCTGAACTGGGTCCCTGTCGTGAAGAGCACCCCGTGAGGGGACTGACCATCAATCCTTTCGGGCCGCACGGCCCACAGTCCTCTTTGGAGTGATCATGGCCGACACCGCTGGCCTGCAGCCCGGGAACCTGGTGATGGGTCCCGCACGGCTCTACATCTACCGCCTCGCGTTCGACCCATCTCTGTCCTACGAGCCCGCACTCACGGACATCAACCTCGCCCCGGCGGCGTCCGCCTGGTACGACACCGGCATCACGCTCGGCGGGACCAACCTCAACATCGCGCCGACGTGGACGCCGCTCACCGGTGACCAGCTCGTCGACAAGCTCGGCGCACGGCTCACCGACCGCGACATCAAGCTCACGGCGAACTTCGCCGAGATGACCCGCGCGAACATTGCGTACGCGTGGAACCTCACCGCGGGACCGACCGGAGCGACCTACACCGTGTCCGACCTGAATGCCGGGCAGACGGCCAACCGTGCGCCGTACCGGACGGTCCTGGTCGACGGTCTCGGTCCGGACGTGACCGACGGCTCCCGGTCGAAGAAGCGGCGCGCGATCCTCCGGAAGGCGCTGCCGTCGGGCGACACCGCACTTAACTGGGAGAAGGCGAACCAGCAGTCGCTGGCCGCGGAGTTCCAGGCGTACTTCGTCTCTGAGTCGATCAGCCCGATTCGGATCATCGACGAAGAGGCCGCCTGATCCACCCCCTCAGACGTAGCCCCGTTCCGTGCGCACCTGCCTGCGTGCGGGGCGGGGCTGCCCCACGTTCTTGTCCTGGCAGGAGGACCACGGCATGGCCGCATCCACCACCCGTAAGAAGACGACCACCCGCAAGCGCCCGACGAAGAAGGCGCCGGCCGATCTCGGGATCGTGCTCGACGACAGCGCCGCGCAGGCCGAGGTGGACGCGCTGATCAACGACCGTGAGCCGCTGTTCACCATCGGCGGCGTCACCCACACCATCCCGAAGAAGGTCCCGCCGTCTTGGTCGCTGAAGGCGTATCGGATCGCGGTCGAGCAGGGCAGCGCGGCGTCGCTGCAGTTCGCGGCGGAGAAGCTGCTCACGTCGGAAGCATGGGACGCGCTGACCGAGTGCGAGACGATCACCGAGGCGGCGATGCGGACCGTGTTCGATGCTCTGGTCGACCGGATCCTGCCGGACGGGGTCCTCGGCCCAAAAGCGTGATCGACGCCTGGCACGCGCGGTTGTCGGCGGTGGGCTGGTTCTTCGACCACCTCGACGACGTGCTGTCGGATATGAGCGTCTTCCACCGCATCGACAACCTCGACCAAGTCCCTGCCGTGGTGTTCCTGCCGCGCATGGTCCGGCTACCGGTCTACGACGGTGCCGTGCGGTACGCGATGCAGCGCGCCGCCGAGCAACCTTCTCCGGCGGCCGTCGAGACGCCGCCGCACAGCGAGCCCGCACCGGTACGGACGCACACCACTGACGAATTGAAGGCCCTGAACCAGTCCCGCGAGTACGGGCCTCTGGGCGTGAACCAGGCCGGGGTCTTCGACTTCGGCTGACCGGCGAAGGGGGTTCGCAGTGACCTCACCTGGTGGAGACTTCAAGCTCGCCGGCGCTTATGTCGAGGTCCGGCTGAAGGACGAGACTTCCGGCGACGAGAAGCGGATCCGCGCCAAGATCGAGGGCGAGAAGCCGGTTTCGCTCGACACGGCGCTGAAGGACCCGAAGAACACTCGCCTGATCAAGGAGAAGATCGAGCGGGACACCAAGCCGGTCATCAAACCGGAAGTCGACGAAGGGTCCGCCCGCGACTCTGCGCGCAAGGCGGGCAAGGGCGCCGAAGACGAGCTGGGGCGTTCGGCGGCGCGCGCGAATGCGCAGTTCGATGCCCTCAAGTTCCTGGGCTTGTCCGTCGGTCTTCCCGCGGCCGCTGCTGTCGGTGCCGCTGGCGCCACGATGTCGCTCGCTCTGGTGGCTGGCGGATTCGCCGCACTCGGCGTGTACGCGGCGTCGTCTTCGGACCAGGTGCAGGCCGCTGCCAAGCGCATGGCCAACGGCGTGCTCGATGACGTGAACAGCATGGGCAGCGCGCTGGAAAGCGACATCGTCGGCGCGCTCGGGCACGCCGAGGATGCGTGGGATCGGCTGGCGCCACAGGTCCAGAGCGCGGTGAATGCCTCGAAGCCTGCGGTGCGTGAACTGGCGGGGTCGGTGACCGACTTCGCCGAGAACGCCATGCCCGGCATGGTGACCGCGGTCAAGGCGTCCGAACCGGCTCTCAAGGGCCTGCACAGCTTCGCTTCGCAGGCGGGCACCGGGCTGGGCCTGTTCTTCGCCAACGCCGCGCAGGGCAGCGAAGGCGCGCAGCGGGGGTTCGTCGTGCTCGGCTCAACGGTGGCGCTGCTGGAGGCGCGGCTCGGGACGCTGTTCGCGAACCTCGCGCGCGGCAGCTCGGGGCCGCTGTCGTCGCTGTACGTCCTGGTCGATCAGGCCACCGGCGCGCTGAACGACATGACCGCGCAAGGCTCGGCGGCGATCGGGTTCCTCGGCGGGTTCACCAACACCGGCGTCGGCGCGGTGTCGATGCTGCGGCTGCTGGTGTCGCTGCTGTCTATGCTGCCGCCGGGGATCGGCCAGTTCGCCGGTTCGCTGACCGCGGCGACGATGATCGCGCAACGGTTCGGCGTCGATGTCGGTGCCGGCTTCCGGAACCTCGGGAACGAAGTCCGCGGCGTGCAGGGTGCGGGGAACAAGTTCACGACGTTCCTGGGAGGACTGTCGAGCGGGTTCACTCCAGCCACGCTCGCTGTCGGAGCTTTCGGGCTGCTGCTGGGGATCCTTGGACAGAAGCAGACCGAGGCGGCCGAGCGCGCTGCGCGCCACACGCAGGCGGTCAACGACATGACCGAGGCATACCGGCGCGACAACGGCGCTATCGGGGAGAACGTCCGACAGACGGCATTGAAAGCGCTGACGGACAAGGGCGCCTTCCACTCGAATGAGCGGCTGGGCGTGTCGATGGCGACGGTGTCGGCCGCAGGGTTCGGCCAGGCGGACGCGCTCAAGACCGTCAACGACAGTTTCCGGGGCTACCTCACGAATATGGTGCAGTCCCACCAGGTCGGTGGAGACGTGCTGGACATGGTGCTGAAGCAGGCCGACGCCTACATCAAGGAAGGCGGCTCGGCCGAGCAGACCGTCGATGCCATGACCGCTCGCCGGATGGCGTCGCTGGAACTGTCGGACGCTGAAGAAGCACAGTTGATCTCGACGCTCAAGAACGTTCGGGCGATCAACGAGCAGTCCGGGGCGGCGGCCGATGGCGCACGCAAGGCGACCGAGCTCGAAGCCGGACTGCGGAAGATCGAGTCGCTCACCGCACGAGGGATGTCACCGGCGATGTATGCGGCGAAAGCCGCGGCCGCCGATCTCACGGGCGCGTTCGAGACCCTGAACCAGGCCGGCGGCGACGTGGCGGCCAAGGGGCAGGCGATCATCGAGGTGATGCAGCGCCTCGCGGGGCAGACGCCGAGCGTCGAGGAAGCGATGCAGGCCTGGAACGACGGGCTGCGCGGGATCGGCGAATCCTTCAAGGACGCCAACATCCGGGGCCACGCGAAGGATCTGGTGGATGCGTCCGGCTCGATCAACACGGTGTCCGAGGCGGGGTCGAAGCTCCAGAACACTGTCCAGAAGGGAGCGACCGACTTCGCGGCATACGCCCAATCGCTCAAGGACGCGGGCACGCCGGTCGAGGAGATCAAGACCAAGCTCTCCGGAATGCGTGGGGAGTTCGCGGCGCAGCTGAAGCAGCTCGGCCTGAACGACACACAGATCGGGAAGATCCTCGACCACTACGGGATGCTGCCGGACAAGGTGATCACGCAGCTGGGGCTCGAAGGTGACTCCGAGACACAGCAGCAACTGGTCGACATTCAGTCCAAGCTCGCGGCCGTGCCGGACAACAAGGGCATCGCGGTCAAGGCGTTGACCGATTCGGCGATCCGCGCGCTCAGCGAACTGGGCATGAAGGTCGTCAAGCTGCCGGACGGGACATTCCGAGTCTTCTCAGACACAACCCCTGGCCGTGAGGCTGCGCAGAAACTGCTGAACGACGTGGGCAACAGCGACGCGACGACGACGGTGTTCGCGAACACGAACCCAGCGGACAGTGCGGTCACGAACTGGAAGAACGTCACCACGGCAACCGTCGGGAACACCACGACGTACACCAGCACGGACCCGGCTACAGGCTCCGTGCGGCAGTGGAAGGCGACAACCGACGCGACAGGTGCCGTCACCCGAACCTTCGCCGACATCAACCCGGCTACCGGTGCGGTGCGTGTGTGGAAGCAGAACACCGACGGTACGTGGGCGGAAACCCATGCCCGCGCAGATGTGGCGGCTGCCGAGGCAGCGCTCAACAACGCGGCACGCGACCGCACGGCGTACATCCGCACTATCGCCGTCGGGACGCCGGGCGGTGGCGGCACGGTCAACAGCGCCTATCGACCAAACGCGGTGGGGAACATTCTGACGGCCAACGCCAAGGGGAACATCCTGAAGTTCTTCGCGGGCGGTGGTTTCGAGGGCCTGACCCCGATGTCGTCGATGGCGCAGGTCGTTCCGCCGAACACGTGGCGGGTGGTCGGGGACAACATGAGCGTTGCCGAGTCCTACATCCCGCTCGACCCGCGCTCGGCGCGGTCGCAGCGGTTGCTGGACGAGACGAACGCGCGCATGGGCCGCAGCTCGGCAGCAACCGGGGGCGTGGTCAACAACATCACCGTGCACACCGCAGCCGTCGAACCGTACGCGGTCGCCAACGCGGTGTCGGCCGAACTCGGCTGGACCATGAGGGGAGGCTGATGTGCCGACTCGGGTGATCTGGCCGACGTACACGATCGGTTCGTGGGCGGCCAATGTGGACGACGACGCCGGCGCCCGCTGGGTCGTGACGGCGCAAACGCTGAGCAACGGTGTGGGCCGCAAGACGCACTTCTCCGAGAGGCCGTTCGGGATGGGCGCCTATCGCGACCGGTCCTATCCCACCGCGCGAGCGGGGATGATCCAGGGCTGGTGCCAGGCGCAGGACCGAGCTGGCCGCGTAGCCGCGCGCGACCGGCTCATGGCGTTGTTCCCAGACGGCGACCAGGCTTTGCTCGTCGTCGACGACGGGATATCGCAGCGGCAGCTGCTCGTCGAGCTCGACGCCGAGGCCCCCAAGTGCGAGGTGTGGCAGACCGGGGAAGGGTTCGACTGGCAGCTGCCGTTGTACGCGGCCGATCCGCGGTTCCTCGACGCCGCGGCGCGGTCGGTGTCGACCACGATCGGCACCGCAGCGTCCGACGGTCTCGACTGGAACGCGGGCAGCCCCGGCGGTCTGGACTGGACAGCGGGATCACCGGGCGGTTTGGACTGGGGTACCAGCGGTTCCGGTGGCCTGTTGACTCTGGCCAATCCGGGATCGGAGATCACGTGGCCGACGTTCACCATCACCACCCCGAGCACGCTCACGAACCCCGTCCTGACGAACCCGGCAACCGGGGACGTGCTCGCCTACAACGGCACGATCGACGCCGGGCAAACCCTGACGATCGACTGTTCTCCGTTCACACGCTCGGTCACGTTGAACGGCATCGACCGGTCCGGCGCGCTCTCGTCGGCGCAGTGGATCGATATCCCCGCTGGCCGGACAACGACCGTCCAGGCCGCGGGAACCGGCTCGGGAACCATCACCGCGACTTGGCGGTACGCCTACAACTGAGAGGGGGCCGAGATGCCTACAAATGCTGCTGGGACAGGGTTCTGGACCGCGCAGACCCGCAACAACGCACTGCAAGGGCGGACCCTCCTACAGGGGCTGTACCTCGCCACGAACGTCGGTGGCGCGAACCCCGTTCCGCTGTCCGCCAACCGCACCGGCGTGGTCTGCACGAGCGACTACGGCACGGACATCTTCGATCTGCGCGTCACCGTGACTTCGGGCCTGACGATGTCGGTCAAGCCCGGGACGGCGATCGTGCACCGCGACGGCGTCGGTCCCTACGAGGGCTGGCTGCGTCCCGGCGCGGTATCGGTGACGTGCGACGCGGCCCCGGTGTCCAACCCCCGCAACGACATCGTGGTCCTCAGGATCTACGACGCCGCGCAGGGCGACACCGTCCCCGGCACCGGGCCGGTGCAGATCGAGGTCATCACCGGCACACCGGGCGCGGTCCCGGTCGACCCGGTCAACGTCGTCGGCACGATCTCCAGTTGGCCGACTGCGGGCGGCGGTGTCGGGATCGCGCTCGCCCGCGCCCGCGTGTCGACCTCCGGCGTCATCACCTTGACCGACGTGCGGCGCTCCACGGGGGTGCTCGGCGCGGTCCGGCCGCTGCTGCCCGGTGATCAGTTGACGGACGGGTCGAACCTGGGCGGCGACCTTCGGTGGACCGGGACTTCGCTGGATGCCTGGCAGGCCGTCGGCGGGTACTGGCAGCCGATGGGGATGCGTGCACCGTCGTGTACCGCGCGCATCACCACCACGCTCCCGGTCGCCGCCTCCACCGACACCGACCTGTTGTGGCAGGACGCGCCGGTCAACTCGACGGCGCCGTCGGGCGGCAGTCCGATGTGGTCGGCAGCGGTGGACGGCTACGGCATCTACATCCGCGAAGCCGGCGTCTACGAGGGCAACTATCAAGTGATCGTCGCAGCCAACGCGACCGGCACAAGGCGGGTCGCGTCGATGACCCTGAACAAGGCGACGGGACCTGGGAACCCGCCGAGCAACGCCGCGACGAAAGCGTTCGACTCGTGCACCGCCGAGGCGGCAGGTGTGGGGGCGCGGGTGCTGAAAGGCACCACGGAGCACGTGCAGTGCGCGGTGGGGGACATCTGGCGAATTTCGATGTGGCACGACGCCAGCACCACGCTGAACGTCCTGGGCAACACGATCGAGGGCAAGTCGTTCATGACAGTGAAGCGGATCCGGTAGTGGCTGCCGGACGCGAGTACACCGCTGTCGTCTACTCGACCACGTCGGGCCGGATCATCTACGACCTGAACCTGGCCGACGATCCCGACTGGACCGCACGCGTGAACGACGCCGGCGGCGGCCGGATCATCGTGCCACTGCTGGGCGGTGCCAGGACCGCGCGCGTGCGGGAATGGTGCATCCCGTGGCGGTACTCGATTGCCGTGGTGCGCGGGGACACGGTGTGTCAGGCGGGGCCGATCGTGCCGTACGCCCCGGCGACGGACAAGCGGCTGATGACGGTGGGATTCAAGGGGTTCTGGGAGCTGCTGAACCGGAGAGCCCTGCACAACAAGAACTGGAACCCGGCGGCGGTGAAGATCACCGATCCGTCGGCGGACATCTCCATCACGGACAGCCTGCCGAACATCGGGCGCACGATCGTGGACCACGCGACGAACTGGGTGTACCGGCCCGGCTCCTACCTGCCGCTGGACCTTCCCGCAGTCCTGCCGGACGGCGGCACGAACGTCAGGAACTACCCCGGCTACGAGACCGCCACAGCCGGGCAGCGATTGCAGGAACTCACCCAGGTGGAGAACGGCCCGGACATGTATTTCCAGCCGTACCTGACAACCTCGGGCGGGTTCCGGGCGATCCGGCACCGGATGCTGATCGGTACCCCGCTGCTCGTGCAGCTCGGCGGGGCATTGCGGTTCGACTACCGCTCGACCCTGGTAGCGCTGTCCATCGCCGGGGACGGCAGCGGCCAGGCGAACACCGCGTTCGTCAAGGGCAGCGGAAACGAGGCGGGGACACTCTTCGGCTACGCCACCGACACCACGCTGATCGATCAGGGCTGGCCCGCGCTGGACATGGTCGACACCGGGCACACGTCGGCCTCCGAACAGGCCACATTGGACGGCTGGGCACGCGCGGACGTGGCGCTGTACGGGACGCAGCCTGAGCAGTGGCAGGCCGTGGTGCGCGCGGATCGCGATCCTGCGTGGGGCTCGTACAACCCGGGCCATTACGCGGACTACAGCGTGAAGGGCCACCACTGGCTGCCGAACGGCACCTACTCCTACCGGATCCTCGGCGTGTCCCACAGCAGTGGAACACCGCGAGGCTGTGTCGACCACCAGCTGCAAGCCGTCCGCACCGGCTAGAAAGGAGGCGGCGACATGGTGGCCAACCAGCCGATCGAACGCCCCGGCTCGCAGGACTTCCTGTCGAACGAGCTCCGGGACCTTCGCCGGATCGTCGAAGAGCTCACGCGGTCGAGCAAGTTCCCGTTCTCCATCGGACACGGCGGCGTCTCGGACTTCACCGTCCTACCCTCGGAATCCGGGGACGGCACCGCGGACCTGACGATGTACTACGGCAACGGTGACCCGCTCGTCATCACCAGGACGATATCCGGCAAGAAGATCTTCGGGATCAAGGATGCTTCGGTCGGTGGTGTACAGCCGTCCCTTTTCGCGACGGACCCGATCGCGGGCTATGGCCTCGCGACGCCGTACGTGCAGTTCGCGATGTACCCCTACGATCCGCCCGCGCTAGGCAACAACTCCGGATCGTTCTATCCGATCTGGACCGGGAACGCGCAGCAATTGAACCCGGCCGTGCAGTCGTCGATCTCGCTCAAGCTCGTCTCGACCGCGGCCGCGACGACGATGCAGGCCCGATGGCACCTCTATGACCTCGCGACCGGCTACAGCACCTATGCGGCCGTGCAGTCGCTGACGAACGCCGCCGCAGGTACCGGCTACGCCAACAGCGCGTTGCAGGCGACCACGGTTCCGCAGTCAGAGATCGGCAAATCGCTGATCGTCGACCTCGAGGCGCGGATCTCCGCAGGCGTGGGCACCGCGTACGCGAGCCCGAACTACTTCGTCGGCTCAGGCAAAGGCCTCGCTGACTCGATTGGAGGCTGGTAGTGACCGAGCCGGTTCCCGACCCAGACCCCGTACCTGCCCCAGACCCGTCGCCAGATCCAGAGTTTCCCACCGAAGGACCGGACGACGACACGCGGCCGCCGGTGGTGCTAGTGCCGTCGCCGACTCGGCAGCCGATGCCACCGATACCGCAACCCCCGCCCGACCCGGTCATGGCTGAACTCGACGTGGCCGATGCCGAGAAGGGTGTGTCGTGATGCGTTCTGCTAACCGGGGAGGTGACGGGTGAATGGCCTGTCCAGTGTGCTCACCACCGGCGGGGCAGGAGCCGTCGTGACGCTCATCATCGGGTGGATGGCTCGGCTGCTTGTCATCGCTGACCGCCGCAACACCGCCGAACTCACGCGGGTGAACGCAGCGCACGATGAGGAGATGGCCGAGCTGAAGGCCGATCTTGCCGAGCTTCGATCCAAAGTGGACACCCTGGAAGAGCGCCTGGACGAGGAGCGCGCATTGCGCCGTGCCGCCGAGGACCGTGCCGCGGCCGCCGAGCGCCGTGCGGGAGGTGGTCGCGATGCGGGGTAGGACCGGTCTGATCGCGCTCGTCCTGGTGCTCGTCGCCCTCGCCGGTGTCGGCTGGCTCGTGTACGGGCAGGTCGACGCGCGGGATGCCGCCACCACCGCGACCACCGAACGCGACCAGGCCACCGACGAGCGGGACCAGGCCGCCGGTGCAGCCAAGTCGCTGGCCGACCAGGTCACCGAGGCGTGCGCGAAGGGCGGCCCGGCCGCCGCCGAACTTGGTAGCGCGTGCGCGCAGGCCGCCCGCGTGCAAGCCACCCCGGTCCCGGCCGCCGGCCGCGACGGCGACCCCGGCCGCCCCGGCCGCGACGGCGTGAACGGTTCAACCCCGGCCTGCTACGCCGAGCCGAACCAGTGCCGCGGCGCCGACGGGAAGAACGGTGTCGACGGCGCACCCGGTCCCGCGTGCCCGCCCGGTTACGAGCTGCGCGACGCCGTGATCACCGCGCCGGACGGCTCCACCTACTCGGGGCGCGCGTGCGTCGACCCCGCCACCTCGGCGCCGCCGAGCACCAGCCCGCCGACCGAAGGGACACCCTGATGGCCTGGTACATAGCCAGATCACTGGAAACGTTGCGTGCGCAGCTGAACGCGATGGCGCCGCGCCGCTCGACAGCATCCGACGGTGGGATCGGCGACGCCGCGCACAGCGCCCGAACCTCGGATCACAACCCGACGAGTTCCGGGCAGGTCTGCGCGCGGGACTTGACCCACGACCCCGCCGGCGGCCTGGACGGGCACTGGCTC
Source organism: Amycolatopsis sp. cmx-4-19 (assembly GCA_049998115.1). Taxonomy (GTDB): domain Bacteria; phylum Actinomycetota; class Actinomycetes; order Mycobacteriales; family Pseudonocardiaceae; genus Amycolatopsis. The sequence goes on along the minus strand of JAEBEO010000013.1, from coordinate 180,756 downwards.
GCGCGTGTGCTCGTCGCGTCCGGGGACAGCCGGATCAAGTACATCATCTGGGACCGTCGCATTTGGACTCCCGGCGTGGGCTTGAAGGCCTATACCGGGTCGAATCCGCACACCAAGCATCTGCACCTGAGTGTGCGTGCGGGTGCTCTCGGAGACCAGAACAGGCCGTGGAACCTCGGCGCCACCAATCCGCAACCCAACCCCAAACCGGAGGACGACGTGTTCACTCCCGAAGACTTCAACCGCCTCATGTGGGGCAACACCTTCGACGACAACGGCAAGGGCTACCGGCGGAACTTCGCCGCGTTTATCAAGGAAATGGACGCCAAGCTCTCCGGACTCGTCGCAGCGGTCGCCGCGCTCAGCACCGACCAGGACCTCACCAAGGACGAGGTCGCGAAGATCGTGCAGGACGCGGTCAAGCAGAACATCCAGATCACCGGTGAAGTCAAGATCGGAGCAGCGGAATGAACATCGACCGATTTCCTCTCAAGACCGCAGCCCACTCCGCGGCCCGGATCTGGACCGCCGTCGGCGGCATCGTCACCGGCCTGACCGGCGTTGGCATCATCACCGCCGACCAGAACACCGCCCTGCAGGGACTGCTTGTCGGGATCGGCGCCGTCGTGGCGGCCGCTACCAGCGCGGCCGCCGCGTTCGGCGTCCGGCGCCAGGCTGAACCGCTCGTCACCCCCGTCGCCGATCCGCGCGACAACGACGGCGCCCACCTCGTGCCCATCCCGGGCGCGTAGATACTGAAGGAGGAACCTCGCATGAGCGAGAGCAAGTCCACCCGTTCCGAGGTCGAAGCCCATCCGGCCGACCCGCATTTCAACCCCGGCCACCCCGACAATCGGGTCTGGTCGAGTGGGCCGAAACCCCCGGACATGCCCGCCGAAGCGGGCATCGTGGAAATGTTCCAGGACCCCGGCGGCCCCATCAGCGAACGCGACGTGACGATTCAGGAGCCGGTCGCCGAAGCGGAGGCCAGCACCGCCGACGACAAGTCGAAGTCCACCCGCAAGCGCTGATGATCAAAAGAGGCCCCCGCCAATCCGTATCGTACGGATTGGCGGGGGCCTCTTCGTCATTCAGTCCTTCGGCTGCTCGAAACCCCAGTTTCTCAGTGCCGCTTGGATGAACCCGGCACCGATTTCCTGAGACTCGTCCGCCCAACCCCGTACTCGCTGGGGCCGATCGTCGGGTTGCTGCTCGATGACGCGGTCACGTTCGGCGTGGGGGTGCTTCCAGTGCCCGCTGCAGCCGTTCGGGCAGGCCATCTCGATCGTGCGCAGCACACCATCGGGCATCGGCTGTTCCCACGACATCACACCTGAACCCGCGCACAGCTGGCAGTTACCGTCCGGCGATTTCGCCAATTCCTCCACAGCGTTCACAAGGGTCCTTCCGGTTCGGCGCAAGGCCCGACCCATGACATACGGGGCAGGTTTTCATCGGCAGAACATCGGCCATCGTAAAGCTCCCATCTCTTGATCACTATCGGGTGCCCGGGGCCTGGTCGGCGCGCGATCGGGGAGGAGCGCGCCGACCAGGCAGCCCGACGCCACATGAAATGAGGGCCTTGCGTGGCGCCGAGCGGACTATTACGGCGTGTTCCGTACGCCGCGCGCTTCCGCGTTCGCTCTCAGCAGCAGGTCATGGCACAGTGGGCATCGCGCCTTCGCCGCCGGGGCCGCGATCCGGTCCCGGCTGATGCTGCCGCGCTCGTGCCGCCGCGGTTCCGGCCGATTCTCCTCGCACCACGGCAACAGCATCGGTGGCCAGTCCACGTCTGGTGCCATTTGCACCCGCCGGTACAGGTGCGCCTCCTGACTGAGCAGGAACCCGCGCCACTCGTACCCGGCTGCCCGCGACAGCGACCCAACCCGGGGTGACGGCACGCGCGGCTGGTGCTCGAGGGCGGTCATGACCGGTGACCTCGCTGCGTCAGGCGAACCACGTCGTCCTGCGCGTGCCGCAAGTTCGTGACCAGGTCGGCGAGGGCGGCGCCCCGGAGGATCGCCGTTGGCCCCTCGCCGATCCCCAGCGCGACGACCAGGTGCCCGTTGTCGCGGATGAGGCCGGCCGTTACCTCGACGGCACGCCCGACCGTGTCGAGAGTCCGCACCTGCCGCTCCCGGCGCCATCCCCGATTTGTCACGATGCGGGCTCCCGTCCTTGGCCTCTACCTGTACAAACCTGCTACAGGTAGTCTCGGCGTCACATGCGGTGAGTTGAATAGGAAAGGTGTCCACAGAGTGTCCACACTCGCGACGACCGTGCCGGGCGCCCGGTTGCGGGCCGAGCGCGATGCTGCCGGGCTCTCCCTCGCGGAGATGGCGAAGAAGACACGGTTCTCGAAGTCGCTCATCGGCATGGTGGAGACTGGCCGACGCACAGCGTCGATCGAGCTGATCGAGGCCTACGAACGAGTTCTAGGGGTCGACATGTGGCGCAAGGACATCACGCACTCGAACCTGCTCACGTTGACGAAGGCGAGCCGTGCTCGGCTGCTGGCTGGCGTCGAGCAGGGCGACCCCGGACCTCTGCGGAAGACCCCGACCGCGCACCGCACGGACGTAAGCCTCGGCACCGTCGTGTCGGAGAAAGCCGCGGAGTGGTTCAGGAAGTGGGCCGTCGAGGGCGACACGGCCACTCTCCGGACCAACTCCCTGTCGGTGATCGCGAAGCTGCCCGGCAAGAAGAACGCCGACCTCGTGATCCAGGTGCTGGAGAACGACCCGAAGGTTCGGCGGCTGATCGTCGCGTCCGAGATCTCACGGCTGACGCAACTCGACTGGGAGGTCGCGCTGAAGGGCGCCGAAGACCCGACCACGATTCCGGATCCCCGGAGCCTCGCGCCGAAGCTGGCGAAAGGCGCGATCAACCCGAAGGGCACCGAGTCGCGCTGGGCGTGCACCTACCTGCTCACGCGCATGGTGCCCGTGCTCGGACGCTAGTTGTCGATGCCGTGATCGTCGGGCGGCGTCTGGAACAGCAGCGCCGCGATAACCGTGGTCGCCACAAGCACAATCGGCACGATCACCAGTGACCAGAGCAGAATCGTCCGGATCGAGTACGTGACTGCCAGCTGTTCGAGTGCGGCCTGCAGCATCGGATCCTCGTCGGCAAGAACACGAGTCTCCGCAGCTTCACCTGCGGACATACGTGCCTGCTTCGCGCTGTTGGTCATCCGTGGTCCTTCGGTTCGGAGCGGTTGCTGATCGAAGTCGTGTTGATCTTCTGTCGCGTTACCGCGCCCACCGGTACAGGTCGGCCGCCGCGGTGACCTCGGCGGCCGTGCACCCGACCTGACCGATCTCACGCTGCCGGGCGGCCAGGTACGGCCGGTAGTCCTCCCAGCCGGTCGACACCGCGACGCAGTCCGCGACGATCTCGACGTGGTCATGGCCCATCGCCGCGTACAGGTCGCCGGCGCCGGTCGCCCGGTACTGCCACACGTGCGCGACCTCGTGCGCCACCGTCGCCGCCAGATACCGGCACCGGATCCCCGTGGAGAACGTCAGCAGCTCAGGCTCGGCGTAGCCGTACACGTTCGCCGCGCCGATCTCAGCCTCCATCACCGCCGGCGGAATGAGTCGCACCTGCACCTGGTGCTCGCCGAGTTGCTCGAGCGCCCACCGAATCACCGCGGCCGTGTCGCAAGGCGCGGCGCCCGTCGGCGGCTGCACAGAGTGGCCGGCGCCGACGATGCCGAACGCCAGCAGCAGGACGGCCAAGAGTCTGGCGATCCGACGGAACGGCCGCAGCCGCTGTTCCGTCTCTGTTCCGTTCCAGAGCCATTCACGGCCAACCGCAACCAACCGCAACAAACGGCTAATGGCCTGGTAGAAGAGCCTCTCGTGGATGCCGCTCCAGGTCGCGGTACTGCTCTTCGTGGAGCACGCAGATCTACGAAGGCACCAACCAGATCCAGCGCATGGTCATGGCACGCGCCCTGCTCAAGGGCTGATCCTCCCGACGCCTTCCTCGTGAGACATCCGCATTTAGTCCTCTAATTGCGATAGTTGCGCGCGCAACTACCGCAACTAGAGGACTAAATGCGGAAGGGGGAGTCGGTGAGATGCTTCACGCGAGTACGGCGATCATGGGCCGACGGTGTCACTCTCGAAGGATGTTCTGGTCCGCTCCGGTGTCGTGGACACCGCATGACGAGGCCGAGCTGATCGCCGGCTGGCGGTTGTGGCTCGAGCTGGGGGATCGCGCGTGGCCGTCGGCCGCGTGGGACGGGACGGCGGCCGACGTCGTCAGGCCGTTGCGTGAGCTGGTCGCGGCCTGCGACGAGATCGAGACGGGCTACCGCAAGGCCGTCGACGAGCCGTCCGAGGAGTTCATCCGGATCATCCAGTTCCTCGTGTGGTCCGTCAGCACGGTGATCGAGCTGTGGGCCGACGACGAGGTCCCGCTCGACGCCGAGCGGATCGCGTTGCTGCACACGGATCTGGCCGGTTTCGCCGAGCAGGCCGAGCGGGTGCTGGAGGTCTTGGCGATCAGCGGGGGCTGGACGGCACTGGCCGCGGAGCGTCGTCGACCGGATCGTTGAGCGATTCCGGTTTCTCGACCCGCGCGAACCGCGCCCGGCGAGGTGGTCGTGCAGTGGGCGGTCCAGCGTCAGCACGGTGACCGGGTTCCCGAGGGGATCTTCGCCGGGCGCGATCTCGTAGCCGGTCTCGAAGACGGACTCCTCTTGCTCCTCGGATTCGACTTCGTGGCTTGTGACGCCGTCGTCGATCGACCACGTGCCGCCGAGGGTGCGGTGGAATCTCAGGAGCAGGGTGCCCGGGGTGGACGCCGTCCAGGTGCAGCGGGCGACCGAGAACTCGGCGCTCCAGCTGGCCCAGTAGAGCCATCCGGAGCCGTCACCGCGGAACGCCAGGTCGGCGGTCTCGACGTCGTTCGGGTACAGGACCACTTCCGACCACAGCCCGACCAGGCGTTCCTCCCTCATGCCGGAGATTCTGCCCGCCGGACGGCGGGATGACGCCCGCGGGACATGCCGCGCGAAAGTGCTCGGTACCTGTCGGATACCTGTCGATCACGCTCCGGAGGTGCCGCCGGAGGCGCCCGGTGTCCTAGCGTGATCCCGGTAAGTTGAATATTCACCGACCAGAAAGCTGATACCCGATGTTCGCTCGTTTCAAGGATGTCGCCCTCCTGCTCGGCCGGATCGGTGTCGGTGTGGTCTTCCTCGCACACGGCCTGCAGAAGTGGGAAAACGGGATCGACGGCACCGCGAAGTTCTTCGAGCAGACCGGCATCCCGCTGCCGACGCTCGCCGCGATCTTCGCGATCGCGGTGGAGATCGTGGGAGCCATCTTGTTCATCGTCGGTTTCCTGACGCCGCTGGTGGGCCTCGGCTTCGTCGTGGTCTCCGTCGGTGCCCTGCTCTCGGTGCACCTCGACAACGGCTTGACCGGGCAGGGCGGCTACGAACTCGTCCTCGTCCTGGCGGTGGCCGGGCTCGCGCTCGGATTCAACGCCGGAAAGTTCTCGCTCGACCACGTGCTCTTCGGACGCAAGCGTGAGGCGAAGCAGCTTCAGGACGCCTGAGTCCGGCGGGTCCGTGAAGGCCTCCTTCCCTACGCTCAAGGTAGGGAAGGAGGCCTTCACGTCAGGCGGAGAGGTCCGCGGTAGTCCGTTCGGCTTCGCGCCGGGAAGCGAGCTTGGCCGGATCGGCGTCGGTGACCTGGACCAGATGCGCACCGGCGGCGAGAGGCGTCAGGAACCCCGCGAGAATCCCTTCCGCGCCGGACCAATCCACAGTGGACAGAACACGATCCTCGGCGGACAGTCCCAAAGTCGAAGCGCGAGAACGAGCTTCAGTCAGGATCTCGTCCACAGTGGACGAATCCAGCGCGGGGGTATCGCCCGGAATGGGTGACAGCGGGCTGAACTGGTCGCCCGAAAGACGTGCTTCGCTCAGGTAGTCCAAAGCCCCGTCGGGCACGGAACCGGGAGGCAGCCCGAGACCCATCGGGTGCAGTGAGACGACGGCGGTCGCGGCCGCGTCGGAGACGCCGCCCGGCGCGATGAACGCCACCCGCGCGCCCGCGGTCCCGGTCACCACTCTGGCACCGCACCACCAGGCGCCCAGCAGCACACCGGCGGTCTGCCAATGTGACGGCAGTACCACGGCGACCTCGTCGCCCGGTTCGACGTCGAACTCGTCGACCAGCCAGTTCGCCGTCTTGGCGGCCCAGTTGACCGTGGTCGCCACGGACAGTTCGACCCGGCTGCCCTGCTTGTCGTCGTAGTGGGTGATCAGCGGTTTCGCGGGCGACCCGAGCAGGGGCCGCAGCAGCAGTTCGGTGAGGCTCACGTCCCCAACGCTAGTTCACGCAGGGAACGCTCGACGCGGCGAGCAGGGGAGCCGCGCCCAGTGCGCCGCCACCACCCGCGGGGCCGCGGCCCACCAGCCCGGTGACGAAGGTCCGCACAGCCGCCGGGTCGATCTCGACGATGCTCTGGCCGTCCGCACTGCGCCCGTTGATGTTCACCACCGGGATGGTCGTGAACGTCAGGTCACCCGACGCGATCCCCTTCGCCTGCTGCGCGAACTCCAGCAGGTCCAGACCTTCGTCCAGGACGATCGACCGGCGCACGACGTCGATCAGGCCGCTCATCGTCGACGGGCTGGTCAGCGTGCCCGCGGAAAGCACCTGGTTCAGTGCCGAGGAGAGGAACGTCTGCTGCCGCACGATGCGGTCGAGGTCGCCGCGCGGCAGGTTCTTCCGCTGACGTACGAAGGAAAGCGCCTCGCCACCGGAGACGGTCTGTTCCCCACGCCGGAAGTTCGCACCGGAGTCCTTGTCCTCGGTGGAGTGGTTCAGGCAGACCTTGACCCCGCCCAGCGCCTCGGTCAGCAGGTAGAACCCGAGCAGGTTGACCTCGGCGTAGTGGTCGATGCGGATCCGCGTCAGCTCCTGAACGGTCTGGACCAGTGCCTTCCGGCCTTCCTGATCCGAATCGCGTTCGAGTTTCGCCTGATCGGACTCGCCGCGGTGGGCGTTGGCGTAGTTCGCCTTCGCGACGCCGTACGCCGAGTTGATCTTGTTCACCCCTCGTCCGGGGATGTCGGTCCAGGTGTCACGCGGGATCGAGACGCCGGACGGCTTCCCGCCGCCCTTGGGGATGCGCAGGATGATGATGGTGTCGGTGTTGACACCGGCCTTGTCCTCGGTGCGCAGCTTCTTGAGCACCTTCAGCGGCAGCGGGTTGCCCTGCGCGTCGGTGCGCGCGTCGCTGCCGACCAGCAGGATGTCGGTGGCGCCGTCGTCGGCGGGCGGCGCGGCGGGATCGTCTGCCCTGCTCAGCGCGTTGGTCGTCGGGACGTTGTCCTGCAACCGGTCCTTGGTGACGTACGCGTAGCCGGTCGTGCTCAGCGCGAGCACCGACACCAGCCCGAGGGCGATCCGCCGGGTGATCCGGCCGGCGCGGCGCAACGGCCGCTCGGGCACGGCGAGGACGCCCGAGACCGGTTCGTCTTCGGCCGGGGTGGACGGCTGCGGGAGGGGGGAGCGCGGGTACGGCGTCGGGACGAACCGGGGCTCTTCGTCACTCTCGGTGTCCGATTCGGCCGTGTCGTCCGGCTTCGACACGTCCTCGTCCGGCTGTTCCGGACGCTTGTCGACGTCCTTGTCCTCGCTGTCCATCCCTGTTCACCTCCCCTGGCGCCCGGCACTGATCCCATCGTAGGAGAAGGCTAGGCCACCACGAGTTCGGCCACGCTGAGTACCCGGGCGTTAATTGACGCAGGGCACAGTGCCCGCGACGATCGGCGTCGTGGTGGGCGCCGCCGGTGCGCTGGAGGGCGGCTGGGCCGACTTCGGCGGGGCCGGCGACTTCGGCGGCGTGGTGGTGGACGGGCCGGTGGACGCCCCCTTGAAGTCCTTGCCGAGCAGGATCCGCACCCTGCGCGGGGCGACGTCGCGATCCGCCTCGGCCTGCACCGCGGTGCCGAAGACCTGCTTGATCAGGTTGAGCGCGTCTTCGTCGCCGGGCGCGTACCGGACGACCGTGGAGTTGCGCGTGCTGAGCTTGGTGTCGGGCGCGAGGGTGAAACCCTCGCCCTGCAGCAGGTTCCGGGTCTCGGTGGCGGCGGTGGGGGAGCCGGATCCGTCGAAGAGTTCGACGGTCACCGCTTCCGCGCCCGGCAGCTTGGCCGAGGTCTCGGTGGGCGGCGTCTGCCCGTCGGAGGTCAGACGGGTGATCTCGGCCTGCACCTGCGCCGGGTCCACCCGCAGCACGGCGGCGCCGCCGATCATCGCGTCACCCTGGGTCGGGATCGTGTGGAACTCGACGTTTCCACTGGTCAGGCCGCGCATCTGCTCGGCGAACTCCGGCAGGTTCCAGCCCGCCGACAGCACGACCGACTTCTTCACCGCGTCGATCAGGTCCGCGATCTTCACCGGGTTGATCAAGACGTCCGACGACAGGACCTTGTTCGCCAGCCCGGACAGGAAGGCCTGCTGCCGCGCGATCCGGTCGAGGTCGCCGTTCTGCAGGTCGTACCGCTGCCGGACGAACGCGAGCGCCTGGACGCCCTCGACGGTCTGCCGCCCGGCGGGCAGGTCGACACCGGACTTCTTTTCCTTGACCGGACCGTTCAGGCAGACCTCGACACCGCCGATGGCCTTGGTGATCTCGTAGAAGCTCGACAGGTTCACCTCGGCGTACCGGTCGATCATCTTCGGCTTGCCGATGAACTTCTCCAGCGTCGCGATCAGGTTCTTGCGGCCGGCGTCCTTGGCCTTCGCGTCGACGTCCTTGAGGTCCGTGTTGCCCTGCTGCTGCAGCGTCTTCGACGTGTCGTTGTAGGCGTACACGTACGCGCTGTTGAGCTTGTGCTTGCCGAAGCCGCCGGTGATCTCCACCCACGAGTCACGGGGGAAGGAGAACGCGACGGCCTTTTCCCCGTTCTGGGGGATGTGCACCAGGATCATCGTGTCGGTCTGGCGCTCGCCGTCGGAAACGCCGGCGTGCAGCATGTCGAGGACCTCGCGCGGCAGCGGGTTGCCCTGCGCGTCGGTGCGGCTGTCCTGGCCGACGAGCAGGATGTCGATCGCGCCGTCGAGCGGTTTCGCCGGTGGGTGGCCGTTGTCCTCGAAGATGTTCGTGGTCGCGAAACCCTGCGACAGGTCGCCGATGGACTGCCAGCCCCACCAGGTCAGCGTCAGGACCGTGATCGAGATCAGGCTGAACACGACCTTCACCCCACGGCGGGCGAACATCGCGACGCCGCCGCCACGGCGCGCCTCGATGGGTGGCCCGGGCCACTCGGTCACGTGCGGTCCTCCACGAATCTCCCCAGGGTACACGCGTGCCACCCCGGTAATTCTACTGATCCTCGTGTCAGACGTCCGTAGGCTGGTGGAAGGTTGTCCCGGTCGTGACACACTCGGCCGGTCCGGAAGTCGTCAAAGGAGGATCGCGGGATGCGGGTGCTGGTCACCGGGGGTGCCGGGTTCATCGGTTCGCATTATGTGCGGCAGGTGCTGAGCGGGGCGTACCCGAGCTTGGCCGACGCCGAGGTGATCGTGCTCGACAAGCTGACCTACGCGGGCAACGAGACGAACCTGGCGCCGGTGAGCAAGAACCCGCGCTACCGGTTCGAGAAGGGCGACATCTGCGACGCCGCCCTGGTCGGCGAGCTGATGCGGAGGATCGACCTGGTCGTCCACTTCGCCGCCGAGTCCCATGTGGACCGTTCCATCGCCGGGTCCGCGGACTTCGTGCTGACGAACGTGCTCGGGACGCAGACCCTGTTGCAGGGTGCGCTAGAGGCCGAGGTCGGCAAGTTCGTGCACGTGTCCACTGACGAGGTCTACGGCTCCATCGACGACGGTTCCTGGGCCGAAGACCACGCGCTGGAGCCGAATTCGCCGTACTCGGCGTCCAAGGCGTCCTCGGATCTGTTGGCACGTTCGTTCTTCCGCACACACGGCCTGCCTGTTTGTGTCACCCGGTGCTCGAACAACTACGGTCCGTACCAATTCCCGGAGAAGGTCATCCCGCTCTTCGTGACCAACCTGCTCGACGGCAAGAAGGTCCCGCTGTACGGCGACGGACTGAACGTGCGTGACTGGCTGCACGTGGACGATCACTGTCACGGTATCCAGCTCGTCGCCGACGGCGGCAGGGCCGGCGAGATCTACAACATCGGCGGTGGCACGGAACTGACCAACCGCGGGCTGACCGAGCGGCTGCTGACCGCCGTCGGCGCCGACTGGGAGTCGGTCGAGCCGGTGGAGGACCGCAAGGGGCACGATCGCCGCTACTCGGTCGACATCACCAAGATCTCCGAAGAGCTGGGGTACGCGCCGCGTATGTCCTTTGAGGACGGTTTGGCGGAGACGGTCGCTTGGTACACCGGAAACCGGTCGTGGTGGGAGCCGCTGAAGAACCGTGCGGAGGTATGACCCGTGCTGAGCGTGCTCGTGCCGGGTGGATCCGGTCAGCTGGGGCAGGACATCGCGGCGCTGGTGCCGGACGCTGTCACGCCGTCGTCGGCGGAGCTGGACGTGCGCGACACCGGGGAAGTCGTCGCCGCGGTGACCACGTTCGCGGATGCGGCGCGGGCGGCCGGGAAGTCGCCGGTGGTGATCAACGCGGCGGCCTACACCGCGGTGGACGCGGCGGAAACCGATGAGGCGCGGGCGTTCGCGGTGAACGCCGACGGTCCCCGGGTGCTCGCGGCGGTGTGCTCGTCACGCGGGGTGCCGCTCATCCACGTGTCGACGGACTACGTCTTCGCCGGCGACGCGACGTCGCCGTACGAGCCGGACGATCTGCTGGGCCCGCTCAACGCGTACGGCCGGACGAAGGCGGCGGGCGAGGACGCGGTACTCGGGTCCGGGGCGCGTTCGTGGATCGTGCGGACGTCATGGGTCTACGGCAAGACAGGTTCGAACTTCGTGAAGACCATGGCGCGCTTGGAGAAAGAGCGCGAAGAACTGTCCGTTGTGGACGATCAGACCGGTTCGCCGACGTGGTCCCGCGATCTCGCCGCCGGGTTGGTCGAGCTGGCCGGTCGTGTCGTCGACGGCGAAGGGCCGTCGCGGCGGGTACTGCACTGCACGGGCGGCGGATCGACGACGTGGTTCGGGTTCGCGCAGGCGATCTTCGCGGAACTTGGGGCGGATCCGGCGCGGGTGAAGCCCTGCACGACCGCGGACTTCCCGCGTCCCGCGGCGCGTCCGGCGTACGGCGTCCTGTCGGCTGCTTCGTGGCGCGAAGCCAATCTCACGCCCCTTCGGGACTGGACCCATGCCCTCAGCGCCTACTTCGCTTCCTGATTCCACCCGCGTTCAGTCCTCTTGTTGCGGTACTTGCACGTGCAAGTACCGCAACAAGAGGACCAAACGCGGGTCGGGGGTCAGTGTGCGGTGCTCGCCTGGCGGTAGGCGGCGACGGTGAGTTCGGCGCACGCGCGCCAGGTGAAGTTCGCGACGTGGGCGCGGCGGGCGGCCGAGGTGGCGACGGCGTGCGGGTCGCTGACGGCGATCCGCAGTGCCTCCACGAGCCCGTCGACGTCTTCGTAGGGGACCAGGCTCGCGCAGTTCCCCGCGACCTCCCGCAGCGCCGGGATGTCCGTGCACACCACGGGCACATCCGACGCCATCGCTTCCAGCACCGGGAGCCCGAAGCCCTCGTCGCGCGACGGCAGCACCAGCGCGCTCGCGCCGGCGACCACCCGCCGGAGGTTCACGTCCGACAGATAACCGACGTGCCGCGAACGGTCGCCCACGGCGAACTCGCCGGGGCCGACGAACACCAGTTCCGGCAGGTCCGGCGCGGCTTCGTGAGCCCGTCGCAGCCAGTCGAGCCCCTTGCGGGGACCGGCGGCACCGGCGAAGAGCAGGTACTTGTCCGGGAGGCCGAGTTCCTTGCGGCGCTCCTTGTCCGGCGGGCGCGCGGTGAACCAGGCCGGGTTGACGCCGAGCGGGGTGACCACGATCTTGCGGCGGTCCACGTCGAGCCGTTCGGCGATCCGGTCGGCGACGGCGTTCGTGGGCGTGCAGATCACGTCGGAGAGCCGGGCACCCCGGCGGACCAGCTGCGGCAGCTCGTGATCACTCGGCGCGAGCTCTTCGGGAGCGTCCAAAAAGGCCAGATCGTGGATCGTCACCACACCGGCCGCGCGGAACCGGCCGGGCAGTACGAAGTTGGTGCCGTGCACGACATCCGTCGGCCCGGCGAACAGTTCCACCGGCGGCAGCTGGGAACGCAGCCACGCCTTGCGCAGCAACCGGGCCGCCACGGGCATCCCGCGGGCCTGCACGCCGTGCGGCAGCACCTTCCGCAGACGTCGCCAGCCGCGCAACGTGAACGCGACGGCGCGAGTGTCCACTTCGGGCATCGAGGCGAGCTCTTCGGACAACGCGACCGTGTACCGGCCGATACCGGTCCTGGCACCGAGAAGCGGGGTCCCGTCGAGCAGGACGCGCAGGGGGCGGTCAGCCACGGCCGAGCCTTTGCTTCGCGACCTTGACGACGCGGCCGCCGACGCGCCGCACGAGTTCCTTCGGCCCGCCGTCCGCGAGGTACTCGCGGATCAGATCGACGTCGCGGCGCAGCATTTCCTTACCCCGTACCGGTTCGGTGACCACGAGGTCCTCCGATCCGGGTAGCCGGTCGGCCGCCGGACGCGGGTTCCGGCAGAACTCCACGAGCGGCTTCAGTGCCTCCGGCCAGACGTAGCGCTGGGCGACGGCGGCGATCCGCTCGACGCAGCCCGCCGCGAACTCCTCGTCGTACAGCGACCTTTCCAGCGCTTCGGCCAGCGCGTCCACGTCCTCGGCCGGGACGACGACGCCCAGCCGTTCGTCGCGGACCAGGTCGGCGAACGCGTCGCCGTCGGTGGTGACGATCGGCAGCCCCGCCCACAGGTAGTCCAGCACCCGGGTGCGGAAGGCGAACGTGGTCTCGACGTGCTCGAAATGCGTGGTGACACCGCAGTTCGCGTCCAGCAGCCAGTTCTGGCGCTCCTCGAACGGCACCCAGTGCTCGTTGAAGAAGACGTGCTTGCCGGTCAGCCCAAGGGTTTCGGAAAGCAGCATCGTGCGTGCGCCGATGTCCATCTCGGCGACCTCGGGGTTGGGATGCTTCATCCCGAGGAAGACCAGCCGGACGTCGCCGCGCCGCTGCCGCAGCTTCTCGATCGCGCGGACCAGGGTGAGCGGGTCGAACCAGCTGTAGACCCCGCCCGCCCACAGCACGACGTGGTCGGTCTCGCCGATACCGTCCAAAGTGGACCGAAGGCCGGGGCCGGTGCGGACCGGCGCCTGCGGGGAGAGACCGAACGGGACGACCGAGAGCAGCGACTGCGTGGTCGGGTCGGCGTCGTAGAGCCGCGGCGAAAGCCTGCCCATGGCGGCGAGATGCCCGAGCCAGAAGTGCCGCTGCCGCTCGGACGCGCACAGGAAGAAGTCGCCGCGTTCCAGCTGGGCGTCGAGGACCTTGGTGACGCCGATGAGGTCCTTCGCGCGCTTGTCGTCGGCGACGCCCTTGCCCTGTTCGAGCAGTTCCAGGTGCATCGGGTCGTACAGGTCCGCGACGACGATCTTGTGCGCGTACTGCTTCTTGAGCGCGGGCGCGAGTTCGAGGACGTGGCCCTGCAGGATGATGATGTCGGCCCAGGCGATCGGGGTCTCCAGATCGCGCCGCGTCGCCGCGCTGACCCGGAACGGCGCGGGCGGCGGGTCGGCGAGCGGGTTGACCGTCACCAGATGGACGTCGTGTTCCGCGGCCAGGGTGGCGGAAATGTTCCAGGCGCGGATGGCGGGGCCCGCCATCCGTTCGGTGATCGCGTCACCGGTGATCACCAGGATCTTGCGGCGCTGCCCGAAAAGCGCGTCGATACCGAAAGTCTCAACGAGGATGTCGTGCGCGGCGAGGTAGCGCGGCAACGGGTATGCGGGCTCCAAAGCCTTGCGCAGCAAGGGAAGCAGGTCGGCGTCGGTGCGGACGCGGGCGGCCTGCTCGGCGGCGCGCGACTCGGCCAGCGATGGCAGCAGTTCGACGAACTGATCGATCGCCAGCACCCCGGCGAGCGTGGTCCTCGGTACCGGGACCGGACCGGTCTCGGCCGGTCCGGCGCCCCGGGCGAGATCGAACCGGGTGGCGTCCAGGTCGCCGCGCGCGGTCGCCCGCCGGACGGCCAGCGCCAGGGCGGCGGGCAGCGCGCGCGCCAGCGTCTCGTCGGAGAGGTTCTTGTACAACGCGGCCAAAGCGTTGCGCTCCAGCAGGAACGTCTCGCGGCCGGAGTCCGGGGCGTCCACTGTGGACATCGTGGCGTGGTGCTTGTGGTAGGTCAGCGAACCGGGCACGTAGCGGACGCGCCAGCCGCGCAGGTTCAGCCGCCAGCCGAGGTCGACGTCCTCGTAGAACATGAAGAACCGCTCGTCGAACCCGCCGAGTTCGGCGAACACCCCGGCGCGGACGAACAGGGCGGAGCCGGTGGCGAACAGGACGTCCTTGGCGATCTCGTGCTCGGCGGCCGGGACGTCGGCCAGCGGGCTGCCCGCGTGGCGTTTGTAGCCCATGCCGAACCAGGTCAGGCCCGCGTCGACGAAGTCGGTGCCGGTGCCGTCCCAGTCGAGGACCTTGCTGGCGACGGCGGCGACCGTCGGCTGGGCACGCAGTTCGGCGACGGCCGCGCGGACCCAGCCGGGTGCGGGGCGGGCGTCGTTGTTGAGGAAGGCGAGAACGGTGCCGGTGGCGTGCTTCGCGCCGAGGTTGCAGCCACCCGCGAAGCCGGAGTTGACCGGCGACTCGACGAGCTTGACGCCTGGTGCCGCGGCCTTGATCTCGGCGACGTCGGCACCGCCGGAAGCATTGTCGACGCAGATGACTTCGAGGTTCGGGTAATCGTGTTCAGCCAGCGCGCGCAGGCAGGTGACGGTGTCGGCCGCCCCGCGATAGTTCACCACGATCACCGAGACGACCGGTTGCGTTTCCCCCTGCGCCAAAGCCGTACTCCCTGCACTCGATTGGCCCAAGCTTAAAGCCCGGCCCACGCGTCCCAGACCGCGCCTCGGCCGAGCGCCGCCCGCCGTCCGATGGCTCGTCGCTCGACCAGTGTGCGCGGCAAGCGGGCCGCGACGGCGCCGAGGACCCGGCATCGGAGGCCCAGACGGAAGTTCGGCGCTGCCGGCTTCCCGCGGACAGGGAGTATCGCGGTCAGTGCGGCGAACTTCACCAGCTGGCGGATCGCGACCGGGCGCGGGGCACACCGGAGGAGGGTGAGCAGGCGGTTGCGTTCATTCCACAGGTGGAATCGGACCGAACCCGGCCGAGTACTGGCGCCATGCTGATGGGTGACGTCCGCGTCCGCGCTGACGACGTCCCAGCCCGCGAGCCGGAGGCGCCACGCGGTGTCGGTGTCCTCGTAGTAGCAGAAATAGGAGGCCGGGACGCCGCCGACGGAGCGGAGCGCCTCGACGTTCAGCACCGCCGCGCCGCCGCAGAAGCCGAACACCTCGGCGGCGGGGCCGGGCAGGTCCGCGCCGTGCCCGTCGGCGGTGAGGCGGACGCCGGTGGACTGGACGGTCCCGTCGGCGAGCGTCAGACGGGCGCTGACGGCGGCGGCGAGCGGCGCCTTCTCCAGGACGTCTTCGCAGGTCGCGAGCCAGTCCGAGGTCGGCGCGGCGTCGTCGTTCAGCCACGCCATCAACCGGGTGTCCACCTCGTCCAGTGCGGCGGCCATCGCGCCCGCGTACCCGGTGTTGCGCCGCAGCCTGAGCACCCCGGGCCGGGAGGGATGGGCGGCGAGCAGGGCGGCCGTTCCGTCGTCGGAGGCGTTGTCGACGACCAGGACGCGATGCGGGCGGGACTGCGTGGCGAGGGCGTCGAGGCAGGCGGTGATGTGCGCGGCGCCGCGCCAGGTGACCACGACGACGGTGGTGCTGGGTTCGGCGTCGGTCATGCCAGAGAGAATAGAGACCATGCCCGAACTGGTCGTGCTCGCCGAGCAGCTGCTGGCGCCCGTCCCCGGCGGGACCGGCCGCTACACCGGTGAGCTGCTGCGGGCGCTCGCCGAGACCGCGCCGCCGGGCTGGACGGTGTCGAGCGTGGTCGCGCGGCACGCCGATGTCGGCGCCGCCGTGGTCGAGGGTGTCGAGGGGCCGCGGGTGCTGCCGATCCCGCCGCGTGCGCTGATCGCCGCCTGGCAGCTGGGGCTGCCGTGGTGGCCGGGCGGCGACGCGGTGCACGCCCCGACGCCGCTCGCCCCCGCGCGGGTGCCGAAGGGACGGACGCTGTCGGTCATGGTCCACGACACCGTGCCGTGGACGCATCCCGAGACGCTGACCGCGCGCGGGGTCGCCTGGCATCGGGCGATGATCGCGCGGGCGACGCGGCGGGCGACCGCGCTGACCGTGCCGACGCAAGCGATCGCGGACGAGCTGGCCCGGCTGGTGCCGATCTTCGTTCCGGTGAGCGTGATCCCGCACGGGGTGCGGCCGCAGACCGAGTTCACCGAGGTCGCGCTGCCGGGGCGGTACGTGCTGGCGATCGGGACGATCGAGCCGCGCAAGGGTGTCGACGTGCTGATCGACGCCGTCGGCCGGATCGGGGTGCCGCTGGTGCTGGCCGGGCAGCCGGGCTGGGGCGGGATCGACCCGGTGGCGCTGGCGCGTGAGCACGGCGCCGACGTCCGGCTGCTGGGGAAGGTGTCCGACGCGGAACTGGCGTTCGCGTTGCGAGGCGCGTCCGTGCTGGCGATGCCGAGCCGGGCGGAGGGATTCGGGCTGCCGCTGATCGAGGCGATGGCCGCCGGGGTGCCGGTGGTGCACTCCGACGTCCCGGCGCTGACCGAAGTGGCCGGGGGAGCGGGCGTCGTCGTACCGGTGGGTGACGCGCAAGCGCTGGCCGATGCTGTGAAGGACGTTCTGGAGACTCCTGGGCGGGCAACAGCGCTGCGTGACGGCGGGTTCATACGTTCGAGTGAGTTCAGCTGGCAACGGGCGGCTTCTGCCGTTTGGGGGCTCCACCTGCGCCGCTAGTTTGTCGGTTCCCCACCGCGGGGGAGGGGTGCCGCCGTACCCTGCGAGTGTGACCGATGACCCTCGCGTGCTGATCGACGCGACCGCAGTCCCCGCGGACAGGGGTGGCGTCGGTCGCTACGTGGATTCGCTGGTCGCGGCGCTGGACGAGGACGGCGCGCGGATCACCGTCGTCTGCCAGCCGCGGGACGCCGTGCTGTACGACCGGCTGGCGCCCGGTGCGCGGATCGTGCCCACCTCGCCGTCCACTTCGACCCGGACCGCACGGCTGACCTGGGAACAGGCGACGTTGCCCCGGCTGGTTCGGCGGCTCGCCGCCGACGTCGTCCACTCGCCGCACTACACGATGCCGCTCGCCAGCCCGGTCGCTTCGGTGGTGACGCTGCACGACGCGACCTTCTTCACCGACGCGGTCCTGCACTCTTCGGTGAAGGCGCGCTTCTTTCGTGCTTGGACCTCGACGGCGCTTCGCCGCGCGACGCTGTGCGTCGTGCCGAGTATCGCGACGGCGACCGAACTCGACCGCGTCGGCCAGGTGCGGAAGGCCGAACTGGAGATCATCCACCACGGCGTCGAACCGGACCGCTTCCACCCGCCTTCGCCCGCCGAGGTCGAAGCCGCGCGTAAGGCCGTCGGACTCGGGAAGACGCCGTACGTCGCTTTCCTCGGCGCGCTGGAACCGCGCAAGAACGTGCCGGCGCTGATCCGCGGCTTCGCGAACGCCGTCCTCGGCAGGCCGGACCCGCCCGCGCTGGTGCTGGCCGGGCAACCGGGCTGGGACTCGCAGGTCGAGCGCGCGCTCGACGCCGTGCCGCACCGGCTGCGGGTGATCCGGGCCGGTTACCTGCCGTTCGACACGCTCGCCGGATTCCTCGGCGGTTCCGAGCTGGTCGCCTACCCGAGCCTCGGGGAGGGTTTCGGCCTGCCGGTGCTGGAGGCGATGGCGTGCGGCGCGAGCGTGCTCACGACGCGACGGCTTTCGCTGCCGGAGGTCGGCGGGGACGCGGTCGCCTACTGCGGTGTCGGCGCCGGAGATGTCGCCGCGGCGATCTCGGACCTTCTCGATGACCCTTCGCGGCGCGCGGAGCTGGCCGAAGCGGCGCAGCGGCGGGCGAAGGAGTTCTCGTGGGCCACGACCGCGGAGCGGCACCGGGAGGCCTACGCGAAGGCTTGGCGCCGGCACGCGCAGCGGCGGGCGGGCTGACGGGCGCTTGCTTCAGTACCTGGACCTCGGCCCTGACCGGGTGGATTTCGGCGCGTCGGGTGAGCCGGAATCCACCCGGTCCGGCACGACAGGTCCTGCGACCCACTCGCGACGTCTAGGTGGCGCGGGGGGAGCAAGGGACCTTTGCTATCACTTCCGCGTCGGGGGTGGGGGCCGGAGTCGCGTTCGGTGACGGGTGGACAATGACCGCGTGACTGAGCACCCCAGCTACGGCGACGGGCTCGCCGTCGTGACCGTGACGTACTTCCCCGGCGAAACCCTCGAGAAGTTCCTCGACACGCTTGAGAAGGCGACGGACCGGGATGTCCAGGTCGTCGTCGCCGACAACGACTCCACGGACGGCGCGCCGGAGAAGGCCGCCCGCCGGGAGAACGTCAAGCTGCTCAGCATCGGCGAGAACGTCGGCTACGGCACGGCCGCGAACCGCGGCGTCGCGGAACTCGACGACAGCTACGGCTGGATCGTCGTGGTGAACCCGGACCTCGAATGGGAGCCCGGTTCGCTCGACGCGCTGCTGGAGGTCGCCGCGCGCTGGCCGCGCGGTGGCGCGTTCGGCCCACTCATCCACGATCTCGACGGCACCGTCTACCCGTCGGCCCGGCTGCTGCCGTCGTTCGGCCGTGGCATCGGGCACGCGGCGTTCGCCAAGATCTGGCCGGGCAACCCGTGGACGCGGCAGTACCGCCAGGAGACCGGCACCCCGGTCGAGCGCGAGGCGGGCTGGCTTTCCGGGTCCTGCCAGCTGTTGCGCCGTGAGGCCTTCGACTCTGTCGACGGTTTCGACACGCGCTACTTCATGTACTTCGAGGACGTCGACCTCGGCGACCGCATTTCCCGCGCGGGATGGCAGAACGTGTACGCGCCTTCGTCGAGTGTCATGCACATCGGCGGGCACTCGACGTCGCAGACTTCGGAGAAGATGCTGCGGGCGCATCATGACAGCGCCTACCGCTACCTCGCCGACCGTCACCGCGGTGTGCTGTGGAAGCCGGTCATGCTGGCGGTGAAGGCCGGTCTCGCCCTGCGTCTCAAGCTGGAGACGCGCAAGAAGTAGCGGTTCCGGCCACCGGAACTCGCGCGACTCGGGAACCCGCCGTCGTTACCGTCGGTGCATGGACTTCGCCGAGTTGGACGACTGGCTGGCCGATCAAGCCCGTGACGAGCGGTTTTCCGGCGTCGTGCTGATCCGCCGCGGTGACGAGACCCTGTTCGAACGCGGGTACGGCCTGGCCAGCCGCCGCTGGTCGGTGCCCAACGCGCCGGACATCCGGTACGACACCGCGTCGATCACCAAGCTTTTCACCTCGATCGCCGCGATGCGCCTTGCCGACGCGGGACGGCTGGACCTCGACCGCCCGATCGGCGGGATCATCGATCTCGGTGGCACGGCGATCGCGGCCGGGGTGACCACCCGGCACCTGCTCACCCACACCTCCGGCATCGCCGACGACGCCGACGAAGAGGCAGGCGAGAGCTACGAGGCGCTGTGGGTCGACAAGCCGGTGTACTCGGTGATCGACACACGCGACCACTTACCCGATTTCGCTGACAAAGCAGCGAATTTCGCGCCCGGTGAGGGCTGCCGGTACTGCAATTCGGGCTACGTCCTCGCCGGTCTGGTGATCGAGGCGATCGTCGGCAGGCCGTATCGCGAATACGTCCAGGAGACCGTGCTCGCACGCGCGGGGATGACCGAATCGGGCTTCTTCGACCGCCGCGACCCGCAGCCGAGGGTGGCCGAGGGCTGGGACTCGATTCACGACGGCGAGCGGGTCACCGGATGGAAGCAGAACATCTTCAGCTACCCGCCGATCGGTTCACCCGATGGGGGTGCGTACTGCACCGTCGGTGACCTCGTCCGGTTTCTGCGTGCGATCCGCGAAGAGCGGCTGCTGCTCCCGGAGCGCACGAAGGAGTTCCTCACGCCGCAAGTGCTGCACGACAAGGGCGTCTGGTACGGCTTCGGCCTCGAATTCGTCCTCGACGCCGACGGTTCGGTGTGGAACTACTACAAGGACGGCGGCAACGCCGGCGTCTGCTCGCTCGCGCGGCACTATCCGGGTGAGGATCTCGACGTCGCCATGCTGTCGAACCACACGAACGGCGGGGGCGCGGCGATCCAGGAAATCGACCGGGTTATCCGCGGGTCGTGAGTGGTAAGGACAGCTCTGACCCAATGCCACGTAGCTCACATTGATCTTGGGCAGGCCTTGATCGCCAGTGGTGACGGCTGCCGCAGGTGACGCGCTCGGTTGCGCTGGCCGACAGGAGCCGACTTTGCCTCAAGCGGTCGTGAGTGGGAAAGGTCGTTCTAACCCTCTTTACCACTCACGACCCCCTTGCGCAGCTACACACAGCACCCAAATCGGGTACCGCAGCCCGCATTAACGTCCTTTGCGGGCAGTCGCGCCCCAGGTTCCGCCACCGGTGACTTGTCCAGCCTGTCGACCAGGTCCGGCAGCCGCCGCAGCTCGCACCCAAGATCAACTTGGGCTACGTGGCATTGAGCTCTGACCGCTTTACCACTCACGACGCCCTAAATGCCGTCCAGCCGCCGCGAAAGGTTCGACCGTCCCGGGTTGTTCTGCTTCGTCGTCGGCACCAGGCCACCGATCTCGTTCTCGGCGGTCTCCGGCTCCGGCTGCTCGATCAGCGGGCTCTGCACCAGCGTGGCGGGCGGCCTGCGGGTGAGCGGTGTCGTCGCCTGGGGCAGCGGCCTGGTCGGCTGATGACGGCCCGGACGGCGGGGGTACGGCTGAGGCCGCGTCGCGCCCTCACCCCGTGCCGGCGGCATGTCCAGCCTGGTCGTGGGTTCGGGTCCCGCGAACGGGTGATCGTTCTCCGCGATCAGCGAGGCCGGTAGCTGGGTGGTCGTGTCCGGGTCCGACGAACGGTCGATCTCGGCGACCACCGATCGGGGGATCTGCTGGGTGTTCGCGGAGTCCATCGGCGACGTCGCGTTGTCCGGTGTCACGACGAAGGCTCCACGCGCGCTGGCGCGTGCGAGCAAGGCGTCCGCCCGAGCACGGGGGTCCATCCCCTAGGCCTCCCGACTGACCTGGGGCCCTCTGGGTTCAGGGCCGACTGTGTGTGTTCAGGGTAGGCCCTCGGGGCAGCCCCCGTCAGCAGACCCGCAAACGTCTTCCGACAAATGTTGGCGGGCGGCCGGGCCCGGCCTGGGTGAACTCAGGCTTCCATATCCGAAAGGATCCGGGTGCTGGAGTCGACCTTGTCCGTTCCGCCGATGCCGTAAAGCATCGCGATGTTGTTGCGGGCCCCCGCTTCGACCTCGTCGGCCGGAAGCTCGTCGACGTTGCGCCGGTCCCCGCCGTTGCAGAACTCGAGTTCCGTGTCCGGGTACTCCGAGCGGATCAGGTCGAAGGACTCGTTGATACCCGGCCCCTCCTCGACGGCGACGTACGCGGCGTCGACGATGCGCAGCGCGCGGACGATCCGGACCCGGATGTCCTCGGTCTGGATGACGCGGCCCTTCTTGAGGATCTGCTGCCGGTCGTTGTTGACGATGACGATCAGGTGACCGGACCGGGCCTGAGCGGCCTCGAACAAGTCGAGGTGGCCCTGGTGGAGCGGGTTGAAGTAGCCGCTGACGATCGAGGCCTTTGCCGGTCGCGGGGTCATCGTCGGAGTCCTCCATCGGCTTGCGTTCCGGGTCATCAGAGTAGCGGCGCCGCCGGGCGGCCCGCGTAACCCTAGCCGAGGGCCGGGTAGGTTCGGTGCGTGCTCTTCCGCCCCGGCTTCGAACTCGACCTGGACACGGTGCTGGGTCCGCTGAGCCGTGGGTCGCGTTCGCCGAACGTCGTCCGCACCGAGGGCGGCGTCACCTGGCTGGCCGCCACCACGGCGGACGGCGCGGGCACGCTCGCGCTGCGACGGCGTGCGGACGGCGAGATCGAGGCGGAGGCCTGGGGGCCGGGCGCGGACAGGCTGCTCGACGGCGTCCCGGCGCTGCTGGGCGCGCACGACGACGATTCGGGGTTCGTGGCGCATCACGGTGTCATCGCGTCGGCGCGCAGGCTCAATCCGGGGCTGCGCCTGGGTTCCACCGGCCGGGTCTGGGACGCGCTGGTGCTCGCCGTGCTGGAGCAGAAGGTGACCAGCATGGAGGCACTGAGGTCCTGGGGCGAACTGTGCCGCTGGTTCGGCGAGCAGGCGCCGGGGCCGGGGCCGTCACGGCTGCGCGTGCCGCCGACAGCGGTCGCCATCCGGTCCATTGTGGACTGGAAATGGCATCGCGCCGGGGTCGACCTGAAACGGCGGACGACGCTGATCACCGCGGCCCGCGTCGCGCATCGGCTGGAGGAGGCCGTCGAACTGAAGGGCGTCGAGGGCCGGGCCCTACTGCGGAAGGTGCCCGGGATCGGCGTGTGGACCGCCGCCGAGATCGCGCAGCGTGCCTGGGGCGATCCGGACGCGGTGAGCTTCGGCGACTACAACATCCCGTCGATGGTGGGACACGCGCTCGTCGGCACGAAAATCGACGACGCCGGGATGTCCGAAGTCCTGGCGCCGTACTCGCCGCAGCGGCAGCGCGCGGTGCGGTACCTGTCGAAGGCGGGGTTCCGCCGTCCGAGGTTCGGGCCGAAGATCGAGCTTCGCGACTACCGCGCGATGTGAGAGCTAGCTTCCCCAGCCCTGCGGCGGGTAGGTCTGCTGCTGGCTCGGATACTGCGGCGGCTGCTGCCCGTACTGCTGGTGGGGGACATGCGGCGGGTACTGCTGCGGGGCCGGGTGCTTCGGCTTGCTGAGGGTCTTCACGAGGAAGAAGATCCCGAACCCGACCCCGGTCAGGACCGCGACGAGGACGATCAGCATCAGCACGTTCATTCCTTCAGGTTAGCCGTCCGGCTTATCACCAGCCCGGCGGCGGCTGCTGCGGATACTGGGGCGGGTACGGCGGCTGAGGCGGAGAAGGCGGCGGCTTCGGCTTGGTGAGCGTCTTGATCAGGAAGTAGACGCCGACACCCACGCCCGCGAGGACGACCACGATGAGCACCAGCTCGATGATCCCGACCATGATTGCCCCTGTTCGTTCCGGTGGAGTGGATCAGCCCAGTGCCGCGTCCACGATCGCCTTCGCCTCGTCGCGATCGAGGCCCAGCTTCCTGGTCAGCGCGGCGTAGTCGGCGGCCGCCTGCCTGGCCCGTTCGCGGGTCTCGTCGCCGACGGCGCCGACGAACGTCCCTGCCCGGCCACGAGTCTCGATCAAGCCCGCTTCTTCGAGTTCACGATAGGCCTTCGCGACGGTATTGGGGGCGATGCCGAGGTCTTCGGCCAGTTTCCGCACTGTCGGCAGCTTCGCCCCGACGGGCAGCGTGCCGTCGTTGATCCGCGCCGCGTAGGCGGAGCGCACCTGCTCGAAGGGTGGGACCGAAGAGTTCGGGTCGACCCTGACCATGCGGTTTCTCCCTGCTGGAATGCCGTGAAGGCCTCCTTCACCACCCTGAGGGTAGGGAAGGAGGCCTTCACGGAAAGTCGGGCTACTGGCGGGGCGGGACGACCTGGGTCCGGTCCGCGTCGCCACCGGGGACGACCTGGGTGGCGTCACCGGCGCCGCCGGGGACCACCTGGGTGCGGTCGCCGCCCTGCTGGGCGGGCGAGACGACCTGGGTGCGGTCCGCACCGGCGTCGGCCTGCTGCTGCCGCGACACGACCTGCGTGCGGTCGGCACTTTCGTCGATCGGCGGGGGCGGCGGCGGGAAACCGGGCGGTGCCATACCGGGCTGGGGAAAACCGGGCGGGGGATAGCCGGGTTGCGCCAGGCCGGGAGCGCCGAACGCGCCGGGAGCCGGGGCGCCGGGCGGCGGCGGGAAACCCGCGGGTGCCGGGGCAGGCGGCGGGAAGCCGGGCGCCTGGCCGAAACCGGGTGCGGGCGGCGGGAAACCGGGCTGCTGCGGCCAGGCGCCCTGCGGCGCGGGACCACCGGCGGGCGGAGGCGGCGGCGGGAAGCCCGGCGCCGGGCCGCCACCGCCGAAGTTCGGGTTCTGCGGGAAGGTCATCGGCGGTTTCTTCGCCTGGTTGACCTTCACGATGATCACCACGACCACGATGATGATAATGATGATCGCCAGGATCAGCAGGACCCAGCCGGCACCGTCGCCGTCACCGCTGCTGTGGACCCGGACCCGGTCCAGGTATGGCGCCAGCGTCGTCAGCATCTTTCCCCCTTTGGACGTCAGCCGACACCCTAACGGCCGAACGGCGCGGGGATGGCCGCTTCCACCAGTTCGGTCAGATCTTCCGACCCTTCCGGCAGTGAATTCACCGGCCACCACCGAAGATCGTCCGATTCGTCGCTTTGGACCGGTTGTGCGCCACGGGGTGCGCGCACCGTGAAACGCACGTCGAAATGCCGGGTCGGCACGCCGAGCGAGCAGGTGATCGGATGGACGTCGAGATGTACCGGAATCGGGTCGATCACCAGCTCGTCGATACCCGATTCTTCGCGTGCCTCACGCAATGCGGCGTCGGCGAGCGTCGCGTCACCCGGTTCGCAGTGTCCGCCGAGCTGCAGCCAGCGCCCGACTCGCGGGTGGAGGGTGAGCAGGACATGCTCCGCGTCGGCGTCCAGAAGGACGGCCGACGCGGTGATGTGTCCGGCCGCGCATTCGCGGCGGCAGACGTCCTCGCGCGCGGCGAGGAAGCCCAAATAGGCCTGGCGCAAGGATTCCTGGGCCGCGCCCATTGGGCACCAACTGGACAAAGTGGACACGACGTCGTCATGCAGGGTCACAGTTCGAGGAGTCCTTCCCCGGGTTCGACCGGGCCGCGGGCGGGCGGCAGGGCGGCGGGATGCCCGATCGCGACGGCGCCGAGCGGCTCCCAGCGGGCGTCCAGGCCGAGCACCTCGCGGACGACGTCCGCGGCGAAGATGGTCGACCCGATCCAGCACGAGCCGAGGTCTTCGGCGGCCAGCGCGACCAGCAGGCCCTGCACCGCGGCGCCGCCGGCGACGGTGAACATCGTGTGCTCGCAGTCGTTCCGGCGTTCGTCGCGGTAGGTGTGCGCGCCCTCGGCGACGAGGAACGGCACCACCACCTCGGGTGCGTTGTACAGGATGTCGCCGCGACTGAGCCGGTTCGCGACCTGCTCGGCGGTGAAGTCGTCGCCTTCGAGGTCGGCCTGCCACGACGCCTTCATCGCGTCGAGAAGCTTGCGGCGCAAGCCTTCCTCGCGCAGCCACACGAACCGCACCGGTTTCGTGTGGTGCGGCGCGGGTGCGGTCAGCGCTGTCCCGACCGCGCGGCGAAGCACGCCGGGGTCGACCGGCTCGTCCGTGAAGGACCGGATCGAACGCCGCGCGAGCACCGCTTCCCGGCGGCCCTGCGCGATCGCCTCGTTGGTGCCGAGCCGGAACAGGTCCTCCGCGGTCGGCCGGAGCAGCCGGCGAGCGTCGGAACCGTCGTCGGTCAGCCGAAGGCCACGCACGACCGCGACCGGGGTCCCGCCGAGCTTGCCCTTGACCAGATCCGCCGCGGAGGCGAGTTCGTCGGCGATCGCGACCTCGGTGACGGCGAGTTCGTTGCCCTGGCCGTCGATCTCGCCCGCGTAGGAATGCAGCACCCGCAGCCCGGACGCGCCGATCGCGGCGTCGATCTGCCCGACCCGCCAGGCGCGGCCCATGGTGTCGGTGACGACGACCGCGACCTCGACGCCGAGCCGTTCCCGCAGCCCGTTCCGCAACGCGAGCGCGGAGGCGTCCGGGTCGGACGGCAGCAGCGCGACCTCGCCGGAGGCCACGTTCGACGCGTCCACGCCGGACGCGGCCTGCACGATGCCGAGCCGGTTCTCGGTGATCACCGTCCGGTTGATCCGCGCGATCACCCGGACGGATTCCTCCTCGACGAGCCGCCGTCGCGCGGCGTCACGCTCCTCGGGGTCGGCCGGGACGCGGATCAGCATGCCCTCGGCCTTGGAGACGATCTTGCTCGTCACGACCAGGACGTCGCCGGAGCGCAGCCATGGCGCCGCTTCGACGATGGCCCCGGTCAGGTCGTCTCCGGGGCGGAACTCCGGCAGCCCGCCGACCGGCAGGATCTCGATCTTCGCGGAAGCGTGGTCAGTCAAGGGAAACTCCGACCAGGTCGAACGCCGCGCGCGCCATCGCCGCGGTCTTGTCCACATCGGACATCAGCAGGGGAACGTCGCGTACGGCGACTCCCGGCACGTCGACGGTCTCGCCCTCGGCGACCAGCCAGCCGTCCAGCACACCCTCGGGGGATTCCTTGCGGGAGCCGTAATGCCGTCCGACGGCCTCGGCCGAGGTCTCCACGCCGATCGCGCTCAGGCAAGCGTCGGCCATCCCGCGCAACGCCTTCCCGCCGATGATCGGCGAGATGCCGACGACCTTGGCGCGCGTTTTGCGGAGCGCGTCGCGGATTCCCGGTACCTCGAGGGTCGTGCCCACGGAAACCACCGGGTTGGACGGCGCGAACAGCACGACGTCGGCGCCCGCGATCGCTTCGAGCACGCCTGGTGCCGGTTTCGCCTCGTCGGCGCCGACGGCGATGATCGAATGCGCCTTCGGCTCGGCGCGATACCGCACCCACCACTCCTGGAAGTGGATCGCCTTCTGTTGCCCGGCGTTTTCGGGGTCGTCGATCACGACGTGCGTCTCGACGCGGTCGTCCGACATCGGCAGCAGGCGCACACCCGGTTGCCAGCGGTCGCAGAGGGCCTCGGTGACCTGCGAGAGCGGATAGCCCGCGCGCAGCATCCGCGACCGGATCAGATGCGTCGCGATGTCCTTGTCGCCCAGGCCGAACCAGGTCGGCTCGGCGCCGTACTCCGCGAGTTCCTCCTTCACGGTCCAGGTCTCGCCCGAATGCCCCCAGCCGCGTTCCTTGTCGATCCCCCCGCCCAGGGTGTACATGCAGGTGTCCAGGTCCGGGCAGATGCGCAGACCGTGCATCCACACGTCGTCCCCGGTGTTCACCAGCGCGGTCACCTCATGCGGCGATTCCGGGGCGGAACCGATCGCGGGCAGACCCAGTGCTTGCTTGACCCCCAGCAGGAAGCGAGCCCCGCCCACTCCACCGACCAAAATGACGACCTTCACGACCGGCGATCCTCGCACGCTCCGGTGGCTGGGGCCCAGTAGCGGTACCTGTGGTGCTCCGTACATCCCATGTTCTCGTACAGCTTCAACGCGCCGTCGTTCGCCAGCGCGACCTGCAGCAGCACGCCGGTGGCGCCCTGCGCGGCGCCCCAGGCGCCCGCCGCGTTCATCAGCCCGACGGCCAGCCCACGTCGCCGGAACTCCGGTCGTACCTCCAAACGGGCGATGTGCAGCCACTCGCCGACGACGGCGCCACGCACCGCACCCACCGTGACGCCGCCCAGTTCGACGAGGCCGAAGCCGACCTTGCCGGTGCCCAGGACGTGCCGCGGCCCGTCGGCGGGCTCCGCGCTCCCGGCGGTCATCTCCCACCATCCGGACGTCGGCTCGTCGAGGACCACCGCTCCGGCCGACGTCCCGCTCGGGATCGGTCCCGTCATCAGGCGTACCTCGTGCGCGGGCCGATGTTCCACATAGTGGACCCATCCGTGGGCATCGAGGGCGTCTTCGAGGGACGTGTCTTGGATCACCTGAACGATCGGCGGGATGCCGTGCTCGTGGGCGAAGTCACAGACCTGTTCCAAGGCGTCTGGCAGCGGTTTTCCCGGGTCACCGATCGCCAGGGCGCTGTTGGCGCGGGCGGTGAAGCCGTCCGCCCAGCGCAACGTCCAGTCCCCGACGCGGCGTTCCAGCAGGGGAGGCCAGGCCCGGCTGCAAGCGAGCTCGAGCATTTCCGCAGTGTTCACGGTTAGATTGTGTCAAGGAAGGCAGTGGAGGGACCTCGATGAGCATCGCGCGCAAGGACGACCGGCACAACGAAGACCTGGTTCGCGAGATCTCGGACGGCTTCAACCGGGCTCTGGGCTCGGAGAAGGCCGTCGAGGACGCGGATGCCGAGAAGGCGAAACCGGCCGCACCCGCGTTCGTCGTCACTGGGGACAGCAGGGCCACTCCGCCGCCACGCCGCAGGGACCGCTGACAGCCCATACCCGGAGTACGGATAAGGGTGGCCTAACCGGGCCCGTCACGCCTGTGGGCGCGTAATGTCCGTTGCAGACTGGTGAAGCAGAGAAAAGCAGGAGTGCGCAGTGACCTACGTGATCGCCGAGCCCTGCGTCGACGTGCTCGACAAGGCGTGTATCGACGAGTGCCCCGTGGACTGCATCTACGAGGGTGACCGCATGCTGTACATCCACCCCGACGAATGTGTCGACTGCGGTGCCTGCGAGCCGGTCTGCCCCGTCGAGGCGATCTACTACGAGGACGACGTCCCCGACGAGTGGAACGACTACACCAAGGCCAACGTCGACTTCTTCGACCAGCTCGGTTCGCCCGGCGGCGCGTCGAAGGTCGGCAAGACCAGCCACGACCCGGCCTTCATCAAGGCCCTCCCCCCGCAGGGCGAATGACCCGGGTCGCGCTGCCCGATTTTCCCTGGGACTCCCTCGCGGAGGCCAAGGCGAAGGCACAGGCCCACCCCGGCGGCATCGTCGACCTGTCGATCGGCACGCCGGTGGACCCGGTCCCCGAGAGCATCCGCGCGGCGCTCGCGTCCGTGTCGGACATCCCGGGGTACCCGACCACGCACGGCATCCCCGAGCTGAGGGCCGCGGCGATCGAAGCCCTTTCGCGGCGGCACGGCGTCGAGGGCGTTCCCGAAGCGGCGGTGCTGCCGACGATCGGCTCGAAGGAACTGGTCGCGTCGCTGCCGCGTCAGCTGGGGTTCGGCCCCGGCGATCTCGTCGTCATCCCCGAGGTGGCGTACCCGACCTACGAGGTCGGGGTGCTGATGGCGGGCGCGTCACTGCTGCGAGCGGACAGCACGGTCGCTTTGGGCCCGCAGCGGCCGTCGATGCTGTGGCTGAACTCGCCGTCCAATCCGACCGGGCAGGTGCTCGGCGTCGACCACCTGCGCAAGGTCGTCGAATGGGCACGGGAACGCGACGTCGTCGTCGTCTCCGACGAGTGTTATCTGGCGCTGGGCTGGGAAAGCGAGCCCGTGTCGATCCTGCACCCGTCGGTGCGCGGTGATTCCCTCGACGGCCTGCTCGCCGTCCACTCGCTGTCGAAGTCCGCGAACCTCGCGAGCTACCGGGCCGGGTTCCTCACCGGTGACCCGAAGCTGGTCAAGGGGCTGCTGGAGATCCGGAAGCACTCCGGGCTGATCGTGCCGCGGCCGGTGCAGGAGGCCATGGTCGCCGCGCTGAAGGACGACGAAGCCCTTTCCGGGCAACGGGAACGCTACGCACGCCGTCGTCTGGTGCTGCGGAAGGCTCTGCAGGACAGCGGTTTCGAGATCTCGCACTCCGAAGCGGGACTGTATCTCTGGTCCACGCGTGGGGAGTCCGCGCTCGACACGGTGGAGTGGCTCGCCGAGCGCGGCATCCTCGCCGCGCCGGGCACCTTCTACGGGCCGACGGGCGGCCGGCACGTCCGGATCGCGCTGACGGCCACCGACGAGCGGATCGACGCCGCCGCGGAGCGCCTCGCTTCCTGACTTCGCATTCAGCGCACGTCGCGGCCGGTGAAGCCCCGGTAGACGAACCGCGTCAGGGCGTCGATGGCCTCCTCCTCGGAGACGGACTGGTCCAGCAGCCATGTGTGGGCGAAGCCGTTGACGAGTTCGGTCATCATCGCCAGCGAAAGCCGTTCCGAGGCGGGAAGTTCCATACCCGCCGCGGTGACGTACCCGAGGTGGTCGAGGATGTCCGCCGCCTGATCGGTGCCGAACCGCGCGAAGGTGCGCGCGAAGTCGTCGTTGACCATCGCCGCCTGCCGCAGGGCGAGCATCGTCGCGGCGTTGTCGCGGTGGAAGTTCCAGTACTCGCGGACGTGCCAGCGGACCGCTTCCGGGTCGGTGAAATCGGCACTGTGCCCCGCCAGCGCGGCGTTGACGTCGCTGGCCGCCGCTAGGTCGGCGAGAAGTGATTCGAGCAGTTCTTCCTTGCTCGCGAAGTGGTTGTAGAACGATCCCGCCGCACGTCCGGCCTCGGCCGTGATGTCGGTGATCTTGGTGTTCAGGTACCCCTTCGCCGCGAAAACGCGCTTCGCCGCGTCCTTGAGCGCGGCTTCGGTCTCCGCCGCCTTCTCCTTGCGGCTCGTCGCCGTCATCGGCACCTCCTTGACACGGAAGGCTAGCAACGGTCATGCTGAATTCATATTCACTGAATCTTAATTCACTGGAGGCGGAATGACCAAGGTACTGATCGCGGGAGCCGGGCCGACCGGGCTCACGCTGGCCATCGACCTCGCGCGCCGCGGCGTCGAGGTCCGGATCGTGGAGAAGACCGAGACGTTCTTCGAAGGCTCGCGCGGCGACGGGCTGCAACCGCGCACGCTGGAGGTCTTCGAGGACCTCGGCGTACTGGACGCGGTGCTGGCCGCCGGACAGGCGCCGGTGCCGCTGAAGATCCACCTGGGCGGCGAGGTCGTCGGCGAGCGGATGATGGCCGAGCTCGTCGAGCCGACGCCGGACGTGCCGTATCCGAACAGCTTCTTCCTCGGCCAGTCCCGGACCGAGGGGATCCTGCGTGACCGGCTCGCCGACTTCGGTGTCCGGGTCGAACTCGGCACCCCGCTGCTCGGTTTCGAGCAGGACGCCGACGGCGTGACGGCCGAACTGCCCGGCGAGCGGGCCCGGTTCGACTACCTCGTCGGCGCCGACGGCGGGAAGAGTTTCGTGCGCAAGGCGCTCGGGATCGCGTTCGAGGGCTCCACCGACGAATCGATCCGCATGCTGCTGGGTGACGTCCAGGCCGAGGGGCTCGATCGCGCGTACGGGCATTGGTTCGCGAAGCCCGAGAAGCCGATGTCGGGGATCGTGCTCACGCCGCTGCCCGGCGTCCCGCACTTCCAGTTCGGCGCACCGCTGGGCGAGGAGGAGGTCGAGGCGTCCCTGGTCACGTTGCAGGCCCGGCTCGACGCGCTCTCCGGTGGCGGCGTCCGGCTGCACGACCTGACGTGGTCCACCGTCTGGCGGCCGAACATCCGCCTCGCCGCACTTTTCCGGGACGGCCGGGTGTTCCTCGCCGGCGACGCGGCGCACGTCCACCCGCCCACCGGTGGACAGGGGCTCAACACCGGCGTGCAGGACGCGTACAACCTGGGCTGGAAGCTCGCCGACGGCTCACCGGAGCTGCTCGACAGCTACGAGCCGGAGCGACGGGAAGTCGCCGCGCGGGTGCTGAAGATCAGCACGGAAATCCTCGAGAAGTACACCGAGGGGGCGGACGACGCCCTCGATCGCGGCGAGAACACCCGCCAGCTCGACGTCGGCTACCGCGGCGGACCGCTCGCGCCCGAGGCGACCGGGCGGATCCGGCCCGGCGACCGCGCGCCGGACGCGCCGCTGGTGGATGCCAACGGCAAGGCCGTCCGGCTGTTCGAGCTGCTGCGTGGCCCGCGGGCGACGGTGCTGGTGTTCGGCGACGGTCCCGCCCCTGAGGGCGCGCGCCGGATCCTTCCCGCGGGCAGCCCACTGTCCGATGCGGACTTCGAGGACGTCGGCGGGCACGCCTTCGCCGCGTATGAGGCCGAGAACGGGCGGCGGGTGCTGATCCGCCCGGACGGCTACCTTCGCGAGATCACCGCGGGCTGACCGCCAGCGCGGCCTCGTCGACCTCCGTCCAGACGTCGCGCCAGACGGCGCGGACCTCGGTACGGCGAAGGAGTTCCTTCTCCGCGATCCGGCCCGCGATGTAGGCGACCTCGGAGTCGACCGAAGCCACGACGCCACGCATGCGATCGGCGGCGACGCAGGCGTCCTGGTGGTCTCCGAGGACGGTCTGGAGGTCCTTCGTCGCCTTGATCAGTCGCTGGATCCGCGCCGCTTGCTTCTTCTTCGCGGCGGGTTTGGCCATCTCGGCGGCGTAGCGCAGTTTCTTGCCGTAGATGCGAAGCGCGTGAAGGTCCTCATCCGGGGGATTGGAAGGAAGCGCCTTCACGGCCTTCGCGAGCTTTCGATGCGGCTTTGCGAGACCGGCGACGAGATCGGCCGAGTCGGGCGCGGCCTCGGAAGCCGGCTCCTCGGCGGCGGGCTGCCGGGCGAGACGGCCGATGTCCTGCAGCATCGAGTCGTACCGGGGGCTGGTCATCGCGCGCGTGAGCCGCCGCTTCGCCACCCCTCGCTCGGTGACGAACTTCGAGACCAGACGGCGCGCGGCGGCCTGGTCACGCACCTCGAAGTCGCCGACGACCTCGCGGAGATGCCCGATCAGGACGTCGTAGTCGCGGACTTCGCCGAGCGACTGGCCGAGCCAGCCGAGTTCCGCGCGCACCGCTTCGGCGTCCGCGCCGACGAGGCGGCCCGACAGCTTGAGGACGCTGCGCATCCGGCGCAGCGCGACCCGCATCTGATGCAGGTCCTCGGGATCGACGCCGGATCTGGTGCCCGGCTCGTGTGCGAGGAGCGCGCGGATCTCGACGTCGAGTTTGACCCGGACATGGGTGGCCGCGGGGTCGGCGGGCCCGGCTTTCGCGGGGCGGTCGCCGAGCCCGAGCGCGGCCGGAGTGGTCGAAGGAGAATTCTTGTGCGGCAGAGTCTCGGCTGTCACAAGATGAATTCTAGGTGAACCGGCAGGGTTCGCCGGGCGGAGAAAGTAGCAAGGGACCTTTGCTGTCACTCTCTTCCGGAGAGTGACAGCAAAGGTCCCTTGCTCTCTTTTCGCAGGTCAGTTGGCGTGCAGGGCGGCGTTCAGCTCGATGCCGACGCCGGCGCGGGCGACCACCTCGACCGCACCGGTCCCGGAGTTGCGGCGGAAAACCGCGCCCGAGATGCCGGACAGCTCCAGCGCCTTCACGACCTTGCCCTCGAAGGTCACCTTCGTGCCGGCAGTGACGTACAGGCCCGCCTCGACGACCGAGTCGTCGCCGAGCGAGATGCCGATGCCGCCGTTCGCGCCGATCAGGCAGCGCTCGCCGATCGAGATGGTCTCCTTGCCGCCACCGGACAGCGTGCCCATGATCGACGCGCCGCCGCCGACGTCGGAGCCGTCGCCGACCACGACACCGGCCGAGATCCGGCCCTCGACCATGGAGGCGCCGAGTGTGCCGGCGTTGAAGTTGACGAAGCCCTCGTGCATGACGGTGGTGCCGTTGGCCAGGTGCGCGCCGAGGCGGGCGCGGTCGGCGTCGGCGATCCGGACACCGGTGGGCACGACGTAGTCCACCATCCGCGGGAACTTGTCCACGCTGTAGACCGTGACGTCGCCGCGTGCCCGCAGCCGCAGCCGGGTCGCCTCGAAGCCCTCGACGGGGCACGGCCCGTGGTTGGTCCACACGACGTTCGCCAGCAGGCCGAAGACACCGTCGAGGCTCGCGCCGTGCGGGCGGACCAGACGGTGCGACAGCAGGTGGAGACGCAGGTAGACGTCGTGCGTGTCGGCGGGGGCGTCGGCCAGGCGGGTGATGGTCGTGCGGACCGCGACGACCTCGACACCGCGGTCGGTGTCCGGGCCGAGCTGGGCGGCGGCGGCCTCGCCGAGGGCCTCGGTGGCCTCTTCGGCGGTCAGTCGCACCGAGCCGGGCGCGTCCCCGGTGCCCTGGGTCAGCTTGGGCAGCGGGAACCAGGTGTCCAGCACCGTGCCGTCGGTCGCGACGGTGGCCAGTCCGACGCCGGTGGCGCCGGTCGTTTCGGGATCAGGGGTCTGCTCGCTCACGCCCTGAACGGTACCTACTGACCTGCGTCAACCGCCGACGAGGCTCTGCACCGTGGTCAACGCCGCCGACATGTCGACGAGCGCCTGGGTGCACGGGCCACCGGGTGCCGCCTGGTCCTGGCAGTTGGTCGTGCGGAAGACGGAGATCGGCCGGTCGAGCGCGTCGGCGTTCGGCACCAGGTCCGGTCGGCGCTTGCGGACGTTGCCCGCCGCGCCGGAGACCTCGGTGACGTATTTCTGGCAGCCCTTGGGGGATTCCGTCCCCGGCGCCAGGTAGCACCGGTCGGTGGTCAGCGCCCTGAGCTTGATCGGCAGCACGTCCGGCGCGGTGCTCCGGGTGGGTTTCACCGTCACCGGGACCTCACCCGATCCGCAGCCGCCGAGCACCAGGAGAAGGCAGGCCAAGATCACTCGCATGCGCACACCTTCACGGTAGCCCCGCGGTCCCGCCGGTACGGTGCGGGCATGCCTTCGCTCGATCTGCACGCGGACCCCGTCGACCTCACCGCCGCGCTGGTGGACATCTTCAGCGTCTCGGAGCAGGAGAAGACGATCGCGGACGCGGTGCAGACCGCGCTGGAGACGCAGGCCGGGCATCTCGAGGTGATCCGCAACGGCGACGCCGTCCTCGCCCGCACGAATCTCGGCCGCCCTTCGCGGGTGGTGCTGGCCGGGCATCTCGACACCGTCCCGGTCAACGAGAACATGCCGGTACGTCGTGAGGGGACCGGTGACGACGAGATCCTGCACGGCCTGGGCACCGTCGACATGAAGAGCGGTGACGCCGTCTTCCTGCACCTCGCCGCCACTGTGCGCGAGCCTCGTCACGATGTGACTTTCGTGTTCTACGACTGCGAAGAGATCGAAGCGACGAAGAACGGTCTCGGCCGCATCGAGCGCGAACTGCCCGACTGGCTCCAGGGCGACCTCGCAATCCTCGGGGAACCGTCGAACGGCGGCATCGAGGGCGGCTGTCAGGGCACGATGCGGATCGAGATCCGCCTCGAAGGCGTCCGGGCGCACACCGCACGCGGCTGGATGGGCGTCAACGCGATCCACGGCCTCGCCGAACCGCTGCGCAGGCTGGCCGAGTACGCGCCGCGGGTGGTCGACATCGACGGTCTGACCTATCGCGAGGGCCTCCAGGCCACGAAAATCGGCGGCGGCGTCGCGGGGAACGTCGTGCCGGACGAGGCCGTGCTCACGATCAACCACCGGTTCGCCCCCGACCGCAGCGCGGAGCAGGCCGAGACGCACCTTCGCGAGGTTTTCGAGGGCTACGACGTCAAGGTTGTCGACTTGTCGCCGGGGGCGCTTCCCGGGCTGAGTGCCCCGGCCGCGGCCGAGCTGGTCGCGGCGGCCGGTGGCAAGGCTGTCGCGAAGCTGGGCTGGACCGACGTCGCGCGCTTCGCGGCTCTCGGGGTTCCTGCCGTGAACTTCGGGCCCGGCGACCCGACGCTGGCGCACACGCGGCAGGAGAACGTGCGGGCCGGGGAGATCCGGCAGGTCGCCGCGGTGCTGCGCGAGTTCCTCAGCTAGGCCTCTGACCTGCAGAAAGGTAGCAAGGGACCTTTGCTATCACTTTGCGAGGTCCTCTTCCGCGCCCAGGAGGAGCAGGCCGCGCCGCAGCAGGTCGGCGGCCTCCTCAGAGCGGCCTTGGTCGCGAAGCAGCTCTCCAGCCCTGTCCACCGAAGCAGCCAGGACGCCTCGTGCGTCGCGAAGGGCCGCGACGTCGATGGCGTGCGCGAAGCCCGCTTCGGCCGCGTCGAGGTCTCCGCGCGCTAGGGCGAGCGAGCCCTGCTGGAACGTGAGGGACGCGGAGTACGGCGAGTCCGCTGGGATGGCTTCGGCCGCTTCGGCGAG
The DNA here is from genome assembly GCA_049998115.1 of Amycolatopsis sp. cmx-4-19. Taxonomy (GTDB): domain Bacteria; phylum Actinomycetota; class Actinomycetes; order Mycobacteriales; family Pseudonocardiaceae; genus Amycolatopsis. Next base: position 144,912 of record JAEBEO010000013.1, on the reverse strand, counting down.
TAGTGCGGTGGCGTCGTCGAGGCGTCCGAGTTCGCGGCAGACGTCGGCGAGTTCCAGGGTGACGGCATGGTCGGGGATCGCCGCACGTGACGCGCGAAGATCCACGAGGGCACCTTCGAGATCGTCGGCCCGGCGAGCCAGTGCCCGCGCGAACAGGCATCGGGCCAGTACCGGTCGCAGGGCGCGTTCGTGCAGGAGGTCGTGCAGCACCGTGACGGCGGCGACGGCGTCGGCCACCCGGCCTTCGGCGAGGTAGGACTCGGTCAGCCTTCGCTGGTTCTCGATGAGTTCGGCGAGGACACCGCCGCGTGCCAGGCGTAGCGCTTTGCCCGCGTGATGCGCGGCTTGGACGGTCTCGCCGAGGTGGAGGTGCCCCTCGGCGAGGAACGCGTGCAGCGTCAGGAGAAGCACCGGATGCGGATGGCCCTCGACACTCGCGTCGAGCGCGGTCCGGAGCAGGTGCATCGCGTGGTGTGGCTCGCCCCGGCCGATCAGGACACGCGCCCGCAGCGCGACGGCCAGTTCGCGGTAGGCCGGGATGTCGTCGGCGAGCGCGGTTTCGGCGGCGGCCACCAGCCGCGGCCGGGAGTCGCCCGCCATCTGGCGCGCGAGCCACAGCCACGCGAGTCCCGCCTGGCGATTCCGGCCGATCCGGTCCGCCCGCCGCGCGAGCCGCCGCATCCTGGGGGCCACGTCGTGCCCGGCGAGGAAGTCCAGCGCGGCCGCCGCGATGTCCAGGTCCAGCCGGACGTCGTCGCGAGGCGAGGTCACGCCGAGCAGTTCCCCGGTGTCCACCCCGAGCCGCGCGGCGAAGTGACGCAGCGCGTCACCGGACGGGGTCCGCGCCCCCGTCTCGACGGATGAAACGTACGCGGCGGTGTAGTGCGGTTCGGCGAGGTCACGCTGGGTGAGGCCGCGCTCGGCGCGCAGCCGCCGCAGCCGTCCACCGACCTCTTCGCCCATATTCGAGAACGATACGGCCGAACGCGCCGAAAGGTAGCCCGCTGGCCAGGCGCCGGGCGAACACAGCGGCTCGTGAGTGGTAAGGAGGGTTAGAACCGGTCCTTACCACTCACGAGCTTTTAGCGGCCCTGCAACGACCGCACGTTGTTCCCGAAGGTCCAGTTCCGCGAACCGTCCCAGTTGAGCGACCAGGTCATCAGACCCTTCAGTCCCGGAATGCTGCGGTAGGCCTGGGAAACCAGGCTCGGCGACATGTAGCCGCCACCGGCACCGGCCTGCGCGGGCAGTCCGGGCACCTGCTTGTCGTAGGGCACCCGGATCGTCTGGCCCTGGATCACCAGGCCCTTGTCGAGGCAGTTCGTCTGCGCGACGAAGCCCTGCACCGTCCCGGCCTGGTACGAATCACCGGAGCAGCCGTACATGCTTCCGTTGTAGTACTGCATGTTCAGCCACCACAGCCGGCCGTTGTCCGCGTACTTCTTGACGATCGGCAGGTACGCGCCCCAGATCGAGCCGTAGACGACGCTGCCGCCGGTGACGTAGGCGGTCTCCGGGGCCATGGTGAGCCCGAAGTTCGACGGCATCGCGGCGAGGACGCCGTCGATGATGCGGATGAGGTTCTTCTGCGACGTCGAAAGCGTGCTGATGTTCCCGCCGCCGGTGAGGCCGGTTTCGATGTCGATGTCGATCCCGTCGAAGTTGTACTTCTTCAGTATCGGCACGATCGTCGCGACGAACTTGTCCGCGACGGTGGCCGAGTTCAGGTCGATCCCGGCGGTGGCGCCGCCGATGGACATCAGGATCGTCTGACCCGCGTCCTTGGCGGCACACATTTCGGAGGGCGTCGCGACCTTCACAGTCGCGTCCATCCCATCCTCCCATTTTGCCGTTCCGTCGGACAGGATGACCGGAAAGGCGGCGTTGAGCACGTTGTACCCGTTGGCCTTGATCCGCGCGTCGTTGATCGGGATCCAGCCGAGCGGCGGGTGGACGCCGTTCGAGGCGCCGTCCCAGTTCTCCCAATAACCCTGCAGGACCTTGCCAGCGGGTTTCGATTTGACCGCACAGACTTCGGCGTCCACCGAGGCCTGTGCCGGAGTCAGCACGGCCAGGGTCGTGACGGCGATTGCCGCCGCGCCGGTGATTGCGAGCAGGCGTGAGACGCGACCGAACATACCCAGCTCCCATCTCGAAAGCGGTTGTGGATGAACAGGAAGCGGCCGTTCGGCTCAACATAGGTCGCCACCCCCGACCGCCGCTACCTACGATCGGGTGGTCTAGACCAGATATCGAAGAGTTGTCCGAAATCTTCCCGGGACGAGACGAGGGCCATCTCGCGAGGCCGGGTGTCCTCGCGAGATGGCCCTCTCATTCGGATGGTCAGACGGTGATCGTCCAGCTGTCGAGCGTGCCGGTGTCCTGTGCGTAGGAGTCGTAGACCACGAGGGTCCACGTGCCGGACGCGGCTTCGTTGGTCACCGGGATCGAGTAGTTCCGCGTACCGAGGTCGGTGCACGGCAGGGCGCCGGTGGGCTTGACCGAGTAAGTGCTGCCGTCAGGCGCCTTCAGGCTGATCCGAAGGTCCTCGGAGCAGGTGTGCGTTCCGGTCACCGTCACCTTCACCGGCGAGGTCGCCGTACCCGTGGCGGTGGAGGTGATCGGGCTGTTCACCGTGACGTAGTCGTCGAGGGCGAAGTCGGTGCCGTTGGTGAAGGTGCGCACGCTGACGTTGCCGACGTTGAGCGTGTACTGCGCGGTGCGGTCCACCGAGGTCCCGTCGCCGGTCACCGTGATCGTGCTGGTGCCGGTGGGGGTGCTCGCCGACGTCGCGATGGTGAGCGTCGAGGAGCCACCGGACTGCACCGATGCCGGGTTGAACGTCGCGGTCGCGCCGGCCGGAAGACCACTGGCGCTCAGCGAAACCGCCTGTGCCGCACCGGAAGTCGTGGTGGTGTTGACCGTGACGGTCGCCGACTGTCCCGGTTGGACGGTGCCGGAGGTCGGCGAGAGGCCGATCGAGAAGTCGGGACCCGTCGGCGTGGTGACGGCGAGCTTCCACAGCGCGTAGGCGATCGCGTCGCTGTTCTTCTCCAGCGGGGTGTCCGGGATGTTGGCCGTGGTGTCGCAGGCGCGGTGGTAGCAGTTGTCGAACGCCGCACCGGCGGTACCGCCCCACTTCGTCCGCTGCGCGGCGCTCTTGATGTCCCCGGCGCCGGTCGCGAGGCCACCGACGGGGATGCCGGCGCTCTTGAACGACGCGTGGTCCGAACGGCCGTCGCCCTCGGAGTCGCCCTCGGTCTGGATGCCGATCGAGCTGAAGTACTCGTCGAACACCGCCTTGACCGAAGCGACGTCGTCATAGACGAAGTAGCCCCAGTTGCTGGAGCCGATCATGTCGAAGTTCAGGTAGGTCTTGATCTTCGTGCGTTCGGCGGCGGGCAGGTTGCTCACGTAGTACTTGGAGCCGCGCAGACCGGACTCCTCGTCGGCCCACCAGCCGAAGCGGACGCGCTTGGCCAGCGTCGGGTTCTCCCGGGCCAGGGTCAGCGCGACCTCGAGGATCGAGGCCGAGCCCGAACCGTTGTCGTTGATGCCGGGGCCCGCCGCGACGCTGTCGAGGTGCGCGCCGAGCATGATGACCTGGCTGGCGTCACCCTGCGGCCATTCCGCGATCACGTTCTGGCTCTGGCCACCGCAGCTGGTGCAGGTCTGGAGCGTGACGTTGTAGCCGGCGTCGCGCAGCTTCTGCGACACATAGGACACCGACGCCGTGTAGCCCGATCGCCCGGCGGCGCGGTTGCCACCGTTCTGGTTGGCGATCGTCTGCAGCGCGTTCAGGTGCGTCTTGACGTTGGCGAGCGAGATGTCCGGTGCCGCGTTGAGGGTCGCGGTCTCGGCCGTGACCGCCTGTGCGGGCGCCGTGACGACGCCCAGTACGGCGGCCATGCCGACGACGGCCGTTCCTATTCGCTTTCCCCACTTCATGCCGGGGTTTTCCTTCCTTGACGGGGTTCGCGTGAAGGACTCCTTCCCTCGGGATCAGCCGGGGGAAGGAGTCCTTTCACACGCGGGGATGGCTGGTTAGAGCGTGATGGACCAGCTGTCGAGCGTGCCGGTGTCCTGTGCGTAGGCGTCGTAGACCACGAGGGTCCAGGTGCCGGACGCGGCTTCGTTGGTCACCGGGATGGAGTAGTTCCGGGTACCGAGGTCGGTGCAGGGCAGGGCGCCGGTGGGCTTCACCGAATACGTGCTGCCGTCGGGGGCCTTCAGGCTGATGCGAAGGTCCTCGGAGCAGGTGTGCGTACCGGTGACGGTCACCTTCACCGGCGACACGGCGTTGCCGGTCGCGGACGAGGTGATCGGGCTGTTCACCGTGGCGTAGTCGTTCAGCGGGTAGTCGGTGCCGTTGCTGAACGACCGGATGTTGCCGCCGGTGCCGACGGTCAACGTGTACTGAGCGGTGTGGGTGCCGCTCGCCGCCGAACCGGTCACCGTGACGGTGCTGGTGCCGTCAGGAGTGCTCGCCGACGTCGCGATGGTGAGCGTCGAGGAGGCACCGGACTGCACCGAGGCGGGGTTGAACGTCGCGGTCGCGCCGGCGGGAAGACCACTGGCGGTCAGCGCGACCGTCTGTGCCGCACCGTTGACGGTCGCGGTGTTCACCGTGACGGTCGCCGACTCGCCTGCCTTGACGCTGCCGGACGCCGGGGTGAGGCCGACCGAGAAGTCGGGGCCGGACGGGGTGCACGAGGTCGGCTCACCGGTCGCCGCGGTGACGCTGATCGCGTCCCACGCCGCCTTGGTGGTGTTGAACTCGGTGCAGGAACTCGGGTACAGCGCGAGCGCTGCTTCCAGGGTCGCCTTGCGGGCGGCCTTGTGGTTCCAGCCGGAGGTCTTCTTCAGCAGGCCGTTGTAGAAGATCTTCGCGGCCTTCTGGATGCCGAGACCGGTGATCGAGCTGCTGTTGCAGGTCGGGCTGGCCGGCTTGCCCGCGGGCGCGGTGCCCTCGGCGAGCAGGTAGAACCAGTGGTTCTGCGGGCCTGCCGCGGCGTGCACCTCGGTGCTCGGGATCGACGACGAGTAGCAGTTCGGGTTCCCGGAGATCTTGCTCGGCTGGTACATGTAGCGGATCGGGCCCTGGCCGACCAGGTTCACGCCCTCGCCGACCTCGTAGTCCGGGGTGTCCTTGGCGTTGTTGGCGTAGTGCTCGGTGATGGCGCCGAAGATGTCACCGGTGGACTCGTTCAGCCCGCCGTTCTCGTTGCCGCTGCCCGCGCCGCCCGGCGTGGTCTGGAAGATGGCGTGGCCGAACTCGTGCGCGACGACGTCCATCGAGGTGGCCTGGCGCTGGTTGTCCTGCGAGTGACCGAAGGTGGTCGAGGAACCATCCCAGTAGGCGTTGACCTGGTTGAGGCCGACGGATGCGGGGAAGCCGCCGCCGCTGCCGTTGATGCCGTTGCGGCCGAGCCATTCGCCCAGCATCTTCCACTCGGTCTGGACGCCGAACAGCGTGTCGACACAAGCGGTTTCGAGGTTGGTGCCGGAACCGTTGCCCCAGTTGTCGTCGGGCCCGGAGTACACCGCGCCGTTCTGCGGCTTGCAGCTGATGTTGCTGCGCTGCGGGTCGCGCATGGAGTAGGTGCCGCCGGAGTTCGTCGTGTCGATGGTGACGTTGCCGACGTAGTAGCTGTTACCGGCGCCGAGCACGCTGACGTCGTTCGACGTGGTCTTCGCGGCGGTGGGGATGTTCGACATCTTGACGTCGTCACGCGTGTCGAGGATCGCGCCGGTGGCGCCGTCCACGAACACGTGCAGGTTGCTCGGCGCCGAGGCCTTGGTGCCCTTGACGACGACCTCGTAGGCGAGCTTGGGGGAGTTCCCCGCCAGTACGACGAGCTTCGGTGCGACGGCACTGTCTACTTTGGACAGCTGGCCGCGGGCGACCTCGGTCGCCGTCGCCGCGGAGACCTTGGCCTTGGTGTCGACCGAGATCGGGGCGGTTTCGGCGGCACTGGTGCCGCGGACGCGTCCGGCGCCGTCGGCGACCACCACCGCGTCCCCGCCCACCACGGGCAGACCGCGATAGCTTCGTTCGTAGGCGGCGTAGAAGAGTCCGCCGCCGCCGGGGGTCAGCCCGACACGGTGGAAGCCTTCGTCGGCACCCTTCCGCAAGTGGTCTACACCAGCTGTGGCGGCCTGGTCGGCCGCGCTCGCGGCCACCGAGTCGGGGCTGGCGGTCTGGGCGGTCGCGGTGGCGGCACTTGCCGGGATCACCGGAAGCGCGAAGCTCAGGGAGAGGCCGGCGATTGCCGCCAACCCTGTTCTGAGCCCTTGCTGAACGGTCATGGGGAACCTTCCATGGGCAGGACCGTGAACCCGGACGGCCAGTGGCGCGGCGGGGAATTCGACCGAGTCGGGGAGCACGGCGGGGGACGGGGAGCGTGTCCATTCGGATAACTGGAGTTATCCCGACGGACACGTCCGAGTAAAGGAGCCGGTCATAGGGCCGTCAATGGGCCGGATGGCCTAGTGGTCCCGGTGAAGATCAATATGCGAGGAATAAAATCCCTGTGTAGTAAGGCTTTTCCCGCCTGTCGCGATATATGGCGACTTTCGTATGGTTTTCAGTCCGGCGGCCCGGAATCGGACAAAGCGGCGGCGCGAACGCCGCGTCGATATGCCACCACCGCTTCGTCGGACAGCCCGCGGGCGCGCAAAGTGTCACCCAGATGCAGGGAGGTCGCGACGAGCGCGCCGCGTAATTGCGCGCTTTCCTGTGCGCTGGCGGCTTCTTCGAGCAACGCCGTCGCGCCGGGAAGGTCGCCGCGGGCGCGGGCGATGAGTCCCAGTAGCCGGAGAACCTCCGCCCTGGCTTCGATGTCGGGGGATCGATCCAGAAGGGGCCGGATTCCTTCGGCCAGTTCGGCCGCCTCGTCGAGCGCGCCCTGACGGCGGCGGACGTCGGCGAGTTCGATGGTCGCGCCGAGGACACCCTCCTGGGAGCCCGCTTCGGCGAGGAGGTCGCGGGCGAGCCTCAGTTCGGCGTGCGCGTCGTCGAGTTTGCCCAGGCGTCGCCAGAGGAATCCGCGTGCCCAGCGGCTCCGGGCGGCGTCGCGGTCGTAGCCGATCGAGGTGAACAGCCGCAACGCGCGGGAAAGGTCCTTTTCGGCGCGATCGGCGAGACCGATCGCCTGCCACAGCTGGGCGGCTTGCCGGTGATAGCGCGCGGAGATGTCCTTGCGGTGCGCCGAAGCGAGCGCACGCCGTCCCTCTTCGGCGGCGCGACGGGCGCGGCGGAGGGCGCCCATCTCGATGAGCGGGTGGATCAGCGCGGTCAGGAGGGCGAGTTCGGCGTCGGGATCGACGGGGCCGTCGGAGCGAAGCTCGGCGAGCGCGGCTTCGGTCAGCGCGACCGAAGCGCCCAGATCGCCCGAAAGCGCGCGGCAGGCGGCCACCCGGTTGACGATCATCGCGTACAACCGCGGCGAGGCGGCGTCGGCGAGTTCGAGGGCGTGCGCGAAGCCGATGTCCGCCAGCGGGATGTCATAGCGCTGCCAGTGGACTTCACCGAGATAGAACCGCGCATGGCATTGGACGTCCGGCAACCGGTACGCCGCGGCCCGCTGTTCCACCCTGGCGAATTCGCGTTCCGCGGCTTCGAGGCCACCTTGTTGCAACTTGCGATAGGCGTTTTCCAGTGCGGCGGTGAGGTCCCCGGCGGCACCGGGCGGCCTGCCGAAGCGGAGTTCGTCCGCGGTCAGCCCGAGCCGCCTTGCGAGATGGGCCAGCACGTCGTCGGAAGGCGCGCGGCTGCCGGACTCGACCTTGGCGAGGAAACCACGGTCGTAGCGCGGCTCGGCGAGCTCACGCTGCGTGAGCCCGCGCGCCTTGCGCAACCGCCGGATCCGCGCGCCGAGTGGTTCGGCCTCGGTCAGCGGTGACGGCATTCACCCACGGTAGACGATTTCTCACGTTTTTCGGGGTCACCCGGTCAGGTGGGTGAGCAACGCGGCGAAACCGCTCGCCGGTACGACGAGAACCGGTCTGACCTCGGACGGGAGTTCGCGCTGTTTGGTGTCGCGGATGCCGACGAGGGTGCCATCGGTGCCGACTTCCACGCAGGCGTTCTCCTCCCAATGCGTGTGAGTGGACTTGTGCCAGCAGGTCAGGCGCTCGTGCCAGGTGTTGGTCATCGAAGCTCCGTTCGCCGGTCCCTGGTCCGGGGACGATCGCTGGTGGGATACCCGCGAACCGGCGTTCAAACACGTGACTTGTGTCCGGCGAAACGGACATATTGACGGGGTCTGTTCCGGGCGCTAGCGTCATGCGTAATAAAAAGGAAACTTTCTTAACTAATCAAACGAGTCTTGAGCGGGGCGCCGATGATGGTGAGTTCCTGGTCCCGGGCGGTGGCCGCGGTTTCGGCACTGGTCCTCGGGGGATTGACGGTTCCGGTGGTTTCGGCCGCGGCGACGGCGCGAGGTGAGGTCCGGGTCGACCAGGTCGGCTACGGCATCACCGAAACCAAGTACGCCTACCTGCTGTCCAGTGCGCCGGGGTCGTTCTCGGTGGTCGACGAACGCGGCCGGACCGTCCACCGTGGCCGGACCGGGCCGTCGCTGGGCGCGTGGAATGCGAAATACCCGGCGGTGTACCAGCTCGACCTGTCGAAGGTCTGGCTGCCGGGCAAGTACCGGATCGAGGTGAGCGGCGAGACCAAGGCGACGTCGCCGACCTTCCGGGTGGACACGAAGGAGCGGCTCTTCACGCCGCTCGTCCGCGCCACCAACGAGTTCTTTCAGGCGCAGCGCGACGGCGACGACATCGTCCCCGGCCGTCTCGACCGCAAACCCTCGCATCTGGCGGACAAGCAGGCCACGGTCTACGACTGGCCGGTGTTCGTCGGCGAGGGTGGCGACGAGATCGCCGAGCCGCTGAAGCCGATCGGCGGTCCGATCGACGTCGAGGGCGGCTGGGTCGACGCGGGTGACTTCGTCAAGTTCACCTCGAACACGGCGTACTCGCTGGCGGAGATGGGTTACGTGCTCCGCGAGGGGTACGACCCGGTGCTGGCCAAGGAGGTCAAGCTCGGCCTCGACTGGCTGGACAAGATGTGGGACCAGCGGACCAAGACGCTCTACGCCCAGGTCGGGATCGGTACGGGCAGCGACAAGTTCGGTTTCCTCGGCGACCACGACGTCTGGCGGAACCCGCACGACGACGACGCGCTCGACGTGAAACCGGGTGACCCCAAGTACTTCGTCAAGAACCGGCCGGTCTTCCCCGCCAACCCCGGTGGTGCGGCGCTCAGCCCGAACCTCGCCGGCCGCGTGGCCGCCGCGTTCGCGCTCGGCGCGCAGGTCGAGGCGAAGCGGAACCCCGCACTGGCAAGGAAGTACCTCGCCGAGGCCGCGTCGGTCTTCGCACAGGCCAAGACCGAGGACGTCGGCGAACTGGTCACCGCGTTCCCGCACGCGTACTACCCGGAATCGTCCTGGCGGGACGACATGGAACTCGGCGCGACGCAGCTCGCACTGGCGGGCAAGGCGTTGCGGGATCCGCGTTCCCCGGAATGGACGCGGCAGGCGGCGCACTGGGCGAAGGCCTACATCGACCTCGAAGAGAAGAGCACGCTCAACCTGTACGACACCAGCGCGCTGGCGCACGCCGAACTGGCGAAGCTCCTGCGCCACGGTGTCCCCGGTGCCGCGCTCGGCCCGAAGGAACTGATCGGCGACCTCCGGCGTCAGCTCGACGAGGGTGTCGCGAACGCGGCCAAGAGTCCTTTCCGGACGGCCGTCTCCGTCACCGACTTCGACGCGGCCAGCAAGAGCTTCGGGTTCGCCGCGACCGAGCGGCTGTACGCCGACGTGACCGGTGACCGCCGGTACGCCACGTTCGGTTCGCAGCAGCGGAACTTCACCCTCGGCGCCAACGCGTGGGGCATCTCGCTGGTCGTCGGCGTCGGGACCACGTTCCCGAAGTGCCCGCACCACCAGGCGGCGAACCTCGCCGGTGAGCAGAAGCTGCTCTACGGTGCTGTCGTGAATGGACCGAACGGGGCGGAGCACTTCGCCGACCTGCCGTTCCCGGCCGGGGCGAAGGAGTGCACGAAGCCGTACGACGCCTTCGACACGACCGAATCCCGCTACACCGACGATCTGGCCTCCTGGCCCAGCAACGAGCCCGCCATCGACTTCACCTCGACGGCCATGCTCGCGTTCTCACTGGCAGGCTGAGTCGCTTTCGCGGGGCCCGCACGGCGTGCGGGCCCCACGTTCGCGTAGCCGACAACTTCTGTTCGCGGCGATGCTGCCGCTCCGGACGGTGACGACGTCGTAGTCTTGGTGGGGTGAGTGAGACAAACAGCGAGTTCCCCGACGGCCAGTACCCCGAACGCCCGATCGAGCGCCACAAGGGACCGGTCGTGCTCCGGCGGGATCGCCGGGACCAGGGCAGCACCACCGACCAGCGGCTGCTGGACTCACGCGGGCCGAGCGACTGGGTGCACACCGACCCGTGGCGCGTGCTGCGGATCCAGGCGGAGTTCGTCGAGGGCTTCGGCGCGCTGGCCGAGGTTCCCCGCGCGGTGACGGTGTTCGGTTCGGCGCGGACCAAACGGGACCACCCCGAGTACGAGCTCGGCCGCAAGATCGGCGGCGCGCTCGCGACCGCCGGGTTCGCGGTGATGACCGGTGGCGGCCCCGGCGCGATGGAAGCGGTGAACCGCGGCGCCAACGAGGCGGGCGGCTTCTCCGTCGGCCTCGGCATCGAGCTGCCGTTCGAACAGGGCCTGAACCCGTGGGTCGACCTCGGGGTCAACTTCCGGTACTTCTTCGCCCGCAAGACCATGTTCATCAAGTACTCGCAGGCGTTCATCTGCCTGCCCGGCGGCTTCGGCACGCTCGACGAGCTGTTCGAGGCGCTCACCCTGGTGCAAACGAAGAAGGTCACGAAATTCCCGGTCGTGCTGTTCGGCAGCGACTATTGGGGCGGCCTGTACGACTGGATCGCCAAGACGCTGCTCGCCGAGGGCAAAATCGGCGAGAAGGACCTCGACCTGCTGCACGTCACCGACGACATCGACGACGCCGTGCGGGTCGTGCAGGACTCGTACCAGGCCTGGGAGGACACTCACTGATGGCGGTGCCGCGCAGGGTGTGCGTCTTCTGTGGCTCGTCGATGGGCTTCGACCCGCGTTATGCCGACGAGGCCCGCGCGCTGGGGGCGTTGCTGGCATCGCGGGGGATCGGGCTCGTCTACGGGGGTGCCTCGGTCGGCACCATGGGTGTCGTCGCGGACGCCGCGCTGGCCGCGGGCGGCGAGGTGATCGGCGTGATCCCGGAGGCACTGGGCAGCGTCGAGATCGCGCACGGCGGGCTGACCGAACTGCACGTCGTCGCCGACATGCACCAGCGGAAGGCGAAGATGGCCGCGCTGTCCGACGGCTTCCTCGCGCTGCCCGGCGGGGCCGGGACGCTGGAGGAGCTGTTCGAGGTCTGGACGTGGGCCCAGCTCGGACTGCACGGGAAGCCGATCGGGCTGGTCGACGTCGGCGGGTACTACGCGCCGCTGCTGAAGTTCGCCGACCACATGGTGGCGGAGGGCTTCTTGTCGGCGGGGTACCGGGACATGCTTTCGATCGACTCGGACGCTTCGGTGCTCCTGGACGCCTTCGCCGACTACGTGCCTCCTCCGCGTCCTAAATGGGCTAAGTGAAACTTCACGCGCTGTCGCTGTGACGCCTGGCGCTGCTGGGACTCGTGTGGCGAAGCGCCGCTCCGTGAAGGCCTCCTTCCCTACTCTCACGGTAGGGAAGGCCTCCTTCCCTGCTCTCAGGGTAGGGAAGGAGGCCTTCACGGCATGCGGCCGAAGCCTTGGGGATCGCCGGGGGAGCAAGGGACCTTTGCTATCACTTTGGCATCAGGCAGCGCTCTGATCAGGGCGTTTGTGGTAACTGTCCACGTACTCCTGCCCCGAGAGCTCCAGGATCGCGTACATGATCTCGTCGGTCACGGAGCGCCGGATCGCCGGCGAGGAGTCCTGGCCCTCATAGCGCGAGAAGTCCAAAGGTGAGCCGTAGGTGACGGTGATCTTCGTCGGCCGCGGGACGCGCTTCCCGGCGGGCTGCAGGTTCTCGGTACCGGACAGCGCGACGGGGACGACCTTCGCGCCGGTCGCGAGCGCCAGCGCCGCGACGCCGGTGTGCCCGCGGTGCAGCCGCCCGTCCAGCGAGCGGGTGCCTTCGGGGTAGATCGCGAACGCGCCGCCCGCGTCGAGCACCCTCCGCGCCGCCTCCAGCGCGGCGAGACCGGCCTGCGCGTTGCCGCGTTCGACCGGGACGTAGCCGAGGCCGCCCAGGAAACCGGCCATCAGTCTCCCCTTGAGCCCGCGGCCGGTGAAGTACTCCGCCTTGCCGAGGAATTTGACCTGCCGGGTCGTCGTGAAAGTGATCACGCCGGTGTCCAGTGCCGCACGGTGGTTGGGCGCCAGGATCACCGCACCTTGCGCGGGGACGTTCTCCGCGCCGCGGATCTCGGGGCGGTACAGCGCCCTGACCAGCGGACCCAACACGAAACGGACGAGCAGCGGTAGCAAGGTTCCTCCATCGACGGGGTGTCGGACTCCAGCATGGCACGATCACTACTCATGAGTTGGTTCGAGCGGCGCACGTGGCAGAACCCCGGTTGGACGCTCGACGACATCGTCGCTGCGAAGGGTGACCGGACGGTTTCGGTAGTGCTACCGGCACTCGACGAAGAGGACACCGTCGCCGACGTCGTCGCCTCGGTGCGCCCGCTCCTGGGCACGATCGTCGACGAGCTGGTCGTGATGGATTCCGGTTCCACCGACGCCACCGCCGAGCTGGCCGAACGCGCCGGCGCGCGGGTCGTCCACCGTGAGGACGTCCTGCCCGAACTGCCCCCGGTGCCGGGCAAGGGTGAGGTCCTGTGGCGGTCCTTGGCCGCGACGACCGGCGACGTGCTCGTGTTCCTCGACTCCGACCTCGTCGACCCGGATCCGGCGTTCGTGCCGACGCTGCTCGGTCCGTTGCTCTGCGAGGACGGCGTCCACCTGGTCAAGGGCTTCTACCGGCGGCCGCTGCGGTTGGAGAGCAGCGGCGGAGGCCGGGTGACCGAACTGCTGGCGCGACCGGTCCTTTCGGCGCTGCGCCCGTCGCTCTCGGGGCTCATCCAGCCCCTCGGCGGCGAGTACGCCGCGACGCGCGACTTCCTGGAGTCGGTGCCCTTCGCCGCCGGATACGGCGTCGAGATCGGGCTCATCCTCGACGCCGAAGCGCGCTACGGCCTCGAAGGCCTCGCTCAGGTCAACCTCGGCGTACGCAAGCATCGCAACCGTTCGCTGCTTCAGCTCGGTGTGATGGCGCGCCAGATCCTCGGGACGGCGCTCGGGCGCTGCGGCATCAAGTCGGACGACCCCGCCCGGCTCACCCAGTTCGCGCAGTCGGGTGACGAATGGCTGCCCGAGGTGGCCGAGGTGTCGATCAGTGACCGGCCGCCGATGCGCGAAACACGTGGCTTAACCCAAACGTAGTACCTCATCGAAGCCCGCCACCTGCTCGGGCCGATGCGTCACCAGGACGACGGTGCCGCGCGTGGCGGCGAGGACGTCGGCCAGGACGGCGTCGCCGTGTTCCGGGTCCAGTCCCTCGACCGGCTCGTCCAGTACCAGGACCGGCGGCGCGGCCAGTACCGCCCGCGCGAGCACCAGTCGTTGACGCTGCCCGCCCGACACCGTGTCGCCGTCGGAGCCGACTTCGCGATCCAGTGGCAGGTCGAACCCCGCCGTTTCGCACGCCGCGAGCAGTTCGGCGTCCGTCGCACCGGGCTTCGCGAGCCGTAGGTTCTCCCGGACGGTCGTGTGGAAGACGTGCGCGTCCGCGAGCGCGCCCGAAACCACCGTCGGAAGGAGCGCCGGGTCGTACTCGTCGAGCGGCCGTCCGTTCAAGAGCACTCGCCCGGACGTCGGTGCCACGGAACCGAGCAGGACGCCCAGAAGTGTCGTCTTACCGGCCCCGCTCGGCCCCACGATCCCGATCCGTCGGCCCGGTGGCAGGTCGAGGTCGACGCCCTCCAGCGCCGGAGCCCGGCCAGGGAACCGGACACCCACGCCTTCGAGTCGCAGGTGTCCCGGCTCGGGCACCGCGGTTCCGCGCGCAGGCGCCTCCTCGGTCAGCAGCGCACGCACCCGCCCGGCCGACGCCCGGACCTCGACCCAGCGCTGGGCCGCCGCGATGAGGGGCAGTACCAGTTCGAACACGGTGAGCGCGCCCAGCGCCAGCGCCGCCGTCATCGGCACGGAAACCCCGGCGGTCAGCACGATCGCCACGCAGGTGAGCAGCTGCACCAGCAGCCCGGCCGCGGTCAGCAGGCTGGTCCGGTGCGCGGCCGCCCGGTCCCGCGCGGCGAGCGCGTCGACGGCGACGTGTGCCTCGGCCACAGTGGACTCATGGACGCCGTAGGCGATCAGCTCCCGCCGTCCGGTGATCAGTTCGACCGACCGTTCGGCGAGATCGGCCCGCGCCGGAGCGCTCTTTTCCGCCGCCACACGAGTGATCCGGGCGCAGAGCCACGGCAAGGCGATCCCGGCGACGGCGAGTCCGAGAGCCAGCACCAGACCGGCCACCGGGCTGACGATCAGCGCGAACGTGGTCGACACGATGCCCACGAAAGCGGCCACCCCGGCGGGCAGCAGGCAACGGAGGATCGCGTCCTGCACGGCGTCCACATCGGACACCAGCCGCGTCACCAGGTCTCCGCCGGAATGCCGGGAAGCCCGATGCGGCAGCAACGACGTGTAGACCCGGGCCCGCAGCGTGCCGAGATACCGCAGGACGACCTCGTGCCCGGCGAGCCGCTCGGCGTAACGCAGGCCGCCACGCAGCAACGCCAGCGTGCGGACGGCGACGATCGCCACCGTGAGCGACGCCAGCGGCGGCTGCTCGGCCGCCGTCAGCAGCAGCCACGCGGCCGTGGCCATCAGCACCGATCCGGCCAGCTCCGCCCCGGCCGCGATCAGCCCGGCGCGTACCAGCCGGACGACATCCTTGGTCGACACTCCCCAGACGTTCACACCAGTTCCCGTTCCCTTACGACGCCATCGCGGACTTCGAGGACCCGGACGGCGAGCGCGGCCATCGCGGGCCGGTGGGCCACGAGCACCGCCGTCCGGCCGGTGAGCAGTTCGCGGGTCGCGCCGAGCACGGCCGCCTCGGTCCCCGCGTCGAGCCGTGCGGTCGGTTCGTCGAGCAGCACGAGACCCGCGTCGGTCCGGGCCAGTGCCCGCGCGAGACCGAGTCGTTGCCGCTGCCCGGCGGAAAGCGGCGCACCCAGTTCCCCGATCCGCGTGCGGTAGCCGTCCGGCAGGCCGCGGACGACCTCGTCGAACGCCGCCGCGCGGGCCGCGGCCTGGACGTCCGGCACCTGGCCCATCGCGATGTTCTCCTCGACGGTCCCGGTGAACAGCGTCGGCCGCTGCGGCACCCACGCCGTCCCCGCCCGCCACGGTCCCGGATCCAGTTCCCGCAGGTCGACGCCATCGACGAGGACGCGGCCGGACGTCGGCGTCACGAAGCCCAGCAGCACCGCCAGCAGCGTGCTCTTCCCCGAACCACTCGGGCCGACGAGCGCGACGTGCTCTCCCGCCTCGATCGTGATGTCCACTTCGGACAGTGCGATCTCGTCGCCGTACGCGACACTCACCTTTTCCAGCACGATCCGAGGTGCACCGCGCCTCGCGATCCGCGAACCCCGGACGATTTCGCCCGACGGCACGGACAGCGCCTCTCGCAGCGTGGCGAGCCCTTCCGCGCTGGCGTGGAACTTCGCCCCGGCCGCCCGCAACGGCAGATAGGCCTCCGGCGCGAGCAGCAGCACCAGCAGCGCCGTGTGCACCCCCATCCCGCCCTCCAGCAGGCGGAATCCGATCGGCACCGCGACGAGCGCCACCGAAAGCGTCGCGACCAGTTCCAGGACCAGCGCGGACAGGAACGCGACCCGCAGGGTGCGCATCGTCGCGTCGGTATGCGCGTCCGCCATCGCCCGCACCGTCTTCGCCTGCGCGTCGGCGCGACCGAACACCTTGAGCGTGCCGAGCCCACGGGTGACGTCGAGGAAATGCCCGCCCAGCTGGGAAAGCAGTCGCCACTGCCTGGCCGTCTTCGCCTTGGTGTGCTTGCCGACCAGGATCGCGAACACCGGGATCAGCGGCAGCGTCGCGGTGACGATCAGCGCCGACGCCGGATCCGCGGTGGACAACCGGACGAGCACCGCGACCGGCACGATCGCCGACAGCACCACCGTCGGCAGATATCCGGTCAGGTACGCGTCACTGGCGTCGATCCCCTTGGTCACCAGCGTCGCGACCTCGCCGGGGTTCCCGGCCTCGGTGCCGAGGAGCCGCTTGCGCAGCCCGGCCTTGACCGTCGCCGCGAACCGGCCGCCGACGGAGCCTTGGACGGCCGTGAGCAGCACCCGGACCGCGATGGCGGCCGCGAGCGTCCACGTCACGCCGCCGCCGGTGAGCAGCGTCGCGAGGCCGTCCGCCTGGGCGAGGATCGCCACGGCGGTCAGTGTGCCGAGTACGGCCAGTACACCGAAATGGCGCCGCAGTCCGGGAAGGGGAGGCATCACGGTCTCCTAGAAGTGCAGCAGCGAACGCTGGTCGACGCGGTCGCCGTGCCGCCGCCAGGTGACCCACTGCACGGCGGCGATCACCACCAGCGCGGGCGGCAGGATGAAGGTGAGGACACCGAGCATCTCGGTCGAGGTGGCCGCTTCGGTCAGGCTCAGAGAAAATCCTCCGTCCACAGAAGACACGAGTGCGTCCGGCAGGCGGAGTGTCCCGACGGCCAGTACCGGTGACGCGGAAAGGACCATCGTGGCGACCAGCGCCGCCTGGTGCCTTCCCGTGCGCAAGGCGTTCGCCGCCGCGCCCAGCGCACCGAACGCCAGCACGATCGCGGGCAGCACGGTCCACGACGCGGTGGTTGCGACCGCGCCCCAGCCGACGGCCACGACCAGGAACGCCAGCACGGGCGTCAGCAGCGCCTTGGCGACGCGGTTGGCACGGGCGGTGAACTCCGCCGGCGCCCGGACGGCGAGGAAAGCCGCTCCCTGCAAGGCGAACAGCGCGACGAACCCGACTCCCCACAGCAGCGCGTACGGGCTGAACACGGCCAGGGCGCCGCCTACCGGATGCCCTTCGGTGTCGAGCGGGAGCCCGAGGACGAGATTGCCGAGGAACACACCCCAGGACACCGCCGTCACCCAGGCGCCGACGGTGATCGCCAGCGTCCACGTGCCACGGTCGGCGTCCGGCCGCCTGCTGCGCAACTGCACCGCCGCGGTGAACGTGACCAGCCCGAGCAGCAGTGTCACCACCGGGAGGTAGGCCCCGGAGAACACTTTTCCTTCCAGATGCGGGAAAGCGCCGAACAGGACGCCGACAGCGGCCACCAGCCAGACCTCGTTGGCCAGGAAGAACGGCCCGAAGGCGCCGAGCACGCGTCGCCGTGCGGCTTCGTCACGGGTGATCCTGCCGAGCAGCATCCCGACGCCGTAGTCGTATCCGGCCAGCGCGAAATAGCCCGAGATCAGAAAACCGAGTACGCACCACCACAAGATCACCATGGGTCAGACTCCGCTCAGGACGGGAGGTCCGGCATGCGGTGCCGCCGGCTCTTCGTCGGGTTCCGGGCCGCGTTTGGCGACGCGCGACATCAGCACCCAGTCGGCGATCGCGAGTACCGCGAACAACAGGGTGAAAGCGATGAAGGAGAACAGGATCTGACCCGCCGGGATCGACGCGACGGCGTCGGCGGTGGTCAGCCTGCCGCGGATCAGCCACGGCTGGCGACCGATCTCCCGTACCAGCCAGCCGCTGATCGCGGCGAAGAACGGCAGCGGGATGGCCAGCACCATCACGTACAGCAGCGGCCGCACCTTGGTGATCCAGTTCCGGAACAGCAGCAGCGTCCCGAGGATCGACGCCAGGAACGCGATGAAGCCGATCTGGATCATGAGCCCCAGAGGTGCTCCGACCAGCGGATCCGGTGATTCGAACTTGTCGGGGTGATACTCCCCGAGCGGGCCGAACTGGGCGAAGCCGAAGCCGATCACCATCGTGCTGCCCACCAGTGAGGCGAGCACCCCGACGCGCATCGACCGGCGGAAGAACTCGATCTCCCCGGTGCGCTTGATGAAGTGGTACGCGCTGACGCCGACCACGAAGAACCCGCCGGTCGTCAGTGCCGCGCTCAGCACGTGCGGCAGCGACATCGCGAGCGCCGGATTCGTGAACAGCGCGCCGAAGTCGTCGAGCTTCAGCACGCCGTCCACGGGGTGCGTGCCGACCGGGTTCTGCAGGAAGGAGTTGGCCACCATGATGAACAGCGCCGAGCCGTAGGCGGTCAGCGTGACCAGCCAGATCAACGTCAGGTGGACCCATTTGTTCAGCCGCCCCCAGCCGAAGATCCAGAGCCCGAGGAAGGTCGACTCGGCGAAGAACGCCACCAGTGTCTCGATGGCCAGCGGCGCGCCGAAGACGTCGCCCGCCACCGACGACAATCCGGTCCAGGTCAGCCCGAACTGGAATTCCATCACGATTCCGGTGACGATTCCCAGCGCGTAGTTGATCACGTAGAGCTTGCCCCAGAAGCGGGTCATCCGCATCAGTTCCGGCTTTCCGCCGAACGCGAAGCGTGTCTGCATCACCGCGACGAGTGTCACGAGCCCCAGTGTGAGCAGCACGAACAGGAAGTGGAACGAGGTCGTCGTCGCGAACTGGAGTCTCGCGATCGGGAGTGCGTCCATGCCAAGGGACTGTATACGTAGGCTGTCTACATGTAGCCACGGAATCTATGAAATCGGGGTGATATGGGGGACATTCCCTGAGGTGGCTCCTGGAAAGTCCCGGCTACCCTGATGATCGGCGATGTGTAGACTGTCTATCTATGAAGGCCGACAGCCTGCGCGGGCACCTCGACGCCCTGCTCCTCGCCGTCCTCGACGGCCGGAAGCTGCATGGGTACGCGATCATCGAGGCGCTCCAGCTCCGGAGCGACGGTGCGCTCGACCTGCCGACGGGCACCGTCTACCCGGCGCTTCGCCGACTGGAACGGGCAGGATTTCTCGCCAGCGAGTGGGATGTCGTGTCCGGCCGCAAACGCCGTACGTACAAGCTGACCCGGCCGGGACAGAAGGCGCTGGCGGCGGAACGGGCGGAGTGGCAGGAGTTCACGACCGTCATTGGTGGTGTCCTCGGGGGGAGCACGGCATGAGCGCGATCGAGGTCTACGTCTCGGACCTGGACAGACGGCTGAGCGGATCGGCGGGGGCGAAGACCGATCTGCTCACCGAGGCGAGGGACGGCCTGGCCGACGCGGCCGCGGCGTACCGCGAGGGCGGGGCCAACTGGCCGGAGGCCGAGCGGTGTGCCGTCGCCGATTTCGGTCCGGCCGACGTGATCGTGCGGGCGTACCAGCAGGAACTGGCGATGCGCGGCGACATCGGCACGCTGTGGAAGGTCAACGTGGGCGTCCCGTTGTTCCAGCTGTCCTGGGAGCTGGCGCGGATCTGGAGTTACGGCGACTGGAGCAAGATGGGGAAGCCGACTCCGGGGTGGTACCTGGTGCTCGTGGATCTTTCCGCCGTCTTCGTCGTCGTCTCGCCGGTGCTCGGCGCGGCCGCGTTGCTGGGCACCCGTTGGCTGGGGCGGCGGCTCGACGGCGAAAGGTCGGCGAAGGTGGCGCGCTGGTTCGTGATCGCCGCGGCGATCATGAACCTCGTGGCGATCCTGCTGCTCGCCGTCGGCACCGCCGTGCTCGACCCGGCCAGGATGAACCTGAGCCTGCCGTGCAACGTGCTGGCCGTCGGCTGGGTGGCGTTCAGCCTCTGGCTGCTCCCGCTCGCGTTCCGGTCCTGGCGACCCCGGACCCTGACGGCCGCATGAGCGCGATCGAGGCGTACATCGGCGAGCTGGAGCGACGGCTGAGCGGCGCGGCGCGGGTCAAGACCGATTTGCTCGCCGAGGCGAAGGACGGTCTGACGGACGCGGCCGAGGCCTATCGCGAGGGTGGGATCGAGGAGCCGGAAGCCGAACGGCGCGCCGTCGCCGATTTCGGCCCGGCGGACGTGATCGCCCGTGCCTACCAGGCCGAACTGGGGCTGCGGCGCGATATCCGCGTCCTCTGGGAACTGATCGTCGGCGTCCCGCTGCTGATCCTCGCCTGGGACCTGGCGCGGATGCTGAGTGCCGACGAATGGTCGCGGTACGGCGGGTCGACCCCAGGCTGGTACCACCGGGCGATCGGGGCGGCGGACACGGTGGCCGCGCTGTCCCCGGTCGTCGCGATCGGCGGCCTGGTCGCGGCACGGCTGCTCTCCCGGCGGAGGGACGGCCCGCGAACCGCCCGCCCCGTCTCGTTGTCCGTGGCCGGGGCGCTGGGGCTGAACCTCCTCGCGCTCGCGGTGTACAGCGGCGCGACCGGGCTGCTGGATCCCGCGCGACTGCTCATCAGCGTGCCGTGCGTGATCATGTCCGGCACCTGGATCCTGTTCAGCACACGGCTCGCGGTCGTCGCGCGCCGCCACCGGCGGCCGGCCCCGGCGATCGCGGCCTGACCGCGCGGAATATCGGGAGAATCAGGCATGACAGTGATCGAGGCCTATCTCGGTGACCTGCGCGCGCGGCTGGACGGCCCGGCGTCGGCGAAGCGGGATTTGCTGCGCGAGGCACGCGACGGGCTCACCGACGCCGCCGACGCCTATCGCGAGGGCGGCTGGAGCGAGCACGAGGCCCAAGAGCGCGCTGTCTCGGACTTCGGTCCGGTGCATCTGATCGCGCGGGGCTACCAGGCCGAACTCGGTATGCACAGCGGCACCCGCACACTCTGGAAGCTCATTCTCGGCGTCCCGTTGATGCAGCTGGCCTGGGAACTCGCGCGGAAGTGGACCTTCGGCGACTGGTCGCAGCTCGGGCCCACACCGGAGTGGTACCGGTACATCGCCCAGTTCACCCACGGCTCGGTGTTCCTCGTGCCGGTGCTCGGGGTGTTCGCGCTGGCCTGCATGCGCTGGCTCTCCCGCCGGATGGACGGCGTCAAACTGGTCCGGACGGCCGGGGTGCTGATCGGCGAGGCCGTCGGGCTGAACCTGCTTTCGGTGGCACTGCTGGTGTTCGCGACCGGGTTCATCGACGCGTCGCGGCTGTTCCTCTCCGTACCGTGCGGGATCTTGATGGTGCTCTGGGTGGTGCTCAGCGTGCGACTCGCCTTGCTGGCGAGACGATCGTGGCGTTCGTGTGCCACGATCGTCGCGTGACGACCGCCCTGATCTACCTCGTAGTCATGCTGCTGGTGGCCGCTGTGGTGTTTCTGCTGGCCGCCGTGGTGTTCGGCAGGGGTGAGGAACTGGCCCCGCTGCCGCCCGGCAGTTCGCCGACCAGGCTGCCCGCCGAAGACATCACCGCCGAGGACGTCTACGCCGTCCGCTACCAGATGGTGCTGCGCGGCTACAAGATGTCCGAAGTGGACTGGGTGATGCGGCGCCTCGGCGTCGAGATCGACGAACTGCGGTCGAGGGTGGCCGAACTGGAGGCCGAGCGCGAGGGCGCCAGGTGACCGATGTCGTCGTCTCCGTCGACATCGCGGTACCGGCCGGGACGGCCTGGCTCGCGCTGACCGACTGGGAACGCCAGGGTGAATGGATGCTCGGCACCGCGGTCGAGGTCGTCGAGGGCAACGGCCGCAGCGTGGGCTCGAAGCTGGCGGCGTTCACCGGCGTCGCCGGGATCGGGTTCACCGACACCATGGAGATCACCGCCTGGGAACCGCCGCTGCGGTGTGTCGTGCGGCATCTGGGGAAGATCGTGCAGGGCACCGGCGTGTTCCAGGTGATCGAGAAGGGGCCGCACGCGTCGACGTTCGTCTGGGCGGAGCATCTGCGGCCGCCGTTCGGCGTCGTCGGGCGGCTCGGCTGGCCGATCGCGAAACCGGGGTTCGAGCTGGGACTGCGGCTGAGCCTGCAGCGATTCGCGAAGTACGCGGAGGGATACCGGGTTGGCTGAGTTGCTGGGCACGGACGGGATCAAGCGGTGCTCATGGGGCAATTCGGCCCCGGACTACGTGGCCTACCACGACACCGAATGGGGAGTCCCGCTCCACGGTGACGAGGAGTTGTACGAACGCCTGTGCCTGGAGTCGTTCCAGTCCGGGCTGTCGTGGATCACGATCCTGCGCAAACGGGAGTCGTTCCGGAAGGCGTTCAAGCGGTTCAAGCCGAAGAAGGTCGCCCTGTTCACCGAAGACGACGTCGCCCGCCTCATGGAAGACGCGTCGATCGTGCGGAACCGGGCGAAGATCCTCGCGGCGATCAACAACGCCAGGGCTGTCTCGGAACTGGACGGTTCGCTGGACGACCTGCTGTGGTCGTTCGCGCCTTCCCGGCAGAAGCGGCCGCGCACGATGGCGGACGTCCCGGCGATCACCGACGAGTCGAAGGCGATGGCGAAGGAACTCAAGAAGCGCGGGTTCGTCTTCCTGGGGCCGACGACCTGCTACGCGCTGATGCAGGCGACAGGCATGGTCGACGACCACGTGACGGACTGCTTCCGGGCGAAGGGCTAGCTCGCGCTGCTGTGGAGGTCTTCGGACAGCCTTTGCGGCGTCCGGTAGCTGCCGTCGAACTCGATCACTCCGCCGCCGCGCAAGGCGAAGAAGGTCCCGACGACTCCCGGATGCACGTGACGGCCCCTTCCCTCGGCTCAGCCGAGGGAAGGGGCCGTCACGCGCATATCCGGCTACTTGCCCTGGAAGTTCGGCTTGCGCTTGCCCACGAAGGCCTCGACGGCCTCGGTGTGATCGGCGGTCCCGCCGAGCGCGGACTGGGCGGCGTCCTCGGCGGCCAGCGCGTCCTTCAGCGAGGACTCGGCTGCCACGGAAAGGACGTTCTTGATCTTGGCGTAGGCGACCGTCGGGCCCGCTGCCAGCTTCGCGGCGAGCTTCTGCGCGCGGGCGGCCAGTTCCTCGTCCGGGACGACCTCGCTGACCAGGCCGAGCGTCAGCGCCTCGGCCGGGTCGACCGTGCGGGCCAGCAGCATCAGTTCGGCCGCGCGGCCGAGCCCGATGAGGCGCTGCAACGTCCACGACGCGCCGGAGTCCGGGCCGAGGCCGACGTTCGCGAACGCCATCAGGAAGTTCGCCGACGTCGCGGCGATCCGGAGGTCGCTCGCGTAGGCGAAGGCGGCACCCGCGCCGGCGGCCGGGCCGTTCACCGCGGCGATGACCGGCTTCGGCATCCCGACGATCGTCTCGACGATCGGGTTGTAGTGCTCCTTGACCGTGTGTAGCGGCGCCGGGTCACCCGCCTGCAGCAGTCCGACGTGCTCCTTCAGATCCTGCCCGGCGCAGAAGGCCTTGCCCGAGCCGGTCAGCACGACGGCGCGGACGCTGTCGTCGGCCGCGGCCTCCCGCAGCCCCGCCAGCAGCAGTTCCTTGAGTTCGACGGTCAGCGAGTTGTACGCCTCCGGCCGGTTCAGCGTGAAGGTGCGCACGCCATCGGCGTCGGCGGTCAGCAGAACGTCGGATGTGGTCACGGGATCTCCTAGTCGGCGAAACTGCGGTCTGAGGGAAGTCTTTCAGCCTCGCGAGCCGCATACCAGCACCGATACGGCGGCAAAAGATCGGTCCGCGTTCGCGCTCGGCCGCTGATGAGGGACAATGGACAGTAGACCCGGCTGGCTTTGACGAGCGCGACCCGGGCGCGCCGGTTGAGACGGAGGGAGCACGCTATGGCGGCCATGAAGCCCCGGACCGGAGATGGTCCCCTCGAAGTGACTAAGGAGGGGCGGGGCCTCGTGATGCGCGTACCACTGGAGGGTGGTGGGCGTCTCGTCGTCGAACTCTCCGCGGATGAAGCGAAGGATCTCGGCGCGGCCTTGCAGGAGGTCACCGGCTGAGCCGGACCAGCACCTACGTTCAATCACCCGCACCCCGGTCTCCTTCGGAGGCCGGGGTCGCGGTTCATCTGCGCCCGGAGGTCGCTCACTGTGCGTAACCCGCTACCCCCCGTTCCGGGGAAGCTGCTCGAACTCGAGGTCTCGGACGATCTGCGGCGCGGTACGCCGCTGGCCACGCTGATCGCGGCGCCGTCCGAAGAGGACGGTGACGCGGGACTCGAGGAGATCGGGGGCGTGCGGCCCACCGGCAGGGCAGGCGACGTGCAGACCGTCCCGACCGGCGGTACCCGCTGGCTGGCGGGCGTCGGCGACGGCGAACCGCGTCAGTACCGCAAGGCCGGTGCAGCGCTGATCCGCGCCGTCTCCTCGGCGCTGGACGAGGACGTCAAGGCGGGGCAGAAGGCTTTCCGCACTTTCGCCGTCGAACTGCCCGAAGAAGCGAGCGCCGAGCATGTCGAGGAGTTGGCCTTCGGGCTCCTGCTCGGCGGCTACCGCTTCACGGTGACGGCCGAAGAACCCAAGCCGAGCGTGAAGACCGTGCGGCTGCTGACCCGCTACGAGCGGGCCGTGCCCGCGTACGACAAGGCGCTGGAGCGGGTTCGCGAACTCGCCGCGGCCGCTTCGTTCGCGCGCGACCTGGCGAACGCGCCCTCGAACGTCAAGAACCCCGCCTGGCTCGCCGACACCGCCGCGCGGGTCGCCGGCGGCATGCCGGACCTGGCCGTTTCGGTCCGGGACGAGAAGTGGCTCGCGGCGCAGGGCTTCGGCGGTGTCCTCGCCGTCGGCGGCGGCTCGGCCTCGCCGCCCCGGCTGATCGAGATGGAATACCGGCCGCGCGGCGCGACCACGCATCTGCTGCTGGTCGGCAAGGGCATCACCTTCGACACCGGCGGCCTGTCGATCAAACCGGCCGACGGCATGCACCTCATGCGCACCGATATGGCGGGCGGGGCGGCCATCATCGCCGCCGTCCGCGCGATCGCCGCGCTGCGCCTGCCGGTCCGCGTGACCGGGCTGGTGCCCGCCGCCGAGAACCACGTCTCCGGCTCGTCGTACCGGCCCGGCGACATCGTGCGCCACTACGGCGGCAAGACGACCGAGGTGGGCAACACCGACGCCGAGGGCCGCATGGTCCTGGCCGACGCGCTCGTCTACGGCATCGGGAAGCACAAGCCTGACGTCGTGATCGACGCCGCGACGCTGACCGGTGCGATGAAGGTCTCCCTGGGCGTCCGCACCGGAGGCGTGTTCGCCACCGACGACGCGCTGGCGGAGCGCGTCACGAAGGCGGGCGAGCGGGTCGGCGAGGCGTGGTGGCGGATGCCGCTGCTGGAGGATCTGGCCGAGACCGTGCGGGGTTCACTCGGCGACGTCCGGCAGGCGCCCGGGGGCCCGGGTGGCATCGTCGCGGCGCTGTTCCTGCGGGAGTTCGTCGGCGACGTCCCGTGGGCGCACCTCGACATCGCCGGACCCGCGCGGGCCGACAAGACCTATGCCGACGTCGTGCCCGGTGCCACCGGATTCGCCGCGCGGACGCTGGTCGAACTGGTCGCTTCCTACGCCTGACCTGCGGATCACCCGCGGGGCGGTAGCAAGGGACCTTTGCTATCGCCCCGCGGGCGCACCCGGGGCATGGGCTGGGTCGGCGCGTCCCCGGCATGAGCGGTGAGCCGGCGAGCGAGCCCGGTCGCGGGGCCGGTCAGGTAGCGGAACACGAGCCACGCTGTCACGGAGCCGAGGACGAGACCGGCGAGTACGTCGTGCGGGTGGTGTGCGCCGACGAAGATCCGTGAGAAGCCCATCAGCAGGGCGCCCGGGAGCACCCCAGGCGCGAGCCGTCGCCAGGCGAGTGCCAGCCCGACGGCGGCCGCCGCGGCGATCGTGGAGTGGTTGCTCGGGAAGGACCAGTCGCCGACCGGCGGGCATTCGACGAGCGTGACGAGGTTCCGGCACGGTCTGTCCTCTCGGATCACGCTCTTCACCGCTTCGCTGATCAGATACGCGATCACGGTCGCGGCGGGCACCAGCAGCGACGCCGCGATCCGGGTGGGCGAGGTGCGGGCCCGCCAGGAGACCCAGACCATCAAGGCGGCGAGGATCAGCAGTCCAGCGTCGGTGAACAGGACGCCGGATGCCTGAAGCCAGCGGGGGCTCTCACCGGCCATCTCCACGATGTCGTCGTACATTCACCCGAAATTAGTGAAAACGACCGGCTCGACGCCTTGCACCAACGGCAGTGACCGACCCTGACGATCGTCACCAGCGCTCGGCGTGGACCCGATCCCGGAATCGCAGGACCGCCGGTGGCAGGACGACGTCCTTGCGCCACGCCAGCCCGATGGTCCGGCCGACCGGCGGCACGAGCGGGACTTCGGCGACACCTGCCGGGCTGCCCGGTTCGAAGCGGGGGAGCAGTGCCACCCCGAGCCCGGCCGCGACCAGGCCGCGCACGGTGTCGGACTCCTGGCCCTCGAAGGCGATCTTCGGCTCGAAGCCTGCCGCCGCGCACAGGTCGTCGGTGATGGTGCGGAGGCCGTAACCGGTTTCGAGGAGGACGAACTCGTCGTCCTTGAGCTCCTCGATGGCGGCGTTCGGCCGGTCGGCGAGCCGGTGCGACGTCGGGACGGAGAGAAGGATCTCCTGCTCGGCGAGCACGACGGTGTCGAGGAGCGGGTCGTCGACGGGGGCGGGCGCGAGCAGGGCGAGGTCGAGTTCGCCGCTGGTCAGCCTGTCGACCATGTCCTGGCGCGAGCCCTGGACCAGGGTGAACCGCACGTGGGGGTGGTCCGCGCGGTAGTCGCGGAGCAGGGTGGGGACCAACGAGCGGCCGAGCAGGTGCAGGAAGCCGAGGACGATGTGCCCGGACTCGGGGTCGACCTCTTCGCGGGCCTGGCGGATCCCGGCGTCGACGGCGGCGAGTGCGCGCTCCGCGGCGTCGGCCAGCAGTTCGGCGGCGCGGGTGAGCCGGATGCCGCGGCCGTCGGGGAGGGTCAGCGGGGCGCCGAGGGCCTCGCCGAGCGCCGCTATCCGGCGGCTCACCGTGGGCTGCGGGACGTCGAGGAGTTCGGCCGCGCGTGTGACATTCGTCGTGCGCCGCAGTGCGGTGAGCAGGGCGAGCTGGGGGGCTAGCTGGGCGGTCATCCTTTCATTCAGCACGGTATCGATTGTGGCAGACAAGCGTATTAGACGTATCGTTTAGCCAGGCTTAGTTTCAGGATCGTGCCTGCTACCGGAACCACGCGCCGCGTGACGATCGCCGTCGCCGCAGCCGGGATCTCCTCCTTTGCCCTGCTCTACGCGCCGCAGCCGGTGCTGCCGCAGCTGGCGGAGCAGTACCACCTCGATCCCGGCGGCGCTTCGCTGGCGGTGAGTGTCGCGACCGGCGCGCTCGCGATCGCGGTCCTCCCGATCGCGGCGCTCTCGGAGGTGGTGGGACGGCGTCCGGTGATCATCGCTTCGGTGGTCTCGGCGGTCGTGTTCGGTTTCCTCCTGCCGCTCGCGCCCAGCTACCCGGCGCTGCTCGTGCTGCGGGCACTGCAA
The DNA here is from genome assembly GCA_049998115.1 of Amycolatopsis sp. cmx-4-19. Lineage (GTDB taxonomy): Bacteria > Actinomycetota > Actinomycetes > Mycobacteriales > Pseudonocardiaceae > Amycolatopsis. The sequence goes on along the minus strand of JAEBEO010000013.1, from coordinate 117,432 downwards.
GGGGTCGCCATCGCGGGGTTCGCCGGAGTGGCCGCGGCCTATCTCGCGGAACGGCTCGGGAAGGCCGGGCTCGCGGCGGCGGTGGGCGCGATGATCGCCGGGAACACCATCGGCGGGATGGCGGGCAGGCTCTCGGCGGGGCTCACCGCCGGTCCCTTCGGCTACCACGGCGCGCTGGTGGTCGTCGCGGTGATCGGCCTGGTCTGCGCGGTGGTCACGGTGCTGGCCCTGCCGCGGGGGGAGCAAGGGACCTTTGCTATCACTTTTGCGGATCGCCCCAGGTCAGACGTACTGCGCGAGCAGCGGCGAGCAGTTCTCGCGGGGCTCGGCGCGGCCGTGCGGAAGCCGGTCCTGCTGGTCCAGTACGCGGTCGCGCTGCTGGTGATGGGCTCGTTCGTCGCGCTGTACAACGCCGCCGGGTTCCGCCTGACCGGTGAGCCGCTGGACCTGTCGCCCGCGATCGCGTCGCTGGTCTTCCTCGCTTACGCGATGGGCTCGGTCTCGTCGGCGACGGCGGGCAAGCTCGTCGGCCGGTTCGGACGTCGCCGGGCGCTCGTGGGGGCGCTGCTGCTGACGATCGCCGGCGCCGCGCTGACCCTGTCCGACTCGCTGACGCTGGTCGTCGCCGGTTTCGTCGTGCTGACCGGTGCCTTCTTCGCCGCCCACGCGGTCGCCAACGGCTGGGCCGCCGCGGAGGCGCCCGAGTACGCCCGAGGCCAGGTGGGCGGGCTCTACACGCTTTCGTACTACCTCGGCAGCAGCGTCGGCGGCGCCGTCGGCGCCACTGTGTACGGCCACGCGGGCTGGACCTGGCTGATCGCGCTCACCGCCGGCTGGCTCGCCCTCGCCGCTGCCGCCGTGGTCGCGGTGGTCCCCAAGTCCGTGAAGGCCTCCTTCCCTACCCTCAAAGTAGGGAAGGAGGCCTTCACGGACCGCGAGGAACAGGCGCTGAGGCGATAGCAAAGGTCCCTTGCTACGCGATGGCGGCGACCAGCAGCCCGCCGCCGACCGGCAGCAGCGCCGGGACCAGCCGGTCGTCCTCCCGGAAGGCCCGCGCGACCTCGCGCAGCGCGAGCGTGTCCGGATCGCGTCGTGAGGGATCGGTCACCCTGGTGCCCGACACGTTGTGGAACGCCAGTATCCCGCCTGGCCGCAGCAGTGCGACGGCCTTCTCGTAGCAACTCGGGTACTCGACCGGCGCCGAATCGACGAACACCAGGTCGTAGCCGCCGGGGGTGAGCCGGGGGAGGACGTCGAGCGCGCGGCCCATGATCAGCCGGGTCCGTCCTGGCGGGTAGCCGGCCTCGCGGAACGCCGACCTCGCCGCCCGGTGGTACTCGGGTTCGATGTCGATGGAGGTCAGGATTCCGTCGTCGACCATGCCCCTGAGCAGGCACAATCCGCTTACTCCTGCCCCGGTCCCGACCTCGACGACGGCTTTCGCGCGCAGTGTCGTGGCCAGGAATCGCAGGGTCGCACCGGCACCCGCGCTCAGCGGACCGCATCCCAGATCGGCCGACCGCGCCCGCGCGGTGGCCAGTACCTCGTCGTCGGGGAGGTACCCGTCGACGAGGTCGGCGTCGGCGGCCTCGGCTGGCGAGCCCGCATGCGTCCCGGAATTCACACGCGGAGGTTAGCGCTGCCTGTGGACAAATCAGCGAAGACTCCCTGGTACCGACTTCTCAGGGTCTTCTCAGTCCAGTCTCACTAGAAACATAAGCAGGCCGGACAGACTGGGTCTCGACAACGGGAACACCGTGCACATCGCCCGCGTTGGGTGGAGTAGTTGGGAGAAGACGCTGATGGAGGTGCCTACTTCCCCGATGCAGGAAACGATGCAGAACGACCAGCTCGCGGACCAGGTCACGCCGGTGACCGTGGACGAGGCCGCATGGACCCCGCCCTCCTGGGACGAGGTCGTGCGCGAACACGCCGATCGCGTGTACCGGCTCGCGTACCGCCTGACCGGTAACGCCCACGACGCCGAGGACCTGACGCAGGAGACCTTCATCCGGGTCTTCCGCTCCCTCGCGTCCTACAAGCCCGGGACGTTCGAAGGCTGGCTGCACCGCATCACCACGAACCTCTTCCTCGACATGGCCCGCCGCCGCTCACGCGTGCGGATGGAAGGCCTCCCCGAGGACACCGACCGCATCGTCGGCGACGACCCGAGCCCGGAGCAGGTGTACTCGGACACGCACCTGGACCCGGATCTGCAGGCCGCGCTCGACGAGTTGCCGCCCGAGTTCCGCGCCGCCGTCGTGCTGTGCGACGTCGAAGGCCTCTCGTACGAGGAGATCGGCGCCACCCTCGGTGTCAAGCTCGGCACCGTGCGCAGCCGGATCCACCGCGGCCGCCAGGCACTGCGCGCTTCTTTGGAGCGTCGTCGCGCCGCGGCGCAGGAGTCTGCGAAGGTGGGGGTATGACCGCACCGCGAGGCTGGGGACTCCCCGAGTCGCATCTGCTTCCGGACGCCATCGTCGCGTTCGTCGACGGCGAGCTGACCCTCGGCGCCCAGGACAGGGCGTCGGCGCATATCGCCCGCTGCCCGGTGTGCGCGGCGGAGGTCGCGGCGCAGCGTCAGGCCGTCACCGCCGTGAAGCAGGCCGGAGCCCCGTCGATGTCGGCGGGTTTCCTCGCGAGCCTCTGCTCCATCCCGCAGAACACCGAGCTCCCCAGCTCGCCGGACAACCTGGCTATGACCCCCGACGGTCAACTGGTCGCCATCCAGCGTCCGGACAGGGTCGCCGGACTCCGCGACACCGGAGTGCTGGGCGGTACGGCACCGTTGGGATCATCGGCGCCGCTGGGCCAGTCCCCGAACGTACTCGGCGGCGGCCGGTTCGGCCTCGCCCGCCGGAAGTACGCGCAGGGCGCCGGAGTCGTCGTCTCGGGTCTGGTGCTGAGCGCGCTGGCCCTGGTCGCGACCTCGGGTGACGGCACCGAAGACCAGCCGAGCACCGGTTTGGTCCCGCCGCAGGGTGTCAACGCGGGATTGCTGCCCGCGCAGCTGGGTGGCGGCGGTGCCCGGCCGGAACCGCCGCACAGCCCGACACCGAGCACGTCGAGCGCGCCCGTGCCCGTGTCGGCCCGCTGATCTGCTTCGTCAGGGTTTGACGAAGCAGATCGTCGCGCTCTTGAACTTCGTGGCCCCGAAGCTGGAGTAGGAGATGACCTCCGCGGTGCCCTGCTTGCACGGGCTGTTCACGATGCTCGCCTGACCGAAGACCTCACTGATCCTCAAGCGCGCGGAGCCACAGTCCTTCAGCGGCGGTGGGGTCTTCGTCTCGATGTCGTCGAAACACAACCCGACCTTCGCGTTGATCGCCAGGCACAGGGCGACTCCTTCCCCGTGCAACGGCGTCGGGACGGTGTACCTGTAGAAGCCTTCCTTGCAGTCCCAGTCGCCCTTGTTGATGCCGGTGAGGCTCACCGCGTAGGGCGCTTGCGGGGAATCGCACGGCGTCTTGACGGCGTCGGCCTCTTTGCCCGAGCCGGTCAGCACGACGCAGTCGCCCTCGGCCAGTTTCCCCGCCTGCTTCTCCGGCCCGGCGACCGACTTCGCCACGAAGATCAGCCCGATCCCGCCGCCGACCACGACGAGCGCGGCGACGAGCAGCAGCACCTTCACCTTGGTGGACAGGCCCTTCTTCTTGGGCGGCTGCTGCGGCCAGCCCTGCTCCTGCTGCGGCCATTGCTGCTGGTGGGGCCAGTGCTGTTCTGGGCTGTAGTGCTGCTCCTGGCTGTACTGGGGTTGCCGCGGCGGATACGGCTGCTGCTGGGGATACGGCTGCTGAGGCGGGAACTGGCCCCCGTGATTCTCCGACATGACCGTTAGACTGCCAGAGGTGCGACATGGTTGCCCCAAGTGTCACATTTCTGTCCGGCTCCGGCGAAACAACGCGCACTTCACCATGGTCACGGCAGAATCAGGGCCGAGGCTTGACGCACTCTCGCGTCCGGCCAACCTGATCTCAGCCCCGGGGAATGATGACCGAGCAGCCGAACGCGAAGCCGCAGCAGCCTGGTGAACCGGCGGGGGATCGGCTGGCGCCGCGCCCGCTGGCCCGGCCCGCCGTCGATCCCGCGCAGGCGGCCACGTTCGGCAGGCCGCGGGGCGTCGCGGGTGCCTTCGACAAGCTCTATCAGCCCGGGACCAACGGGCAGACGGCGCCGGGCGTGAACCTGGCACCGCCGACACCGGAATCGCTCGCCGAGGCCTTCCGCCGCCCGCCGGGCGCCGAAGGTGTCGTGCTGGAGCGGCCGTACGGGTCCAACGGCGCCGACCCGTCCTCGAACGGTGCCGAAGACCCGCTCTGGACCACCACCTCGGACCCGTGGCGCGACCCCGCCTCCGGCGCGGTGCTCGCCGGGCCCGCGATGCAGGCGGAACTCGAAGAAAAGAAGGATGCGAAGCGCCCGCAAGGCGCACTGCTGAGCCTGCCGGAAGTCCTCTTCGGGCGGCGAGTGCAGACGAAGGCGCTGGCGATGCTGGCCGCCGTCGCGCTGGTCGTCGGCGCCGCGGGCGGGCTCATCGGCTGGTGGTTCGCCGACACCGGCACCGCACTGACCGGCGAGGCCGGCATCTCCGAGGCCGACGCCGCCAAGGAGCGCCCGGCGGGCTCGATCGCGGACATCGCCCACCGGGTGGCACCCGCCGTCGTCTCGCTCGAGGTGTTCAAACCCGGTACCGACGCGGGCCAGCAGGGTTCCGGCGTCGTCATCGACACCCAGGGCTACGTGCTCACGAACGAACACGTGATCTCCGCGGCGACGGCCGACGCCGCCACCAAGGTCACGGCCGTGTTCTTCGACGGCAGGCGTGTCGAGGCCAAGGTCGTCGGCGCCGACCCGAAGACCGACCTCGCCGTGGTCAAGGTCAACGTCGACAACCTGACCGCGCTGCAGGTCGGGAAGTCGTCCGACCTCGCCGTCGGCGATTCGGTGATCGCCGTCGGTTCGCCGCTGGCACTGCAGAACTCGGTCACCGCAGGCATCGTGAGCGCGCTCAACCGCCCGGTGACCGCGGGCGGCGACGGCGGCAGCGCGCCGGTGATCTACGAGGCCATCCAGACCGACGCCGCGATCAACCACGGCAACTCGGGCGGCGCGCTCGTCGACGCGACCGGCGCGCTGGTCGGGATCAACTCGGCGATCCGCTCGTCCAGTGCCGAAGGCGGCAGCATCGGCATCGGCTTCGCCATCCCGAGCGACTACGCGGTGAAGATCGCGAAAACCCTGATCAAGGACGGCAAGGTCGTCCACCCCGACATCGGCATCAACGCCTCGTCGACGGTCGCGGGCTCCAGCACCATGGGTGCCCAGGTCCGCAACGTCGCCCCCGGCGGCCCGGCCGCGTCGGCCGGGATCAAGGAAGGCGACGTGCTCACCGAGGTCGGCGGACGGCTCGTGCGCGACTCCGCGGAACTCCTCGTCGCGGTCCGCGCGCGAGAGGTCGGCGAAGTCGTTCCTGTCCGGCTTGTCCGTGATGGGTCGTCACTTGTGGTGGACGTGAAACTGGCTTCGGACTGAGCGGGTCCGGCCGGGTACCCTGAACGGGGAAGACGCCGAGGCGGAGGTTCACACGGGTGTTCGAAAGTGTCGGCTGGGGCGAGATCCTCATCATCATCGTCGCGGGTCTGTTCATTCTCGGTCCGGAGCGGCTCCCTGAAGCCGCGGCCTGGGTGGCGAAGAGCGTCCGCAAGGTCCGGGATTTCGCGACAGGTGCCAAAACGCAACTGCGCGAGGAGATGGGCCCGGAGTTCGACCAGTTGCGCAAGCCGCTGGAGGACCTGCGCGGTCTGCGGAACTTCGACCCGAAACGGGTCGTCACCCAGCACCTGTTCGACGGTGACACCGATCCGCTGGGGCTCAAGAACGGCAACGGCACCAACGGCGGCACCACTGGCTCCAACGGTGCCTCGAAGCCGAACGGCTACCCGGCGACAGCCGCCCAACCCGAAGCCCTGAAGCCCGGCGAGCGCCCCCCGGTCGACCCCGACGCGACCTGACCCCCCGCCGCGGTTAGTCCTCTCAACGCGGTCCTTGCACGCGCAAGGACCGCAACCAGTCCTCTTGATGCGGGGTTCAGCGGCCCGCAGGGGTCACGTTCAGCATCATCCCGGCCAGCCCGCGCGCCCGGACGGTCAGCTTCTTCGCCGCCTCCTTGAGCACGAGCGACGCCGGCGAGTCCGGCTCCGCCAGCACGATCGGCGTACCCGCGTCGCCGTGGGCGACCACGCGCGGGTCCATCGGGACCTGGCCGAGCAACGGCACCGGCGAACCGACCGACTTCGACAGCGAGTCGGCCACGGACTGCCCGCCACCGGAGCCGAAGATCTCCATCCGCCCGCCGTCGGGCGTTTCCAGCCACGACATGTTCTCGATGACACCGGCGATCCGCTGCCGCGTCTGCAATGCGATCGCACCCGCGCGCTCGGCCACCTCGGCGGCCGCCTGCTGCGGGGTGGTGACGACCAGGATCTCCGCGTTCGGGATCAGCTGCGCCACCGAGATCGCGATGTCGCCGGTGCCCGGCGGCAGGTCCAGCAACAGGATGTCGAGGTCGCCCCAGAAGACGTCGGCGAGGAACTGCTGCAGCGCGCGGTGCAGCATCGGCCCGCGCCACACCACCGGGGTGTTGCCCGGGGTGAACATACCGATCGAGATGACCTTCACGCCATGCGCCTGCGGCGGCATGATCATGGTGTCGACCTTGGTCGGCTTCTCCCGTGTGCCGAGCATCCGCGGCACCGAGTGCCCGTAGATGTCCGCGTCCACCACGCCGACGGAAAGCCCGCGTTCGGCCATCGCGGCCGCGAGGTTCACCGTCACCGAGGACTTGCCCACCCCGCCCTTGCCGGACGCGACGCAGTAGACCCGCGTCAGCGAACCGGGCTGCGCGAACGGGATCACCGGTTCCGCGGCGTCACCGCGCAGCGATTTTCGCAGTTCCGTGCGTTGCTCGTCGCTCATCACGTCGAGCTCGACCTTGACATCGCTGACGCCGGGGAGCTTCGCGACGGCGTCGGTGGTGTCCTTCGTCAGCGTCGCCTTCAACGGGCAGCCGGCGACGGTCAGGTAGATCCCGACGGAGACCACGCCGTCCGAGCCGACCTCCACGCCCTTGACCATGCCGAGTTCGGTGATCGGCTTCTTGATCTCCGGGTCGTACACGGCCTTCAGCGCGGTGCGGACATCGTCGACGCTGGGGAGTTGCTGCGTACTGGTCACACGTCCATGTTACGTACCGGTAGCGGTGCGGTCGGGTTTGCCCTTGCGAGGCTTGGCGTCGAGATCCTCACGGAGGCGGTCGAGTTCGCTCCGCAGGAAGTCGCGGGTGGCGACCTCGCCCACCGCGATCCGCAGTGACGCGAGCTCCCGCGCGAGGTATTCGGTGTCCGCCTTGGTCTGTTCGGCCCGTTTCCGGTCTTCCTTCAGCGAGATGCTGTCCCGGTCGTCCTGGCGGTTCTGCGCCAGCAGGATGAGGGGCGCGGCGTACGCGGCCTGCGTCGAGAAGGCCAGGTTCAGCAGGATGAACGGGTACGGGTCCCAGCGCAGCGACACCGCCACCAGGTTCAGCACGATCCAGACGATGACGATCAGCGTCTGCCAGAACAGGTACTTGCCGGTGCCGAGGAACCGCGCGACCCGCTCGGTGAGCCTGCCGAAGGCGTCCGGATCGATGTTCAGCCTGAACCGGCCTTGGCCGCGAGGCTGGTCCAGCCGCCGCCCGGATGTCGGTTCAGGCACGCTCGGCCTCCTCGGTGTCGATGGTGCTGTCGCCGGTGATGTCGTGCAGCCCGGTTTCGCGCCAGTCCTCCGGGAGCAGATGGTCGAGGACGTCGTCGACGGTGACCGCGCCGAGCAGATGGTCCTCGGCGTCGACCACCGGCCCGCACGCCAGGTTGTACGCGGCGAAGTAGCGGGTGACCTCGGACAACGTGGCCTTCGGCCGCAAGGCGGGCAACTGGGTGTCGACGGCGCTCGCCACCATCTCCGCGGGTGGTTCACGCAGAAGCCGCTGGAAGTGGACGACGCCGACGAAGCGCCCCGTCGGGGTCTCTGTGGGCGGGCGGCAGACGAACACCATGCTCGCCAGCGCCACCGGGAGATCGGCGTTGCGGATGTGCGCGAGCGCCTCCGCGACCGTGGCGTCCGGCGTCAGCACGATCGGCTCGGGCGTCATCAACCCGCCCGCGGTGTCCGACGAGTACTCCAGCAGCCGCTTCACCGGCGCCGATTCCTCGGGTTCCATCAGCTCCAGGAACCGGCTCTGCTCGGCGGGCGCCAGTTCGGCCAGCAGGTCGGCGGCGTCGTCGGGGTTCATCGCTTCGAGGATGTCGGCGGCCCGCTCCTCGGCGAGGTAGGACAGCAGTTCCTTCTGGTCGTCCTCGGGCAGCTCCTCGATGACGTCGGCGAGGTGTTCGTCGTCCATCGCGTCGGCGACCTCGTGCCGTCGTTTCAACGGCAGGTCCCGCACCGTGGCGGCGACGTCGGCCGCGCGCATGGTGTCGAACAACATCAGCAGCTGCGCGGCGCCCTGCGTCTGGCCGGTCAGGTCGGTGAGCCCGAGCCCGGACACCTCCGACCACGGCAGCACCCGCATCGGCGCGCGCCGCCTGCCGAGGCCGAGCCTGCTCGACCGCTCCCGGATCGCGAGTTTGGCGAGCACCCAGTCCCGGGTCCTCGTCGGCTCCATACCGGCGTCGACGACGGTGACCCGGGTGTCCGAGCCGGTCAGCGTCGCGTAGGCGTCGAACAGCTGCCCGACCACCAGCACCTCGTTGGGCCGCTGGTGGAAGCGCCGCATGTTGACCGAACCGGTGGCCAGGGTGATGGCGGTGGGCTCGATCGACGTCACGCGCAACATCGGCACGAACACGCGCCGCCTGGTGGTCAGCTCGACGACGATGCCCAGGATCCGGGGCGGCTGCTGGTCGAGCCGCAGGCCCGCCACCAGGTCGCGGACCTTGCCGATCGATTCACCATCGGGTCCGAAAACCGGCAAACCGGCCAGCTGAGCTGCGAATACCCTGTTGACGGCTGCCATGCCCGAAGGCTATCGGCTCCCGGCGCGGGAGACGATTCGTGTGATCACCGCAATGCCCAGGCGGCGATTTGCGGCACGGTGGCGTAGGCGGGATCTTCGGTGATCGACTCGGGCGAGGCGCCCTCGGCGAGGTCTTCGTGGAGCCAGGTCCAGTTCTGCACCGCGCGCACGAGCGTCCACGCCCGGGTGCGTTCGGCGTCCAGTCCGGCGGCGGTGGTGAACCACGCGATCTTGTCGTCCATTGTGGACTCGGTCGCCCGGTTCCAGAGGATGGAGATCGCGCCGAATTCGAGGTCACCCGAAAGCGGCTTCGGATCGATCACCAGCCAGGGTTCGCGCTCCCCGGCGAGGACGTTCTCGAAGTGGAGATCCTCGTTCACCATCAGCTCGCCGGCCGTGGGCCCGAGTTCCGCGCAGATCTCGACCGCCGCGTCGAGGTACTTCCGGTCGAACGGCTCGCCGAGCCCGCCCCAGGTCTCCGGGAGTTCGGTGACCAGGGCCGCGGCCTCTGCCCGAAGAGAACGCCGCAGTGCTTCTGGCGCGGGGACGGCCAGCCGCCGCGCCATCGCGCCGACGGTCTCGACGGCTTCCCGGATCGGCTCGGTTTCGAGGGAGCGGGAGGAGTCGAGCCGCTCCAGGAGCAGCACACCGTCCTCGGGCACGCTGTCGTACATCAGCACCGCGCCTTGACCGGCCCAAGTGGACAGTGCGAGCGGTTCGTCGTCGGATTCCTCGTGCGGCCAGCCGAGTTTGAGGATCGCGGGGGAGCCGTCGGCGCGGCGCACGGGCTGGGCGACGCCGACGAAACCATGCATGGCCTCGCCGTCGTAAACGAGATCCCATTTGGCCGTGTACTTCTCGGCGAGGAACGGCAGGGAGTCGAGCCACTCGGCGGCTCCGGGGCCGAGGTCGGCGGCGCGGTCGAGGAATCTGGGCGGGATCTTGAAACCGGTCACGAACCCACCTTGGCAGGCGTGTCCACCGTGTTTCGTCCGTGACCCGCCAGGCGTACCGTGAACAGGGAGAACAACCCCGGGAGCAGTCATGGTGGTGGAGATTCTCAGTGCGGTCGTCGTCGCGGGCGGCGTTTGGCTCGCGGCAGGCCTTCGTGTGGTGAAACAGTACGAACGCGGACTCGTCTTCCGGTTCGGCCGGGTGCGCGCGAACCCCCGGGAGCCGGGGCTCGCGATGCTGGTGCCCTTCGCGGACCGGATGCAGAAGGTCAACATGCAGATCATCACGATGCCGATCCCCGCGCAGGACGGCATCACCCGCGACAACGTCAGCGTGCGGGTCGACGCGGTCGTGTACTTCAAGGTGGTCGACCCGGTCTTGGCCGCGGTGAACGTGCAGGACTACCGCTCGGCCGTCGGCCAGGTCGCACAGACGTCGCTGCGGTCCATCATCGGCAAGAGCGAGCTGGACGACCTGCTGTCGAACCGCGAACGGCTCAACGAGGGCCTGGAGCTGATGATCGACAGCCCGGCGCTGGACTGGGGCATCCACATCGACCGGGTCGAGATCAAGGACGTCGCGCTGCCGGAATCGATGAAACGCTCGATGTCACGCCAAGCCGAAGCCGAACGCGAGCGGCGCGCGCGGGTCATCTCGGCCGACGGTGAACTGCAGGCCTCGTACAAACTTTCGCAGGCGGCCGCGACCATGGCCGACACCCCGGCGGCAATGCAGTTGCGGTTGCTGGAGACCGTCGTGCAGGTGTCCGCGGAGAAGAACTCGACGCTGGTCCTGCCGTTTCCGGTGGAACTCCTGCGTTTCCTGGACGCGAACACGCCGAAGCGGGCCACGGAGCCTTCGGACGTCCCCGCCGCTCCTCCGGTCGACGGTCAGGTGCCGCCGGCGCCCCGGGAGCCGGACGACGCGGACCCGCGCCCCTGAGTCGTGCTTGGTGACATCCACCCCGCGTCGCAGGTCAGCGGCCCTGGCGAGAGCAAAGGTCCCTTGCTCCCGCGCGTCAGTCTAGTTCGCCGTTGACGCCCAGGATGATCAGCGTGCCGAAGAAGCCGGTGTACAGCGCGAGCACGATGTAGCCGATGACCACCGCCGCGAGCGCCATGCCGCGCCCGCCCGCCTCCCCGCGGTTCACCTTCGCGAGCCCGATGTGCCCCAGGATCAGCCCGACGATCACGGTCACGCACGAGCAGATCCCGACGATCGAGCACACCAGTCCGGCGATCGCCATCCCGTTGTCCTGCGGACGGTGCTGTGCCGCGCCCGCGTAGGGGTTGTACGGCTGACCGTAGGTCTGCTGCGGGTACGAAGGCGGAGGCGCGTACACGGGCGGAGCAGCCAAGACGTCCGGAGCGGCGAAGCCCGGGCTGGGCGACGGAACCGGCTCGGCGGTCAGCGGGTCGATCGCCTGCGCGTACGGCGGAGGGTCGACGGGAGCGGGAGCAGCCTGGGGATCGAACGGCGCCGGGGGCTCGAACGGTGGGGGCGGTGCGAACGGCGGGGGCGGCTGGAACTGCTGGGGTTCCGACGGCGACGGGCCCGGCACCGTTTCGGACGAAGACGCGGACGTCGGGTCCGAGAAGGTGTTCGAGTCGGTGTAGGACGACGTCGGCGGTGTGTCCTGCGAGTCGGAACTGCTCATCCGGTTGGCCCCCTGGTTCGTGCGGGACACCACCGTATCCGGGAACCGGTCAGGAGACGCCCGCGGCACCGAGCGCCAGCACCGCGAACACGAACCACAGGATGACCGGGATCAGCCACAGCCCGGTGATGACGTAACCGATGATCATCCCGGCCTGCGCCATGCCCTGGCCGCCCGCCTCGCCACGTTTGGCCTTCGAGAGCGCGACGTGGCCGAAGACGATCCCGAGAAGCGCCGGGAAACACAGGACCAGGCCGATCAGCGAGCACACCAGCGAAGCCACGGCCATGCCCTGGTCCGGCGGTCGCACGTAGGCGTACGGCTGCTGGATGTAGACCGGTGGCGGCTGGTAGGGCTGGAGACCGTACGGCTGCTGGTGTTGCCCATACGGATCGTGCGGATTCGTCATGCGGGTCCCCTCGTCGACACAGGACGGTATCGCTAGCGGAAAGTCCCGTCTTTCGCGGCGAGGTTCAGCACGACCGGGCCTTGGCGGAGGTGACGTGACCCCGGGATCGCGGTCACGGATGGCGTACGCGTGACTGCGCTCATAGCGGGGTCCCCGCGTTCGCGTCATACTCACCGGTAACCCAGTGCCGGGCGACCGGTGCGCGCGAATTTAGGGAGCAGCGATGGCTCGCCTCGCCCAGACCGCCGGTTTGACCGACGTGCAGTCCGAGATCCTGGCCACGGTCCGCCAGTTCGTGGACAAGGAGGTCATCCCGCGCGCGCAGGAACTCGAGCACTCCGACACCTATCCCACCGACATCGTCGAGGGAATGAAGGAGATGGGACTGTTCGGGCTCACCATCCCGGAGGAGTACGGCGGCCTCGGCGAATCGCTGCTGACCTACGCGCTCGTGGTCGAGGAGATCGCACGCGGCTGGATGAGCGTCTCCGGCGTCATCAACACCCACTTCATCGTGGCGCACATGATCTCCCGTCACGGGACGCCGGAGCAGAAGCAGCACTTCCTGCCGAGGATGGCGACCGGTGAGGTCCGCGGCTCGTTCTCGATGTCCGAGCCGGATCTCGGTTCCGACGTCGCCGCGATCAAGACCCGCGCCCGCAAGACCGATGACGGCTACGTCATCGACGGCTCGAAGATGTGGCTCACCAACGGCGGCAGTTCCACCCTGATCGCGCTGCTGGTCAAGACCGACGAAGGTGCCGAAAAGGCGCACCGGAACCTGACCACGTTCCTGGTCGAGAAGCCCGAGGGCTTCGGCGAGGTCGCTCCCGGCCTCACCATCCCCGGCAAGATCGACAAGATGGGTTACAAGGGCGTCGACACCACCGAAGCCGTTTTCGACGGCTTCGAGATCGGTGCGGACATGGTCCTCGGCGAAGCCCCGGGCAAGGGCTTCGCGTACATGATGGACGGTGTCGAGGTCGGCCGCGTCAACGTCGCCGCGCGGGCGTGCGGGATCGCGATCCGCGCGTTCGAGCTCGCGGTGGAGTACGCCCAGCAGCGCAAGACCTTCGGCAAGGCGATCGCCGAACACCAGGCGGTGGCGTTCAAACTCGCCGAGATGGCCACCAAGGTCGAGGCCGCGCACCTGATGATGGTCAACGCCGCCCGACTCAAGGACTCCGGCGAGCGCAACGACGTCGAGGCCGGTATGGCGAAGCTGATCGCGAGCGAGTACTGCGCCGAGGTCACCCAGGACTCCTTCCGCATCCACGGCGGCTACGGCTACTCGAAGGAGTACGAGATCGAGCGCCTGATGCGTGAGGCGCCGTTCCTGCTCATCGGCGAGGGCACCAGCGAGATCCAGAAGACCATCATCAGCAGGGGCCTGCTTCGCGAGTACAAGTCCCGCTCCTGAGCTCACGTTCGCGCCTTTCGCCCGTCCTTGAGAAGATGGACCAGGACGGGCGAGAGGTGATTACGTGAGTGCTCCCTTTGGCGGAGGCGGACGGGCCGCAGGCGGACTGCCCCGGCTGCCGACACCGCCTTCCGGCTGGCCGATCGGCTCCTACGCGACGTACGGCGAAGCGCAGCACGCCGTCGGCTTTCTCGCGGAGAAGGAGTTCGGGGTCGCCGACGTGACCATCGTCGGCGTCGACCTGATGCTCGTCGAACGGGTCGTCGGCAGGCTGAGCTGGGGCCGCGTGCTGGGCACCGGTGCCGTGTCGGGTGCCTGGTTCGGCCTGATCATCGGCCTGCTGCTGGGCATGTTCAACAACCAGGGCTTCGCGTGGCAGCCGATGATCGGCGGGCTCCTGCTCGGGATTCTGGCGTGGACAGTCTTCGCGGCCATCAGCTACAGCATGTCCCGCCGCGACTTCTCGTCCGCGAGCCAGCTGGTCGCCGGCCGGTACGACGTGCTCTGCCAGCCGCGTTCGGCCGAGCACGGCCGCCAGCTTCTCGCGCAGCTCGCGATGCGTTCGCCGGGGTGAGGCGGGGACCGGACCACTGACATTCGGCGGTACTGGTTCACCTGTTCGTCGTGCGGTCCGCTGAATCGTTACCGATACTGCTTGCGGGCGTAGATCGCCCGGAATAGGTTGCACAACACCAGTCGGGCGGTCACGTACTCCAGCGTGCTCGCCCGAGCACTAGCACGTCGGGGTGCTGGCGCGCGGCTTCTTCAACGCGTTCTAGCGCCGCCGCATCCCGGGCGTGCGCGGGTGAGGAGGCCTCATGGGGAAGAGGATGAGCGCGAGCCGGAGGGGCCGCTCACCAGGCCGCACCGGCTCGCTAATCGGCGCGACAGCGCTGACGGTCGGCCTGCTGGCGGGCTGCGGTTCGGACGCCGGACTCAAGATCAATGTCTACTACGCGCCCGAAGACAATTTCCAGTCCGTTGTGGACGATTGCACGAAGGCATCGAACGGGCGGTACGAGGTCGTCTACAACAAGCTCCCGCGTCCGGCCGACGGCCAGCGGGAACAGATGGTGCGCCGCCTGGCCGCTGGGGATGATTCTCTCGACGTACTGGGGCTGGACGTCACCTGGGTTTCCGAGTTCGCCCAGGCGGGCTGGGCCGACGAATGGACCGGCGAGGCGAAGGCCGAGGCGACCGCCGGTGTCCTGCCTGGGCCGCTCGAAACCGCCACGTGGAACGGAAAGCTCTACGCGGCGACCAAGAACACCAACGTCCAGTTGCTCTGGTACGACGACAGGCTGACCCCGACGCCACCGAAGACCTGGGACGAGATGATCCAGCAGGCCCAGGCGCTCAAGGCGCAGGGCAAACCGGCGAACGTCGTGTTCACCGGCGCGCAGTACGAAGGGCTCGTCGTCATCTACAACACGCTCGTCGAGTCGGCGGGCGGCAAGATCCTCTCCGACGACGGCAAGTCGGTCGTGATGGACGCGGGCGCGGTCAAGGCGCTGGAGATGCTCAAGAAGGTCGCCGCGGCCGGGATCACCGACCCGTCGCTGACCAACTCGAAGGAGGACGAGGTCCGCCAGTCCTTCCAGCGCGGCAACGCGGCCTTCGAGTTGAACTGGCCGTTCGTCTACGCCTCCTACGCCAAGGAGAAGAAGGGCGAACTGCAGCACTTCAAGTGGACCACCTATCCGGAGTTCGAAGCGGGCAAGCCCGCCAAGACCACGATCGGCGGCTACAACCTGGCGGTCAGCTCGACGTCGAAGCACAAGGCCGAGGCCTACGAGGTCGCGCTGTGCCTGCGCAACGAGAAGAACCAGAAGTTCTCCGCGCTCAAGGACGGTGTCCCGCCGACGCTCGAATCGCTCTACACCGACACGGTCCCGCTCGATCCGACCGCCGCCGTCGGCGACGACAACCCGAGCATGGACACGAAGTACCCGATGCGGGAAACGATCCTGGACGCGCTCAAGAACGCGGCGGTGCGGCCGCTGACCCCGGCGTATCAGAACGCCTCGACCGTGTTGTCGAAGGTGCTCTCCCCGCCCGCTGAAATCGATCCGCAGAAGACGGCGGAGAAGCTGCGGGAGCAGCTCGCCGACGCGCTCCAGTCGAAGGGGGTGATCCCGTGACCGTGCAGGAAGCCGCCGGTTCGGCGACCGTGAGCAAGCCGGGGAAGAAAGCGAAACCCGTTCTCAGTGAAGGCAAGAAGGCCGAGCGCAGGCTCGGACTCTGGCTGTGCGCCCCCGCGGCGTTCGTGATGATCGCGGTGACCGGGTATCCGATCCTCTACTCGATCTGGCTTTCGCTGCAGCGGTACGACCTCAGGTTCCCCGCGCAGCAGGAGTTCGTCGGGCTCGACAACTACATCGCGGTGCTGTCCAACGGTTACTGGTGGACGGCGTTCGGGACGACGATGGGGTTGACCATCGTTTCCGTGGTGATCGAGTTCGTCCTCGGTATGGGCCTGGCGCTCATCATGCACCGGACGCTGGTCGGCCGGGGCCTCGTGCGGACGGTCGCCCTGATCCCGTACGGCATCGTGACCGTGGTCGCGGCGTTCTCCTGGTACTACGCCTGGACGCCGGACACGGGCTATCTGGCCAACCTGTTCTTCCCCGACACGGCGCCGCTGACGGAATACTGGCCGTCGCTCGGCATCATCGTGCTCGCCGAGGTGTGGAAGACGACGCCGTTCATGGCGTTGCTGCTGATGGCCGGGCTGGCGCTGGTGCCGGACGACTTGCTGAAGGCCGCGTCGATGGACGGCGCGACCGCGTGGCAGCGGTTCACCAAGGTGATGCTGCCGGTGATGAAGCCGGCGATCCTGGTGGCGCTGCTGTTCCGCACCCTGGACGCGTTCCGCATCTTCGACAACATCTTCGTGCTCACCAACGGCGCGCAGGACACGTCGTCGGTGTCGATGCAGACCTACAACAACCTGGTCAAGGGGTTGAACCTCGGGATCGGGTCGACGATGGCCGTGCTGATCTTCATCACGGTGGCGATCATCGCGTTCCTCTTCATCAAGGTGTTCGGCACGGCCGCACCCGGTAGTGACAATGGGGGTAAGCGCTGATGGTGATGGGTGGAGCGGTCACTTCCGGCCGCAAACTCAAATGGGGCCTCGTCGACATCCTGGTCCTGGTGTTCGCGCTGGTCCCGGTGCTGTGGGTGGTTTCGCTCTCGTTCAAGACCAAGGAGACCCTGGACGACGGGAACTTCATCCCGTCGGAGTGGACGTGGCAGAACTACGCGGACATCTTCGAGACCACGGAGTTCATCCGGGCACTGGTGAACTCGATCGGGATCGCGATCATCGCGACGGTGATCGCGGTGGTCCTCGGCACCATGGCGGCGTACGCGATCGCGCGGCTGGACTTCCCCGGCAAGCAACTGCTGGTCGGGATGTCGCTGCTGATCGCGATGTTCCCGCAGGTGTCACTGGTGACGCCGCTGTTCAACATCGAACGTGAGCTGGGGTTGTTCGACACCTGGCCGGGGCTGATCCTGCCCTACATCACGTTCGCGCTGCCGCTGTCGATCTACACGCTTTCCGCGTTCTTCCGGGAAATCCCGTGGGAGCTGGAAAAAGCGGCGAAGATGGACGGCGCGACCCCGGCACAGGCGTTCCGGAAGGTGATCGCGCCACTGGCCGCACCGGGGGTGTTCACCACCGCGATCCTGGTGTTCATCTTCTGCTGGAACGACTTCCTGTTCGCGATCTCGCTGACCTCGACCGAGGCCTCGCGCACGGTCCCGGCGGCACTGTCGTTCTTCACCGGGTCGTCGCAGTTCGAAGACCCCACCGGGACGATCTCCGCGGCCGCCGTGGTGATCACCGTCCCGATCATCCTGTTCGTGTTGTTGTTCCAGCGTCGCATCGTGGCGGGGCTGACGTCCGGTGCGGTGAAGGGCTGACCCATGGCTGAAATTGTTCTCGACAAGGTTTCCAAGAAGTACCCCGACGGCGCCCTTGCCGTGTCCGAAGTGGACATCACCATCGCCGACGGCGAGTTCATCATCCTGGTCGGCCCGTCCGGCTGCGGGAAGTCCACCACCCTGAACATGGTGGCGGGCCTGGAGGACATCTCCTCCGGTGAACTGCGCATCGACGGCAAGCGCGTCAACGAAAAGGCGCCGAAGGACCGCGACATCGCGATGGTGTTCCAGTCCTACGCCCTGTACCCGCACATGAGCGTGCGGGAGAACATGGCATTCCCGTTGCGGCTGGCCAAGGTCGACGACAAGACCGTGCGCGCGAAGGTCGAAGAGGCCGCGCAGATCCTCGACCTCACCGGGCACCTCGACCGCAAACCCGCGAACCTCTCCGGTGGTCAGCGGCAGCGCGTCGCGATGGGACGCGCGATCGTCCGCAACCCCAAGGCGTTCCTGATGGACGAGCCGCTGTCCAACCTGGACGCGAAGCTCCGCGGCCAGATGCGGACGTCGGTGTCGAAGATCCAGAAGCAGCTGGGCACCACCACGCTCTACGTCACGCACGACCAGACCGAGGCGATGACCCTCGGTGACCGGGTCGTCGTGCTGCGCGGTGGCTTCGTGCAGCAGATCGGGTCGCCGCAGTTCCTCTACGACAACCCGGCGAACCTGTTCGTGGCCGGGTTCATCGGCAGCCCGTCGATGAACTTCGTGTCGGCGACGCTGGAGAACGGGGTCGCGCGCAGCGCGCTGGGCGACATCCCGCTCACCGACCGGGTCCGGCAACTGGCCGAGGCCGCCGACGCGCCGCGTGAGGTCATCGTCGGTATCCGACCGGAGCATTTCGAGGACGCCGCGCTGGTGGACGCTTCCGCGCGCACCGGGGCGACCTTCACCGCCCACGTCGACGTCCTCGAGTCGATGGGTTCGGAGAAGTTCGCGCACTTCTCCGTCGAGGGGGAGGCCGCGTCGTCGTCCGACCTCGCGGATCTCGCCGCCGACAGCGGATCCTCGGACGTCCCCGGCTCCGAGTCGCAGATCGTGGCCCGGCTCTCCGCGGCGTCCTCGGCGGCGGAGAACCAGGACATCGAACTGTGGTTCGACGCCGACAAGATCAAGCTGTTCGACGGGGCAGGCGGCAAGAACCTGACCTACACCGCATAGCCGGTTCCCAGGTTCGTCCTGCCCGGGATCAGTACTCGCTCTCGGGCAGGGCGAGCCACAGCACGATGTAGATCAGGAACTGCGGGCCCGGCAACAGGCAGGACAGCACGGCGAGCAGGCGGACCTTGCCCGGTGTGGTGCCGAACCGCTTGGCGATGCCGGCGCAGACGCCGCCGATCATGCGGCCCTGGCGCGGGCGGGTCAGGCGGGTGGCTACGGAGTTGCTCACGGTTCGTCCCTTTCTTTCGTCACGGTGGGTCAGGAGCGGTGATTCCGATCCGGTGTGTGGAATCCATTTTCGTCCCGTGGCGGCGGGAGCGCATCACACCGGGGAACGAAACACACCCCTAGGGGAGTGAAATCGACGTCAAGTACCGACCTGGGAAAACGTCGTCCTTCCTGTGTTCTTCGCCCGTAAGGGGTGGTGTTCCGGGTGCTTTTGACGATACTGCTCCGGTGCGCCCGAAGAGTCTGATCGCAGTCCTCTGTGGCTTCCTCTGTGGCTTGTTCCTCGCAACGGCTTGTGCCACGCCGGACCAGGCGGCGGCGCCGTCGCCGACCACGGACCGCGACGAGGCCCTGACCGCCGCAGAGGCGCTCGGGGAGTATCCGTCGCTCGATTACTGCAGCCTGGTCGACCAGCGGAAAGTGATCGGCGGCGGAAACGCGGCCAAACCGGCGCTGGCCTCATTCGAGTTCTGTCAGCTGGAATTCGTCGAGGGTGCCAATCGGTACACGGTCGTCACCGGCCCGATCACTTCCGGGCAGGATCCGAACAACCAGCCCTACGATTACGCGGGCACCCTGCCGGAGGGCGTCAGCGTCCAGCAGTCGACGTTCAACGCCGAAACCGCCTGCACACGGTTCCTGACCTTCGCCGACGGGATCCGGCTGCCCATCATCGTCACCTCCGACGACCAGGACCCCGCCGACGAGGCCGATCGGTGCCGGATCGCCGACGCGACGGTCGGCAGCGCGGCGGGGGTGATCACCGCGCGGAAGATCGGGCGGCTGGACCTCGACCAGCGGTCGTGGGGCCGTGTCGCCCCGTGTGCCCTGCTCGACCAGCACGAACTCGACGCCGCGGCCGGCCCCGAGACCACGCCCGCGCCCGCGTTGTCCGGGCACAGCTGCATCCGCGGCAAGGTCAGCGTCACGCTGTCGGTCGGCGCGGACACCAGGCCGGGCGCGACGGAGGCGCTGGGCGGCCGCCAGGTCCAGGTGACGACGTCGGGCGCCTTCTGCCAGGTGACCACGCACCGGCCGATCCCCGGCACACCGGACCGCGTCGAACAGGCGCTGCTCTCGGTGGTCGGCGTCGACGGTGCGGGCGACGCCGGCTGCGCGGCGGCCCGGGAGGTCGCCGTGGCCGTGTTCCCGAAGCTCCCCTGACCGGGCGGTTTCAGCGCAGCTTGGGCAGCCTGAAGGAACACATCGCCTCGTCCAGCGCCTCGAAGTCCAGCGGCGGATGGGGGAGCGGGGTGGCGCGGCCGGGTTCGGCGCGGAGACCGTCGAGCAGCAACGCGAGGCACCGGCGCCACAGGTCCGGCTGAGTACTCTGCGTGAACTCGATGACCGAGCCGATCATCTGGTGCAGGAGCGGCATATCCGTCGGCACGATGTCCGCGCGGAGGGTGCCGGCGGCCTGCGCCCGCGCGACGAGCTGTGTGATCAAGGGCACGAGCTGGGTTTTCGCCTCGGCGACGCGCTCGTGGCCGAAGGCGTTCGACAGCATGACCTCGCGCAGGCCCCGGTCGCAGGCGTGCAGTTCGACCGCGCGCCAGGTGAAGGTCGCGAAGCCCTCCCACGCGTCCTCGGCGCGAAGTGCCTCTTCGGCGAGCTTGCGGATCGTCTCGAACTGGTCGACGAACATGGCCTCGACCAGGTGTTCCTTACTGGGGAAGCGGCGGTAGACGGTGCCGACGCCGACGCCGGCGTGATGCGCGACGTCGTCGAGGGTCGCCTCCAATCCGCGTTCGCCGAAGACATCGCGTGCTGCCGCGATGATGCGCTGCCGATTGAGTTCAGCGTCGCGCCGCAACGGCCGCGCCGGTGCGGCGGGAGCGAGGTCCCGAGCCATCCGTTCAGCTTAACAAACAAAGTAGAGGACGCTTCTCCGCTTTTCGGGTACCTTGGCCGCAGAAGGGGAGACACCTACTCCACATAGCTTCTTCGTCACTATCGGTGAGGAAACCGCCTTTATGCCTGAGTCATCCACCGCTGTCGTCATGCCGCCGGGGGACGCGGCCGCGCAGCACACCAATCCGCACCACGCCAGGAGATGGCTGATCCTGGTGATGATCGGCCTGGCCCAGCTGATGGTGGTGCTCGACGCCACCGTCGTGAACATCGCGCTCCCGTCGGCGCAGCAGGACCTCGGCTTCTCGAACGACGCGCGCCAATGGGTCGTCACCGCCTACGCGCTCGCCTTCGGCAGCCTGCTCCTGCTGGGCGGACGGCTCGCGGACCTCTTCGGCCGCAAACGCGCGTTCCTCGTCGGGCTGGCAGGCTTCGCCCTCGTGTCGGCGATCGGCGGCGCCGCCACCAGTATCGAAATGCTGCTCGTCGCCCGCGCCGCGCAAGGTGTCTTCGGCGCCCTTCTCGCCCCTGCGGCTCTCTCGCTGCTGACCACTACCTTCACCGACCCGAAGGAACGCGGTAAGGCCTTCGGTGTCTTCGGCGCGATCGGTGGTGGCGGCGCGGCGATCGGCCTGCTGCTCGGCGGCGTGCTCACCGAATACCTCGACTGGCGCTGGTCGATGTACGTCAACATCGTCTTCGCGGTGATCGCGTTCGCCGGTTCCGCCGTCCTGCTGAAGAACGCCGAAAGCGACGGCCCGCGGCCGAAGCTCGACATCCCGGGCACGATCACCGCGTCGGCCGGTCTCTTCGGCCTGGTCTACGGCTTCGCGAACGCGGAGCGCGACTCGTGGTCCTCGATCTCGGTGTGGGGTTTCCTCGCCGCCGGTGTCGTGCTGCTGATCGCGTTCGTGATGATCCAGCAGCGCGCCGAACACCCGCTCCTGCCGCTGCGCGTCCTGCTCGACCGTGATCGCGGCGGCTCGTATCTCGCGATGTTCCTGCTCGCCATCGGGATGTTCTCGATTTTCCTGTTCCTCACCTTCTACATCCAGCTGAACCTCGGTTTCACGCCGGTGCAGAGCGGCCTCGCGTTCCTGCCGATGGTCGCCACCCTGATGGCCAGCGCGACCTCGGCGACGGCCGTGCTGCTGCCGAAGTTCGGGGCGAAACCGTTGGTGTCACTGGGAATGCTGATCGCCGGACTGGGCCTGTTCTGGCTCTCGGCGATCGACACCGCCAGCACCTACTCCAGCGGGGTGCTCTTCCCGCTGATGGTCATGGGCGTCGGGATCGGCCTCGCGATGGCGCCCGCGATGAGCGTCGCGACCTTCGGCGTCGACACGCACGACGCCGGTGTCGCGTCGGCGGCGGTCAACACCGCGCAGCAGGTCGGCGGCTCGATCGGGACCGCGCTGCTGAGCACGCTCGCCGGGAACGCGGCGGTGTCGTTCATGGCCGGAAAGGCCCCTTCGCCGCAACTGGCGGCGGAAGCCGCAGTGCACAGCTACACGACGGCGTTCGTGTGGGGTGGGTGGATCTTCGTCGCGGGTGCGGTGATCTGCGGGCTGCTGCTGCGGTCGGGTGCCCCGGCCCGCGCTCCGGAAGGCGCCGACACCCCGGTGGCTGTCCACATGTAGTTCTCCCCTGCGGTCGCGAGTCCGTGAAGGCCTCCTTCCCTACTCTCAGGGTAGGGAAGGAGGCCTTCACGGACCTTGGGGCCGGACCTTGGGGCCGCTCCGGGGGCACGTCCTGAAGGCCGACGTTGCGAAAGCCACTTTCGCAACCTTCAACGTTGCGAAAGTGGCTTTCGCAACGTCGGCCCTGGCCGCCCGCGAACGCGACCCACCCACCGGCTGGCCGGACCCAGCCCAGGCACGGATTTGTGGGACCGAAGCGTCACCGGGACTGCGAGCGCACGGCTTCGAAGACCTCGTCGTCCCACCGGTGCGTCCGGATGAGCCGGTACCGTTCGGACGCCACCCACAGGTAAGCCTCGGCGTCGGTGCGGTCGCCGATCATGTCCGCCTGCCGCAGCATCGCGACCACCGGCAGGAACTCCTCGTCGAACCACCGCTGCGCCAGCGTCTGCCGGTCCGAATAGCGGCCTTCGTCCTGCATCAGCCGGAAACCCCACGCCTCCACGTGTTCCCCGAGCCGCGCGTAATCCGACGGGTCGGTGAACACGACCGAGGCCCGGGCGTGCCCGGAAAGCGGGACGCGTTCCAGGAACAGCCGCCGGTAGTCCTTGACGATCAGGTCGCCCCGGTACCGGATCCCGCTCGGGTCCAGTTTGGTCCGGACTTCGGTCACCCTCGCCTCGATGGTGGACAGCGCCATCGCGTGCGCCACCGAAACCCGGTGGTGGCCGTCGATGATGAAGTGCAGTTCGCCGATCCGGTACACCTCGATCGGCGGGATCGATTCGCCGCGCCTGGTCGCGAGTGCCAGCCGTTCCCAGCGTTCGCGGACCCGGCCGGACGTCGGCCGGAAGCGGCGGTCGAAGTCGCGGCCCCGGTCGACGCTGCCGACGATCGAATCGAGCCGGATCACGCGCGGCCCGACCTTCCGCTCGCCGAGGTAGCCGAGCGCGTCGACCACCTCGTGGAACGGCAGCATGATGTTGACGTCGTCGGGTTCGCCGCGCAGCCAGTTCGCCAGCCGCGACAATACCTGGCGCCGTCGCGCGCGGAGGAAGTCGTGTTCCGCGTCAGCCCTGGGAAATCCGGTGTCCTTCATAGCGCGAACTCCATGATCCGGTGTCCGACCACGTTGCGTACCGTGGTCCCGCCGACCACCCGGTCCGGCACGGGTTCACCGTGCGGGTGGATATGCCCGTGCAGCAACCATTTCGGCCGCAGTAACTCGATGGTGCGATGCAGACAGTCGAACCCGCGGTGCGGCAGGTCCTCGCGGTCGCCGCAGTGCCGCGGTGGCGCGTGGGTGAGCAGGACGTCGACGTCCCGGCCGTCACGCCATCTGCGGAGCCGGGCACGGTGCACCAGCCGCCGGGCCCGCCGCGCCTGCTGCCGCTGGGTCCACTGGTTGGGGCCCTCGTTGTACCGCACCGAACCGCCGAGCCCGGCGAACCTGAGCCCGCCGACGTCGACGATCCGCCCGTCCGCGTTCACCCCACCCACCGGACCCGGCCACACCGCGGGGAAACCATCCTTCAAGGACAGTCCGCCGTAGCGGGTGTAACCGGACAGGTCGGGATCGTGGTTGCCCGGGACGAACACGCAGGGCACGTCGAGCGCGCTCGCCAGGAACTCCAGATACGCGTACGGCAGGTCGCCCGCGCCGATGACCAGGTCGGCCGGGTGGTTGTGGACCGCGGGGGTCCACAACCGCTCTTCGACCTCGTCCGCGACGACCAGCGCTTTCACCTGCCCCAGCGTAACGCCGGAGGCGCTACTTCGTGCCGTGCGCGAACGCGGGGTCCTTCGCGATGATCGCGATGACGATGCCCAGCCAGATGACGCAGAAGGCGAGGGCCCAGAACTTGAGGTTGGTCAGAATCCTTGGCATGAGGGAACTCCAGAACTACCGGAAGGGAAGAACGGTCAGAGCCAGCGGTTCTTCCGGAATATTCGGTAGAGCAGGATGCAGACGCCGAAGATGATCGTCATCGCCATCGGGTAGCCGAAGCGCCAGTGCAGCTCCGGCATGTAGTCGAAGTTCATCCCGTAGATGCCGGCGAGTGCCGTCGGGACCGCGATGATCGCCGCCCACGCGGTGATCTTGCGCATGTCGGTGTTCTGCTGGAGCGTGATCTTCGCCAGTGTCGCGTCGACCAGGGTGGTCAGCAGTTCGTCGAAGTTCGCGACCCGCTCCGCGACCGTGGTGAGGTGGTCGGAGACGTCACGGAAGTACGAGCGGACCTCGTCCGGGATCAGCCGCGTGTAGCCCTCGGCGAGCCGCTGCAGCGGCGTCCCCAGCGGCATGACCGCGCGGCGCAGTTCCAGCACCTCGCGCTTCATGAAGTAGATCTGCTCGGCGCTGACCTTGGAGCGCGGCGCGAAGACGTGCGTCTCCATTTCGTCGATGTCCGATTCGATCGCCGTGGTGACGTCGAGGTAGTGGTCGACGACGTGGTCCGCGATCGCGTGCAGCACCGCGGACGGCCCGAGGTCGAGCCGCTCCGGGTCCTGGTCGAGTTCGCGGCGCAGCCGGGCCAGCCCCGAGTGGTTCCCGTGCCGCACGGTGATCACGAAGTCGCGGCCGAGGAACGCCATCAGCTCACCGGTCTCGACGATCTCGTTCGCCGTCGCGGGCGACTCGTGTTCGACGTAGCGGACCGTCTTCAGCACCATGAACAGCGTGTCGTCGTAGCGTTCGAGCTTGGGCCGCTGGTGCGCTTCGAGCGCGTCCTCGACGGCCAGTTCGTGCAGGCCGAAGGTCTCCGCGATGCCCTGGATCTGCACCGCGTCCGGCTCATGGAGGCCGATCCAGACGAACCCCGCGTGCCGCTTGCGCACCTCTTTGATGGCCTCGGCGTGCGTCCAGCGGCCCGGCAGGCGCTTGCCCTCCACGTACACCGCGCAGTCGACGACGTACGCCGAGAGCGGGACGGGGAGCGGGCGTTCGGGGACGCTCTTGGCGCGGCCGTTGCTGCGGCCTCGAAGGCCGCCGAGCGAGGGAATGGCAGGCATGGGATCTCCTGGGCAGACGTCGTGCGTTGTGCGCGAAGACGACGGGCCAAGCGGTCGTGGGGCCGCTCGGCTAGGCCAGCGTTCCCGGTTCGGTCAGCCCTGCCAGGTGGGGAACCGGCGAGACGTGAACGTGGGAACGCTGCGACTACTGGGAAGCGGACTATCGCCACTGGACATCGGGTTCCTCACCTCCTTGGCTCGGCGGACGGTTACGCAGTGGTGTGGGTCGCGTTGACGACCTGACACCAATGGTCGAGGGTACTCCTCAACACGAAAGCCTGTCGTCCCAGGCTCACGCCGCGTTACTCGTGCAGGAGGAATGGGTGCAGTTCGGTCGCTATTACGAAGAGTTCGAGGTCGGCGCGGTCTACAAGCACTGGCCGGGCAAAACGGTCACCGAGTACGACGACCACCTGTTCTGCCTGATCACCATGAACCACCATCCGCTGCACCTCGACGCGCACTACGCGGGCGAGAGCACCGATTTCGGCAAGAACGTCGTGGTCGGCAACTACGTGTACTCGCTGCTGCTGGGGATGTCGGTGCCCGACGTGTCCGGCAAGGCGATCGCGAACCTCGAGGTCGAATCGCTGAAACACGTGAAGCCGACCTTCCACGGTGACACCATCTACGGCGAGACCGAGGTGCTGGACAAGACGCCGTCGAAGTCGAAGGACGATCGCGGCGTCGTCCACGTCGAGACCCGCGGCTACAAGCAGGACGGCACGATCGTGTGCGTGTTCCGTCGCAAGGTGATGGTGCCGAAGCGGTCCTACGGTGACTCCAGGGGCGGTGAACAGCCCGGCCGTCCCGTGCCGCACGAATGACGGGTGTCACGAACGAGAAGAGGGAGCACGTCGATGCCCATCGGGCTGGATGAGATCAAGAGCCGCCTGCGGAAGTTCGCGACGGTCGAGGCGGCGGGTGTTTCACCGCTGTACGAGCACCTGGCGTCGAAGTCGGCCGAGGACGACGACGTCGCCGGGCTGCTGGACGACGCTCGCGGCGGTGAAGCGCGCGGTCCGCTGCTCATGGCCACGGCGCACCGGCTCATCCAGGCCGACCCGATCCACCCGCTCTCGCGGTACTACCCGTCCGTCGGCGGGTTCGACGGGGTGGACTCGGAGACCTGGCCCCTGTTCCGCTCGTTCCTGCTGGAGCGGGCGGACAAGGCCAGGACGATCATCTCTTCGAGGTACACGCAGACCAACGAGGTCCGCCGGGCCGCGCTGCTCTACCCCGCGGTCACGGCGGCGGCGAAGGAAGCGGGCGGCAAGATCTCGCTGCTGGAGGTCGGCTGCAGCGCGGGACTGCTGCTCGGGCTGGACAAGTTCGCCTACCGCTACCAGTGCGACGGCGGCGAGCAGCTCACCGCCGGCCCCGCGAAGGCCGCGGTGGGCCTGCACTGTGCGCTCGACCTCGCACCCGGTGCCGTCACGCCGAAGGTGCCGAAGAAGCTGGCCATCACCGCTCGCGCCGGTCTCGACCGCGCGCCGGTGGACCTGGGCGACGAGGACGAATTGGCCTGGCTCGAAGCCTGCGTCTGGGCCGACCAGCCGGACCGGATCCGGCTCCTGCGCACCGCCGCGGCCGCCCAGGGCAAGCAGCGGCCGGAGCTGATCACCGGCGACGCAGTCGACGACCTCGCCTCGGCCGCCGCCACGCTGCCCGGCGACGGCCCTCTGGTCGTGCTGACCAGCCACGTGCTGGCGTATCTGGGGGAGCGGCGCGCGGACTTCCTCGACGCGCTGCGGGAACTCGCCGGGGCCCGGCCGCTTTGGTGGGTCAGCGAGGAGTTCTACGGCGCCGCGCTGGAGCCGCTGCTGCCGGGGCGCGCCGAGCTGGCCGACACGAACGGCGGAACCGCCGTACTGGGCCTCGTCCGCTGGGACGGCGGCGAGCCGGACGTGCGCGCGCTGGCGAGGACGGCGCCACACGGCCAGCGGATGACCTGGCTGCCGGTTTAGCTTTTCCGCACTTCGGAAGTGGTCGGGAATGCGTCGGTGACGGTAATTCCCACCTCTTGGACCGTTTTATCTCCACGTCATTTGCCCAATCGGACACGGCATTTGTCATGTCGACCGGACATTCCCGGTCGGCAGCACACCCCAGTCGCGGAGAGTGACGAACAGGAGTTCGGCGAGCTGCCCCTCTTTGTCGAGTTCGATCAAGGTTCCGGCGTCGATCCACCGCGCGTCGTCGGCGTCGTCCCCGGCACGGAGAGTGCCGCCCGTGACCGAGCAGGCGTAGTCGTGGATGTCGTACGGGCCGCGGCGGGCGTGGCCGACGAATGTGCCCGGTATCACGTCCAGTCCGGTCTCTTCGCGCATCTCGCGAAGCACAGCCGCTTCGTCCGTTTCGCCGGGTTCGACGCGTCCGCCGGGGACGGACCAGGTTCCCCGTCCGGGTTCATTCGCGCGCCGGATCAGCAGAATCCGCCCGTGTTCGTCGTGGACGATGCCACCGACGCAGCGGACGGTGCTGTTCGAAACGGTGGTCATTCCCGAATGGTAGACGCGGGCCTCCTGACAATGGCTGTCCTGTACACGGAGAGTAGCCGTACGGTACACTTCGCCTCGCCCACTGACCCAAGCGCGGGACTTACCTCCCGCGCGGGTGGCCGGTGCGGTACAAAATGAATAGTCAGTATCCGCAGTCAGTCGCCGTAAGAGACAGGATTGATCGCTGTGAACGCGAAAAAGCTACTCACTTTCGCAGGAATCGCGTTGGTGCTGTTCTTCGTGATCGCGCAGCCTGGTCAGGCCGCGGGCCTCGTGGGAAACATCATCGGGTTCCTGCGTGACTCGGCCGAATCAGTGATCACCTTCGTCAGCAACGTCTTCAGCTAGCGGAGGAGCGGATACTCTATCGGTATGTTCGCCCCACGCGATCCAGACGAGTATCTCCTCGACACCGAACGACGGGTCATCAGGATCCGCCGTCACTGGGCTGTGCTGCTGTGGGACACCTTCGAGGCAGTGGCCTTGCTGGCCATCTGCGTCCTGGTGTCCTACCTGCTGCCCCCTGCCGCGTGGGTAATCCAGAACATCCTTTGGTACGCCGCGTTGATCGTCATCCTGCGGTTCGCCTACGTGGTGATGGAGTGGTGGGTCGAACGGCTGGTCGTCACGGACAAACGGTTCGTGATGACCACCGGCGTCTACACCACCAAGGTGCTGATGATGCCGATCACCAAGGTCACCGACCTCACCTACGAACGTTCGGCGACCGGCCGGATGTTCGGGTACGGGACGATGGTGGTCGAGTCCGCCGGTCAGATCCAGGCACTTAACCGCATCGATTACCTGCCCCGGCCGGAAGAGTTCTACGACACGATCTCCGAGCTCGTCTTCGGCGACAAGCAGAAGCAGGCCGAGCGGTTTTCGATGATCAAGGCCCAGCGTGCCGCCCGTGGCAAGAAGAAGGTCGGTTAGCGCAGGTCCCGGGGTCGCTGTGACCTGGAGCATCATCGATACTGACGGGCGATGCGCATCGACCTGCACGCCCACTCCACCGCCTCCGACGGAACCGACAGCCCCGCCGGGCTGATCGCCGCCGCCGCGAAGGCGGGCCTCGACGTCGTCGCGATCACCGATCACGACACCACGGCCGGCTGGGCCCCGGCCGCCGAGGCACTCCCACCAGGGCTCTCCCTGGTTCCCGGCGCCGAGCTGTCCACGATCTCCGTCGATCCGGATACCGGGCGGCACGTCAGCGTCCACCTCCTGGCGTACCTCTTCGACCCGGAGTCGCCCGCGCTCGTCGCCGAGCAGTCCCGGCTGCGGGCGGAGCGGCGGTGGCGGTTGCGGGTGATGGCCGAGCGGATGGCGGCCGACGGTCTGCCGGTCGATCCCGACGAGATCATGGCGCTGCTGCCGGAGGACGGTTCGGCTGGTCGGCCGCATCTGGCGCAGGCCTTGGTGCGCGCCGGTGTCGTCTCGTCGGTGAACGAAGCCTTCGGAAGCTACCTGGGCAACGGGAGCGGGTATTTCGTTGCGCGGCAGGACACCCTCGTGGAGTCGGCGATCGACATGATCGCGGACGCCGGCGGGGTCACCGTGATCGCGCATCCCTTCGCCTACACGCGCGGGGCGACCATCACCGTCGACGTGCTCGCGCGGCTGGCCGGGCACGGCCTCACCGGTGTCGAGGTCGACCATCCGAACCACGACGAGGAGACCCGCGTCCGGTTGCACGGGCTGGCGGGGGAACTGGGGCTCGTGCGGACCGGGTCGAGCGATTACCACGGCACGAACAAGACCATCGAACTCGGCGACGAGACCACCGACCCGCTCGCGCTCGAAGAGCTCGTTTCACGATCGACCGGGTACCAGGTCGTGTCCCGGTGACGATCACGGACTTCTTCGACGCGCGCCTGTTCATGAGCGCGACGATCACCCTGATCGTCATCATGGACCCGCCCGGCACGGTGCCGGTGTTCCTCAGCCTGACCGGGCGGAAGACGGTGGCGTTCCGCGCCAAGGCCGCGCGGCAGGCGGTACTGGTCTCGCTGCTGGTGATCTCCCTGTTCGCCGTCGCGGGGCAGGCGATCCTCTCGTATCTCGGCATCGGCATCCCGGCGCTGCAGGGCGCGGGCGGTCTGTTGCTGCTGCTGATCGCGTTGCAGTTGCTGACCGGGAAGACCGGCGGTGAGGCCGAGGCGGCCGGGGACGACGTCAACGTCGCGCTCGTGCCGCTCGGGACGCCGCTGCTCGCCGGCCCCGGCGCGATCGCCGCGACCATCGTCTTCGTGCGTCAGGCCGATGGGCACACAGGCGCGTACGTGGCTCTCGCGCTTTCGATCGTGACGGTGCACTTCGTGCTGTACCTGTGCATGCGGTACTCGGGCGTGGTCATCCGGCTGATCAAGGAAAGCGGGATCACGCTGCTGGCGAAGATCGCCGGCCTGCTGCTGGCCGCGATCGCCGTCGAGCTGGTGGCGAACTCGGTGAAGGGCTTCATCGCGGGCAACTGACCTGCCACGGTGATAGCAAAGGTCCCTTGCTCCCTTCCTGGCCCCGCTGCCGTGGGCCCGCGTGCCGTGAAGGCCTCCTTCCCTACTTTGAGGGTAGGGAAGGAGGCCTTCACGGACCTTTGGTCCCCCAAGGGGGCCTTGACGGACTTGCGGATGGCCTGGCGACCTACGTGGCACTTCAGGTACTTCGCCCCCGGCGCGAGTGATAGCAAAGGTCCCTTGCTCCCTTCCTGGGGCTCCCCCTCGGAAAGTGTCGGTGGGGGTGCGTAGCGTTGCGCGCGGGGTGATCCGATGGAGCAGATTGGTTTCGACTTCGGCGTAGAGGCGCCGCGCAAGCTGACGAAGGTCTCGCCCGCGCGCCTCGCCACGTTCGAAGATTGCCCGCGCCGCTACCGCATGTCGTACCTCGACCGCCCGTCCCCGACGCGCACCGGGGCCTGGGCACACAGCACGCTGGGCGCGGTGGTGCACAACGCTTTGCGGGCGTTGTTCGACCTGCCGGTGACCAAACGCGTGCCGCAGCGCGCGATGGCGCTCGTCGCCGAGCACTGGAAGGACGCCGGGTTCGAAGACACCGACCAGGCGGCCCGGTATCGCGCGCGGGCCAAGGCGTGGGTCGCGGAGTATGTCGAACACAACGACGTCAGTGTCGAGCCCGTCGGGCTGGAGCGCTGGGTTTCGGCGCCCGTCACGCTCGAACCGGGCAGCGGGCCCAGCCTCATCATCGAGGGCCGCGCCGACCGCATCGACCAGCGCGGCCGCGAACTGGTGATCATCGACTACAAGACCGGCCGTCGTGAGCCGGACGAGTACGAAGCGCGCTCTTCGCAGGCATTGGCGCTGTACGCGGTCGCGGCCGCCAGAACGCTGCGTACGCCGTGCTACCAAGTCGAGTTGCACCACGTGCCCACCGGCACCATCGCGGCCGCCGAGCACACCGAACAGAGCCTGAAACGGCATCTCCAGCGTGCCGACGAGACCGCGGGGGACCTGCGGCTGGCAACGGATACGCTGAAAGCGGGCGGCGACGAAGACGTGTTGTTCCCGGCCCGGCCCGGCCGCCGTTGCTCGTGGTGCGACTTCCGGCCCAGCTGCGCCGCAGGCCAGGAGGCCGGACCCGCGATCCAGTCGTGGGAGTTGCTGGCACCCCTTAATTCCTGAGACCCGACGATTGGACAGGCGAGGACGTGTCGTCACCGGACACCGAAGAGCTCGCGACCGCGCCGCCGCTCCGCGCGCGTGGGCGATTCTGGCGTGGGTTCACCGGTTCGCTCGCGGCCGGGATGGTCGTGCTGGCGTCGTGCGTTCTCGTGATCGCCGGGATCTGCCTGTTCACCGACGCGCCAGGGCCGGGGCCGCTGATGCTGATCGGACATCCGGTGGCGGCGGTGGTCGCGTTGCTGGCTCAGCGAGTCGCTGATGCGCGCAAGGGCCGCGTAGCGGGCTTCGCCGGTCTCGGTGTCGTCGTGAGCGTGACGGCTGCGCTGAGCCTGTTCTGGTGGAACTGAATACGGCAGGAAAGTGCCACTGACCGGAAAAACGGTCCTGGCATGGCGAAACTGGTCCTCACCGGGCATGTTGCCGCCCAGTGAGGACGAAAGGCGCCGTTGATGACCCACCCTCCCCAGCCCGGACAGCCCGGCTACGGACAGCAGTACCCAGGGCAGCAGTACCAGCAGGGCGGTTACGACCAGAGCGGCGCGTACCCCCAGCAGCAGCCTGGCTACGGCCACCAGCACTACGGTCAGAACCAGCAGCAGTACGGACAGGGCTTCGGCGGGCCGCCCGCGCCGCCGAAGAACGGCAAGACGGGCCTGCTGGTGGGCATCGCCGCCGCTGTCGTCGTCCTGGTCACGCTGGGCATCACCGGGTTCGTGGCTCCCGGGTTCTTCCTCGGCGACGACAAGGCCGACAAAGCGGCAGGACCCGAAGTGGCCGCGCGGGCGATCGTCGAAGGTATCAACGCCCACGACAAGACCGCGCTGACGGCGCTCAAGTGCGGGAACGCCGAGAAGGACATCGACCAGGCCATCGATCAAGTCGGCGATGTGGCGGACGCCAGGCTCAGCGAGTTCACGAAGGTTTCCGAGACCGAGTACACGGTGGCCGTCACGCTGAGCGTCGACGGGCGATCCCGCACCGCCGCCGGCACGCTCGCCGACGAGGGTGGTAAATGGTGCTGGAAGAAAATCGGCCGACCGCGTGCCACTACCTCGACGACCCGATGACAGCGGGAGAGCAAGGGACCTTTGCTCTCCTCGAGCCGCCTGACCTGCGGAAAGAGAGCAAGGGACCTTTGCTATCGCCCGGGGATCACTTGAGGGCGGCCAGCGTGGTGCCGCGCTGTTCGAGCAGGCACGGCCCCACCGAAGAGAGCTGCACCGGGCCGGTGTAGCCGTGCCGGTCCACGCCGACGGTGCGGATCGTGGTGCCGGTCAGCTCGTCCAGGACGGCGAGGCCGCCCTGGATCGGCACGACCAGCTGCTCCCCGAAGGTCACCCCGGGGCCGACGGAGTTGTTCAGCGTCCAGCGCGGCGTGAGGTCGTCGCGCGAGAACGCCATCGTCTTCGAGCCGGTGGACCAGTACACGCCCTGCGCGGTCCACGCGGTCGTCATGATGCCGCCCACCGGGTCCTGCGCGATGTCGGGGTCCGGGACGTCGAGCGGGTACGCCGTCTTCTGCAAGCCGTCGCCGCCGTAGATGACCAGCAGTTTCTGTTCCGGCAGCACGATCAGCGCGAGGTCGCCGGACATCGCGACGAGTTTCGCGTTCTTCCCGGCGAGCACGGTGCTGTAGTCGACCTTCGGGTCGTCGGCCTCGTCGTTGGTCGCCTGGTAGACGGTGAACCGGTCGGCCGGGTCGCCGGGACAGCGCTCGATGACGCCGATCTTCCCCGCCGCGGCGGCGACCGTGCCGTAGGCGCAGCCCGTCCTCGGCTGCTTGTTCGCGTTCACGATGGCCGGGACCTGGCCGTACTCCATGCTCTTGACCAGGTCGTCGCGCCAGGTGTTGAGCAGCTTCTTGCCGGTCGTGGTGACGTGCGAGCCGTCGACGACCAGCCGGGTGCCGAGTTCGGCGTCCCCGTTGCGCTGCGCGGTGCGGCGTCCGGTGCCGGTGTCGAGCTGGGTGACCTCGCTGCAGCCGGTGTCCTTGCGGTACACCGCGTCCACCTTGATCCCGGTGAGCGCGACGGTGCACAGTTCGAGGTCGCGCGAGTAGCGCCACCGGACGTTCCCCGTGTAAGGGTCCCGCCCCAGCACCTCGCCCTTGTCGGCGGTGACGACGTTGTTCGCCTCGCCGATCGGGACCGGCGTCGACGCACTGGGCGCCCGCCACAGTTCGGTCAGCGAGCCGGGGACCTGCGCCGGTGCCGGCGGGAGGCCGGGCGGCAGGGTGGCGGCGACCTGCGCGACCGTTGCCGCGTTGTCGCTGTTCACGCCGATGATCACCGAGGTGACCACGAGGGCCACCAAGATTCCCGCCGCGATCAGTCGATCCCGGCCGCGGTTCCACGGCGAGCGCCGGGCGCGTTTCCCGCCCGGCGGCGGCTCGGTGACCACCGGCGAGGCGGGTTCGGCGTCCAGCACGTCTTCGGTGCCGATCTTGGCCGCGGCCTCGGTCGGCACCGGCTCGTTGCCGTTCGACGTCTGTTCGGGTTCAGCGGGCACGGGCCGCGCCGGATCCTTGTCCGGCGCGGCGTCCCAAAGTTCGCTCACGTGCCCCTAGCTCCCCACGTCTGCGTCTGAAGGTGCTCAGTCTGCCGACGAAGGTGTATCAGAAGTCGCCGAGGGACGGCGACGGCGGCGTCGGCGGGCCGGGCGCTCGGCGCCGTCTCCCGCTTCCTTCTCCACCGCCGGACCGCTGACCTCCGGGCTCGGCTTCGCGGCGCCACGGCTGCGACGGCGAGTCCGGGTACGGCCTTCCGAAGCACCCTCGCTCTGGCCGTCGGCGCTGTCCGCCGAAGCGGTGGCGGCGGCATCGGCGTCGGCCGCCTCGATCTTGGCGGCCGCGTCGGCACCCCCGCGGGTCCGCTTGCGCGGAGTGCGGTTGCGCTTGCGGGGAGCCTCTTCGTCCTTCGCGGGGCCCTGACCCTGACCGCGACCCCGGCGCTTGCCGCCCAGGTCTTCCTCGACCTCGGCCGAAAGGCCGGCGCGGGTCCGCTTCGACAGCGGGAGGCGACCGGTGGTGCCCTCGGGGATGCCGAGGTCGGAGAACAGGTGCTTCGACGACGAGTACGTCTCGGCGGGCTCGGGCATGTCGAGCCCGAGGGTGTCGGAGATCAGCTTCCAGCGCGACTCTTCGTCCCAGTCGACGAGGGTGATCGCGACCCCGGTGCGGCCCGCGCGGCCGGTGCGGCCGATGCGGTGGACGTAGGTCTTCTCGTCCTCCGGCGTCTGGTAGTTGATCACGTGCGTGACGTCGTCGATGTCGATGCCGCGGGCGGCGACATCGGTGGCGACCAGCACGTCGACCTTGCCGGCGCGGAACGCGCGCAGCGCCTGCTCACGTGCGCCCTGGCCCAGGTCACCGTGCACGGCGGCGGCCGCGAAGCCGCGCTCGACGAGTTCGTCGGCGACCTTCTGCGCGGTGCGCTTGGTGCGGGTGAAGATCATCGTCAGGCCACGGCCCTCGGCCTGCAAGGCGCGGGCGATCAGCTCGGGCTTGTCCATCGAGTGCGCCCGGTAGACGAACTGGGTGGTGCGCTCGTGGATCGCGCCGGCGTCGTTCTCCTCGGCGCGGATATGCGTCGGCTGGGTGAGGAACGTGCGGGCCAGCGTGATGATCGGGCCCGGCATGGTCGCCGAGAACAGCATCGTCTGCCGCTTGTCCGGAACCATCCGCAGGATGCGCTCGATGTCGGGCAGGAAGCCCAGGTCGAGCATCTCGTCGGCCTCGTCCAGCACCAGGCCGCGGACCTTGCCCAGCACCAGGTGCTTCTGCTCGGCCAGGTCCAGCAGGCGGCCGGGGGTACCGATGACGACGTCGACGCCGTTGCGCAGCGCCGCGATCTGCGGCTCGTACGGGCGGCCGCCGTAGATGGCCAGGGTGCGGATGCCGAGGTGCTTGCCCGCCCCCTTGAGGTCGTTCGCGACCTGGATGCACAGCTCACGGGTCGGCACGACGACCAGCACCTGCGGGGTGCCGTCGCCGGGGACCTCGACGCGGTGCAGCAGCGGGACGCCGAACCCCAGCGTCTTGCCCATCCCGGTACGGGCCTGGCCGATGAGGTCGTCGCCCGCCATGGCCAGCGGAAGGGTCAGGGCCTGGATGGCGAAGGTGCGCTCGATCCCGGCCTCGCTCAGCGCCTTCACGATCTCCGGCTTGACGCCGAAGGACGCGAAGGAGGGGGCTTCGGGTTCCACCGGTGCGCCCGCCTGGAGCGGGTGCGACACGTCCAGTGCCGCCGGGCCGGTCTCGCTGTGTTCCAGCGCGACGGCCTCCGGCAGGCCGGTGGTGGTGTTCTCTTCGGTTGTGGTTTCGTTCGTGGTCAGGGTGCTCGCCTCTCTCGTGACCAGCGCGCACTGCCCTGGTCACCGGATCGACACTCGACCACGAGGATTCGCTCGGCTCCGCGCTACTGGCGCTGAAGCGGCCCTTCGTGGGAATGCCGCAGGATGGCGTGCACGCACATCATTCTTGTGCTGACCGGGGGCGCACCGGCTGTCCTTCAGCCGCAGCAGCGTCCCGGTCCGGGACGGAAGATCCGTCGCTTCCGGCCGCCAGTGTACCTGGTCTGCGGTTTTCGGATAGTCCCCGACGCTCCGAGAGGTGGTGGCGGTCTCTTTTCGGCCAAAGTCCCCGACGCACCGGGACGTGGTGGCGGTCTCTTTCCGGCCGAAGTCCCCGGTGCGCCGTCGAAGGTGGGATCGGTCTCTTCACCACCTCGGGAGTGTGTTCGGCGATACCCTCGTCGCCGTGACGGAGGCAAAGCAGATCAGCGAGGGCGTAGTCGATTTGCTCGGCGTACTCGCCTATGGGGAATTGTCCGCGTTCGATCGCATGGCCGAAGACGCGCGAACCGCGCCGACCCTGTCCGGCCGGGCCGCGCTCGCGTCCATGGCGGCCGCCGAGATCGGGCACTACGACCTGCTCACCACGCATCTCGCTGGGCACGGCGTCGCGATCGAAGACGCGATGCGGCCGTTCGTCGGGCACATCGACGCCTGGCACGCCTCCACGGCGCCGCGTTCGTGGCTCGAATCCCTCGTGAAGGCCTACGTCGGCGACGGGCTCGCCGCGGACCTCTACCGCGAGATGGCCAGCTGGCTCGACCCCGAGACCAAGGATCTGGTGCTCACCGTGCTCGCCGACACCGGGCATTCGGCGTTCGCCGAACGCGAGGTCGCGGCCGGGATCGGAGCCGACCCGAAGGCGCGCGACAAGCTCGCGCTGTGGGGCCGCCGTCTGCTGGGAGAGGCGCTGACCCAGGCCCAGTACGTCGTCGCCGAGCGTGACGGCCTCGCCGAACTGATCGTCGAGGGTTCAGGCGACCTTTCGGGAATCGCCGCGCTGTTCCGCCGGTTGCAGCAGGGGCACACCAAGCGCATGCAGGTGCTGGGGCTCGGCTGAGGTCACTTCGGCTAGCCTTGGCGGACCATTAATTTCGATACTTCAAGCGGAGGTCCTACGTGGAGGTCAAGATCGGCATCAAGGACACGCCGCGGGAGCTCGTCGTGTCGAGCAGCCAGTCGCCCGAAGAGGTCGAGCAGCTGGTGGCGAGCGCCTTGACGACCGGCGACGGGATCTTCCGCATCGACGACGAAAAGGGCCGCAAGTACATCGTGCCCACCGACCGGATCGCCTACGTCGAGATCGCGCCGTCGGATGTCCGCAAGGTCGGCTTCGCCGTTGGTGGCTAACTAACCCGATCGGGTAATAGTCCGATGTCACAGTGGCGTCACCGCTGTGTCTCAGCTGGCTCTCAGATTTGATCGTCACGCTATGGCGGGGACGGCAGGGGGCTAGCCGAGAAATGAGGTGGACGGCGTCACTGTGATGGACCGTGCGCTGGTCGACAGCGCGCGCACTGTTCCCGGACAAGGAAGACGGGTCGCGGGGCGGCTGGCCGGTATCGACGTCGCCCGCGGCTTGGCCGTACTCGGCATGTATGCGGTGCATGTCGGCCCCGATCCCGTCAAAGGTGGCGTCGGGGTGCTGTTCAAACCGTTCGAAGGCCACTCCGCGGCACTGTTCGCGGTATTGGCGGGCGTCTCGATCGCGCTGATGTCCGGCGGGCGCCGCCCGAAGGAGGGCCGCGACCGCACGCGTGTCGCGCTCAAGCTCGCGACGCGCGCGCCGCTGCTGGTGGCGCTGGGACTGTGGCTGACCAGTCTCGAGACCGGCTACATGGTGATCCTGGCCTACTACGGTGCCTGTTTCCTGTTCGCGATCCCGTGGCTGCGTGCGAGCGCGAAGGCGCTGGCGATCGCGGCCGTCGTCACCGCCGTGGCCGGGCCACTGCTTTCACACCTGGTCAGGATCCAGTTGTTGCCCCGCGACCTGCTGTTCTTCGCCCCGGACCCGACCGCGGACGACGTCACGTCGACCGGTTTGCTGAAGGCCGCGACCGTGCTCGTCCTGACCGGGACGTTCCCCGCGCTGACGCTGATGGCATACGTGTTCGCGGGAATGTCGATCGGCCGGATGGACCTGACCTCGCGCGGCGTGTGCCGTCGCCTGTTCTTCGGTGGCTCCGCGCTCGCGATGGGCGGGTACTTCGTCTCGTGGATCGCGACCGGGCCGCTCGGCGGAATGCAGGCGGTCTACCGCTCGCTGGAGCCGGCCGCCGCGCAGGCCGGGATGACGCCGTCGGAGTTCTTCCGGCTGCACCAGACCTGGATCCACGGCACGCCGCCGACCACCGGCTGGGCCTGGGAACTGCTGCCGACGGGCACTTCGTACACGCCGTTCGACCTGCTGATCTCGATCGGGATCGCGGCGGCCGTGATCGGTGGCTGTCAGTTGCTGATGCCGAGGTTCGAGCGGGTGCTGCGGCCGCTTTCGGACCTGGGCGGGCGGGTGCTGAGCGCGTACGTGCTGCATTTCGTGGCCATCGCGCTGTTGTGGGACGAGAGCGACGGCGATTCGATCTTCAGCGTGCTGCACTTCGTCGAGTTCTCGGCGGTCGCGCTGACCGCCGCGGTGCTGTGGCGGAAGTTCGTCGGGCGCGGGCCGCTGGAATGGACGATGAACAAGCTGTCGAGCTGGCCGAAGCACCTTTTCGCGGACGCGCGGGTGCCCGCTCAACGTCAGGGCTGACGCTCTCTTTGCGCGTGAAGGCCCCCTTCCCCTCGGCTCAGCCGAGGGAAAGGGGGCCTTCACGTACTTGCCCGAAGCTTTCAGGCGTTGAGTTCGTTCAGCTCTTCGAGGCTGGTGGGTACGTGGAACGGCGGCGTGCTGGTACCCATGATGCGGTAGCGGTCCCACGGGTCCGGGTCGGAGAGTTCGCCCTTCGCGCTGTACTCGCCCGCGCGGATCTCGACGGCCTTCTTCTTGCCGTCGAGCGCCGTGGACACCTGCTCGTTGGTTGCGACGCGGCCGTACCAGCGGTAGTAGCCGTCGATCGGCTGGAAGTAGCCCCGGAGTTCGACCGTGGCGGCGATCTCCGTCCCGTCAATCACGAGGACCGCTTCGCCGGAGTAACCGTCTTCGTCGTGCTCGCTCATTTCGCCTCCACGTCCTGGGTCTTCCGCATCTGGACGACCTTGTTCTCTTCGAGCGGCAGACTCGGGTCGATGACGATGCCCTGCTGCCGGGAGAGGCCGTCGATCGCGGCCCAGATGATCTGCGTCAGGTATTCGACGACGCTGTCGCGGCCCATCGAGCGCCGGTCCAGCCACCATTCGCCGGTGCTCTGCACCATCCCGACGATCCCGTGCGCCCACGGTTCGGCGGCGCCGGAGTCCATGTTGAACATCCGCATGTAGTCGCCGAGCAGCGCGGTCAGCGCGGTCGCGATGAGTTCCTTGTCTTCGGCGACGACGTCGGATTTGACGAGCACCTTCTCCTGCAGGCCGCCGCGCGCGAGCAGGCGGTAGAGGTTGGGGTGTTCCTCGATGACGCTGAAGAAGGCGTCGAGCGCCATCCGGATCCGGGGGACCGGGGCGAGCTCGGAGTTGATGGCGGGGATCAGCCGCTGGAAGAGGATCTCCGTGCCGCGCTGCCCGAGGGCGACGTACAGGTCGGCCTTGTCGTCGAAGTGCCGGTACAGCACGGGTTTCGTGACGCCCGCTTCGGCGGCGACGTCCTCCATGCCGAGGTCCGGGCCATGGGTGTCGAGGGCTCGGAGAGCTGCCTCGACGAACTCCGCGCGGCGTGCGATCCGGTGCTTGCGCCAGCGGTCGCGCCGGGCGTCACCCGTGTCGGCCTCACCCGCCGTGGGGTGCTTGCCCGACTGCTTGCTGTTGCGCTTGACACGTTCGATCACCCAAGTCATGCTACCAGAGGTAACTGTTACCGCGAGTTACAGATAGGGGCGTGTCGGCAATGACGCGGGCGCTGAAGGAAACGGACCGGGAGAAGACAGCCGAGCGGCTGCTCAAGTCCTCCGCCAACAAGTTCTACGATCCCGACGTCGACATCGACTGGAATGCTCCGCTGGTGGACGGGAAGCGGTTCATCCCGGCACACCGCTCCTCGCTTTACGGCACGAAGCTGTGGGACTCGCTGTCCGAAGAGCAGCGCATCGAGCTCGGCAAGCACGAGGTCGCGAGCATCGCCACCACCGGGCTGTGGTTCGAAATCCTCCTGATGCAGATGCTGCTCAAAGAGGTCTACGACGAGGACCCGACCAGTTCGCACGCGCAGTACGCGCTGACCGAGATCGCGGACGAATGCCGTCACTCGACGATGTTCGCGCGGATGGCTTCGCGGATCGGCTGCCCCTCGTACGGTCCGGTGCCGTGGCTGCGGCGCCTGGCGAAACTGATGCCGTCGATCAGCTACGGACCCGCGCGCTACGGCGCGATCCTCGTCGCCGAGGAGGTCCTCGATCGGCTTCAGCGTGAGCAGATGAACGACCCCGGCATCCAGCCGCTGGTCCGCATGGTCAACCGGATCCACGTGCTCGAAGAAGCCCGGCACGTCACCTTCGCCCGCGAAGAGGTCACTCGTGGGATGGCGAAGCTGTCGAAGAAGGAAATCATCTACCAGCAGTTCATCATCGCGCTCATTTCCTACTTCGTGACGCGCGCCTTCATCAACCCGCACGTCTACAAGGCCGTCGGGATCCGGCCGCGTGACGGCGTCGAAGCCGCGATGAGCAACCCGAACTGGCAGGAGAGCGTGCGCTGGGCGGGCGAGAAGATCATGCCGTTCCTGCAGGAATCCGGTCTGGTCGGCAAGCCGGGGATGTACTTCTGGCGCAAGTCCTTCCTGCTGCCGGGGAAACGATGAGGAACGTCAAGCAGCGCGGTTTCGTCTCCTGGGATCCGTCACTGGAACACCGGTTCGTCACCGGGGACGGCACCGCCCTGCACGTCCAGACGAGCGGCCCGGCCGACTCCGAACTCACGCTGGTACTGGTGCACGGCTGGACGCAGGACCTTCGGACCTGGGACGGCGTGGTCGAGCGCCTCGGCGACTCCGTCCGTACCTTGCGCTACGACCTGCGTGGTCACGGCGGATCCGCGCCGGCGAAACCGGGAAGGGCGACGATCCAGGTCCTCGCCGACGACCTCGCCGAACTGATCGGGGACCGTGTGCCGAACGGGCCGATCGTGCTCGCGGGACACTCCATGGGTGGAATGACGATCATGGAGCTGTCCCGTCGCCATCCCGAACTCGTGGCCCGGCGCGTCGCCGGTGTCGCGTTCGTCGCCACGTCGTCCGGTGAGATGGACCGGATCACCCTCGGCCTGCCGGGGATCGCGGGCAGCGGCGCGGCGAGGTTCGAACGACGGCTCGCGAAGCTGCTCGCGAAGAACCGCCGGGACGCCTTGCCGTTGCCGCTGTCGGTGGTGCGCCCCGGCGCGCGGTTGCTCGTTTTCGGGCAGCGGCCGCGGCGGGCCGACGTGGACTCGGTCGCGGAGCAGCTGCTGTGCGCGCATCCGGCCAGCGTCGCCGGGTTCCAGGACGCGATCTCGCGGCACGACTGCCGGGTCACCCTGGCCGCGCTCCAGGGGAAGCCGGTGGCCGTGCTGTCGGGGGAGCGCGACCGGCTCTGCCCGACGTCGCACGCGAAGGTCATTGCCGACGCGCTGCCGGACGCCGAATTCGTGCGTTACCCGGGGGCCGGGCACATGCTCCCGCAGGAACGGGCCCAGGAGGTTTCGGACCGCATCGCGACCCTCGTCCGCCGCGCCGCGAGGGTCTGAAAAAGAGAGCAAGGGACCTTTGCTGCTACTTTCTTCGGGAAAGTGACAGCAAAGGTCCCTTGCTCTCTTTCTACAGGTCAGAGGGCTCCGGTCTTCGAAACCTGCGAAGGCCGAACGGGTCAGAAGCGGGCGTACCCGGTCTCCATGAGCCGGACGCCCATCGCCTGGTAGGCCTCGTCGTCGTCCGGCGCCACCGTCGCCAGCCCGTCGACATAGCGGTTGAACATGCAGAACGCCGCCGCGATCAGCACCGTGTCGTGGATTTCGACATCCGACGCGCCCTCCTCGCGGGCCGCGGCGACCAAGTCTTCGCCGACCGACTTCCCGCCTTCGCGGACGGCCAGCGCGACGTGCAGGAGAGCCTTCACCTTCGCCGACACCGGCGCGCCGTCGACGTCCTTCCAGGCCGCTTCGACGACCGGCATGCCGTCTTCGAGCGCCTCGGCGGCGACGGCGGCGTGACTGCGTGAGCAGAACGTGCAGTCGTTGCCGCGCGAGACCACCGCGGCGATCAGTTCGCGTTCGCCCACGCTGAGGCTGCTCGGCCCGCGTAGCAGGACTTCGGCGAGTTGCCCGAGCGGCGCCGCCGTCTCCGGCCGGAAGGCGAACAGCGCGGTGATGCCGGGCAGGTTCTCGTCGAGCGCGATGTGGGGCATGGGCGACTCCTCGCGGATCGGCAAAGCGGTCGCTCGATTTTTACCCGAAAGCCCCGCCGGGCCGGTGCCGCCGGATGGTGCAAAGCGGTAGCAAAGGTCCCTTGCTTCCCCCGGGGCCCCGCCGCGCGGTCACCTGCCGGACAGGGCGGCCCGCGGAATCGCGCTCACGCCGACGCTTGCGGTGTTCCAGTCGTCGTTGGCGACCGTGCCGGCGGAGGTCCTGCGGGCGTCCGCGTCCGGTAGCCCGCGCGTCTAGTCCTCTGATTGCGGTCCTTGCACGGGCAAGGACCGCAATCAGAGGACTGAACGCGGGTCAGTGCTGAAGCGGGAAGCCGCCACCGATGCCTCGCCAGGCGAGGTTGGCGGTGAGGGCGACGGCCTCTTCCTTGCTCATCGACTTGTGGTGCGCCAGCCAGAACCGCGCGCTGACCTGCGAGAGGCCCACGAGGCCGACGGCGAGCAGCCGTGCCTTGTCCTCGTCGAGGCCCGCGTCGGCCGTGATGGTGTCGGTGATCGCGTCGACGCTGGCCGACGTCGCCCGGTCCACCGCCTCCTGCACCGCGGGCTCGCCGCGCAGGTCGGACTCGAAGACCATGCGGAACGCGCCGGCGTCGTTGTCGACGAAGTCGAAGAACGCGCCGACCGTCGCCGGGACGCGTTGCTTGTTGTCCGTCGTCGAGTCGAGCGCTTCCGTGACCCGCCGCACCAGTTCGTCGACATGGCTCTCCAGCAGCGCGATGTAAAGGTCGAGCTTGCCGGGGAAGTGCTGGTAGAGGACCGGCTTGCTGACACCGGCCTCTTCGGCGATCTCGTCCATCGCGGCGGCGTGGTAGCCGTTCGCGGCGAACACCCGCTGCGCGGCCGCCAGCAGCTGGGCGCGGCGTTCCGTCCTGGGCAGGCGGACGCCTCTCGCCTGCAGTCGCGCCATTTCCGTCATGCTTCCTCCAGTTCGAGGCACTCGTCTCCGCCGAGAACGCCACAGCGCCGTCGAACGGGCTCCGCGGGCGGGGTCGCCGCCGCGTGAAGTGAACTCGAGATTACTCGCCGGTACGGCCGGACCGCCAAGGGTCGGGCATCCTTGACGCTGTGTCTTCTCCAGTTTCCCGCGCCGCCGGGACCCGCCCGCCACTGACCCATGTGCCGCTCTCGCGCAGGTCACTGCCGTCGTTGGACCCGGCTCCGGCGCCCTGGCCCGGGGAAACAATAGGTGTCGGCGGGGTGAAATTGCACATCCGCCGGACTCCGGGCGGGTCAGAAACGGCGGTCTACGTCCACGGACTCGGCGGTTCGTCCACGAACTGGACCGACCTCGCCGCACTGCTGGCGCCGCAGGCGAGCGGGACTTCGGTCGATTTGCCCGGTTTCGGCTACTCCGAGCCGCCTGAAGGGTTCAGTTTCAGCCTCGACGCGCACGCCGAAG
The DNA here is from genome assembly GCA_049998115.1 of Amycolatopsis sp. cmx-4-19. GTDB lineage: Bacteria > Actinomycetota > Actinomycetes > Mycobacteriales > Pseudonocardiaceae > Amycolatopsis. Next base: position 73,730 of record JAEBEO010000013.1, on the reverse strand, counting down.
TCGTCGTGAACCACATCGAGAGCCTCGACGCGGGACCGGTGCACCTGTTCGGCAACTCGATGGGCGGGGCGGTCGCGCTGCTCGTCGCGGCCCGCCGTCCGGAACTGGTGAAGACCCTGACGCTGATCTCACCCGCCATGCCGGACCTCCGTCCCAGCATGAAGCGGCTGTCCGATCCGCGGATGGCGTTCGCGTACCTGCCGCTCGTCGGTCCCCGGGTGCGCCGTCAGCTGGCCGCGCTCGGTCCGCGCGAGCGTGCGATGCAGGTGATCAAGCTGTGCTTCGCCGACTCGAGCCGCTTCGCCGAAAGCAGACTGGACGAACTGGAGGAGGAGCACAGTGCCCGCGCGGATTTCGCCTGGGCCGCGCCCGCGCTCGCCCGCAGCACGTTCGGCATCTTCCGGACGTGGTCCGCGCGCGGACCCGCGTCGCTGTGGGCCGTCGCGCCGACGGTCACGACGCCCACGCTCGTCGTCTGGGGACAGCACGACCGAGTGATTTCCGTCCGGCGCGCCGAACGTACCGCTCGGCTGCTTCCCCACGCGCGGTTGCTCGTTCTGCCCCGTACCGGCCACGTGGCGCAGATGGAACGCCCGAATGTCGTAGCGAAGGCCGTTTTGGGTATGTGGGAATCGGTCGAATCGGGCACCTGGTAGTCCAACCGAGTGGGGCAGACACGCCGCGCGATGCGCCGGTCGCTCACAACATCACAGTTCGGTTATGGCACCCTGGTGCCCGTGGATCGGGTGAAGCAAGGCGCGCAGGGCGAAGGACGGCGGTCCCAGTACTCCGCTTCCGCCCGTCGTTCGGCGCGTCCGCAACCCCGGACCGCCGACGTGCCGCGCACCGGCCAGTACCGGCCGAGCCCGCCGCCGTCGCAGCGCCTCGACGAGGATCGCTACCGCCCGGGCAGCCGCCGGACCAGCGCCCAGCCGCTCAGCGCCTCCTGGAAACCGCATGACCCCGGGGCCGCCACAGGCGAACCCGCCAAGCGCAAGAGCAAGGGTGGCGTCGGCCATTTCGCCAAGACCTACGGCTGGCGGGTGTACGCGCTGCCGATCCTGGTGGTGATCACCGCGCTGGTCGTGTTCAACACCGCCACCGGCCCGGCCGAGCCGATCGCCTCCGACGGGCAGACCCTGGCCTCGTCCGAGAGTTCCGGTGGCGACGGCGGGGAGACCGGCGGCGGTGTCGACGGCAGCGGCGACGTCCTCCCGGAGAACCCGGCCAAACCGGTCGATCTCAAGATCCCGACCGCGGACCTGCCCAAGGGCCCCAATTTCACCGAGTCCGGTCGAGGCACCTATCACGTGGTGACGGGCAAGGGGGAAAAGGTCGGGACGGGGCAGCTGTACACGTACACCGTCGAGGTCGAGGACGGCATCGATCCGGGCAGCTACATGGGCGACGACAGCTTCGCCAGGTCGGTCGAGGAGACCCTGTCCAATACCAAGAGCTGGACGTGGGATGGGACGAATGCGCTCCAGCGCGTCGACGCGAGTTTCCCGAACCCCAGCTTTCGGGTGAGCCTCACCACACCGAACACGACGCATCGCGCGGACGTCTGCATGTTCCAGATCACCTATGAGACCTCGTGCTACCGGTCGAGCTTCGACAAGCGCGTGGTGATCAATCTCGCCCGCTGGGTGCGCGGAGCGGTGGCGTTCCAGGGCGACATGGTCTCGTACCGTCAGTACGCCATCAACCACGAGGTCGGGCACGCCCTGGGCGGAAAGCACGTGGGCTGCAAGGAGAACGGCGCGATCGCGCCGGTCATGATGCAGCAGACGTTCGGCGTCTCCAACGACTTCGTGGCACAGCTGAACGATCTGCCGGGGGGGGACCGGGGCAGGGTTCCCGCCGACGGCAAGGTCTGCAGGCCAGGCTCCTGGCCGAACCCGGCACCTTAGTCTCCGCCGTCTCACCTGCTGGAAATTCCCAGGATATGAAACAGGGGAAGTCGTTTCCGCCTGTCTTTGTTGTAGATACTGGGATGCGACCCGCGATCCACGCGAGATGGAGGACCCGATGTCAGGCACGCTGCCGCCGCTCGTCGAGCCGGCCGCCGAGCTCACCAAGGAAGAGGTGGCCCGGTACAGCCGTCACCTGATCATCCCGGACGTCGGGGTGACCGGGCAGAAGCGGTTGAAGAACGCCAAGGTGCTGGTCATCGGCGCCGGTGGCCTCGGCAGCCCGGCGCTGCTGTACCTGGCCGCGGCCGGGGTCGGCACGCTCGGCATCGTCGACTTCGACGAGGTCGACGAATCGAACCTGCACCGCCAGGTGATCCACGGCCAGTCCGACATCGGCAAGCTCAAGGCCGCGTCGGCGCAGGAGACCATCGCCGAGATCAACCCCTTCGTGAAGGTGCACCTGCACACCGACCGGCTCGAGTCGTCGAACGCGCTGGAGCTGTTCGAGCAGTACGACCTGATCCTCGACGGAACCGACAACTTCGCCACCCGGTACCTGGTCAACGACGCCGCCGTGCTCACCGGCAAGCCCTACGTGTGGGGCTCGATCTACCGGTTCGAGGGCCAGGCGAGCGTGTTCTGGGAGGACGCGCCGAACGGCAAGGGCCTCAACTACCGCGACCTCTACCCCGAGCCGCCGCCGCCGGGCATGGTCCCGTCGTGCGCCGAGGGCGGTGTGCTGGGCGTGCTGTGCGCGTCGATCGGCTCGATCATGGTGAACGAGGCGATCAAGCTGATCACCGGCATCGGCGAGCCGCTGCTCGGCAGGCTCGTCAGCTACGACGCGCTCGAGATGAAGTACCGCGAGGTCAAGATCCGGAAGGACCCGGAGACCCCGCAGATCACCGAGCTCATCGACTACGAAGCGTTCTGCGGTGTCGTGTCCGACGAAGCCGCTTCGGCCGCTTCGGGGCACACGATCACTCCGGCGGAGCTCAAGGCCAAGTTCGACAACGGCGACAACTTCGCCCTCATCGACGTCCGTGAGCCGCACGAGTACGAGATCGTGAACATCAAGGGTGCGACGCTGATCCCGAAGGACAAGATCCTCTCGGGCGAGGCGCTGGCGGACCTGCCGCAGGACAAGCCGATCGTCCTGCACTGCAAGTCGGGCGCGCGTTCGGCGGAGGCCCTGGCCGCGCTGCACCAGGCCGGGTTCAAGGACGCGACCCACCTCGGTGGCGGCGTGCTGGCCTGGGCGCGGCAGATCGACCAGAGCCTGCCGACCTACTGACGGTTTCGCCGCGCTGACCTGCGGAAAGCAGCAAGGGACCTTTGCTATCGCCTCGGCCGGACGATAGCAAAGGTCCCTTGCTGCACCAGCGCGTCTTCTCGTTCGTGGCGGAGCGGACGGGGTAACGTCCCGATCCGTGCGTGCCACCGTGGAAAGCCCTCCGGAACACGTCTCCGCGGCGTTCGGCGGACGTGACGGTGTCGTGGAGCCGCTGCCCGGCACCACCGCCTGGCGCTACGGCGATCTGGTGCTGAAGCCGGTCGTGGACAAGTCGCGGACGTTGTGGACGGCCCGCGCGCTGGAGGCCGTCGACGAGCCCGGTCTGCGGGTCGCGAAGCCGGTCCGGTCCAGTGACGGCCGGTGGGTGGTCGGCGGCTGGTCGGCGAACCGGTTCGTGTCCGGGACGCCCGAGCACCGCTACGACGACGTCGTGCACGCGGCGATCAAGCTGCACCGCGCGACGGCGGGGCTGCCCCGGCCGGATTTCCTGGGCCGCCGCACCGACCTCGAGGCGCTGGCCGACAAGCTCGCCTGGGGCGAGGCGGACCTGTCCCTCGACGAGAACAAGGGCGGCCGCTGGTTCGAGGTCTTGGCCGGTTCCCGAAGACCGGTCGAACTGCCGGACCAGGTCGTCCACGGTGAACTTCTCGCCGGTGTGCTGTTCGACGGCGACGAGGCTCCCGGCATCGTCGATTTCGTGCCGTACTACCGGCCGGGAGAATGGGGCGCCGCGATCGTCGCGGTCGACGCGCTGGCCTGGGGCGGCGCCACCATCGATCTCCTCGAACGCTGGGCGCATCTCCCGCAGTGGCCCCAGCTTCTCCTGCGGGCGATCCTCTTCCGCCTGGCCGCCAACGCCCTCGACCCGCGATCGACGCGAGCGGCCCACGACGGGCTTCGCGCCGCCGCCCGCGACGTCAGCGCTGTCCTGTAAGGACGGGAAGGCCCTCATCCTCGCGCCTGGGCACAGGACGGGGCCTTCCCGTCCTGCGCTCACTCGGTGCGCAGGTTCTCCGCTCGCGCGGCCGAGCGCACGGACGGCAGGGTGGAAGCGGTCACCAGCAGCACCACCACGATGGAGGACCCGGCGAGCACGCCCACCCCGGCCCAGTCGACGACCAGCGAATCGGACAGCAGCCGGCTCGCCGTCCCGGCGATGCCGATCCCGGTCGCGATCGCGGCAACGACCCCGAGCAGCAACGGGATCCCGTTCTGCCAGACCAGGGACCGCATCACCACCCCCACGGGCACACCGCTCGCGGACAACGCCCCGATGGCCCGCCGCCGTTCACGCACCTGTTCCTGGGCGAGCACCAGGAGACTCACCCCTGCCAGCAACAGGATGAACAGCGCCCCGGCGAACAGGACGTCCCGGACGTCGTCGAACATCCGGGCCTCGTCGGTCAGCTTCTTCCCGTCGATGGTGTTCACCTGCGCGCGCCAGGCGAACGGCGCGACCGCGTTGCGCACCCGTTCCACGAAGTCCGGGTCCGCTTTCGACGGCCGGACGGTCCCGGCGGCACCGGCCTCGGAGAGGTCGACGCCCGCCATCGCGCCGGGTGTCGCCAGGATCTGCGCGCCGGCGTGGTCGGCGGCCTCCCCTCGGGTGAACTCGACGGCGCGCGGGTCCGCCGGGATGGTCCAGCGCTGCTCCCGCTTCCCGTCGTCGAGCAGGGTCACCGTCTGTCCTTTGTGCACTTTCCGGGGCAATTCTTCGTTGTAGGAGAACATATCCCCGTCAGCGCACGACGTCACCGCGGTGACGGCCGTGATCGTGGCGCAGTCCGCGATGCCCAGGTAGGCGCCCGAGTCGCCGACGAGCACGGTGCGGAGGGAGCGGACGTCCCCGGCGCCGGGGACGGCTCGCACCGCGGCCACCGTGCCCTCGGCGGCCTTGCCGCCCCACGCGGTGAAGTCGATCGAGCCGGACGACGACAGCGGACGCGAAACCGGGAGCCCGGCGTACAAGGCGGCCTGCCCGGTCAGCATGGACTGCAGGGCGATCGCTCCCGCGATGACGACGCAGAGACCCGCGACGACCCGGGAAGGCGTTCCGCTGTCGCTCTGCAGCCGCCGGATGGCGAGCTGGAACGCCGGTGGGCCACCGCGGATCCGGGCGACCGCGCGTTCCAGGAGCCAGGGGAGCATCGCCGGGATGCCGATCAGCAGGAGCAAAGCACCCGACATCAGCATTTTCCTGGCGAACCCGCTGCCGGACGGGTAGCCCGGTAGCAGCAGGGCGATGCCCGCGACGACGGGCAGCAGCCGCCACCACAGCCGTCGCCGGGCCGGGGAGGCCTCGCGGACCACCCCGAGCGGTTCGATGATCGTGTGGCGCTGGGCGACCAGCGTGGTCACCACGGTCAGCGCCGGGACGAGGAGGGCGATCAGCACCACCAGCGGCCACGACGGCGTGAGGTCGCCAGGGAAGAGGCCGAAGCGGAACACCTGCAGGTTCGCGACCTGGCTGCGGATCAGCAGGAACAACCCGGTGCCGGCGAGCAGTCCGGTCGCCGCGCTCACCAGGGTCTCGCCCGCGGCCACCCGGCGGACCTGCCAGGACGACGCCCCGGCCAGCCGGAGCGCGGCGAGCCGCCGGTCCCGGTTGGCGCTTCCGATGCGCGAGGTCGTGCCGATGAAGATGAACACCGGCGTGAGCAGGGCGACGATCCCGATCAGCAGCATCAGCAGCGCTTCCGGTTCGAATTGCCCGCCCGGCCCGGAGCTGCCGAAACCATAGATCGGGTAGCCGGCCAACGACGCGTCGACACCGACGTAGGCGCTCAAGTCCCGCGGGTTCTGCAGGGCTTCCAGTTTGACGACCCCGACCGGCGTGCCGGCGAGGCGGGGCCGCAGGAGTTCGCCGACGTCCGACGCGAGAAGTTCGTTCAGCCGGGGTGAGACGATGACTTCGCCCGGCGACGGCACCCGGTCCAGCCCCGGCGGCACCGGTGCGTTCGGCCCGCTCGCGTGCACGTAGTCGAGCCGGATCGGTTCGCCGCGGAACTCCGTCGTCCGCCCGGTGAACAGCAACGGGTCGCCCTCGTGCGCGGCGTCGAAGTTCACCAGGGAGGCGTTCTCCCGCTGCTGCCTGCTTTCGTAGGCGTTGCCCGCCGACGCGGCGAGCAGCAGGACGGCGACCGCCAGCCCGATCCCGATGGTGCTGAGCACCAGCCTGACCGCGGTACCCCGGCCGCCCCCGACGGCCAGCCGGAATCCCAGTGCCAGGTCTTCCCAGCGGCTCATCGGGTCACCGCCGGTTCCCGTGTCCGGCCGTCGCGGACGACGACCTCGCGGTCGGAGTACGCGGCCACCCGTGGCTCGTGCGTGACCAGGACGACGGCGGCGTTGGTCTGCTTCGCGGTCTCCGAGAGGAGTCGCATCATCCCCTCGCCGCTGAGCGAGTCCAGCGCGCCCGTCGGTTCGTCCGCGAAGATCACCGACGGTTCGGTGATCAGCGCCCTGGCCATGGCGACCCGCTGGCTCTGCCCGCCCGAGACGCGGCCGGGGGTGCTGCCCGCGACGTCGGCGACCTGCAGCCGGTCGAGCCAGGTCGCCGCGAGCCGTTCCGCCGGACGGCGTTTCCACCCGCCGAGCCGCAGCGGCAACGCGACGTTCTCCAGGCAGGTCAGCTCGGGGACGAGCTGCCCGAACTGGAAGACGAAGCCGAATTCCGTACGCCGCAAGGCACTGCGCTCGGTGTCGGACATCGACCGCAGCTCGCGCCCGCGGAACAGCACCTGTCCCTCGTCGGGGCGGACGATGCCGGACAGGCAGTGCAGGAGCGTCGATTTCCCGGAGCCCGACGGGCCCATGACCGCGACGATCTCACCGGGCCCGATTTCGAGCCCCGCCCCGGCCAGTGCCTGGTTCGGACCGTAGGCCTTGTGCAGGCCGAGCCCTTGTAACAACGGTGTTTCCACTTGTGGTCCCCAGGTTCAGCGAGTCAGTTGGCGCGCGAGTTCGTCGAGGCGGGCGGCGGTGAGCTCCAGCCACCGCAGATCCGCTTCCAGGTGGAACAGCGCGTGGTCGCAGATGAGCTGATCGGCGAGGTCGCCGGTGGTCTTGCGGGCGGTGAGCTCGCGCATGGTGCGCAGATGGGAACCACGCTGGGCGTCGAGGAGGTCCTGGGCGCCGCGTCCGGACAGCAGCGCGAGCACGACCTTGGTGTACAGCGTGTTCTGCAGATAGACCGAGGGGCTTTCCGGGCTCTTGAGCCATTCCTCGACGTTGGTGACACCGGCGTCGGTGATCGCGTACCGCTTCCGGTCCGGACCGCCGCCCGCCTCGATGCCGTTCTCCTCGACGAGACCGTTCTTCAGGAGCCGGTTCAGCGTCGAGTAGACCTGCCCGTAGTGCAGCGGACGGTCCTGGCGGAACTGCTTGTCGTAGAGCTGTTTGAGGTCGTAACCGTGCTTGGGGCCGCCTTCGAGCAGGCCGAGCAGGGTGTTCCCGATGGACATGGCGGCGACTATACACAGTGTGTATACGCACCGTCTATACATTGAGTTTATAGTCGATGGGAACCTCACGGTGTGACGTACGGCGGCGGCGGGCAATGTCAAACGCCTGAAACATTCAGAAGTTTTCAGGTAACACGGCGTCCCTACCTTCAAGCGCAATCGACGCCTGGAGGTGCTCCCGTGCCGCTCGCCGCCCCCGCTCGTGTGGTGGACACGCACTGCCCGTACTGCGCCCTGCAGTGCGGGATGAGCCTCGACGGCACTCGCGTCACCCCGCGCGACTTCCCGGTCAACGCGGGCGGCCTGTGCCAGAAGGGCTGGACGTCGGGAGAACTTCTCACCTCCCCCTCCCGCCTGACGACGCCGCTCGTCCGCGTCGGCGGCGAACTCCGGCCCGCGACCTGGGAACAGGCGCTCGACCTCGTCGCGCGCCGGCTCGCCGAAATCCGGGCAGCCAGGGGAGCCGACGCGGTCGCGGTCTTCGGCGGCGGCGGGCTGACCAACGAAAAGGCCTACCTGCTGGGGAAGTTCGCCCGGGTCGCGCTGGGCACGTCGCAGATCGACTACAACGGCCGCTTCTGCATGTCTTCGGCGGCCGCCGCGGGGATCAAGGCTTTCGGCGCCGATCGCGGGATGCCTTTCCCCGTCACGGATCTCGCCGACGCCGACGCCGTACTCCTGATCGGGGCGAACCCGGCCGAGACCATGCCGCCGTTCACGCAGCACCTGCGGGGCGCCGAGCTGATCGTCGTCGACCCGCGCCGGACGCCGACCGCCGAACTCGCCGGGCTGCACCTCGCACCCGCACCGGGGACCGACCTCGCCCTCGCACAAGGGATCCTGCACGCCGTCGTCGCCGACGGGCTACTCGACCAGTCCTATGTGGACAAGCGAACGAACGGTTTCGACGAGCTGTGGCGCTCGGTCGCGGCGTGGTGGCCCGAGCGCGTCGAGCAGGTCACCGGCGTCTCCGCCGCCGACCAGCGCCGGGTCGCCGCGAAACTCGCCGCAGCCCGCAACGCCTACCTCCTCACCGCGCGCGGCACCGAGCAGCACGCCAACGGCACCGCGATGGTCAACGCGTGGATCAATCTCGCGCTCGCGCTGGGACTTCCGGGCCGCGAGGGATCCGGTTTCGGGTGCCTGACCGGACAGGGCAACGGCCAGGGCGGGCGCGAACACGGGCAGAAGGCCGACCAGCTTCCCGGCTACCGCAGGATCGACGACCCCGCCGCCCGTGAGCACGTCGCCGGGGTCTGGGGGGTACCGCCGAAATCCCTGCCCGGCCCGGGCCGTTCGGCCGTCGAGCTGCTGGAAGCACTCGGTACCGAAGACGGGCCCAGCGCGCTGATGGTGTTCGGCAGCAACCTCGTCGTTTCTGCCCCCGGGGCGGGGCGGGTCCAGGAAAAAGTGTCCTCTTTGGACTTCCTGGTCGTCTCCGACCTCGTCCTTTCGGAGACGGCGGCGATGGCCGACGTCGTCCTCCCGGTGACGCAGTGGGCCGAAGAGGACGGCACCATGACCAACCTCGAAGGCCGGATCCTCCTGCGCCGCAAGGCGATCGACCCGCCGCCCGGGGTGAGGACCGATCTGTACGTGCTCGCGGAACTGGCCCGGCGGCTCGGCCAGCCCGAAGGCCGGTTCCCAGCCGACGCGGAGACCGTCTTCACCGAGCTCCGCCGGGCGTCCAAGGGCGGCGTCGCCGACTACTCCGGCGTCACCTACGAGAGGCTGCGCGCCGGTGAGGCGCTGTACTGGCCGGTCCCGGCGGAAACGCATCCCGGCACGCCCCGGATGTTCCTCGACGCCTTCGCCCATCCGGACGGACGCGCCCGGTTCGTGCCGGTGGACCACGTCGGCCCGGCCGAGCTTCCGGACGCCGAATTCCCCTTGCAGGCCACCACCGGCCGGGTCCTGCAGCACTACCAGTCCGGCGCGCAGACCCGGCTGGTCAAGGAGCTGAACGACGTCGTGGGGGAGGCCTTCGTGGAAGTCCATCCGGACACCGCCGCCCGGGCGGGACTGGCCGAGGGCGACCTCGCGGTCGTGCGGTCGCGACGCGGGGAGACCCTGGCGCGGGTCCGGTGTGTGGCATCGCTCCGCCCGGATCTGGTGTTCCTGCCGTTCCACTTTCCGGGTGCGGGCCGGGCGAACCTGCTGACCAACCCGGCACTCGACCCGACCAGCCGGATGCCCGAGTTCAAGGTGTGCGCGGTCGCGCTCACCCCGGCCGAGGTCGTCGCGTGAGCCCCCGGACGGTGGTCATCGCCGGATACGGGATGGCGGGCGCGCGGCTCGCGGACGACATCCAGCGCCGCGATCCCGGCGGCGAACGCGTCCGGCTCACCGTCGTCGGCGCCGAGACGCATGCCGCCTACAACCGGGTGCTGCTGTCTTCGGTGGTCGCCGGGACCATGCGGCCCGAGGTCGTCCGGCTGCACGACGACGACTGGCCGTCCCGCACCGGCGCCGACCTGCGCAAGGGGGTCGCCGCGACGGCGATCGACCGTGCCGCGCGGCGGGTCCATCTAGACGATGGGTCCACTGTGGACTACGACGCGCTCGTGCTCGCCACCGGGGCCAATCCGTGGATGCCGCCCGTCGAAGGCCTCGAACCCGGACCGGACGTCGTCGCGTTCCGTACCCTCGACGACTGCGCCCGCATCCTCGACGCCGCCAAGCTGGGCGCACCGGTCGCCGTGCTGGGCGGCGGGCTTCTCGGCCTGGAGGCGGCGCGAGGCCTCGCGGGGCGTGGAAACCTCGTCACCGTCGTGCATCCGATGCCGCACATCATGGAACGCCAGCTGGACGCGGAATCCGCGCGGGTGCTGACCAGGAAGCTCGAAGAACTCGGCGTCGGCTTCCGGCTCGGCGTCGGAGCCGCCCGCTATGTCAGCGGTGACGGCCTCAAACTCGACGACGGTACGCACATCCCCGCCGACCTCGTCGTCGTCTCGACCGGTGTGCGGCCCGAGACGAAGCTGGCCGTGGACGCCGGGCTGACCGTCGACGGCGGCATCGTCGTCGACGATCTGCTGCGGACCAGCGACGGCCGGATCCACGCGATCGGGGACTGCGCCCGGCATCCCGGCGCGTCCGGCGGGCTGGTGCAACCGGCGTGGGAGCAGGCCGCCGTCGTCGCCGATCTCGTCACCGGCACCAAGGCGTCGTCACGGTATAGCGGTACGCGGCCGGTGACTCGGCTCAAGGCCCGCGGTATCGACCTCACCGCGCTCGGCGAGACGACGACCGGCGCGGACGACCCGGCCGCCGAGGTGCTCACCTTCAGCGACCCGGCGGGCTGCCGCTACGGCAAGCTCGTCCTCCGCGAAAACCGGGTCACCGGTGCGATCCTGCTCGGCCTGCCCGACGCGGCCGCGACGATCACGCAACTCTACGACCGGGGTACCCCGGTGCCCGAGGACCGGCTCGCCGTCCTGCTCGGCCGCGCGCTGCCCGCCGGGGCGCCGTCGGCGTCGAGCCCGGCCGATCTGCCCGCGTCGGCGGTCATCTGCCGCTGCAACGCGGTGACCAAGGGCCGCCTCGTCGAGGCCTGGCGCGCCGGCGCCACCGACGTCCCCGCCCTCGCCGGGGCGACCCGCGCGACGACCGGGTGCGGCGGCTGCAAGGACGTCGTCGGCGGGGTCGCGCAATGGCTGGCTGCCCAGTGAACCCGAACGCATCCACCAAGGAGGACTTCATGGAGGCTCGTGGAAAGCACTGGATCGAGCACTGGGATCCGGAGAACGAGCGGTTCTGGGAAGAGACCGGGAAGAAGGTGGCCCGGCGCAACCTCTGGTTCTCCATCCTGGCCGAGCACATCGGCTTCTCCGTCTGGACACTGTGGTCGGTGATGGTCCTGTTCATGGGGCCGCGGTACGGGTTCTCGCCCGCCGACAAATTCCTGCTGGTCTCGACGCCGACGCTGATCGGTGCGCTCATGCGGCCGCTGTACACCTTCGCGGTGGCGAGGTTCGGCGGCCGGAACTGGACGATCGTCAGCGCGTTGCTGCTGCTGGCGCCCACCGTCCTGGCGGCGATCGCGATGCAGCCGGGCACGTCGCTGGGCACCTTCCTGCTGATCGCCGCGCTCGGCGGGGTCGGCGGCGGGAACTTCGCGTCGTCGATGACCAACATCAACGCCTTCTACCCCGAGAAGCACAAGGGCTGGGCACTCGGGCTCAACGCGGGCGGCGGGAACCTCGGCGTGGCGGCGATCCAGCTGATCGGCCTGCTGGTCATCGGCACGGTCGGGGCGACCGCGCCCCGGCTGGTGCTCGCGATCTACCTCCCGCTGATCGTGCTCGCCGCGACCTGTGCGTACTTCTTCATGGACAACCTCGCCTCGATGAAGGGCGACACCAAGGCGATGCGCGAGGTCGTCAAGGATCCGCACACCTGGGTGATGTCGCTGCTCTACGTGGGCACGTTCGGCTCGTTCATCGGCTACAGCTTCGCGTTCGGTCTCGTGCTGCAGAACCAGTTCGGCCGGACGCCGCTGCAGGCGGCCGCGGTGACGTTCCTCGGGCCGCTGCTCGGTTCCTTTGCCCGTCCGGCCGGTGGCTGGCTGTCCGACCGGATCGGCGGCGGCAAGGTCACCTTCGCGACGTTCGTCGGAATGGCCGCGGCCACCGTGGTGCTGATCCTGGCCTCGACGTCGAACTCGCTGGCGCTGTTCACCGTCGCGTTCATCGTGCTGTTCGTGCTCACCGGGGTCGGCAACGGTTCGACGTACAAGATGATCCCGGCGATCTTCCGCGCCAAGGCGAAGGTCAAGATCAGCGAAGGCGCCGACGAGGTCACCGAAATGCTCAAGGCACGCAAGCTCTCCGGTGCGCTGATCGGGCTGGCCGGGGCGATCGGCGCACTCGGCGGGCTGTTCATCAACCTCGCGTTCCGGCAGTCGTTCGCGGACACCAAGAGCGGGGTGCCTGCGTTCGTCGCCTTCCTGATCTTCTACGGACTGTGCTTCACCGTCACGTGGGCGGTGTATCTGCGCAAACAGCAGACGGAGGTGGCGGGCACCCGAGGTCTGGCGCTCGCCGGGGCGGAGGTCTGATGCGGAAACTCGTCGTCGCGGGACACGGGATGGTCGCGCACCGGCTGGTGGAAGCGCTGCGCGCGGCGGACAAGGCAGGCGAATGGCAGGTGGTGGTGCTCGCCGAGGAGACGCGGCCCGCTTACGACCGCGTCGCCCTCACGTCCTATGTGGACACCTGGGATCCGGCTTCGCTTTCGTTGAACGGCGCCGACTACACCGGTGATCCGCTGGTCGAACTGCGCCTCGGCGACGCGGTGGCTTCGGTCGACCGCTCCCGGAAGGTCGTCGTCACCGAATCCGGGTACGAGCAGCCGTACGACGCGCTCGTCCTCGCGACCGGTTCGCGGCCGTTCGTCCCACCGGTGCCCGGCCACGATCTCCCGGGGTGCTTCGTCTACCGGACGATCGAAGATCTCGACGCCATCCGGGAAGCCGCTCGGCGACCCGGACGCGGTCGTCGGTCCGCGGTCGTCATCGGCGGCGGCCTGCTCGGGCTCGAAGCCGCGAAGGCGTTGCGGGACATGGGCCTCTCCCCGCATGTCGTCGAGATGGCGCCGCGGCTGATGCCACTGCAGGTCGACGAGGGTGGCGGCGGCCTGCTGCGGCGGCTGATCACCGAACTCGACGTGACCGTCCACACGGGGACCTCGACCGACGCCATCGTGCCGGACGGCGAACGCTACCTCGCGCGGCTCGGCAACGGCACCGAACTCGATGTCGACCTCGTCGTGTTCTCCGCCGGGATCCGGCCGCGTGACGACCTCGCCCGCTCGTCCGGCCTGGAAGTCGGTGCCCGGGGCGGGATCCTGGTCGACGAGTCCTGCCGGACGTCCGATCCGGCGGTCTACGCGATCGGCGAATGTGCCGCCGTGGCCGGAAAGGTGTACGGCATCGTCGCGCCGGGCTATGCGATGGCGGAGGTCGTCGCGGCACAGCTGACCGGCGGCGAGGGCACGTTCCCCGAACCCGACATGTCGACAAAGCTCAAGCTCATGGGGGTCGACGTCGCCAGTTTCGGCGACGCGCACGCGGCGACCGAGGGTGCGCTTGAGGTCGCGTTCAACGACGCCGTCGCCGGGACCTACAAGAAACTCGTGGTCTCGGACGATTCGACGACGTTGCTCGGCGGTGTGCTGGTCGGCGACGCGAGCGAGTTCACCACGTTGCGCGCGATGGTCGGGCGGCCGTTGCCTGCCGAGCCCGGTGCGATCCTCGCTCCGGCGGGTGGTGGCGCGGCGGTCGGCGTCGACGCGCTGCCCGACGCCGCGCAGATCTGTTCGTGCAACGCGGTGTCCAAGGGCACGATCACGCATGCGATCACCGGCGAAGGCTGCGATTCGGTGGCCAAGATCAAGGGCTGCACCGGCGCCGGGACGGCCTGCGGATCCTGCGTCCCGCTGCTGGGAAAGCTGCTGACGGCTTGCGGCGTCGAGCAGTCGAAGGCGCTGTGCGAGCACTTCGGCCAGTCACGCGCGGAGCTGTTCCAGATCCTGCGGGCCACACGGATCAGCACATTCAGCGAGATGATCGACCGCTACGGCAGCGGAACCGGCTGTGCGATCTGCAAACCCGCCGTCGCCTCGATCCTCGCGACACTCGGTAACGGGCACATCCTGGCCGGCGAGCAGGCGACCCTGCAGGACACCAACGACAAGTTCCTCGCGAACCTCCAGCGCAACGGCACCTACTCGGTGGTGCCCCGGATACCCGGCGGCGAGATCACGCCGGAGAAACTGATGGTGATCGCCCAGGTCGCGATGGATTTCGGGCTGTACACCAAGATCACCGGCGGACAGCGGATCGACCTGTTCGGGGCGGCCGTGGACCAGCTCCCGCTGATCTGGCGGCGGCTCGTCGACGCCGGGTTCGAATCCGGGCACGCGTACGGGAAGTCGTTGCGCACGGTGAAATCCTGTGTCGGTTCGACGTGGTGCCGGTACGGGGTGCAGGACAGCGTCGGGCTCGCCATCGAACTCGAACTGCGGTACCGGGGCCTGCGCTCGCCGCACAAGCTGAAGTCCGCGGTTTCGGGCTGCGCGCGGGAATGCGCCGAGGCGCGGAGCAAGGACTTCGGCATCATCGCCACCGACAAGGGCTGGAACCTCTACGTCGGCGGGAACGGCGGAGCGACCCCGCGGCACGCGGAGCTGCTGGTGTCCGAAGTGGACACGGAGACGCTGATCCGCACGATCGACCGGTTCCTGATGTTCTACGTCCGCACGGCCGATCGGTTGCAGCGCACGGCGCCGTGGGTCGAGGAGATGGAGGGCGGGCTGGATCATCTGCGCGCGGTGATCGTCGACGACGAACTCGGCATCTGCGAGGACCTCGACGCGGCGATGGCCAAGCACGTCGGGGACTACGCCGACGAATGGCGTGGTGTGCTGGAAGACCCGGAGAAGCTGGCGAGGTTCACGTCGTTCGTCAACGCGCCGAGCACACCGGATCCGACGATCTCGTTCCGGACCGAACGCGAGCAGAAGGTGCCCGTGCTGCTGGGCATCCCGGAGGTGAAGCGATGACGACGTCGATCGAGCGCGCCTGGACCGCGATCTGCGCGGCGGGCGCGGTCCCCGACTGGTCCGGCGTCGCCGCACTGCTCGACGACGGTGCGCAGGTGGCGATCTTCCGGCTCCCCGGCGGCCGGTGGTACGCACTGTCCAATATGGACCCGATCAGCGGTGTCGCGGTGCTTTCGCGCGGGATCGTCGGAGACGCGGCCGGGGTGCCGGTGGTGGCGTCGCCGGTGTACAAGGAGCGGTTCGACCTGCGGACCGGCGAATGCCTCGACGCCGAAGGTGTCTCGGTCCGGGCGTACCGGGTGCGGGTCGCCCGGGGCGTGGTCGAGGTGGAAGCCTCACCGTGACGGAAGTCCTTCCCCTGGCTGGATTCGTCATCGGGATCACGGCGGCGCGGCGGGCGGACGAGCTCGGCGCGCTGTTCGTGCGTAAGGGTGCGACCGTGCGTTACGGCCCGGCGATCCGGATCGTCCCGCTCGCCGACGACACCGAACTGAGGGCGGCGACCACACGTCTGCTCCAGGAGCGCGTCGACGCCGTCGTCGCGACGACCGGGATCGGTTTCCGCGGCTGGATCGAGGCGGCCGAAGGCTGGGGACTGGGTGAGGAACTGCTGGACAGGATGGGGAAGTCGTCCCTGCACGCGCGCGGCCCGAAGGCCAAGGGCGCGATCCGCGCGGCCGGGCTTTCGGAGGACTACTCGCCGGCGTCGGAGAGCAACGCCGAGGTTCTTCAACACCTGCTGGAGTCCGGTGTGGACGGTCGGCGGATCGCGGTCCAGCTGCACGGGGAACCACTCCCGTACTTTGTGGACAGTCTGCGTTCGGCCGGTGCCGAGGTGATCGAGGTCCCGGTGTACCGCTGGGTCGGACCCGCCGATCCGGGGCCGCTCGACAGGCTGCTGGACGCGGTGCTCGACGGCACGGTGGACGCGCTGCCGTTCACCAGCGCGCCCGCCGTCGCGTCACTGCTGGCCGTCGCCAAGCGGACCGGACGGCTGCCGGGAATCGTGCGGGCGCTGGAAAAGCGGGTCGTCGCGGCGTGTGTCGGGCCGATCACGGCCGGACCGCTGGCCGCACTCGGCGTCCCGGCCGTGCAGCCCGCGCGCTCGCGGATCGGGGCGCTCGCGCGGACGGTGTCGGACGCGCTCGAAGCCCGCTCGCCCCGGCTGACGGCGGGCGGGCGGAGCATCGAGCTGCGTGGTCAGGCGGCGTTGGTCGACGGGCAATGGTGCGACGTCGCGCCCGCGCCGATGGCCATGCTGAAGGCGCTCGCGGAGTCGCCGGGGCGGGTGGTCTCGCGGCGGGAACTGATCTCCGCGCTGCCCGGCGGCGGTGAAGCGCACGCCGTCGAGACCGCCATCGGGCGCCTGCGGAGCGCCCTGGGCGCCCCGAAGCTCGTCCAGACCGTCGTCAAACGCGGCTACCGGCTGGCCGTGGACCCGTGATCCTCCCGCGTTCAGTCCTCTGGTTGCGGTCCTTGCCCATGCAACTACCGCAACCAGAGGACTAAACGCGGGAGGTCAGGACCAGGACACGCGGTGATCGGGGAATTCGCGGGTGGCGGCGACGCGGGCGGCCTCCTCCTCGGCCGCCTTCCGCACGGCGGGACGCGGGGCGTCGAAGGGGGTGACGGTGAAGTCGAGCCGTTTCTTGCCGCTCGCCTTGGCCCGCCAGACCCCGGCGATCCCGCCGTCGGCCAGCAGGACGCCGGGATTGCCGAGGATCTTCCACACTTCCTTCTGCCGCGCCTTGTCCGGCACCAGCACGGACCGGTCCCGCGCCTGGACGAACGGATCCAGCGGCGGCAGCAGACGCACCACGTCCGGCTCCGGCGGGTTCTCCAGCAACGGCAGCCGATCCTCCGGCAGGAACGCCTTCTTGCCGTCGACGCGGACTTCCACGAGGTTCCCCGGCCACATCGCGTCGACGCCGGTGCGCGTCGTCCCGACGTACCCGGCCGCGTCGCCCGGGCCGGCCGGACCGTTGATCCGCAAGTAGCCCTCGACCACGCGGGTGGCTGCTTCGACGTCCGGCGAGGTCTTGAAGGCGCCCCGCTTTTCGAGCGGTGCCAAGGTCGCCGGCGTCGCGCCCGCCTCCAGCCGGACCCCGGCGTGGATCGTCGCGACCCGCATCAGCTGCTCGTAGATGTGCACGACGCCGCAGCCGCGACAGGCGTACGAGAGGCCGTCGGGGATCAGCTTCGTGACCGCGCCGCTCACCGTGCCCTTGGTCCGCACGCCGGTGACGACCTGGCGGATGGCCTTCGCCGCGGAGGACAACGCGTCCGTCGCGGACATCCCGGCGTCCTCGACCTGCTTGCGCTGCCAGATGATCCTGGCCATCGCGTCCTTCTCGTCGAGCGGGACGAGAGCGGCCCTGATCGCGTCCAGCTCCGCGCGGCGGTGGAAATGCGGGGCACCGCGGTGCGTCCAGGCGAGCACGAAGCGCGGGTCGTCCCAGACCCCGGGCGTCACGTCGCCGTCGAGACGGGCGGCGAGACCCAGCAAGGCGGTGTCACGGACGGAGTCCTGCAGCCCGAGGTCGAACACGGCCGCCGCGGCCGCGTCCGTCTCCTCGCGGTGCAGTCCGTGGGCCGCGATCCGGTACGCCAGCACCTGCTCGCGATCGACCTCGAGCACCTGTCCTCCCTAAAGCGCGTATTCGAGCGTGTACGACATCGTCGGCTCGCCGACGACGCCCGTGGTGGTGCCGGACCCGGTGATCCCGGCGAGTTCACCCGTTCCGGAGCCGGCGACCACCGTGAACGTCGACGTGATGCCCTTCGCGTCGAAGCCGGTGTCGTGCTTGATCACGAAGCTGCCCTCACGTCCGTCCACACTGCCCTCGATGCGTTCGAAGCCCGGCGCGGCCGTCCCGCTGCCGTCGTAACCCTCGCCCGCGTAGTACAGCAGGTAGTCGACGACCGACTCGCCTTCGATCACCCCGCTGTAGCCGAGTGTGGCGTGCGCGTAGGCCACGCGCGGGCCGCCGTCGGTGCCGCTGACGATGTTTTCGTCCCAATTCTTCATGGCGAAGGTGTTCATGGGAGTCACCCTGACAGGCAAACCTGTCAGATCGTGTCAGGTTTTTCGGCGATACTGGATTCATGCGTGCGAGCAGACTCCTTTCGGTACTCCTCCTGCTGCAGAACCGCGGCCGGATGACGGCCGAGGAACTGGCCACCGAGCTGGAGGTGTCCGTCAGGACGGTCTACCGCGACGTCGAGGCCCTGTCGGCCGCGGGCGTGCCGGTGTACGCCGATCGAGGACGTTCGGGCGGATACCAGCTGGTCGACGGCTATCGGACGCGGCTGACCGGGCTCACCGAGGAGGAGGCGCAATCGCTTTCGCTGGCCGGGTTGCCGGTGGCGGCGGCCGAACTCGGGCTGGGCACCGTCCTCGCCGCCGCGCAACTCAAACTGCACGCGGCGATGCCCGCCGAACTGCGGGAAGGGGCGAGCAAGGTCTCCGACCGGTTCTACCTGGACGTCCCGGGATGGCACCGCGGGATCGAGAGCCTGCCGCGGCTGTCCGGACTGGCCGACGCGGTGTGGCACGCGCGGCGGATCAAGGTCCGCTACGAACGGTGGGGACAGCGGAAGGTGGAGCGCGTCCTCGATCCGCTGGGCCTGATCCTCAAGGCGGGGAACTGGTACCTCGCGGCGCGCTGCGACGGGAACGACCGGACCTACCGCGTCTCGCGGATCGAGGAACTCGAAGACCTCGGCGAGACCTTCGAGCGGCCGTCCGGCTTCGACCTCGCGCGGTACTGGCAGGAGTGGTCGGAGCAGTTCGAGAAACGGATGTACTCGCGGGTGGCGCTGGTCCGGTTGAACGAGTTCGCCCGCATACTCCTACCGTTCTATCTGGGCGCTGTCGGCGCGCGGGCGTTGCGGGAAGCGGTCGCGGACGGCGCCGAACCGGACGAGGACGACTGGCTGGAACTGGAATTGCCCGTCGAGCCGGGGGAATCGGCCGTCGGCGAGCTGCTGCGGTTCGGCGGGAACCTCGAAGTGCTGGAACCGGCGGATCTGCGCGAGCGGCTGGCGGAAGAGATCAGGAAGATGGGCGCGCGTTATGGCTGACCTCAGCGGCATCACGATCGGGATCACCGCGGAGCGGCGGGCCGACGACTTCATCGCCGCACTCGAACGCCATGGCGCGAGTGTGCTGCACGCGCCCACCATCCGCATCGTCCCGCTGCCCGACGACGCCGAACTGCGCGCGGCGACGGACGCCGTCCTGGCCGAACGCGTCGGCTTCACCGCCGTCACCACCGGGGCCGGGTTCCGCGGCTGGCTCACGGCCGCGGAAGGCTGGGGGCTGCGCGAACCGCTGCTGGAGCGGCTGGGGGAGTCGCGGATCTTCGTGCGCGGGCCCAAAGCGGCCGGTGCGGTGCGCGGCGCCGGTTTGCGCGAGGAGTTCTCCGCGCCGGAGGAGAGCAACGCCGAACTGTTCGAAGGCTTGCGCGAGGCCGGTGTCCGCGGGGAGCGGGTCGCCGTCCAGTTGCACGGGACCCTGCTGCCCGAACTCACCGGACTGCTGCGGGATTCCGGCGCGGACGTCGTCCAGGCACAGCCGTATCGCTGGCTTTCGCCCGCGGACGTCGAACCTGTGCACGATCTCGTCGAAAGTGTGGTCGCCGGACGGGTGGCCGCGCTCGCGTTCACTTCCGCTCCGGCCGCTGCGAATCTTCTTGTGCTGGCGGGATCGCGTCGCGAGGAACTCCTCGCGGCTTTGCGAGGTCCGGTGCTGTGCGCCTGCGTCGGACCGGTGACGGCGGCGCCGTTGGAGGCCGTCGGGGTGCCGACCGCCCAGCCCGAACGGCAGCGCTTGGGCGCACTGGTGAAACTGCTCGTCTCAGAACTCGGTTGATGCGCATTCGGCCGTCTTGACGGGACTAGTCCCCTTTGCCAGGCTCGACACACCGGACGCACGGGAGGGCGGCGGATGTCCGAGTCGCAATCGGTCACCTTCGTGCGCGCTATGTTGCGAAAGGGATCCTCGGTGCTGGGCGCGAGCCCGGCCGACGAAACACCCGACCCCGATTCCGTTCCCGACTGGCGCTATCGGGAGGACTCCGCGGATTCCCTGCTGATGCGGGCGATCCGCTACTCCGCGCTCGGCCCGATCTTCTACCGCGTCGCCGCGTTTCCCAAGGTGTACATCGGTTTCCTGGTCGCCAACGGCTCGGCCGGGATCGTGCCGGTGCTGAGCACGACGATCCTGGCGGTGCTGCTGAACGTCTTCGCGGTGTGGTGGGTGGTGCGGGGCCGAGGCATCCGGGCGAAGACGTCCGGACGGCTGATGTACGCCGATCTCGCGGTGGGCGTGGTGCTCACGACGTTCGTCGCCGCGACCGCGCCGGCCGCGATCCAGCCGTTCGCCATCGACGTCGCGTGGACGTGGCTGGTCGGGACGATCGCGTTGTGGACGCTGTCGTTCGGCCTGCCCGCCGTGTTCCTGTTGCTGGTCGCGGCCTTTCCGTTCCGCGTGTTCCTGACCTGGGCGGGCGGCCTGCCGATCGACGACCCGCTCGCGGTGAGCCGTTCGGTGGGCTGCATGATCGCGCTGGTCGTGGCGATGGTGACCACGGCGGGGATCTTGATCCTGCTCGGCGTCGGCACCCGGTTCGCGCTCGGGATCGGGATGCGGCGCGGGCAACGGGCCGAGCGGTTGCGCACACAACGGGTCATGCACGACTCCGTACTGCAGACCCTCGAAGCGATGGGCCTGGAAGCCCCGGACGATGATTCCGCCGCCGCGCAACGGCTCGCGGAAATGCGTGCGACCGCGCGGGCGCAAGCGGCCGAACTGCGGCGCGAACTGATCGGCCCGGACTCGCCGTCGGCTCGCGGGCTCGCGGCGGACCTCGCCGAGGTCGCCACCGAAATGGCGCGCGACGGCCTCCGCACCCAACTCGTCGCGGCCGAGACCGAAGAGGACTATCGGCTCTCCCACGCCCGCCGGACCGCCATCCGCGACGCCGTCCGCGAAGCCCTCCGAAACACCGTGAAACACGCCGGGACGAAGCAGGTCGTGCTTCGCGTCGAAGAGCGCGAAGGCGGCATCGCGGTCATCGCACGGGATCAGGGGACCGGTTTCAGCATGCTGGACCGGCCGCCGGGCTTCGGGATCAGCCAGTCGATCATGGCGCGGCTGGCCGAGGTCGGCGGGCGGGGCACGATCGACTCGCATCCGGGGCGGGGGACCCGGGTGACCCTTTGGGTGCCGCACTGAGGCTTCCTGTGGTCCTGTGGTCCTGTGGTCCGTGAAGGCCTCCTTCCCTACCCTCAAGGTAGGGAAGGAGGCCTTCACGGACTTCCGGTCGAGGGCCCCCAAAGTGATAGCAAAGGTCCCTTGCTGTCTTTCCGCAGGTCAGGTCCAGTAAGCGGCAGCGGCCCAGCAGGATGTCCTGAAGGCCCCCTTTGAGACGTTCAACGTCTCAAAGGGGGGCCTTCAAGACATGTCGACGCGCCAGGAAGGGGGCCTCAGGTACCACCAGCGGCGTCAGTCTTCCTCGGAAGGAGCTTCGCCGCTCTCCGCCTGCCGCAGGGCTTCCCGCCCGGCGGCCTCTTCGCTCAGCCCTTGCCGCCAGTACCCGGTGAAACAGATGGCCCGCTTGTCGACCCCGCGCTCCCGGACGAGATGCCGACGCGCGAGCTTCACCATGTTCGCCTCGCCCGAGATCCACGCGTAAGGCGTCCCGCCCGGCAGATCCGCCTTCCGGACGGCGTCCAGCACCGCTTCGCCCACGGGCGCGGAGCCGCGCACGATCCAGTGCAGCTCCACGGTCCCGTGCGTGTCGAAGACCTGCCGGTCCTCGCGATCACCGATCTCGACGTAGACCACCGCTCGCGTCCCGGCGGGCAGCGCCTCGACGATCGCGCCGATCGCGGGGATCGCGGTCTCGTCGCCGACGAGCAGCTGCCAGGTCGTGCCCTCGGGGACGTCGTACAGTCCGTGCGGCCCGAGGAGCGCGACCTTGTCGCCCTCCGAGGCCTGCGAAGCCCACGCCGAGGCCGGGCCTTCGTCACCGTGCAGCACGAAGTCGATGTCGACCTCCCGCACCGACGGCCGCAGCGCGCGCACGGTGTAGGTGCGCATCGGCGGGCGGACGTCGTCCGGCATCGCGAGGTAGGTCTTGTACCAGGAGTACACCTCGCCGCCGTCCAGCGGCGCGGGCAGGACGGGTTCGGACTGGCGGGGCCGCGGGAAGAACACCTTCAGGTACTGGTCGGGCGCCTGGTCCTCCAGTGTCGCCCCCGAGAAGGTCACCCTGCTCATATGCGGGGTCAGCCGCCGGACGCCGGCCACTTCCGCCTCGATGTAACTCATTAGGCGAGGCTAACCTAAAAAAGACCGCCCGAGCCGGTGTCGTCACCGGGATCACGCTGCCACCGGTATTTCCGCAGGTCGACGCGCTGGCCATCGGCCAATACGCCCTCCGTGCGCAGCAGTTCCAGTTGTTCGTAGACCAGATGCGGCGCCGGTGTGCCGTCGGCGCGCAGAATCCGGTGCCAAGGCAGGTCGTGGCCGTCCTCACTGAGGATCCGGCCGATCAGCCGCGGTGACGGCGCGCCGGAAACCGACGCTATATCCCCATAAGTCGCGACCGAGCCGGTGGGCACGCTCGCGATGACCTCGCGCACTCGCTCGTGCAGTTCGTCATCCATGGGCCCACTTTGCCGTGCCGCTGCGAGGTTGTGTCGGCGGGGCGTGGTTCCATCGTGGGCGTGAACGGGCGGCGAACAGCGGCAGGAACCGACGCGCGGCTGGTCCGCACGCCGGTCACCGGCACGCCGTCGTTCCAGTGGGACGCGGGCGCCCGCCGCCTGCTGGCCGCCCCGGACGGCTTCCGCCGGGTCCTCGGCGGCCCCGGCACGGGCAAGACGGCGCTGCTGGCGTCGGCCGCGTCGCGACGTATCGCCGAGGGCGCGGACCCGGAAAGCGTGCTCATCCTGACCACGTCCCGCAAGGCGGCCGAGGCCCTCCGCGCCGACATCACCCACCGGCTCACCACCGATCCCGAAGAGGATCCGCTGCCGCGCACCATCCGGGAACCGCTCGTGCGCACAGTGCATTCGTACGCGTACGCGCTGTTGCGCATGGAGGCCCAGGCCGACGAACTCCCGCCGCCGCGCCTGCTGGCCGGAGCCGAGCAGGACGTCGTCGTGCGCGAGCTGCTCGCCGGTGACCTCGAAGAGGGCGCGCTCGACTGGCCGGAGCAGCTGCGGCCCGCGCTGAACGTCCCCGGTTTCGCCGAGGAATTGCGCGACCTCCTGCTTCGCGCCGCCGAGCGCGGTCTCGGCCCGGAGGACCTGGCCGCACTCGGCCGACGCCGCGGTCGTGACGAGTGGATCGCGGCCGGGCGTTTCTGGAGCCAGTACGAAGAGGTCACGCTGCTGCAGGGCGCGGGCGGCAACGCGCTCGGTGTCGCGAGCGCGCCCGCGCTGGACGCCGCCGAGCTGGTCACGTCCGCGCTGCTGGCCCTGGAGGACGACCCGGAGCTGCGCGAACGCGAGCAGCGCCGCGTCCGGCACCTGTTCGTCGACGACGCGCAGCACCTCGACCCGCTGCAGACCCGGCTCATCCGCCTCATCGGGCACGCGGCCGACGAGTTCGTCGTCGCGGGCGATCCCGATCAGTCGGTGTTCTCCTTCCGCGGCGCGGATCCCCGGCTGTTCGCCGACGCGGATCCCGATGGCGAGCGCACCGTCCTGCTCACCACCGCGCATCGGCTCGCGCCGGTGATCCGCACGGCCGTCACGAAACTCGGCTCCGTGCTCTCCGGTTCGTCGGCGCACCGCAAGCTCGTCGACGCGCCGGACGCCGGGGGCGGGGCCGTCCGCGTCCGCCTGATGCCGACACCGGCGTCCGAGGCGAGCTGGATCGCCGATCAGCTTCGCCGCGCGCATCTCGTCGACGGTGTCCCGTGGTCGGAGATGGCGGTGCTTGTCCGGTCACCCGCCCGTACTTTCCTTGTCCTGCAACGTGCCTTGCGGGCCGCCGGGGTGCCGATCGGTTCGGCCACCGAGGAGCTGCCGCTCGCGAAACAGCCCGCCGTCCGGCCCTTGCTGGCGATGCTGCGGCTCGCCGCCGACCCGGGTCTGCTCGACGTCGACCTCGCCGAGATGCTGCTGTCCTCGGCTCTGGGTGGCGCGGATCCGCTCGCCCTGCGGCGGCTCCGGCGTGGTCTGCGACGGCTGGAGCTCGCGGGCGGCGGTCAGCGCTCCAGTGACGAGTTGCTGGTGGAAGCCTTGCGTGCCCACGACGTGCTCACCGGTCTGGCGGACGCCGAGTCGCTGCCGATGCGCCGCGTCGGCGGCCTGCTGCACGCCGCGCACCAGGCCGTGGTGCGTGGTGACGGCGTCGAGCAGGTGCTGTGGGATCTCTGGCAGGCCAGCGGTCTCGAACAACGCATGACGCGGCTGGTCGATCGCGGCGGTTCCCTGGGCTCGCAGGCGGATCGGGATCTCGACGCGATCGTCGCGCTCTTCCACGCGGCAGGTCGCTATGTCGACAGATTGCCGCGGGCGAGTGTCGCTTCTTTCGCGGATTACCTGTCCTCGCAGAACATCGCGGGGGACACGCTGGCGCCCGCGGCCATGAAGAGCGAGGGCGTTTCGCTGCTCACCGCGCATGCGGCGGCCGGCCGCGAGTGGACGGTCGTGTCGATCGCGGGCGTCCAGGAGGGCAGCTGGCCCGACCTGCGGCTGCGGGGTTCCGTGCTCGGTGTCGAGCGCCTGGTCGACCTCATGTCCGGCGTCGACGACGAAAAGGTGTCCGCCACCGCGCCGATCCTCGCCGAAGAACGGCGCCTGTTCTACCTCGCCGCGAGCCGGGCGCGGAAAACACTGCTGGTCAGCGCGGTCGCGGGCGAGGACGAGCAGCCCTCGCGGTTCATCGACGATCTGGAGGAGAACGGCGCGGACGACGGCGGTCTCGACTCGCGGATGAAACCGGCGGGACGGTCGCTGGTGCTCGCCGAACTCGTCGGCGAACTGCGCGAGGTCGTCTGCGACGAGGCGTGCGAACCGGAAAGGCGGCGACGAGCGGGGCGTCAGCTGGCCAAACTGGCGGCCGCCGGGGTACCGGGGGCGCATCCGAGCACCTGGTACGGCCTCCTCGAACCCTCCACCGACGAACCCGTGCACCGGCCCGGCGACCTCATCAAGATCTCACCGTCCACTGTGGAGGTCCTGGTCAAATGCCCGCTGCGGTGGCTGATCGAACGCCACGGCGGCAGTGACCCGGCACAGCTGGCCGCCGTCACCGGGACGCTGGTCCACGGGCTCGCGCAGGCCGTCGCGGGCGGCAGCAGCGACGAGCAGATCCGCGCGGCGCTCGACGACGCGTGGGTCCGGGTCGACGCGGGCGCCCCGTGGTTCTCGCGCCGTGAGCGTTCGCGGGTCGAGCAGATGCTGCGGAACTTCATCACCTGGCTGGAATCCAGCCGCAGGGAACTGATCGAGGCAGGCGTCGAGCAGGACATCGAGGTCGAGCTGCCGGTGGGGGAGGACGACGTCCGCGTGCTGCTGCGTGGCCGCGTCGACCGCGTGGAGATGGACAAGGACGGGCGCCCGGTCGTCATCGACATCAAGACCGGCAAGGTCCCGATCTCCGCTTCCGACGCCGAACAGCATCCGCAGCTGGCCGCGTACCAGCTGGCCGTGCTGCTCGGCGCGATCGAGGGCGGCTCGAAACCCGGCGGCGCGCGGCTGGTCTATGTCGCGAAGTCCAACAACAAGACCGGTTCCACCCAGCGTGAGCAGGCCCCGCTGGATTCCGACGGTGGCAAACAGTGGCTCGAACTGGTGCGCTCGGCGGCCGGTTCGGCCACCGGACCGGAGTACCAGGTCACCGAGAACCCGGACTGTGATCGGTGCCCGGCAAGGGGTTGCTGCCCGCTGCGGCCCGAGGGCAGGCAGGTGACCGGCCCTTGATCTCCGAGCTCCAGCGCCGTCAGGTCGAACCGGCCGAGATCGCCCGCGCGCTCGGCCTGCACCGCCCCACCGACGAGCAGGCCGAGGTCATCGCCGCACCCGTCGAACCGTCGCTCGTGGTCGCGGGCGCCGGTGCCGGCAAGACCGAGACGATGGCCGCGCGGGTGGTGTGGCTGGTCGCCAACAGCATCGTGCCGCCGGAACGGATCCTCGGCCTGACCTTCACCCGCAAGGCCGCCCGCCAGCTCGGTGAACGCGTCCGCACCCGGCTGCGCCGCCTCGTCGGATCGGGGCTGCTGGACCGGATCGACCCGACCGGCGACCTGCGCATGACGGTGACCGCCGGGGAGCCGACGGTGCTGACCTATCACGCGTACGCCGGTCGGCTGCTGTCCGAACACGGCCTGCGGCTCCCCGTCCAGCCCGGCGTCCGGCTGCTTTCGGAGACGTCTTCGTGGCAGCTGTCGCATCGCGTGGTGTCCACTTGGGACAACGACCTCGACACCGATCGCGTTCCTTCCACCGTGACGGCGCAACTGCTGGCGCTGGCCGGAGAGCTCGGCGAGCATCTGGTCGAGACCGAACGGCTGGCGCAGTACACGTCCTGGCTGTGCGACGTCATCGAGAACGCCCCGAAAGCCAAGGGACAACGCGCTTCGCTGCCTCAGAAACTGGCCGAAGTCATGGCCGCGCAACGGTTCCGGCTCGCTCTGCTGCCACTGGTCGAGGCCTATCACGCGCGGAAGCGAGCCGAGGGCGCACTCGACTTCGCCGATCAGATGTCGATGGCCGCGCAGCTGGCCAGCAGCTATCCGGCGGTGGTCGCGGGCGAGCGCGAACGGTACGGCGCGGTGCTGCTCGACGAGTATCAGGACACCGGGCACGCCCAGCGGATCCTGTTGCGGTCGCTGTTCGGCGGTGTCGAGCATCCGCCGATGCCGGTGACGGCGGTGGGCGACCCGGCTCAGGCCATCTACGGCTGGCGCGGCGCGAGCGCGGCGAACCTGCCGCGGTTCACCACGGACTTTCCCCGTGACAACGGGGAACGACTCGTTCCGGCGCTCGATTTCGGGCTGCTGACCAGTTTTCGGAACCCGCCCCAGGTACTGG
The DNA here is from genome assembly GCA_049998115.1 of Amycolatopsis sp. cmx-4-19. Classification (GTDB taxonomy): domain Bacteria; phylum Actinomycetota; class Actinomycetes; order Mycobacteriales; family Pseudonocardiaceae; genus Amycolatopsis. Next base: position 46,443 of record JAEBEO010000013.1, on the reverse strand, counting down.
AGCTGGCCAATGCGATCTCGCAACCGTTGCGGGACCGCGGGCTCGGCGTCGCGCGGCTGCGGGCACTGGAAGGCGCGGGGACGGCCGACATCGCGTCCGCGTTGCTGCCCGACATCCGCGCCGAACGCGAGTGGGTGGCCGACGCGGTGGCGAAGCGCTGGTTCGAGGTCATGGAGGAGACCGGAAAGCCGCCCACCGCGGCGGTCCTGGTGCGGCGACGCGCGGACATGGCGCCGATCGCGGCCGAGATGCGCGCCCGCGGGCTTCCGGTCGAGGTCGTCGGCCTCGGTGGCCTGCTCGACGAACCCGAGGTCGCGGACCTGGTCAGCACCTTGCGGGTGCTCGCCGACCCGCTCGCGGGCAGTGCCGCCGCGCGGCTGCTGACCGGCGCGCGCTGGCGGATCGCGGCGGCGGACCTCGCGGCGCTCTGGCGGCGCGCGGGCGAACTGTCGTCGCCGGTGCCGCCGTCCGGAAAGTCCGATGTGGACGAACCGGTGCTGGTGACCGAACGGGTCGAACAGGCGGGACTCGCCGACGCGATCGACGATCCCGGGACGCCGGAGCGGTATTCGCCCGAAGGCTACCGGCGTATCAAGCGGGTCGGTGGCGAGCTCGGGTCCTTGCGCCGCCGCCTCGACCAGTCGCTGCCCGAACTGGTCGCCGACGTGGAGCGCACGATGCTGCTCGACGTCGAATCGCTGGCGCGCCCCGGCCCCGCCGGGCGCGCGCATCTGGACGCCTTCGCCGACGTCGTCACGGATTTCGCCGAGACCTCGCCGACGGCTACCCTTTTGTCCTTTGTGGACTATCTGAACACGGCCGCGCACGCGGAAGACGGGCTCACCCCCGGCGAGGTGGAGGTCGTCCCGGACCGGGTCCAGGTGCTGACCGTGCATTCGGCCAAGGGACTGGAATGGCGCATCGTCGCGGTTCCGCACCTGGTCAAGGAGGTCTTTCCGGGCAGGCGGCGTTCGTCGTCGTGGCTGCGGACGTCGACTTCGCTTCCGGCGGCACTGCGCGGGGACTCGGTGGACCTGCCGGAACTGCGTGTCGCCGAGGGCTATGACCGCAAGGAAGTCCAGGAAGCGTTGGAGCTGCACGAAGAGGGCTTCGTCGCGCGGGAGGCGGATGAGGAGCGGCGGCTCTGTTACGTCGCGCTGACCCGGTCCGAGCACACGTTGCTGGTTTCCGGGCACTGGTGGAACGAGAGCAGCGCACGGCCGAAGGGACCGTCGGAGTTCCTGCTCGAAATCGGCGAGGTGATGCGGGAGGACTCGGTCGGCCGGATCGAGCAGTGGGCCGACGAGCCGGCGGACGGCGGCGAGAATCCGCTGGTCGCCGATTCGCGCAAGTCGCGGTGGCCGATCGATCCGCTGTGGCCTCGGCGCGAGGGCGTCACCAACGGTGTCGACATGGTGCTCGGCGCGATGGAAGACGCCGAGGAAGGCGCGGAGGAGGAAGCGGACGATCCGGACGGCTGGATCTCCGACACCAAGGTGCTGCTGGAGGAACGCGCGCGGGCGCAGAACCGGGTCCAGCAGGTCGTGCTGCCGCCGCATCTTTCGGTGAGTCAGCTGGTGGAGCTGTCGGCCGATCCGGCGGCGCTGGCCAACCGGCTGCGGAGGCCGCTTCCGGTGCGTCCCAACACCTACGCGCGGCGGGGGACGGCGTTCCACGGCTGGCTGGAGCAGCGGTTCGGCGGTGAGCAACTGCTGGAGATCGACGATCTGCCGGGGGCGGCGGACGTCGACGAGGCGCCGGACTCCGAGCTGGAGGCGTTGCAGACGGCGTTCGAGAAGAGCGAGTGGGCGAACCGGGTGCCGCACGCGGTCGAGGTGCCGTTCTCGGCCGACGTGGTCGGCGTGTCGCTGCGCGGGCGGATGGACGCGGTGTTCGCCGATCCCGACGGCGGCTGGACCGTCGTCGACTGGAAGACCGGCGCCGTCCCGGAGGCCGACCGGCTCGCGCCGCTGGCCGTGCAGCTCGCGGCGTACCGGCTGGCGTGGGCGGCGCTGCGGAAGGTGCCGGTGGAGAAGGTGCGGGCGGCGTTCCACTACGTGAAGCACGACAAGACCGTCCGCCCGGCGGACCTGCTGGACGCCGAAGGCCTGCGAGACCTCCTACGCCGCGTCCCGACGAGCTAGCGTTCAGTCCTCTAGTTGCGTTCCTTGCGCGTGCAACTACCGCGACTAGAGGACTGGACGCGGGTGGTCAGGCGCGGTCGCGCACCTTCAGGGCCCAGGTCACCAGCGGGATCTGAAGCGGGACGCGGGCCCAGAAAGCCGCACGGAGGACCTTCGGCGCTTTCCGGCGGTCGGCGTCGGCGGCCATCTTGACGTTTCCCGGCAGGACCACGACGAACAGCAGCGCGGCCACCAGCCCACCGAGCCGTCGCGTCTTCGGCGCGGCCACCGCGGCGGCGACACCCAGCTCGGCGACGCCCGACCCGTAGGTCCACGCCCGAGGGGAGCCGGGAAGCTGCTTCGGGATGATGGCGTCGAAGGGTTTGGGCTGGACGAAGTGCAGGACACCGGCCGCGCCGAGCAAGCAGGCGAGGAAGTACGCGGGCCGCTGGGAATCCGAGGACATGCCCCTGAGCTTCGCATACCGCGCTGAACGTAAGGTTCGTCGGCTATCCTCCCGACCGTGAGTGACGCGGACCAGGCCGGAGCCTGTGCATGAGGGTTCTCAAGCGTTTCCCGGTCAGGCTGAGCGACCGCCCGGACCACGAGCTCGTCGGTGTGATCCGGATGCCGGAACTGACGGTCAGCCCGCTGCGGTCGATCCTGAAACGGATCATCGGCGCGATGCTCGCCCTGCTGGCGACCGTGCTGATCGTCTACCTCGACCGCGACGGCTATCGCGACGCCAACGGCGACGGGCTCAGCTTCCTCGACAGCCTTTATTACGCGACAGTGTCGCTGTCGACCACGGGTTACGGCGACATCGCGCCCGCGACGTCGTCCGCACGGCTGGTCAACGTCCTGGTGATCACCCCGCTGCGGGTGCTCTTCCTCATCGTCCTGGTCGGTACCACACTCGAAGTGCTCACCGAGCGCTCTCGCCAGGCTTTCAAGATCCAAAAATGGAGGACGAAGGTGCGTGACCACACGGTCGTCGTCGGATTCGGCACGAAGGGCCGGTCGGCGGTCAACGCGCTGCTCGGGGACGAGAACGTCGAACCCGACCACATCGTCGTCGTCGACACCGACCAGCGGGCCCTCGAAGCGGCCACCTCGCTCGGCCTGGTGACCGTGCACGGTTCGGCCACCCGCGCCGACGTGCTGCGGGTCGCCGGCGTGCAGCGGGCCAAGGCCGTCGTCGTCGCCCCGAACCGGGACGACACCGCGGTGCTGGTGACGCTGACCGCCCGCGAGCTGGCCCCGAAGGCGCATATCGTGGCATCGGTGCGGGAGGCGGAGAACGTCCACCTGCTCAAGCAGTCGGGCGCGAACCAGGTCGTGGTGTCGAGCGAGACCGCCGGGCGCCTCCTCGGCATGGCGACGTCGACGCCGCTCGTGGTCGACATGGTCGAGGATCTGCTCACCCCCGAATCCGGTCTCGCGATCGCCGAGCGCCCGGTGGAACCGTCCGAGGAGGGCGGTTCGCCGCGGCATCTGCCGGACATCGTGCTCGGCGTCGTCCGCGACGGCGTCCTGTACCGCGTGGACGCTCCGCAGGCCGACGCGATCGAGCCGGGCGACAAACTCCTGTACATCCGCAAGGTGACGGCGGCGGAGACCATCGAACGGTGACCCCGCGGGGTAGCAAGGGACCTTTGCTATCACTTTCCCGCTCGGGAGGGCTCGCTGTGTTTCGCCGCCGGCTTCTGGGAGCATGGCGTTCGTGCGCAAGCGATCGGACCCCGCCAGAGGCCTCACCCCGGGATGGAACTCCCTGGCGGTGGCGGCCGGGGTCGGCCTGCTGGTGATCTTCCTGGCCTGGTTCGCCGGGCCCGGCCTGTTCGGCATCGCGAACGACGCCCGGGGGACGATCGTGCAGGCCGAGGTCGTCCAGTCCGCACCGTGCGCGGGCGGCGGGGCCACCGAGACCGTCAAGTTCGACTACGGCGGCAAGCCGGTCGAGGGATCGTTGAACGGTTGTGGCCACGGGAAGGGCGAACGGCTCGACGTCGTCGTCCCCAGCGGGGCTTCCGGTGACGTCATCTCGGTGCACGCGGCCGAAGCGACGGCGGGCGCGAGCGACTCGCGGCGTCCGCTCGGACTGGCGTTGCTGGTGTTCAGCTGCTTCGCCGGCGGGATGTACGTCTTCCTCGTCCTGCGTGGACCGAGGCGGCTCGCGACGGCGTGATCGGGACTGTGGTCTCGCACCACCCGGGGGATGGACGAGCAAGGCCGAATCGACGACGACGTCGGATCCGTCGGTAAGCGGCGGAGGGCGTCAGGAGACAGCGCTGGCGGGGGCCGAGAAGGTGTTGCAGTCGGCGATCCGGTTGTTGCTGGCACCCGCCCGCCACCAGGACGCGTAATGCGCGTTCGTCCCGTGGTCCTGGCTGCGTGACGTGTTGTCGCCCCGCGTCTCCTGGTCGTTCCAGGCCTTGTTGTACATGTCCCGGCTGACCGTGCCGCCCTGGTCGACGTGCGCGCCGAGGAACATCCCGGAGAAGCACTGCGCCTGCAGTTCCTTGCGCCGCGACATCTCCAGCCCGGCCGGGCTGTTCTGGCCGGAGTCGTAGATCTTCTGCCAGGCGGCGTCCATCAGCCCCGCGACCTCCTGCACGTGGTGCCCGTACTCGTGCGCGAAAAGGGCGAGGTAGACGCCGGGGTTGTTGCCGTACTGGTCGGTCTGCAGACCGCGGAACGGCACGTAGAGGTTGTTCTCGCAGTAGTACGCCGCCGTCGCGATGCCCACCTGGATCGTGCCGCATTCGGTCTCGAAGCTGGCGCCGGTCGGGAAGTGCAGGGCGGGCGGGGTGAACGGCAGGCGGTAGGCCTGAAGGAACGGGCCCCAAGCGTCGTCGAGGCATTTGCCCGCCGCGGTGAAGAACGCTTCGGCGGCCTGCTGGCTGCTCTGCCACTGCGGCAGCGCGCAGACGCGGTTCTGGAGGCCCGCGTCGGGATCCTGGAGGATCGGGTGGTCCCCGAGCTTGAGGACCTTCTGCGGCCCGGTCGACGAGGTCGGCGCCCTGGACGACGTCGTCGGGAACGGATCCGGCGAAGACGAGGGGGAGGACGACCCGCTCGGCGGCAGTGCCGCCGGGGAGGTCGGGTTCGGGGAGTTCTGGAAGCCCGCGTTCGCTACGTGATCGTTGTCGTCACGATTGAGTGAAACGATCGCGACCAGGCCGAGGACCAGTACGGCGACCGCGCCCAGGCAGATACCGACGATCGCGCCGACGGACCGGCGTGGCGGCGGAGGCGGATACTGGTGCGGCGCGCCTTGGTGCCACTGGGCAGGGGGCTGGCCGTGCACCGGCGGTGGCTGGACGGCGCCGCGTGGCGGCCACTGGCCGTGGGGCGGTTGCGTCATCAAGTCGGTCCCGGTCGTCCTAGGGGCGGGTCGGGGGTGCCCGGCCCGATGTTCAGCATAACGAGCGAACGGCGCACCCTCCCACTACTCGGCTGCAGAGGGTATCCACCGTGAGGCGAGCGGTCACCCGTCAGTGTCGTCACCCCAGCTCTGGCCGGGTGTCTGACCCTCTGGAAGAGTGTGCGTAAGCAACGTGAACGGGTAAGGGGCTGTCGCATGACGGAGACCGGCGGACCGTCCGGGCCGGAAGGTACCGAGACGCCGAAGCCGCAGGCGGACGCACCGACGCCGCCGCAGGGTGAAGTGCAGCCGCCACCAGCGCCGGAGCCGCGGTGGCAGTCCCCGGCGGGGGCGACGACACCGCCGCCGCTGCCGTCCTATCAGGCTCCCCCGCAGCAGTACCCGGACTGGAAGGTCGGCCTCGGCAGGCCCGGGGTCATCCCGCTGCGCCCGCTGAACCTGACCGACATCCTCGACGGTGCCGTCACGGCGATGCGCAAGTACTGGCGGATGGTCTTCGGCGCCGCCGCGGTGACCGCCGTGCTCACCGCGGCCCTCAACCTGGTCGGGCTGCTGCTGGTCGACACCACCGGCGACCTCGAGAAGATCCGCGATCTCGGCCCGGCGGCCACCGACCGGGAACTGATGAACCAGATGCTGGGTCTCCTCGGCGGGACACTGACGACGTCGTTCATCACCCTGGTCGCCACCCTGCTCGGGACGACCATCCTCACCGGATTCCTGACCGTCCTGATGGGCAAGGCCGTGCTGGGCAAGCCGGTCACCTTCAAGGAGGCCCTGCGGGAGGCGACGCCGCGGCTGCTGCCGCTGCTCGGGCTGACCGTGCTCTACACGCTGGCGATCCTGGTCGGGGCGATCTTCTGCCTGATCCCCGCGATCATCCCCTACACCTTCTGGGCGCTGGCCAGCCCGGCGTTCATCCTCGAACGCGGCACCGTGATGGAGTCGTTCCGCCGGTCGGTGAAGCTGGTCTCGGGGATGTTCTGGCGGGTCTTCGGGATCCTGCTGCTGGCCTACGTGATCTCGTGGTTCCTGGCGTCGATCATCACGACGCCGTTCAGCTTCAGCGCGTTCCTGTCCATTTTCGGCAATATGGACCAGGTGTACATCCCCTCGACCAGTGACCTGATCCTGCAGTCGGTGGGCACGGTGATCGCGCAGACGATCGTCGGGCCGTTCACCGCGCTGGTCACCGTGATCCTCTACATCGATCAGCGGATGCGCCGCGAGGGGATGGACATCGAGCTCGCCCGCGCGGCCGGGATCGCGACGCCGCCCCCGCCGCAGGCATGGTGACGCGCCTCCTCGCCGAGGTCCCGGTCGACATCGACCGGGACACCGCCCGGTTGCGCGCCGCCGAGGAACTCTCGGGTCAGGCCTACCAGTCGGCGAAACCGGGTTGGCTGTCCGAAGCGTTCACGTGGGTGGTCGAAAAGCTGCTGCGGTTCCTCGACACCGTCGACGGCGCCGTGCCCGGCGGGATCCTCGCCGTGGTGCTCATGGTCGTCGTGCTGATCGTGCTGGTGGTGGTGATCCGGCTGCGGTCCGGCCCGCTGGCGACGGCGGCCAAATCCGGTCGCGCCGTGTTCGCCGGGCAGCGGAAGGCGTCCGGCGAGCATCGCAAGGCGGCCGAGGACGCCGCGGCGCGGGACGACTTCGACGACGCCGTCCGTGAACGGTTCCGCGCGGTGGTGCGGTCACTGGAGGAACGCGCGCTGCTCGACGAGAAGTCCGGCCGGACGGCCGACGAGGCCGCCGTCGAAGCCGGACGGCTGCTACCGGAGGTCGCCGATCCGCTCCGCGCCGGCGCGCGGTTGTTCGACGACGTCCACTATGGCGGGATTCCGGCGACCGAGGCCGGCTACCGTTCCCTGTCCGAACTGGACGAACGCTGCCGTCGCGCCCGGCCCGTCGCGCTGGCGGCCGGATGACCTCGGTTTCACCCGACGCCCGCCGGATCTGGCGCGGGGTGCGGCTCCCGCTCGCGGTCGTCCTCCTGATCGTGCTGACCGGCACACTGCTCGTCCTCTTCCAGGGGGAGCAGACCACCGGCACGCTCGAACCCGGTTCGTACGAACCCGGTGGCAGCCGCGCGTTGGCCACGCTGCTGGACCGCGAAGGCGTCAAGATCCCGATCGTGCGCACCGCCGGCGCGGCCAAGGGGGTCGCGAGGGGTGCGACAGTCCTGATCACCAAGCCCGAGTACGTCCCCAAGGGCGCCTTCGAGGAAATCAGGCGGAACGCCGAGCACGTCGTGCTGGTGCAGCCGAGCTCGGCAACGGTCGAGGAGGTCCTCCCCGGCGTGCGGGTGAACGGCCAGCTCGAAACCGAGACTCGCGGCCCCGACTGCCAAGCGGCGGATCCCGTCGCGGCGGGGAGTGCGACGATGGGCGGCCTGAAATATTCGGCCACCCAGCCGAGGGCGCAGGAATGCTACGGCGGCTCGTATCTGGAAGTACCGGGTCCACAAGGGACGGTCACCGTGCTCGGCGCTCCCGAGCCGCTGACCAACGAGTGGCTGGCCGAAGAGGGCAACGCGGCGCTGGCGATGCGACTGCTCGGCAAGCACGAACGGCTGGTCTGGTACCTGCCGACGCCCACCGACCCGTCACTGGAGAACGAAAAGAAGCCGCTGTCCGAACTGATCCCGGCGGGCTGGTCGTACGCGGCACTGCAGGCCGGGATCGCGGTGGTGCTGCTGGCGCTGTGGCGTTCCCGGCGACTGGGACCGGTGGTGACCGAGCCGATCCCGGTCGTGGTGCGCGCGGCCGAAGCCACCGAGGGACGGGCTCGGTTGTATCGCAAGGCGAAGGCCGCCGCGCACGCCGGGGAGACCCTGCGTGAGGCGGCCCGCGCGCGGCTTCGGCCCTTGCTGGGGCTGACCCGCGACGCCGAACCCGCGGCACTGGTGGAATCCGTCGCCGTGCGGACCGGCCGGGCCCCGGCCGAGGTCGGCGCGCTGCTGTACGGGGATCCGCCCGCTGACGACGCCGCGCTGGTGCGGCTGGCGGACGGACTCGACGTCGTGGAACGAGAGGTGGAGCGGTCTTGAGTACCGAACAGACCGGGCAGTCCAGTGTGGACAGTGCGGCCGAAGCGCGGGCGGCGCTGATCGCCCTGCGCGCCGAGGTCGGGAAGGCCGTCGTGGGCAACGACGCGGCGATCACCGGGCTCATTATCGCGTTGCTGTGCCGGGGACACGTGCTGCTCGAAGGCGTTCCCGGGGTGGCGAAGACGTTGCTGGTGCGGGCTTTGGCCGCGTCGCTGGACCTGGAGATGACCCGGGTGCAGTTCACACCCGACCTGATGCCCGGCGACGTCACCGGCTCCATCGTCTACGACGCGCACAGCGGCGAGTTCTCCTTCCGCGAGGGGCCGGTGTTCACGAACCTGCTGCTGGCCGACGAGATCAACCGCACGCCGCCGAAGACGCAGTCGTCGCTGCTGGAGGCGATGGAGGAGCGGCAGGTCTCCAGTGACGGCAAGACCCGGCCACTGCCCGACCCGTTCATCGTCATCGCGACGCAGAACCCGGTCGAATACGAAGGCACGTATCCGCTTCCCGAGGCGCAGCTGGACCGGTTCCTGCTGAAGCTGACCATGCCGACGCCGTCCCGCGAGGACGAATTCGGCATCCTTTCCCGGCACGCGCAGGGTTTCGACCCGCGGAACCTCGCCGCGGCGGGGATCAAACCGGTCGCCGGCGCCGCCGAACTGGACGCGGCGCGGCGTGCGGTCGCCGGGGTCACCGTGCGTCCCGAGGTGCTCGCCTACATCGTCGACGTCTGCCGGGCGACGCGGGCACTGCCGTCCGTGCGCATCGGCGTCTCCCCGCGTGGCGCGACCGCCCTGCTCGCCGCGACGCGGGCGTGGGCGTGGCTCGCGGGCCGCGACTACGCCACCCCGGACGACGTCAAAGCCTTGGCACGGCCGTCTTTGCGGCATCGGCTCGACCTGCGTCCCGAGGCCGAACTCGAAGGCGCGACGGCCGACGGGGTGCTGGACCGCGTCCTCGCTTCCGTGCCCGTTCCACGCTGATGGCCGTCACCGGGCGGCTCGGGCTGCTGGCGCTCCTCGCGGCGCCGGTGGTCGGCTTCCTGCTGCCCTCGTGGGCCGGGATCGGGCTGGCCGCCGCGGTGCTGCTGGTGCTGGTGGTGCTGGATCTCCTGCTCGCCGGGAGTGCGCGGCGGTTGCAGTTCGCGCGGTCCGGCGCGACGTCCGTACGGTTGGGGGAGGGCTGCGAGGTCACGCTGACCGTCGCCAACGCCGGTGGCCGCGCGGTGCGCGCGCGGCTGCGGGACGCCTGGCCGCCCAGTGCCGGCGCCGACGACAGGCACACGCTGTCCCTGCCCGCCGGGGAACGCCGCGTCGTGACCACCCGGCTTCTGCCCACCCGGCGCGGCGACCGGCGGGCGGCCAGGGTCACCGTCCGTTCGACCGGGCCGCTCGGCCTGGCGGCGCGGCAAGGTTCGCATGACGTGCCCTGGACCGTGCGGGTGCTGCCGCCGTTCCACAGCCGCAAGCACCTGCCGTCGCGGCTCGCGCGGCTGCAACAGCTCGACGGCCGCAACGCGGTGCTGATCCGGGGTCAGGGCACGGAATTCGACTCGTTGCGCGAGTACGTGATCGGTGACGACGTCCGGTCCATCGACTGGCGTGCTTCGGCTCGCGCGGCCGATGTCATGGTGCGCACGTGGCGGCCCGAACGCGACCGGCACGTGGTGCTGGTGCTCGACACCGGCCGGGTTTCGGCGGGCAGGGTCGGCGACGCGCCGAGGCTCGACGCGGCGATGGACGCGGCGCTCCTGCTGGCCGTGCTCGCGTCCCGTGCCGGCGACCACGTCGATCTCCTCGCTTACGACCGGCAGGTGCACGCCGCTGTCCAGGGATCGGCGGAGCTGTTGCCCGCCTTGGTGAACGCGATGGCACCACTCGAACCGTCGCTGGTCGAGACCGACGCGCGCGGGATGGTCGCGGAGGTGCTGCGGCGGACTCGGCGCCGGTCGCTGGTCGTCCTGCTGACCGGCCTCGACGCGGCGCCGCTGGAAGAAGGGCTGTTCCCGGTGCTGTCCAAGCTGACCGGACGGCATCAGCTGGTGGTCGCCTCGGTCGCGGATCCGCGAGTGGCCGAGATGGCGGCCGGGCGGGGCGACGCGGAGGCCGTCTACGACGCGGCCGCGGCCGAGCGGGTGCTGGCCGAACGGCGTCAGGTCACCGCGCGGCTGGCGCGGTACGGGGTCGAGGTCGTCGACGCCGTCCCCGAAGACCTGCCGCCACGTTTGGCGGACCGGTATCTCGCCTTGAAGGCCGCCGGACGGCTGTGAGGCCTGCCCATCCACGCGGTCATCCAGGGCCGTCGCCGCGGCGATAGCAAAGGTCCCTTGCTCTCTTTCCGCAGGTCAGCCGGCCTCTGGCCGTGAGTCCCCGGCGTACCGCCAGTCGACGTCGCCCACTTCGCCTGCCTTCGCGGCCTTACGCCCGACTACGAACACGTAGAGCAAGAAGGCGACTTCGGCGACTACGCCGATCCCGATCCGCGCCCAGGTCGGCAGGCCCGACGGCGTCACGAAGCCCTCGATCACCCCCGAGATCAGCAGCACGACGGTCAGCCCCAGCGCCATCACCACGACCGACCGGCCCTGTTCGCCGAGCGCCGCCGTCCGCGAGCGGCGTCCCGGATCGACGACCGTCCAGCCGAGTTTCAGCCCCGTCCCGGCCGCGACGAACACGGCGGTCAGTTCGAGCAGACCGTGCGGCAGGATCAGGCCGAAGAACACGTCCAGCCGCCCGGCCGAGGACATCAGCGCCGCGCCGATCGCGAGGTTCAGCGAGTTCGCCCACAGCGCGTAGATCACCGGGACGCCCAGCGCCACGCCGAGGAACAGGCAGGTCGCCGCCACCCACGCGTTGTTCGTCCAGACCCGCGCGGCGAAGGAGCCCGCGGGGTCGGACGAGTAGTAGGTCTCGTATTTGCCGCCCGGCGCGGTCAGGTCCTTGAACTCCTCGGGCGACGCCAGCGACGCGAGCACCTGCGGGTCACCGGCGATCCACACCGCCGCGATCGCCGTCACCGCGATCGACGCCGCCGCCGACGCCAGCCACCAGCGACGGCCCAGGTACAGCGCGGCGGGGAAACGCCGCGTGAAGAACAGGCCGACCTCGCGCCAGGCGGGGCTGTGCGAACCCGTGACGGCCGAACGGGCCTTCGCGACCAGGCCGGACAGCTGCGCGACGAGCGCGGGGTCGGGCGCGACCGACCGGATGATCGAAAGGTGTGTCGCGACGCGCTGGTACAGCGTCACCAGCTCGTCGGCGTCGGGACCGCTCAGCTTCCCGGCCCGGCCGACGAGGTCGCGCAGCCGGTTCCATTCGGCCTGGTGCGCGGCGACGAACACGTCCACGTCCAACTCGGAGCCCTCCCGGCAGTCGTCCTTGGTCGCCCAGCCTATTCGTCACTACGCTTGCCGGGTGGAACAAGAGTCCGAACTCGTCACCGGCGAGGCCGTCGTCCTGGACGTGCGCGCCGCGAAACTGGCCAGCCGCGGCCTCGCCATGATGCTCGACGTCGCCCTCCAGCTGATCGTGCTGTTCGTCGCCATGCTGGTCCTGAGCCAGGTCGCCGCGTTCGGTGACGAGGCGCTGGCACTGACCTTGTTCCTGGTGACGCTGGTGCTGATCATGATCGGCTACCCGGTGATCTTCGAGACGCTGAGCCGAGGACGCAGCCTCGGGAAGATGGCGCTGGGCCTGCGCGTCGTCCGCACCGACGGCGGACCGGTCCGGTTCCGGCACGCGCTGGTCCGCGGCCTCGCCGGGTTCTTCATCGACTTCTGGGCGCTGGGGCTGCTCGGCTTCGTGGCGGTGGTCACGTCGCTGCTGTCGCCGAACGGGCGCCGCGTCGGCGACTACCTCGCGGGCACCATGGTGATCCGTGAGCGCGTGCCCGCTTCTCGGACGCCGTACGTCGGGATGCCGCCGCAGCTCGCGTACTGGGCTTCGCAGCTGGACCTGAGCCGGTTGCCGAACGATCTCGCGCTGACCATCCGCCAGTATCTGAGCCGTACGAGCGAGTTGCGCCCGGAGGCGGCGGAAGCGCTCGGGCACGGGCTCGCGCAGCAGGTCGCGGCCGAGATCGGGGCGCCGGTGCCGCCGGGAGTGCCGTCGTGGGCGTACCTGTCGGCGGTGCTGGCCGAACGTCGGCAACGGGACCAGGCGAAGCTGCAGCCGCCCCAATCCCAGTACCCGCACCAGCCCCAGTACCCGCGGCCGCAGCAGCCCGCCCCGGTGACGGCACCGGTTCCGGTCGCACAGCCGACGCCGGAACCCGCGCCCGAGAATCCTTTCGCGCCACCAGGCTGACCCGCCGCACTCGCGTGAAAGCCCCCTTCCGACGCACGACACTAGGCGTAGGAAGGAGGCCTTCGGGTACGTGGAACGACCGGGGTCAGGACACGTCGGAGGCCTTCGCCGCCCACGTGTTGCACTGCGCCATCCGGTTCTTCTGTGCGCCGTGCTGCCACCACGAGATCGCGTGCGCGTCGGAGCCGTGGTCGCGCGGGCCGCCGTTGTGGTCGCCGCGATCCTGCGATCCCCACGCGTCGCGGTACATCGCCTGATCGACCGAGCCGCCGCGCCCCACCGTCGAACCCAGGAACGTCCCGGAAAGACACTGCGCCGAAAGTTCGTTCCGCCGCGACATCTCCAGACCCGCCGCCGAGTCGACACCGGCGTCGTAACGCGCGTCCCAGTACGCGTCCATGACACCGGAGAGCGCTTGGACGTGATGTGCGTACTCGTGGGCGAAGACGGCCAGGTACACGCCGGGCTTGTTGCCGTACTGGTCGGCCTGGAGGCCTTCGAACGGCATGTACAGCGTCTCGTTCTGCGAGCAGTAGAACGCCGCCACCGCGCCGTTGCTGGCATCACCGCACGGGCTCGACCAGTTCTTGCCGGACGGGTACTTCACGGTCGGTACCCGGAACGGCAGTTTCGAGTAGTTCAGGACTTGCTGCCACACGTTGTCCAGGCACGGTCGCGCGCTCTCGAAGAACGCCGACGACGCGCTCGCGTTGCCCGCCCAGCGTGACAGGTTGCACGCCTGGTTCGGCAGCCCGACATCGGAGTCGAGCCACAGCGGGTTGTCCGCCAGCTTGTGCTGCGCCTGCGGACCCGACGGGGCACGGCTGGCCGAGGTCTCCCGGCTCGACCCCGTCGACGTCCCCCGCGTGGCGCTCGTATCACGCGAACCGGTGGTCGTGGTCGTCGACGTGTCACTGGACGTGGTCGTCGTAGAAGAGTCCGAAGAGGACGTCGTCGGGTAGGCGCCGCTCGTGTAACCGGCGTCCGCGACATGACGCGAGCCGCCACTGTTCGCAATGGCGATCACCATGATCAGCCCGCCCAGCACCGCCATCACGGCCACGATCGCGACGGCCGCGATGACACCACCGTTCGACTTCTTCGCGCGATATCCCCCGTAGGGAGTGAAAGCGGGCTGTATGAAACGCGGTCCGTAAGGCAGTTGCGGCGGTCCGACGGCGCCGGGCTGGAACGGGACCGGTGCGCCGATCCGCGGCGGCGGCAGCGGTGCCGCGCCCGGCGGGGGCAGTGGCATCCCGCCGGTCGGTGGACCCGGCCGGAACGGCGGCGGGATCGGCGTCGGCTGGGAGATCGGCGGCCTGCCGGGACCCGGCGGGCCAGACTGCCCCGGACCTGGTGAGCCCTGCCGTCCGGGGCGGCCGGGTGGAACCGGGCCCGGCCGGTTCGGCGGCTTGCCCGGCTGCCCACCACGCGGCGGCAGCGGACGCGCGCCCGGCGGCGGGAGCGGACGGCCACCCTGCGGCGGCCGAGGCGGCGTCGGCGGTGGAGTGGGTGGCGGAGTCGGCCGGCGCCGCGGATCAGGCGGGCCGGGCGGCTGCTGGTTCATCGAGTGGATCCCCCATGCGGTCGGCAACGCCGTTCACCCAGGTAGCGGTTTCGGCGTTTCGGCGGTCAGCATAGATCGGCTGCCCTAGAGTGTGTGGCTGTGTTGACGAAATGGGGGACGGCGGTCGTGGCCGTCGCGGCGAGCTCGGCCTTGATGGCCCCGCCGTCGGATACGAACGTGCCGGAGGCGCCCGGAGCGGGCCCTTCGCTGACCAACGCGCCGCAGCTGCCGAAGCCGCCACCGCTCGGTGCGCGCGGCCAGCTCGGCCTGCTGCAGCCGCCCGCCGGTGCCGCCACGAACGTCGCGGTCAAGGTGGAACGCGACGGTTCCGTGTCGATCACCGAGAAGGTGACCGTCCCAGGTGGACAACACCTGGTGCGCCGGATTCCGTTGCGGGTTCCCGCCGGCGAGGAACAGGACCGCGTCTACGCCGTCCGTGACGCCTCGGTCGAAGGTGCGGGAAAGGCCGAGCTGACCGCCGAGCAGCTGGTCGCCACCTTCGACGGCGGCGAAGCCACTCTCACGTACAAAGTGGACGGAGCGGTCGCCGCGGTCGACGGCGCCGAGCAGGTCCGCTGGCAGGTCGCGAGCGGCTGGGACGGCGAACTTTCCCGAGTGTCCGCTTCCTTCAGCGCGCCGACGCCTGAAATGCCCACAGTGGACTGTTTCGCCGGGCCGCTCGGTTCGGACCGGCAGTGCTCCCTCGCCGAAACCGACCACAGCGGCGTCGTCCGCATCGAGCAGGACAAGCTCGCGGCGGGGGAACGGGTCGACCTCGCCGTCCAGCTCCCGGCGGGCACCGTGCCGGTGAACGCGCGGTTCGAGCAGATCGCTTCGGTCGGCGGCGCCTTCGCCCTCACCACGCTCACCGGAATCGGTTTCGGGGCCTTGGCCCTCTTCCTCATCTTGGGCGCGCTCGCCATCTGGCTGCTACGCCGTCGTGACCGGGGCGCGCTGACCGCGGGCACCGGCCCGGTCGACGTCCTCATGCGCGAGGGCGACCGAGTGTCCTTCGCTTCACCGGACGGCGTCCTGCCCGGCCAGGTCGGCACGGTCGTCGACGAGACGGTCGACGTCGTGGACGTCAGCGGCACGGTGGTCGACCTCGCGGTCCGCAACTACCTGTGGATCGCCGAGGTCCGCGGCGGCGGCACCGTCGACTGGCAGATCACCCGCCGCAACGCGCCGGACGAACACCTCCTCGCCTTCGAACGCGAGATCTACACCGCGATCCTGCCCGAGGGCACCGATTCCGTGCTGCTGTCGGAACTTCGCGGTCGCGGCACGGTCGATCTCCGCGTCGCCGGTGAGGCGATGTACGCGGACGTCGTGCACAAGGGCTGGTTCTCTCGCCGTCCGGACAAGGGCAGGAGCAAGCTCACCTTGGCGGGGATCGGCCTCGTCGCGCTCGGTCTCGTGGGCACCGTGGTCCTGACCTTCACCGCCGGGCACGCGCTGCTCGGCGTCGCGGTCGCGCTCGCCGGGCTCGCCGCGCTGCTGGGCGCGTCCTGGGTGCCGCCGAGGACGTCGCGCGGCAGGCGCCTGGTCGGCCAGGTGCGCGGCCTGCTCGAATACCTGCACACGGTGAAGGCCACCGACCTTCCCTTGGGAGACCAGGAGATGGTGTTCTCGCGGTCGCTGCCTTACGCGATCGTGCTTGGCGACACCGAACACTGGCTGCGGACGTTCGAGGGGCTCGACCCCTCGGCGGACGGTTCGGCCGGGCTGTACTGGTTCGGCGGGCTCGAAGGCGACCGGGACCTGCGGCGGTTCGCCGCGCATCTGCCGTCGTTCCTGTCCGCTTTGGACGGTCTGCTCGCCGAATCCGGTCACCTGCGCTCGATCCGCCCGGAACCGGTCCCCGCCTGACGTGAACTTCCGCGTTTCGTCCTCTGGTTGCGGTCCTTGCACGCGCATGTCCCGCAACAAGAGGACTAAGTGCGTGCTGGTGGTGCTTCTGGTGCTGGGGCTGGTGCTGGGGGCGGCACCGGCGGAGGCGCAGGGTGAACCGCAGCTGCCTGCGCTTCCCAACAGCGCGGAGATCTCGCTCAAGGTGGAACGCGACGGCGCCCTCTCGGTCGTCGAAGCGGTGTCCGTGCCGAGCGAAGCGACGATGACGCGCCGGATCCCGTTGCACACGGCGGCCCCGCGCGACCGGGACCGCATCATCGGCATCCGCGACGTCGTCATCGAAGGCGCGGGCAACGCCGAACTGACCGACGACGAATTCGTCCTGCGGCTCAAGGGCGGTACGTCGATCGTCCGGTACACAGTGGACGGCGCGGTCGCCGAAACCGACGGCCTGCTGAAGGTCGGCTGGCAGCTCGCGGGCGGCTGGGACACCCGGCTCGAACTCGTGCGCGCGAGTTTCGCCGCACCGGTCATCCCGAACGCGGTCACCTGTCACGCCGGTCCCGAGGGCGGCCGGAGTCGCTGCGGCACCGCCCAGATCGCCCATTCCGGGTTGACCCGGTTCAGCCAGCAGAACCTCCCCGCGGGACAGCGGATGGAGGTCTCGGTCGAGCTGCCCGGCGGCACCGTCCCGGCGAACGCGCGGCTGGAGCCGTCGAAGACCTTCGCGGGTGCTTTCGTGCTCACCGCGCCGGTCGGCTGGGCGTGGGGCGGGTTCGTCCTCGTGGTGCTGGCGGCCGCCGTGGCTCTCGGTCTCTTGCGACGACGGGACAACCACCCGGGTGGAGCACTCCCGGTCCGGCTGCTCACAGGGAAGGATGACCAGGCCGCGTTCGCGTCACCCGACGGAGTACTGCCGGGACAGGCCGGAACCGTTCTTTCGGGTCAGGCCGACGCCGTCGACCTGGCGGCGACCGTCGTCGATCTCGCGGTCCGGAACTACCTGTGGGTGAGCGAGGAGCCCGGCGAGCCTGCCGATTGGCGGCTGGTCCGCCGCAACCCGCCGGACGAGCAGCTCACCGCCTTCGAGCGCGCGGTGTTCGACGTCCTCCTGCCGGAGGACCGCGAGTCGGTGCTGCTTTCGGAGATCCGGTCCGCGCGGATCGGGATCGGGACGGTACGAGGCGAGCTGTACGACGGCGTGGTCGAGCGCGGCTGGCAGTCCGGGCTGCCCGGCAGGCTCATCAGGATCGGTCTGCGCGTCTGCTTCTACGGAGTGTTTCTCACCGCCCTGCTGGCCTTGACCGTCGGTTACGCACAGCTCGGCCTGATCGTCGTCGCGGCGGGTGCGGTACTCGCCGTCGCCGCGCGGTGGCTGCCGGTCCGCACCGGCGCCGGCGTCGCGCTGCACCGGCGGCTGC
Organism: Amycolatopsis sp. cmx-4-19; assembly: GCA_049998115.1. Taxonomy (GTDB): domain Bacteria; phylum Actinomycetota; class Actinomycetes; order Mycobacteriales; family Pseudonocardiaceae; genus Amycolatopsis. Next base: position 28,734 of record JAEBEO010000013.1, on the reverse strand, counting down.
TCGGCGTTCGTGACGAGCTGCTGGAGACCGAGGCGAGCACCGTCCCGAAGCTCGAACGCGAGGTGCTCCTTTCGCGGGCGCTGCCCTACGCGCTCGCTCTCGGCGAACAAGAACACTGGGTCGCCACCTTCGCCGGGCTGAAGGGTCCGCCCAAGATCTACTGGTACGGCAAGGAAGACTCCGAAGAGGTGGCCATCGGGCGGGTGAGCGAGTTCACGGCCGCACTCGTGGGAACCTTCGCCGCGACCCGCGAGGGTCGTCGCCTGAAGGCCTGACTAGCCCGTAGGGTGGTGCGCATGGCCGATCCCGAGCTTGTCCGATTCACCCTCGACAACGGTCTGCGCGTGGTGCTCGCGCCCGACGCGACCGCTCCGGTGGTGGGTGTCAGCGTCCACTATGACGTGGGCTTCCGTTCCGAGCCCGAAGGGCGCACCGGTTTCGCGCACCTCTTCGAGCATTTGATGTTCCAGGGGAGCGAGAGCCTGGAGAAGCTCGCGCATTTCCGGTACGTCCAGTCGAGTGGTGGCAGTTTCAACGGGTCCACCCATCCGGACTACACGGACTACTTCGAAGTCCTCCCGGCCGCGGCACTCGAGCGCGCACTGTTCCTCGAAGCGGACAGGATGCGGGCGCCGAAGCTGACGCAGGAGAACCTGGCCAACCAGATCGACGTGGTCAAGGAGGAGATCCGCCTCAACGTGCTGAACCGGCCGTACGGCGGGTTCCCGTGGATCCTGCTCCCACCGGTGCTGTATTCCACGTTCCCGAACGCGCACAACGGTTACGGCGGTTTCGAGGACCTCGAACAGGCCACCCTGGACGACTGCGCGGCCTTCTTCGACACCTACTACGCGCCCGCGAACGCGGTGCTGACCGTCGCCGGTGACTTCACCGTCGAGGAAGCCCGCGAGCTGATCGAGAAGCACTTCGGCGACGTCCCGCACCGTCCCGCCCCCGAGCGCCCGTCGTTCGCCGAGCCCGTCCCCGACGGCGAGCTGCGTGGCGAGCACGAGGACCCGCACGCCCCGCTGCCCGCGGTCGCCCTCGGCTACCGCATGCCGGACCCGATCAACGACCTCGACGGCTATCTGGCGAACCTCGTGCTCGCCGGCGTGCTGACCGACGGCGACGGCTCCCGGCTGCAGCAGCGCCTGGTGCACCGCGAGCCGCTGGTCGTCGACATCGGCGCCGGTGCCGGGCTGTTCGGCCCGTTCGAGGCGCGCGACCCGGACACGTTCACCATCACCGCGATCCACCCGCCGGACGTAAGCACCGACCAGGTCCTCGCCGCGCTGGACGACGAGCTGGAGAAGCTGGCGGCCACGCCGCCGGACGAGCAGGAGATCAAGAAGGTCACCGCGCGCTGGGCCGCGAGCCTGCACTCCGAGCACGACAAGCTGGTGTCCCGGACACTCGCGCTCGGCTCGTTCGAGCTGCTGTACGGCGACGCGTCGCTGGTGTACCGGCTCGCCGAGAAGATTTCGGCGGTCACCGGGGAAGCCGTTTCGGCGGCGGCGAAGGCACTGCGGCCCGACTCGCGCGCCGTGCTCGTCGTCCGGCCGGGTAGTGGATCTTCAGACGAGGAAGGTACCGAGCAGTGAGCGCACCGCACCGCACCGCCGAGGAGATCGGCCGCACGGCCGCCGGGCCGCGTCCGGTCCCGCCGCTGGGGACGCAACGCGCCGCCGCCGATCTGTCCCATGTGGACACCACGCTGGGCAACGGGCTGCGCGTGCTCGCCGTCCGCAAGGCCACCGTGCCGCTGGTCGAGCTGCGGCTGTGGATCCCTTTCGCCGGTGACGACGCGCTGCACCCGGCGACCGCCGAGGTGCTGGCCGAGACCCTGCTGACCGGCACCGCCCGCCGCGACCGCATCGAGATCGACGCCGATCTGGCGTTGATCGGCGGCGACCTGGCGGCAGGCGTCGACCCGGAGCGGCTGGCCATCACCGGTACCGGGCTGGCCGACGGCCTGCCGACGATGCTCGACGTCCTCGCCGACGCGCTCACCGGCGCTTCGTACGTGGACGCCGAGGTCGAGCGGGAACGCGAACGGCTGATCGAGCGGATCGCCGTCTCCCGCACCCAGCCGCGGACGATCGCCCGCGAGGCGCTGCAGAAGCACCGTTATGGCAACCACCCCGCCGTGCGCGAGGTCCCGCGGGCCGAGGATGTGGCCGTCGTCGCGCCCGATCAGGTGCGGGCACTGCACCAGGCTTCGGTGCTGCCGCGGGGATCCGTGCTGGTCGTCGTCGGCGACATCGACCCGCAGACCATCATCGGCGACCTGGAGAAGGCGCTCGGCGGCTGGGCTTCGGACTCCTCCGCCGTCCGCCTGCCCGTGCTGCCCGATCTCGCCGGTGGCAACGTGCTGCTCGTGCCCCGCGCGGGTGCCGTGCAGTCGCAGATCCGGTTGTCCGCGCAGACCGTACCGCGCACGGATCCGCGGTACGCCGCGCTGCAGCTGGCGAACCTCGCGTACGGCGGGTACTTCTCGTCGCGGCTGGTCGAGAACATCCGTGAGGACAAGGGTTACACCTACAGTGCCCACTCGGGTTTCGAGTTCACCGACCAGACCGCCGTGGTCAACGTCGACGCGGACACCGCGACCGACGCGACCGCGGCCGCGCTGCTGGAGACGCGGTACGAGCTGGCCAGGCTCGGACTCGTGCCGCCGACCGCCGACGAGGTCGAGTCGGTGCGGCAGTACGCGATCGGTTCGCTGGTGACGGCGGCGTCGTCGCAGGGCGGCCTCGCCGCGCAGCTGGCCGCGCTGGCCGCGACCGGGCTGGGCGCCGAATGGCTTGCCGAGCACCCGGGACGGCTCGCCGCGGTCACCGCCGAAGACGTCGCGAACGCCGCGCTGGAGTTCTTCGCCCCGCAGCGGTTCACCGGGGTCGTCGTCGGGGACGCCGACGTCCTCGCGCCGAAGCTGAAGGCACTGGGCGACGTGACCGTCGGGGAGCCCGCCTGATGGAGCAGCCGTTCGGGTTGGGGGCGCTCCCGACGCTTTCGCGCTCCACGGCGGACCGTCAGGAATCCTTGCGTACCAACCCGGACCGGCTCGCCGCCCGCTGGCCGGACGCGCGCGTGGTGCTGCTCGACGAGCACTCGCGCACACCGGTGACAGAAGGTTCCGGCGCGCTGGCGACCCGCAAGACGCAGGATTTCGGCGCCAAGCCGCCCGCCGAAGCGGTCTTCCTCGGGGAGTGGCAGGGCACCGACTTCTGGTCGCTGCCCGGCCGTCCCGCCGGGGAGACCGAGACCGTCGAGATGGCGGGCAGCTGGGGCGTCGTCGAAGCGGTCCCGCGGCACGAAGGTGAGATCTGGGTCGACCTGCGCGGCTACGGCGACCTGCTCGACGACGCGTCGGCCGGGTTGTTCACCACCGCACAGGCGCTGCGGAACTGGCGGCACCAGGCGAAGTTCTGCACGCGCTGCGGAAGCCCGACCGAGCTGGTCCAGCTGGGCTGGGCGAGCAAGTGCACCGGCTGCGGCCATGAGGAGTACCCGCGGACCGACCCCGCGGTGATCTGCCTCGTGCACGACGACGCCGGGGTCAACGGGGAGCACGTCCTGCTGGCGCGGCAGCCGATCTGGCCGCCGAACCGGTATTCGATTCTCGCCGGGTTCGTCGAAGCGGGGGAGTCGCTCGAAAGCTGTGTCGAGCGCGAGATCCGTGAAGAGGTCGGCATCGAGGTGCGCGACGTGCGTTATCTCGGCAGCCAGCCGTGGCCGTTCCCGCGGTCGATCATGCTCGGTTTCGCCGCGCGGGCCGACATCTCCGCGACGATCGTGCCCGCCGAGGGCGAGATCGAAGAGGCGTTCTGGGTTTCGCGCGAGGAGGTGCGGGCGGCGTTCGCGAACAGTCGGTCGCGGAACGCGGGCGCCGTGCCGACGCCGATCGCCGGCGGTACCCGGGAGCTGGTGCTGCCGGGGAACTCGTCCATCGCTCGCGTGATGCTGGCGGCCTGGGCCGGGGTCCAGCCGGACTCCAGCTGAGTGAGGCAGCCGCCAGGGTTGGTGATTTGCCCGCGAAGGCGGTGAAGTGTCCAGTATTCTCCGGCTGTCCGGTTCCGGACCATCGAGTTGAGACACTGGGGAAAGCATGAAGAACACCTTGCGGCGGTTCGCCGTCGCCGGAGCCGCTGTCGCGGCCTTCGTTTCGATCAGCGCGGGAGCGGCGCAGGCCTCGGACTACGAGTACTTCGCTTCGTACCCGAACCAAGAGGACTGCGGGGTCGTCGGCCACCACGGCCGCGTCGCCGGGGACTGGGACGGGTGGATGTGCTACCCCTCTCCCACCTTCCCCTGGGTGTACGACCTGTACGTGCAGCCCAACTTCTGATCCATCGACGCGTAGCCGAAGGGCCGCTCAGGGACTCCTGAGCGGCCCTTCGTCGTCTATGCCGGACGAAAAAGCGTTACCTGCCCGTTTCCCGGCGCCGTTGACGACTGTGGCTCGGCTCACTACAGTCCCCGGAAACCGTCTGTAAAGTTCCCTAACGAAGTCGGGAGTTCCTTCAGTGCGAGCCGGCAGTCCGCGAATGCTGCGCGAGATCAACGATCGCGCGGCCATCGAGGTCCTTCTTCAGGACGGCCCGATGACGCGCTCCGAGCTCGAAGTCGCGATCGGCCTCTCGAAGCCGGCCACCGCGCAGCTGCTCACCCGCCTCGAACAGGACGACGTCGTCAGCAAGGCGGGCGTGCGTGGTGGGGGACGCGGCCCGCGGGCGCAGCTGTGGGAGGTCAACGGCGGTGTCGCCCACGTCGCGGCCGTCGACCTGACGCCGCAGAAGGCCGACTTCGTCGTCGCCGACATCACGGGCGCGGTCCTGGCGGAGTACCAGGCCCCGCTGCCGGTCCACGAGGGCGCCGACGTCGTCGGCACCTTCGGCGAGGCACTCACGCACGTCGCCGGTGAGGCGGGATTCGCCCTCACCGACCTCCGCCACGTCGTCATCGGTGCGCAGGGCGCTTTCGACCCGCGCACGGGCCTGCTGTCCTCGGCGCCGCACATCCCCGGCTGGCTCGGCTTCGACGTGCCGGGCAGGCTCAGTGCGGAACTCGGCGTCGAGGTCACCATCGAGAACGACGTCAACCTCGTCGCGATCGTGGAAATGACCGTCGGACAGGCGGTCGGGCTGCACGACTTCGTGATGATCTGGCTCAGCGACGGCGTCGGCGGCGCGGTGGTGGTCGGGCGGCGGCTGCTGCGCGGCGCGACCGGCGGCGGTGGCGAGATCGACTGGATGCGCGTCCCCGACCCGGTTTCCGTCACCATGCCGGACAAGAAGGCACGCGAAGGCGACCGCTTCGGCGACCTCGTCGCTTCACCCGCCGTCGTCCGGCTGGCCGCCGCGCACGGCATCGAGGCCGAGGACGGCGCCGACGCCGTCGCGCAAGGCCGCGAGAGCCGCAACGACGGTTTCCTCGACGACCTCGCCCGTCGCGTCGCGAGCGGAGCGGCCGCTCTCATCGCGGTGGTCGACCCCGAACTCGTGCTGCTGTCGGGGGACACCAGCCGGGCGGGCGGCGACGAATTCGCCGCGCTGGTCGCGAAAAGGCTCCACGAACTCGTCCTGCCGCGCACCCCCGTCGGGGTGGCTTCGGTGCAGGGCAACGCGGTGCGCGCGGGTGCTTTGCAGTCCGCCCTCGCCACCGTCCGCAGGGACGTCTTCGGCGTCAACACCCCTTCACTCCTCGGGCCCCGCCGGTCCGGGGCGGGAGAGCCCCATCCGATCGTGGCGATCCCGGATTCACGAACAGAACCACCGTCTCCCGCCCCAACCAACTAGGAGGAGGGTCATGAGTTCCACGACCCAGGTTCGGAGAAGTGGCCGCCGTTGGCGCGGCTCGATGGTGCTCGGCGCGGTCAGCGTCGCGGCACTGCTGTCCGCTTGTTCGGGCGCCGCGAGCGGCCCGGCCGGGGGGTCGGGTGACGCGGCGGCCGCACCCGCCGCGGACGCGAAGCTCACCATCACCGTCTACAGCAAGTTCACCGACCGTGAGTACAACGTGGTCACCGCCGGGCTCAACAAGCTCAAGGCGAAGTTCCCGAACATCGAGATCAAGCACGAAGGCCAGCAGGACGACGACAAGATCACCCAGTCCATCCGCGGTGGCAACCCGCCGGACGTGGCGATCTCGTTCTTCACCGACAACCTCGGCGCCTGGTGTTCCACGGGCAGCTTCCAGGATCTCAAGCCCTACATCGACCGCGACAAGATCGACCTGACGCAGATCCCCGACGCGGTCCGCAGCTACACCGAGTACCAGGGCAAGCGCTGCGCCATGCCGCTGCTCGCCGACGTCTACGGCTTCTACTACAACAAGGACATGTTCGCGGCGAAGGGCATCACGTCGCCGCCGAAGACGACCTCGGAACTGTTCGAGGCCACCAAGAAGCTGACCGAGTTCAACCCGGACGGCTCGATCAAGACCGCGGGCTTCCTGCCGTCGATGCCGTTCTACGCGAACTACGCGCAGTACTGGGCCCCGAACTTCGGTGCCACCTACCTCGGCCCGGACGGCCAGTCGCACCTCGCCGACAGCGCCGAGTGGAAGGCCATGTTCGACTTCCAGAAGCAGCTCGTCGACTTCTACGGCGGCCACGCCAAGGTCGAGCAGTTCAAGGCGGGCCTCGGCGAGGAGTACTCGGCGGACCACGGTTTCCAGCGCGGCAAGCTCGCGATGATGATCGACGGCGAGTACCGCACCGCGTTCATCAAGGACCAGGCGCCGGAACTGAAGTTCGGTACCGCGGCCCCGCCGGTGCTCGACAGCAAGCCGGACCGCTACGGCGGCGCGTTCACCACGGGCACGATCATCGCGATCCCCAAGGGTGCCAAGAACCCGGGCGCGGCTTGGGAACTGATCAAGCAGGTCACCCTCGACACCGCGACCCTGGTCGACCTGTCGAACGGGCTCAAGAACGTGCCGAGCACCAAGGCCGCGCTGACCGACCCGAAGCTCGAAGTGAACCCCGAGTTCAAGACGTTCCTCGATCTGTACAACGGCGGGAAGCTGCTGCCGAACCCGTCGACCCCGATCGGTGACGCGCACCTCAAGGCGGTCAACGACTTCGCCGAGAAGTGGCAGGCGGGCAACATCCCCGACATGGCCGCGGGTCTCAAGCAGGTCGACGCGCAGATCAACGACGAGCTGGCCCAGAAACGCGCCGGCGGCTGATCGCATGACATCGGCCCTGGATTCGCACGCGGCCGGTTCCCCTTCCGCGTCCACCCGGACGCGGAAGGGGAACGCAGCGCGCCGCCGTCGCACCGTCTTCTACTTCATCGCACCGGCGATGCTCGGGTTCCTGATCTTCTTCGGCTACCCGCTGATCGCCACGGTGTACTACTCGTTCACCCGCTACGACCTGATCAACGCGCCGGAATTCGTCGGCTTCGACAACTACATCCGGATGTTCACCAGCGAGCCGCTGGTCGGCACCGCCGCGTACAACACGCTGTGGCTGGTGATCGTCCTGACGTTCTGCCGGGTGGTGTTCGCCCTCGGCACGGCGTCGATCATCTCCCGGCTCAAATCGGGCGTCGGCCTGGTCCGGACGCTCTGCTACCTGCCTTCGCTGGCCCCGCCCGCCGCGGCGACCCTGGCGTTCGTGTTCCTGTTCAACCCGGAATACGGCCCGGTCAACGCGTTCCTGCGGTCGGTCGGCGTCGACGGCGGCCTGTGGTTCAACGACCCGGCGATGTCGAAGCCCGCGCTGACCCTGCTGGTGATGTGGGGTTCGGGCGAGCTGATGATCATCATCCTGGCGGCGCTGCTCGACGTGCCCCAGGAGCAGTACGAGGCCGCCGAGCTCGACGGCGCCGGTCCGGTCCGCCGGTTCTGGCATGTCACGCTGCCGTCGATCTCGCCGGTGCTGCTGTTCGGCGTCGTCAACTCGATGATCTTCGCCTTGCAGTTCTTCACGCAGGCGATCGTCGCGGGTTCGGCGGCCGCGGGCGCGGCCGACGTCGCGGGCAACACGAGATTCATCGGCGCGCCACAGAACTCGACGCTGACCTATCCGGTCTGGCTGTACGTCCAGGGTTTCCGGTACTTCAACATGGGTTACGCGGCGGCGATGGCGGTACTGCTGTTCATCGTTTCGGCCGGGTTCACCTGGATTCTCGTGCGGCAGCTGCGCAAGTCCCAGCATCAGGAGGAGGGCGGATGACCACACTGGCCGAGCCCCGGCACACCGCCCCGGCGTCCGAACCGCCGAAGGTGCGGGTGCGGCGCCAATGGGACAAGAAGCTCTACTGGATCGCGACGCACAGCCTCGGGATCGCGATGGGCTTGATCTTCATCCTGCCCATCCTGTTCGTGTTCCTCACCGCGGTGATGTCCAGTGACCAGGCGCTTTCGTCGAACTTCTGGCCGAAGGAATGGCACTTCGAGAACTTCATCGAAGTGTTCGAAAAGGCACCGCTGTTGCAGTACTTCGGCAACAGCATGCTCTATTCGACGCTGGCCACCCTCGGGGCGCTCGTTTCGGCGATCCCGGCGGCGTACGCGCTTTCGAAGCTGAAGTTCCGCGGGCAGAACCTGTTCTTCATGCTCACCGTGGCCGCGATGATGCTGCCCCCGCAGGTCACTGTCGTGCCGCTGTACGACCTGTGGGTGCGGCTCGGGTTCACCGGGACACTGGTCCCGCTGATCGTGCCGTACTTCTTCTTCGACGCGTTCTCGATCTTCCTGCTGCGGCAGTTCTTCCTCACCATTCCGAAGGACTACCTCGAAGCTGCGAAGATCGACGGTTGCAACGAGTTCCAGGCCATGGTCAAGGTGCTGATCCCGATGGCGAAGCCGGGGATCGCGGCCACCGCGATGTTCTGCTTCCTGTTCACCTGGAACGACTACTTCGGTCCGCTGCTCTACACCGGGGAGACCCGGGACAGCTGGCCGCTTTCGCTGGCCATCGCGTCGTTCCGCGGGATGCACCACGTGGAGTGGAACCTCACCATGGCGGCCACCGCGCTGATCATGCTGCCGGTGATCGTGCTGTTCGTGTTCGCGCAGAAGTCCTTCGTCAAGGGCGTCACATTCACAGGGGTCAAGGGATGAAACTGGCAGTCGTCGGTGGTGGGTCCACTTACACACCCGAACTGATCGACGGGATCGCCGGACGGCGGTCCACTTTGGACGTCGACGAGATCGTGCTGATCGATCCGGACGCCTATCGGGTGGAGGCGGTCGGCGACTTCAGCAACCGGTTGCTGAACCACGCCGGGCATCCGGCGCGGGTCCGCACCACCGCCAACCTCGAAGAGGGTGTCGAGGGCGCGTCGGCGGTGCTGATCCAACTGCGCGTCGGCGGGCAGCGCGCGCGGCGCGGGGACGAGACGTTCCCGCACGCCTGTGGCTGTGTCGGGCAGGAGACCACGGGCGCGGGCGGCCTCGCGAAGGCACTGCGCACCGTGCCGGTGGTGCTCGACATCGCCGACCGGGTCCGCAAAACCGCCGGTGACGACACCTGGATCGTCAACTTCACCAACCCGGTCGGCATCGTCACCCGCGCCCTGCTGAACGAGGGGCACCGCGCCGTCGGGCTGTGCAACGTCGCGATCCACCTCCAGCGCACGTTCGCGCATCTGCTCGGTGCCGGTATCGACGACGTCAAACTCGTGCACACCGGGCTCAACCACCTGAGCTGGGAACGGAAGGTGCTCGTCAACGGCGAGGATCGGTTGCCGGAACTGCTCGCCGAGCACGCGGAATTCCTCGGGGAACACGTCACCGCGCCGGTCGAATGGATGCGGCGGATGAACGTCGTGCCGTCGTACTACCTGAAGTACTACTACGGGCACGACGAGCAGGTCGTGAAGCAGCGCACCGAGCGGCCGCGCGCGGACGTCGTCAGCGACGTCGAAGAGGAGCTGCTCAAGGTGTACCTCGACCCGGAGGTGGTGACCAAACCGGAACAGCTGGAAAAGCGGGGCGGTGCCTACTATTCCGAGGCGGCGGTGCAGCTCGTGCACGCGCTCACCTCGGGTGGGCCTGCGGAAGAGCACGTCGTGAACGTCCGCAACGAAGGCACTTTCGACTTCCTGCCGGACGACGCCGTCATCGAGGTCCCGTCCCTGGTGGACGGCAAGGGTCCGCGCCCGATCCCGCAGGCACCGGTGGAACAGCGGTTCGCCGGGCTCATCGCCGGGGTGACCTCGTACGAGCACCTGGCGCTGGAGGCGGCGATCAAGGGCGGCCGTGACCGGGTGGCCGACGCGCTCCTCGCGCATCCGCTGATCGGCCAGTACACCAAGGCCGACCAGCTCGCGGACTCGCTGGTGCAGGTCAACCGCCAGTTCCTGCCCTGGGCGGGGGCATGACGGCCGGAACAGCCGACGTCGTCGTCGCGATCGACGGCGGCAACAGCAAAACCGACGTCCTGATCGTCTCCCGGGACGGCCGGGTGCTCGGGCAGTCGCGGGGTCCGGGCGCGTCCCCGCAGAACATCGGGGTCGACGCCAGCGTCCAGGCGTTGGAGGACCTGGTCCTGGAAGCCCTTCGTGGGGCAGGGCTTTCCGATGAGCGTCCTTTCGCGACACACACGTCGGCGTACCTCGCGGGACTGGATTTCCCGCAGGAGGAAGAGATCCTGCACGCGGCGCTGGCCGCACGCGGCTGGAGCGACACGCTCACCGTCGGCAACGACACGCTCGCGCTGCTGCGGGCGGGTAGTTCCGACGGGAGCGGGGTGGCGGTGGTGTGCGGCGCCGGGATCAACGGCGCCGGTGTCAGCGCCGACGGCCCGGTGCACCGGTTTCCGGCGCTGGGCAAGATCTCCGGCGACTGGGGTGGCGGATACCGGCTCGGCGAGGAGGCGCTCTGGTGGGCCGTCCGCGCCGAGGACGGCCGGGGTCCGCGCACCGCGCTGCAGGCCGCCGTCACCGCGCACTTCGAGGCGTCTTCGGTGCTGGAAGTGGTGCAGCGCCTGCACTTCGAGGACCTGCACTCCGACTCGATCCACGGGCTGTGCCCGCTGTTGTTCGCCGTCGCGGCGGACGGCGACGAAGTGGCGCAGGACGTGGTCACCCGGTTCGTCGACGAGGTGGCCGTACTGATCACGGTCATCCTGCGGCGGCTCGAACTGACCGAGGAGGCACCCGAAGTCATCCTCGGCGGGGGAGTGCTGACCGGCGTCGGCGAGCAGGTGATCGCCGAGATCGAGCGGCGATGCCTGAAGGTGGCTCCCCGCGCCTCGGTCCAGGTGGTCGACGTCGCCCCCGTGGTCGGCGCCGCTTTGTTCGCCCTGGACACCCTCGGCGTGCCCGCTACCGCCAAAGCCTCCCTGAAGGCCGCCACCAAACGGGTCTGAATGTCCGTGAAGGCCTCCTTCCCTACTCTCAAGGTAGGGAAGGAGGCCTTCACGGACATTGGGCTCAGGAAGCGGTGGGGACCAGGGGCTCGTCGGTCTCCAGCAGCGACTTGAGGTCCGAGAGGACCCAGGCCCAGCCGCCGCCGGCGTTCTCGCCCGGCCCGGCGTTCACGTTCTCCTGCTTACCGCTGACCAGCGCGGCCGTCGTCGGCGCGTCGGTGACGTCGTGGGTGAGGGTCAACCGGGTGCCCGCGGTCTTCGTCTCTTCGATCTCGTAGGTCAGCTTGGTGTAGGGCTCCTTCTCGAAGGCCGGGTCCATCAGCAGCTTCCAGGTGATGACCAGCTTGCGCGGTGGGTCGACCTCGAGCACCTCGCCGTCGACGAGGTCGTTGGCGAACCCGGCGTCGATGAAGTTCTTCGTCGGGTGGGTGGCGTGCTTGCCGCCCGGCTTCAGGTCGTAGTCGACCAGCCCGGAGTAACCGTATTTCCGCGTCCACTCGGGCTTCGTGATGGCGTCCCAGATCTTCTCCGGGGTGGCTCTGATGTAGACGCGGTAGACCTGGGTGTCGGTCATGACGGCTCCTCGTGTTCAGGGGTTTCGAGTTCGGCTTTGAGGTCGAGCAACGCGGTCACCTTGCGTTCGGTGAACTTGTCGATCCACCGGTCGTGGATCTGCCGGATCGGTACCGGGTTGAGGAAATGCCGCTTCTCCCGGCCCTTCTTGTGCGTGACGACAAGTCCGGCTTCTTCCAGCAGTTTCAAATGCTTCATCACGCCGAACCGGCTCATGTCCACTTCGGACTCGAGTTCGGTCAGCGTGCGGCCGTCACGCGCGAACAGCTGGTCGAGCAGGAACCGGCGGGTCGGATCTGCCAGGGCCTTGAAAACCAGGTCGTCGTCGGGCACGTCGAAAGAATAGGTGACCAAAAGGTCACGTGTCAACCGGTGACTTCTACAGGAGTGCGCCGAGCGGCAGGATCAGCGCGATCGCGACCACGGAGATGACCGTCTCCATCGTCGACCAGCTCTTCAGCGTCTGCCCGACCGAAAGCCCGAAATACTCCTTGACCAGCCAGAACCCGGCGTCGTTGACGTGCGAGAAGAAGAGGGAACCGGCGCCGATCGCCAGCACCAGCAGCGCGCTGTGCGACGGGTCCATGGTCGCCGCGAGCGGTGCCACGATGCCGGCGGCGGACACGGTGGCGACCGTCGCCGAACCGGTGGCGAGCCGGATCGCGACCGCGACCAGCCAGCCGAGCAGCAGCGGCGACAGGTTCGCGCCGGTGGCCAGCCCGGTGATGACGTCGCCGACCCCGGCGTCGACGAGGGTCTGCTTGAACCCGCCGCCCGCGCCGACGATGAGCAGGATCCCCGCGATCGGCGGCAGCGCGTCGGCGACGGTGGACGAAAGCTTGTCGCGGGTGAAACCCGCGGCGCGGCCGAGCGTGACCATGCCGAGCAGGACGGCGGCGAGCAGCGCGACCAGTGGGTCGCCGATGAAGTCGAGTACACGGCGGACGTGGTTCTCCTTGTCCAGGAGGATGTCCGCGAGCGCCTTGCCCATCATCAGCACCACCGGCAGCAGCACGGTGGACAGCGTCGCGAGGAATCCGGGACGGCGGCCCTCTTCGGAGGACGACTCGGGGACGAGCCGTTCCGGCGCCACGGCGTCCGGGACCATCTTCGCGGCCAGCCTGCCGAAGAGCGGCCCGGCGATGATCACCGTCGGGATCGCGACGAGCAGGCCGAAGGCCAGGGTGAGGCCGATGTTCGCGTTCAGCGCGCCCGCGGCGGCGAGCGGGCCGGGGTGCGGCGGGACGAGGCCGTGCAGCACCGAGAGTCCGGCGAGTGCCGGGATTCCCAGCAGCATCAACGACTTCCCGGTCCGCTTGGCGACGAGCAGGATGACCGGGATCAGCATGACAAGGCCGATCTCGAAGAACATCGGCAGCCCGATCAGCACGGCGACCAGCGCCATCGCCCACGGCAGGGTGCGGTCACCCGCGCGGCGCAGGATGGTGTCGACGATCTGGTCCGCGCCGCCGGAATCGGCGAGCAGTTTGCCGAGCATCGCGCCGAGCGCGATCAGCACGCCGACCGAGGCGACCGTCGAGCCGACGCCGGAGCTGAAGCTCTTGATCAGCTTGTCCACCGGCATCCCGCCGACCAGCCCAAGTACACCGGAACCCAGGATCAGGGCCAGGAACGGATGCTGTTTCGCCTTGGTGATCAGGATGACGATCACGGCGATGGCGAGCACGGTCGCGCCGATGAGCCGCGTGTCGTGCCCGGTCCAGGCGGCGGCGAGGGTGGTGGTCATGCGTGGTCCTTGAAGGCGGCGAGGCTGGTGTTGACGATCTCTTCCGGTGTTTTCGCGATATCGGCGACGAAACCGAACTCGTCCGGTTGCAACGCTTCGAGATCGGCGAGCTGGGAGTCCAGAAGGGACACCGGCATGAAGTGCCCGGAGCGGGTCGCCATCCGGTCCGCGAGCAGTGCGCGATCGCCGTGGAGATGCAGGAACCAGACCTTCCCGCCCCCGCGCAGGATGTCGCGGTAGCGGTATTTGAGCGCGGAGGACGTGACGACACCACCCGAGTCCTGGTGTTCGCGGATCCATTCGGCGATGGCTTCGAGCCACGGCTGCCGGTCTTCGTCGTTCAGCGGGTGGCCGGAACTCATCTTTTCGATGTTCGCCTGCGGGTGGAACGTGTCCGCTTCCGCGTAGTCGACGCCGAGCCGCTCGGCCAAAGCCGTGCCCACGGTCGTCTTGCCCGAGCCGGAAACACCCATCACCACGATGACCGTCATCCGTACCTCCCACGTCGTTGTGCCGGGACGAGTACAACTCAAAAGTACTACTTATGCAATATGAAGTACTACTTAATCGAATCAGGGCGTTAAGGTCACCAGGTGGGCAACGACAGGCATGCCGAAGTGCTCGACGCGCTCGGCTCCGCGATCGCGAATGGCGAACTCCCGCCGGGTTCGGTTCTGCGGTCCGAAGAGCTCCAAGAGCGCTTCGGCGCTTCGCGCACAGTGGCGCGCGAAGTCGTGCGAGTGCTGGAGACGATGTGCCTGACCAGCAGCAAACGCCGGGTCGGCGTGATCGTGCGCGCACCGCGGGAGTGGAACCACTACGACCCGAGACTGCTCCGCTGGCAGCTCGACGGGAGTGAACGGAAGACCGCACTGCGCACGCTGACGGAGTTGCGTTCCGCCGTCGAACCGAGCGCGGCCCGTTTCGCCGCGCTCCGGGCGACGCCGGAGGAGGGCGGGCGTCTCCGTGCGCTGGCGAAGCGGCTGGAGGAGACCGCGCACCGGAAAGACCTCGTGACATTCCTCGACCACGACATCGCTTTCCACGACCTGCTGCTGGCCGCGTCGCGGAATCCGATGTTCGGGCAGCTCTCCGCCGTCGTCGCCGAAGTGCTCGCCGGGCGTACCGGGCACGGGCTGATGCCGGAGGAGCCGCAACCCGAGGCCGTCGCCCTGCACGTCGAAGTCGCGACGGCGGTCGACGCCGGGGACGCCGACCGGGCGGAACGCGCGATGCGCGACATCGTCATCCAGGCGCGGGACGAGATGGCCGTCCTGTTGGACGGATGATCTTCGAGTAATCTCTGCAGGCCATTCGAGGGACTGCAGGCAGGGGGCGACGGTGAGCGCGGCACGCGCGATCGGCTTGGTGTTGGGGGTGGCGGCGGACGGAGCGATCGGGAATCCCCGATCGCGGCGCCCGGTGACGGCGTTCGCGCGGGCGGCCTCGGCGGTGGACGAGATGGTCCGGTCGAAGCATCCAGCGGTCGGCGTGCTGTGGACCGGCGGTCTCGCCGGATCCGCCGTGCTGACCGGCGTCCTCGCCGAACGCGCCGGGCGGCGCGGCCCCGTCCTGCAGGCGACCACGACCGCGGTGACCACCTGGGCGGTACTCGGCGCCGCCGGTCTCGCCGCGCAGGGCACCTCACTCGCGCGCGACCTCGAAGAGGGCGAACTCGAAACCGCGCGCGGCACCTTGTCCACACTGGACCCGCGAGTCGCCGACGACCTCGGTGTCATCGGTCTCTCACGTGCCTCGGTGGAATCACTCGCCGAGAACACCGCCGACGTCGTCGTCGCGCCGCTGGTCTGGGGCGCGCTGGCCGGAGCGCCGGGCCTGCTGGGCTCGCGGGCGATCAGCCTCCTGCGCGGCCTCGGCCGGGGACGGCCCGAGCGCTACCGATGGTTCGTCGCGCGGCTGGACGAGATCGTCCACCTCGTACCCACGCGCGTGGCCGCCGGACTGACCGTGCTCGCCGCCCCCGTCGTCGGCGGCTCGGCGGGCGGCGCGTGGCGCGCCTGGCGCCGCGACACGACCGCCCACCCGAGCCCGAACGCCGGCCGCGTCGAGGCCGCTTTCGCCGGGGCGCTGGAGATCCGGGTCGGCGGGCGGACGGTGTACCCGCACGGTGTCGAGGAACTGCCGGTGCTCGGCATCGGCCGCAACCCCGACGCCGGGCACGTGACGCGCGCGGTGGAGCTTTCGCGGGTGGTCGGCTGGCTGGGCGCGCTCAGTTCGGTGGTGCTGGCGGTGCTGGTGGGCCTCTGGCGGCGGGGGCGTTAGGCGTGCTGCCCTGAAGGCCCCCTTTGAGACGCTCACCGTCCCCAAGGGGGCCTTCGGGACATCACCTGTCGGCGCTGTCCATGCCCCCTGACCTACGGAAAGACAGCAAGGGACCTTTGCTATCACTTGAGGGTTGAGGAGCGCTGGGCCTGGCCGTGGGCACGTTGCGAAAGCCACTTTCGCAACGTTGAAGGTTGCGAAAGCCACTTTCGCAACATCTGCGCGGGTTGCGGCGCAGCGGCGAAAGGCATCGGTCAAGCGGTCCGTGACCGGCGAATGACGTCGGAACGCCACCCAGGCCCCTGACCTGCGAAAAGATAGCAAGGGACCTTTGCTATCGCTCCCGCCGGGCCAGCTGCGCCAGGGCCCCCGCGTCCTGCGGATCGCCACGCCGTTCCAGCTCGGCGCCGATCCGTGACCGGTCACCCGGCGCCTTGTTCCCGCCGAACTTGAACTTCGCCCGTACCCCGGTCACGGTCAGCTCGATCCCGCGGATCCCGGGCAGCAGCCGCTTGTCCGGCGCCTCGGTGGCGCTCACGTCGTGGCCGGAGAGCCAGGCCTTCCACTCGGCGTCGTGGGCGGCGTCCCACGGGTGAATCAGCATGAGCGAATACGAGCACACGGAATGGACCTGAAAAAGGGCCAGTGTCGCGTCGGGTCAGGTAGCCACTTCGGAGCGTTCGTCCTCGGCCAGCATCTCCGCGACGCTCTTGCGACGCTGCGGGCGTTCCGTGGTCAGTGCGCCGCCCGGCTTCAGTTCGCGGACGGTGAAGTACAGCCAGCCCAGCAATGCCATCGCGCCGAACGCGATCCACTGGAGCGCGTAGGAGAAGAACGGCCCCGCGTCGGTCTGCGGCAGCGGCAGCGCACCCAGCACGCCGGGCTGCCCCACGTCGAGCTGGAAGTAACCCGGCCGGATGTCCAGGTTCGCGGCACGCGCGACGACCTGGGAATCGACGACGTAGCTCTGCAGCTGTCCGCCAGTCGATTCGTCGGCGAAGGCGTCGCGGTTCTTGCCGTCCTTCTCGTCGTGACGTGCCCGCGTGACGATGTCGACCGTCCCGGTGGGAGGCGCGGCGAAGGGCAGGACTCGCGACTTCGTGTCGAGCCGCACGTACCCGCGGTCTACCAGGACGATGGTGCCTTCGACGGTCCGGAAAGGCGTGAGTACCTCGAAGGCCGCTTCGCCCTGTACGGACCGCAGACGCGCTACGACCTCGCCCTCGGGCAGGTACGTGCCCTTCATCGCGACCAGATGCCATTCGGTGCGCTGATCGGGCACGGCGCCACCGGGGAGTAGCTCCTCCAGCGACCTCGGCTGCCCGGAGGACGACTCCCGCAGCGCCGCGTTCTGATGCACTCGTTCGGAGTCACGGGAGAACTGCCATGGCGCCAGCAGGGTGAAGCAGCAGACGGCGAAGGTGAACACCACCAACGTCAACGCCAGCCATCCGGGCCGCAGCAGGAACTTCAACCGCACCCCACCACGGTAAGCGGTCGGCCTCAGGCGTGTGCGCGCACCCAGTCGAGCAGGCCGGGAACGGACCGCTCGATCATGCCGAGGACGTCTTCGAAACCGTCGTCCTCGCCGTAATAGGGGTCCGGGACCTCGGCGCCTTCGGGCGCGGACGGGTCGAACTCGCGCAGCAAGCGGACCTTCGACGGGTCCGGCGCCTGGCGGCGGAGGAACGTGAGGTGGCTCTCGTCCGCGGCGAGCAGCAGGTCGGCGGCGAGATGCCCGCGGTCGACCTCGGCCGCGACGTGACCGGTGGGGTAGCCGTGTTCCGCCAGCTTGGCGCGGGCACGCTTGTCGGCGGGCTCCCCGACGTGCCAGCCGCCGGTGCCCGCGCTGGACACCTCCACGACCTTGTCGAGGCCGGCTTCCTCGATCTTCGTGCGGAAGACCAGCTCGGCCATCGGTGAGCGGCAGATGTTGCCGGAACAGACGAAGACGATGCGCAGCACCCGATCAGTGTGAAGGCCGGGGAGATCGACCGCTCACCGGCTCCGGACGGCTATCGGGCGCGCGAGACTGGAAAGCCGGGGCGAAGCGGGAGTAGACCTCCTGGAGAGAAACACGCAGGAAGGTCGCTTATGAGCGCGCCAACACCCAGCATCGAGTCGCCGGCAACCGGGCTCCGCTGGTATCGCATCACCGTCAAACAGCCGCACCCCTACGAGCCCGGGCGCATTCTCTCGGAGCATCGTTTCGTCCAGGCGAGATCGCCGAAAGAGGCGATGACCAGGATGCCGTTGCACCTCCGGTCCCTCTCGTCGGTCGCGCCCTACCAGGTCGACTACGCCGAAGGTCCCGATCATCCGAAGGCATACCGGGTGATGCTCTGGACGGGACGCGTGATGCGCGCCGCCGGCCGATGGGCGGTCAACAAGAACGCCAAGGCCCTCGAATGACCCGGGCGCCGGGGTGACAGCAAAGGTCCCTTGCTCTCTTTCCGCAGGTCAGCGGCTCAAGCGAGAGCAAAGGTCCCTTGCTCCCCCCGGTGCTCAGGGGCGGGAGCAAGCCGACTGGACGGCCTCCCCGAGCGCGACCGAGTGCAGCCGGTCCAGTGCGTGACGTGCGTCCACCAGCCGCACCGTGACCGCCAGCCGCACGTCGCAGGACCGCCGCGCCCGTGCCTCGGCGGTCGCCGCGAGCTCCGAGAGCAGTCCCGTGTCGAGCCGGTCGATCACCGGCCGGACCTCGGTCACCAGGTCGGGACGCTCCGAAGGCCGCCCACGCTGCACGACCTTGTTCGCCTCGATCTGGTCGCGGAAGAACCGCACCGCGGCGTCCGGGTCGAGGCCGACGGCGGACGCCTTGGCCGCCACCGAGTCGAGAATCCGCTGTTCCCGCACCGGGTCGTCGATCGGCGACGGCGTGCCGAACTTCGCGGCCGCGACCTTGACGGCGATCTCCACGCGTCGCGCGGCCAGGTCGGTCAGCGTCCGGAGACCCGAGGACGCCGAAGCGGGCGCGGGTAGTCCCACGAGCAGCACCACCACGGCGAAGATCGACACCCGAAGTCGCATGGCCGGAAACGCCACATGCGAAAATCCCCCCGTGCCCGCGCTAGCCGAAGTCATCGCCGCCCTGGAGCAGGCGTATCCGCCCGAACTCGCCGAATCCTGGGACGCCGTCGGATTGGTCTGCGGCGACCCGGCCGAGAACGTGGACAAGGTCCTGTTCTGTGTCGACCCGGTCGACGAGACCGTCGACGAGGCCATCGCTTCCGGCGCGCGGCTGATCGTCGCGCACCATCCGCTGCTGCTGCGCGGAGTGCACGGTGTCCCGGCCGACACCACCAAGGGCCGCCTCGTGCACCGCCTGATCCGTGCCGGCGTCGCTCTCTACTGCGTGCACACCAACGCCGATTCCGCGTCGCCCGGCGTTTCCGACGCGCTCGCCGAAGCCATCGGGTTGACCGTCCTCGGCCCGCTCGACCCGCGCGAGGACGGCGTCACCGGGATCGGCCGCATCGGCGAACTGCCCGCGCCCGAACCGTTTTCGGTCTTCGTCGAACGAGTCGCGAACGCCTTGCCGCGTACGGAACCCGGCGTCTACGGCGCGGGCGACCCGGACCGTCCGATCCACCGCGTCGCCGTTTCCGGCGGTTCCGGCGACAGCTATCTCAAGCGCGCCACCACCGCCGGGGTCGACGCCTACGTCACCGCCGATCTCCGGCATCATCCCGCCGGCGAACACCTCGCGGAGATCACGCCGGTCCCCGCCCTGGTCGGCGTCACGCACTGGGCGAGCGAATGGCCATGGTGCGAGCAAGCCTCGGCCGTAGTCCGCGCCGCGTTTGCGGGTAACGTCGACGTTCACGTCTCCACGCGGTGCACCGACCCGTGGACGCTACGGGCCACTCGAACCGAGCACGAAGAATCACAAGGAGCACCGTGAAGGCCGACCCCGCCGTCCAGCGCCAGCTGCTCGAACTCGCGAAGGTGGACGCCGAACTCTCGCGTACCGCGCACCGCCGTCGCACCCTCCCCGAACTCGCCGAGATCGACGCGGGCGAGAAGCTGGCGCGCGACCGGCGTGACGCGCTGGTCTCGGTCCAGACCGCGACGTCCGACCTCGACCGCGAGATCGCCCGTCAGGAGAAGGAGATCGAGTCGGTGCGTGCCCGCGGGGACCGCGACCGCAAGCTGCTCGAGTCCGGTTCCGTCGCGGCGAAGCAGATGACCGACATCGAGCACGAGCTGAACAGCCTGAACCGGCGCCAGTCCGCGCTCGAGGACGACCTGCTCGAACTGATGGAACGCCGCGAGGCCTTGGAACTCGACGCCCAGCGCACCAGCGCCGAGGTGGCGAAGGCGGAGGGCGAGGTCGCCGAGGCGGTCCGTCGCCGCGACGAGCATTTCACCGACCTCGACACCACGAAGGCACGCCGCGACGAAGACCGTGCCAAGCTCCTGCCGCGATTCCCGGAAGACCTGATGAAGCTTTACGAGCGGGTCCGTGCGCAGAAGGGCATCGGCGCGGCGCTGCTGCGGGCCCGCCGCTGCGGTGCCTGTCAGCTCGACATCGACCGCCGCGAGATCGCCGAGATCAAATCCGCGCCCGAGGACAACGTCATCCAGTGCGAGAACTGCGGCGCCATCCTGGTGCGCACGCTGGAGTCCGGCCTGTGACCGAGCACGTGCTCATCGAGGCCGACGGCGGTTCCCGGGGCAACCCCGGTCCCGCCGGATACGGCGCGGTGGTCAAGGACCCGGCCACTGGCGAGGTACTCGCCGAGCGCAAGGCCTACGTCGGGATCGCGACCAACAACGTCGCCGAGTACTCCGGCCTGATCGCCGGGCTCACCGCGGCCGCCGAGCTCGGAGCGTCCACAGTGGACGTACGGATGGACTCGAAGCTCGTGGTGGAGCAGATGTCCGGGCGCTGGAAGGTCAAGCACCCGTCGATGCAGCCGCTGAACGCCGAGGCGAAGGAACTGGCGACGCGCTTTTCGCGTGTGCGCTACGAGTGGATCCCGCGTGCGGAGAACTCGCATGCGGACGGCCTCGCGAACGAGGCGATGGACGCCGGGACCTCGAAGAAGCCGGAACCGCCGAAGACCGTGAAGCAGGACAGGATCAGCCCGGTCGGCTGGACCGGCGCCACCGGGACACCGACCAAACTGCTGCTCGTGCGGCACGGCCAGACGGCGATGTCGGTCGACAAACGCTATTCGGGTCGCGGCGACGTCCCGCTCACCGAACACGGCAAGCAGCAGGCGGCCGCCGCCGCGAAACGCCTCGGCTCGATGGAGGGCCTGGTCGTCGACGGTGAAGCCGTGCCGATCATCGCCTCGCCGCTGATCCGCACCCAGCAGACCGCGCAGGCGATCGCCGACGCGCTCGGTGGCCGCGTCGAGACCCATCCCGGGCTGATCGAGACCGACTTCGGCGACTGGGAAGGCCTCACCTTCAAGGAGGCCATGGACCGCGATCCCGAGTTCCAGACCGACTGGCTCTCGGACACCTCCCTCGCGGCGCCGGGCGGGGAGAGCTTCGACGGCGTCCACCGCCGTGTCCGCAAGGCCCGCGACGAACTGATCGCGAAGTACGGCGGGCGGACGCTCGTGCTGGTCAGTCATGTCACGCCGATCAAGGCACTGCTGCGGATGGGCCTGGACGCCGGGCCGTCCCTGCTGTTCCGCCTGCACCTGGACCTGGCCTCGCTGTCGATCGTCGAGTTCTATCCGGACGGCAACGCGTCGGTGCGCTTGGTGAACGACATCTCGCACCTGTCCTGACGCGATGGATGTGGCGCGGATCACGCCTGGATATGACGTGTCGCGGGCGGCCGATGGGGTATTGGCTACAGTTTCGGCGACGGGCACGTAAGCGAAAAGGCAAAGACGGGGACATGACGGCGAGCGCACTCAGCGAAGCTTCCGAAAAAGACGTGCCCGATCCGGCGGAGGCGTCGGCCCGTCGTGGCCTGGCCGCCCGGATCGCGCCGTACCTGGCGGTGCTCGCGGGTGTCGCGGCCGTCGCCTGGCACGCCACGTTCTACGGCCACTGGATCGTCGACGACGCGGCCATCACCTTCTCCTACGCGCGCAGCTTCGCCGACGGCCTCGGCCCGGTGCTGCAGCCGGGGCAGCCGTCGGTCGAGGGCTGGTCGAACTCGACCTGGCTGGTGCTGCTGGCGGTCGGCAAGCTCGTCGGCCTCTTCGACAACGGCATGCTGTTCGGCCTCCCCGACTACGTCCTGTTCCCGAAGCTGCTCGGGTTCCTGTTCACCGCCGGGACGCTGGCCGCGTGCCACGTCGCGGCGAAGCAGGTCTCCAAGCGGTACGCCTGGCTGGCGACGCTGGTCGTCGGGCTGACGCTGGCCGCGATTCCGTCGTTCGTCATCTGGACCGTCTCCGGCCTGGAGAACTCCCTGTTCGGGATGGCGGTCGCGTGGCTCGCCGTGCTGCTGTTCGTGGCCGTGCGCAAGGACACCGTGCTCACCGCGAAGATCGCCGTCTGGTCCGGGGTGCTCGTCGCGTTCGCCGCGCTGACCCGCCCGGAGGGCCTGATCTACGGCGGCGCGTACCCGCTGGTCGTGCTGTTCCAGCTGCGTAAACCGCTGGTGGGACGGAGCGTCAAGTTCATCGTGGTGTCGGTGGTGGCGTTCGCGGTCCCGTTCGGCGCGTACCTCGCCTGGCGGATCGCGGAGTTCGGCAGGCTGCTGGCGAACCCGTCCATCGCGAAGGGGCAGGGCCTGCCCGGGCTTTCGGCGCTGAAGCAGCCGTTCGAACTGGTCGGTTACGCCGGTGTCGCCGGGACGATCCTGCTGGCGCTGACCATCGGTTACGCGCTGGTCCGCGCGGACTGGCGGCGCAGCCTGGTCGCGCTGATGACGCCGCTGGCGCTGGGCATCATCGCCTACGGCGTGATGGTCCCGGACTGGATGGGCCAGCACCGCTTCGCCACCCCGATCTGGATCCTCGCGGTACTGGCGGGAACGCTGGCCGCCGGCGAACTGCTGCGCCGCTCGCGCGCGGTACTGCGGACCGTCGTGGTGCTCGTGCTGGTGGCGGCCGCGATCCCGTCCGGGATGGGTTTCGCGTCGTCGTCGGAGAAGTTCCAAGAGGTCCCGACCGTGCCCGCGTGCCTGATCGCCGACCGGTTCGGCCGCGGGTTCAACACCATCGCCGACATCCTCGGCCTGCAGCAGGCGTCGCTGCTGCTGCCCGACCTCGGCGGCTCGTCGATGACCAGCAGGCTGCACCTGGTCGACATGGCCGGGCTCGTCGAGGCCGACGTCGCGGACTTCGTCAAGAAGGGCGACATGCCGGGGCTGCGCGACTACGTGTTCGACAAGGTCAAGCCGACCTTCATCCACTCGTGGGGCCCGTGGGCCGCGGGCAACGGCATCACGGTCGATCCGCGGATCGACCGTGACTACGAGCCGATCTTCGTGTACCCGGGCGCCGGGCCGCGCAATGGTGACTTCGTGCGCAAGGACGCCGTCTCCGGTCCGGAGAAGCTGAAGGCCGCGCAGGACTACGCCGCGAAGACGCTGCCGGACGTCGAGAAGGCACGCTTCGGCGGGCCCCTCAAGGACTGCGGCCCGACCATGCAGCCCGGCCAGACCGTCTACCTGCCCTGACCCCCGCCGCGTTCAGTCCTCTGGTTGCGGTAGTCGCGCGTGCAAGGACCGCGACTAGAGGACTGCTTGCGTGAGGGGTTCGGGAGTGGCGGAGCCTCGCTCCAGGTCCGCCTCCTTCGCCCGGATCACCGGCAGGACGTGCTTGCCGAAGTGCTCGACGTCCTCCAGGTAGTGCAGGAACCCGAGCAGGAGCAGGTTCGCCCCGCGCTTCTTGTACTCGATCGCCCGGTCCGCGATCTGCTCCGGCGTGCCGATCAGCCCGGTGCGGAAGCCGTCGTTGTACTGCACCAGATCCTTGAACTCCGAGTCGGCCCACATCCCCTTCTTGTCCGAAGTGGAGCTTCCCGCTTGCTTGACGGCGTTGCGGAACCCCTCGACCGCCTCGCTGTTCGCCTTCTCGACGATCTCCCGCAGCACGGCCTTCGCCGCGCTCTCGGTCTCCCGCGCGATGAGGAATCCGTTGAGCCCGAAGCGGACGGCGTGGTCGTTCTCGGCCGCGTAGCCGCGGACCTCCTCGACCTGTTCGCTGAACCCGTCGAAGTCCTTGCCATTGCTGAAGTACCAGTCGGACACCCGGCCCGCGAGCTTCCGCGCGGCGGTGGAGTTGCCGCCCTGGAAGACCTCGGGATGCGGCCGCCCGACCGGTTTGGGCTTGATGTCGAAATCGTGGATCCGGTAGAAATCGCCGGTGAATTCGGCGTGGTCGCTGGTCCAGAGTTCTTTCAGGACGCGGATGAACTCTTCCGACCGGCGATAACGTTCATCGTGTTCGAGCCATGCTTCACCCAGGTTGGTGAATTCGTCCTTGAACCAGCCGCTGACCACGTTGACCGCGGCGCGACCGCCGGAGATCACGTCGGCGCTGGCGATGAACTTCGCGAGCACACCGGGATGCCACAGTCCGGGGTGGATCGCGGCGATCACCTTCAGCCGCTGCGTCGCGAGCAGCAGCGCGAGGCTGAACCCGGTCGATTCGTGCTGGTAGGCGGCGCCGTAACTGGCCGTGTAGCGGACCTGGCTGAGCGCGTATTCGAACCCGCTGTTCTCCGCGAGGACGGCCAGTTCTCGGTTGTACTCGTATCCCCAGTCGGTGCGCTGCTCGATGTCGCTGGTGACCAGCCCGCCGCTCACATTGGGGACCCAATAGGCGAATTTGAGTGGTGCGGATTCGATTCCCGGCATGCCGCGGAGTGAACCGCCGGGCGGCCGAATCCGTCAATCGACGTCCACGCGCTGGGAACGGCCGAGCGCGGAACTCAATTCGGTGCGTCCGGTGATCTCCAGTTTGCGGTAGGCGCCGGACAAATGCAGTTCGACCGTGCGCCGGGTGAGGTGCAGCGCCTCGGCGATCTCCCGGTTGGTGAGACCCTGTGACGCCATCGCCGCGACGCGGTATTCCTGTTTGGTGAGCCCGTGCTCGTTGTCCCTCGCCGTGACCGCGCTCGCCCGCGCGTCCCGCAGCGCCTCGGCCGCCCACCTGGCGAGTGGCCGCGCCCCGCAGTGCTTGCTCGCCCGCGCCGCCTGCCGCAGGGTGGCGATCGCCTTCTCGCCCTGTCCGCGCCGGGCTTGCAGCGTGCCGAGTTCGGTCAGGGCCTCGGCCAGCGCCAGTTTCGCGGTCGACCCGCCGAGGACGTCGACGGCCCTGGTCAGCAGGCGTTCGGCCTCGTCGTCGTCGCGGAGGAGACCGGCCGTCGTCATCGCGACGCCCAGGATCCGCAGCGCTCCCCAGCGTTCGGCGGCTTCGAGGTCCTCTTCGGCGAGCCGGTTCGCCGCGTCGGTGCGCCCGAGCACCAGCGCGACCCGGACGGCGTGTGCCCGCCAGGGGGCGAATCCGGGGAAGCGCATGCCGTGATGTTCGAGACGGCGGCCGCAGCCACGCAGGTCTTCGTAGCCGAGTTCGGGTTCGCCGGTGGCCGCCCGGAGCCTGCCGCGTGCGTAAAGCAGGTAGTTGTGCGTGAAAAGTGCTTGTGTGGCAGCGAAATCGATTTTGTCCAGCACGGAGGCCGCGACGTCCAAACGCCCGAGATCGACCGAGGTCTCGATCAGCCTCGCCGCGCACAGCACGGCCACCGGGCAGCGGCTGCTCACTCCGCGTTCGTCGAACTGCCGCACCAGCGATTCGTAGTGGACGCTCGCCCGCACCAGGTCGCCGTCCGCCTGCAGGGCGATCCCCCGGGCGAGGGTGGCGAGAGCGCCCTTCGGCACATGGAAATCCCACGGCAGGCGTTCGGTGTCGAGTACTTGGCAGAGCTTGTCGGTGAGGGCGGCTTCGTCGGCGAGCACGGCCGTCGCGAGCGTGAAGAAATAGGGCTGCTCGAACAGTTCCGGCTGCTCGCCGGACAACGCCTCGCCGAAATGGCGGACCGCGTTCGCCGACGACTTCCCGCTCCGGACGGTGTCGAGCAACCCGGCGGCGCGGCGCTTCGGTACCGAAGGGGCGCTCGGGATTTACTTCGGTATGCACCGTAGAGACCTTCGTGTCGGCTCGCGGCAGACTACTTGAACGTAAGCGTTGTGGAGAGAAATCACTGGTCGGAGCCACCGTCCAGGTAGTCGTCGAGAGGAGCGGGGGACAAGATGTCCGCGTCCGGGATGCCGCGCCGATACCGGCCGCCTGTCCGGTGCGACGACATCAGCGCCGCGACGACGCACGCCAGGAGTACCACGACCAGGTTGGACGTGATCATCGACAGCCGCCCTCAGCGAAGGCGCCGGGGTGCCGCGAGATCGTGGCTTTGCCGCCGGGAGACAGGTAGCGCATTTCGGCGTTCGCCAGCGCGTCCTCCACGGACGTGAAGTCCGCGAGCTGGCGGCCGCAACGCTCGCAGCCCTTCAAGTGTTTTTCGAAGGCGTATGCCTCGGCTTGATCGAGCACACCGAGCACAGAGGCCGCGACGTCGGTGTGCTTCACCTTGCGCTTCCTCATCGCGAACCCAGCTCTCCTAACGACCGTCGCAAGGTCTTCATAGCCGCGTACAGCCGTGATTTGACCGTTCCCTCCGGGATTCCCAATATCACCGCCGCCTCCCGGACCGAATGTCCGGTCAGATACGTCTCGTAGATGACCGCCTGGTATTTGCTGTCCAGATAGCGTAGCGCTTCGGAAATAACGAGTGCGGACAGTGACTGATCCGTCCTGTCCGTTGTTTCGGCATTTTCGGATTCTTCCAGCTCCACCTCCTGTGGGCGTGCGCGCCGGTTTCGCCAACCGTCGATCACGATCCTTCGGGCGACCGTGAGCAACCAGCCACGCAGCATTCCCGGCTCCCGGTTCAGGGTGTCCGAATGTTGCCATGCGCGGATCAGGGTCTCTTGTACCACGTCCTCCGTCCATTGTTGATCATGGCCGGTGAGCTGCATGACCTGAGTGAACAGAGGTCCTCGGAAATCTTTGTACAGCAAGGAAACAAGCTCGCAAGAAGAATCGTCTGACAGGCCGGCCGCTTGTCGATCGCGGTCGAACTGACATCCTCTGTCCACTGCTTCCATAAAGCTCGCAACCTCCCAGTGGTGGAGGATTTCACAGGTTCGCCCACCGTAGCGCAGACTATCGCCGTAAGCCATGTGCAGTAGCGTTCTCTTCGCCATTGGCCGGCCGGTACGCATGGCGGGGATAAACGGTTCTAAATATGTTATGTGACGCACATCACATTGAACTGGTGCGGCAGAGATCGAACCGGCCGCTCCGGTTCGCCGTACCCCTAGTGAGGCTCTTGAGAACGGGGACGGGTGAAATGGTCTATCGACTGCTCGGAATGGTGATCGCCTACCTGGTGCTCTGGGCGGGAACGCCCGCCAACGCCTACGCGGAAATCGACGCCCGTGATCGGGAACTGCTCGTCCGCGTACGCCAGGCAGGCTTGTGGGAAGGCCCTGTCAGTCGTCAGGCGGAACAGCGCGCGAGCGGGCAGCGGGTGCGCGAGGTCGGCCGCAAACTCGCCGGCGACCACGACCACGACCGCCTCGACGTCCAGGTCCGGGCGGCCACCCGTGACGACGCGATGCGCTCCTTCGCCCAGGCCGCCGTCGACACCGTCATGCGGCATATGACCCTGCTCGAAAGCACCGGCATCGCCGAGACGACGTCGCTGATGGTCGTCCCCGGCGGCGGCGGACTCGACGGCGGGGACGTCACGCTCGGCGTGCTCATGGCGGGGATCGCCGCGGGCGCGACCTTCTGCCTCGTGCGCCTGCTCGGCTCGCCGGGCAGGCGCGCATGACCGCCACGCTGCTCGCGATCATCCCGGCCCCGTCGCCGCACGACAGCGGGGTGCGCGACATCGCCACGCTTTCGGGCCGGTTCGCCTACGTGACGACGTGCCTGACGCCGGCGTGGGGTGTCCTGAGCGGCCCCGGGCACGAGGCGCTGCGCGGTGGCCACGTCGTGCTCGCCGCGTTCACCCTCGCCATCGGTGTCGTCCAGGGTTTGTCCTCTCTCTTCCTCGACGACGGCTCGGTCAGCCTGCTCTCGTTGCTGATCCCGTTCGCCGGTGGCGGTTTCGCGCGTCAGTTCGTCGTCAAACCCGACGGGCAGCGCAACCTGAACTGCCTGCCCGTGCCGGTGCAGTAGGATTCGCCGACGGACGAGTCGGCAGGGCGGCCGCGAGCCGGGAGACCGGTTCGAGG
Organism: Amycolatopsis sp. cmx-4-19; assembly: GCA_049998115.1. Classification (GTDB taxonomy): domain Bacteria; phylum Actinomycetota; class Actinomycetes; order Mycobacteriales; family Pseudonocardiaceae; genus Amycolatopsis. The sequence goes on along the minus strand of JAEBEO010000013.1, from coordinate 582 downwards.
AAAGTCCGGACTCCACAGGGCAGGGTGGTTGTTAACGGCAACCCGGGGCGACCCGCGGGACAGTGCCACAGAGAACAGACCGCCTCCGCGTGCGGAGGTAAGGGTGAAACGGTGGTGTAAGAGACCACCAGCGTCCTGGGTGACCAGGACGGCTAGGTAAACCCCACCCGGAGCAAGGCCAAGAGGGAGCCGCGAGGCTCCTGCGCAGACGATCGAGGGCTGCCCGCCCGAGTCTGCGGGTAGGCCGCTCGAGCCCGCCGGCGACGGCGGGCCTAGATGGATGGCCGCCACTCGCGGAGCCGCAAGGCGAGGCGAGGACAGGATCCGGCTTACACGCCGGCTCGTCCGTACTTCTTATGGTCGTGAGTGTTTCGGGCACGGAACACTCACGACCCTTTCGCAGCTGCCCGAGGCTGTCGCCTGCCGGAAGTCCGTGAAGGCCTCCTTAAGGGACTCTGGGTCCCTCAAGGAGGCCTAATGGGTTGTGTTCGAGCCGGGTTTGGCAGGCTTGGATGTGGTGGCTGCTGGCGGGTGAGCACTCGTGAGGCCTGGGTTTTGCGAGACCTTCGTGAAGACCGTGCC
>JAEBEO010000012.1:0-231544 GCA_049998115.1 Amycolatopsis sp. cmx-4-19 | reverse complement strand
CGCTCGTACGCTCGTCGTATCGGGCCGGACGTCTTTTCGCGCAGACGAAGGCCCACCGCGGCGAAGCGCTGTCGGAGAACCTGGCCCACCTCGCCGCCGAAGGGCCCGCCGCCCAAGAAGCCAGCTCCTTGCTGGCCAGATAGGAAGGAGGGCAGATCAATGGCGATCAGCGTCTTCGACCTGTTTTCGATCGGCATCGGTCCTTCCAGCTCCCATACGGTGGGCCCGATGCGTGCCGCGTTGACCTTTGTGGACGGTCTCGCCGAAGACGGCGGACTGGCCGCCACTACCCGGGTCCAAGCCGAACTGTTCGGTTCGCTGGGCGCGACCGGGTTCGGGCACGGCAGCGACAAGGCCGTGCTGCTGGGGTTGTCCGGGGAGCGTCCGGAGGAGATCGACACCGACACGGTTGCCGGCAAGATCGCGGAGATCCGCGAATCCTGCCTGCTGAAGGTGCGCGGCGAGCACGAGATCGTGTTCACCGAGGACACCGACCTGACCATGCACCGGCGGAAGTCCCTGCCGGCGCACCCGAACGGGATGGTCTTCCGCGCGTTCGACGCCGACGGGCAGGTGCTGCGCGAGCGCACCTACTATTCCGTCGGCGGCGGGTTCGTGCGCGACGAGTCCTACGAGACCGACACCGTCGTCGTCGAGGACTCGACGAAACTGGAGTTCCCGTTCCGCACCGGCGCGGACCTGTTGAAGCACTGCGAGGACACCGGGCTGCCGGTCAGCGAGATCATGCTGCGCAACGAGCTCTCGTGGCGTACGCGCGAGGAGGTCCGCGAGGGCCTGCTGGAGATCTGGCAGGTCATGGTCGAGTGCGTGCGCAACGGCTGTGAACACGAAGGCGTCCTGCCCGGTGGGCTGAAGGTGCCTCGCCGGGCGAAGGCGTTGCACGAGAAACTGCTCGCCGAAGACGGCGTCGGCGATCCGCTGTACGCCATGGACTGGGTGAGCCTGTACGCGCTGGCGGTCAACGAGGAGAACGCCGCGGGCGGCCGCGTCGTCACCGCGCCGACCAACGGCGCCGCCGGGATCATCCCGGCGGTCCTGCACTACTACCAGCGGTTCATCCGTGGTTCGTCGGACGACGGCATCGTGACGTTCATGCTCACCGCGGGCGCGATCGGCTCGATCCTCAAGCAGACCGGCTCCATCTCCGGGGCCGAGGTCGGCTGCCAGGGCGAGGTCGGTTCGGCCAGCGCGATGGCCGCCGCCGGGCTCACGGAGGTCCTCGGCGGCTCGCCGGCACAGGTGGAGAACGCCGCCGAGATCGGTGTCGAACACCACCTGGGGCTCACCTGCGACCCGGTCGGCGGGCTCGTGCAGATCCCGTGCATCGAGCGCAACGCCGTCGGGGCGTCGAAGGCGATCCACGCCGCGCGGATGGCGATGCGGGGTGACGGCTCGCATGTCGTGACGCTGGACAAGGCGATCAAGACCATGCGTGAGACCGGTGCCGACATGAGCGTGAAGTACAAGGAGACCGCGCGGGGCGGCCTCGCCGTCAACGTCATCGAGTGCTGACCCGGGTTGCGGGCGGCCTAAACTCGAAGAGTGGAGTCGAGCACGGTCGCGAACGCGGGTGACGCGCTGTTCCGCCCGGTGCGGGCGGGCAACGCCTTCGAGGAGACCGTCGAGAGGCTGCTCCAGGCGATCCGGCTCGGAGTGGTGGGCGCGGGGGAGCGCCTGCCCTCCGAACGCGAACTCGCCGAACGGCTCGGCGTCAGCCGGGTGACGTTGCGCGAAGCGATCCGCGCCCTGGCCGACGCCGGATACGTCGAGTCACGGCGCGGGCGCTACGGCGGCACGTTCGTCAACGAGGTCCTGCCCGACCCGCCCGCCGCCGACGGGCGGAAGGTCGACAACGTCACGCTGGAGGACGCGCTCGGCCTGCGGCACGTCCTGGAGGCCGGCGCCGCCGAGATGGCGGCGTCGCGATCGCTGACCCCGGCCGACCGGCAGCACCTGACCAGCACGCTCGCCGAGGCCGCCGCGGCCGACCTCGGCGACTACCGGCGCAAGGACTCCCGGCTGCACCTGGCGATCGCCGAGGTCACCGCGTCCGGCTCACTGACCACGGCCATGGCCGACGCGCGGATGCGGGTCAACCAGCTGCTCGACATGATCCCGCTGCTGGAGCCGAACCTGGAGCACTCCAACGCCCAGCACGAGGCGATCGTCGACGCGATCCTCGCCGGGGACTCCGAAGCGGCCCGGCGCGCGATGGCCGAGCACATCGAAGGCACCGCTTCGCTGCTTCGCGCCTTTCTCGCTTAAGAACACGATTCGGTGATTTTCCCACAACCTTTTCACTCGTCCGGGCGTCTCTACTGTCGTGGAAAACCCGGATGACGAAACCGCACCCGAGTCGGAAACCACGGCCTCCCCGGAGCCGGAGCGAAAGAAACAACGGTGGCGGCGGGTACGCCGGATCGGCGCCTGGTCACTCGGTCTCCTGATCGGAGTCCCGGTGGTCGCGTTCGGGATCGCGTACGTCCTCCTCGACGTCCGCAGCCCGCAGGAGGTGCTCGCCGATCTCGACAAGACCGTCATCCTCCAGAACGCCGACGGCTCCGAACTGCTCAAGGTGATCCCACCCGGAGGGGACCGGCTGTTCGTGCCCTACGACGCCATCCCCGCGAAGCTGCGCGATGCGATCGTCGCCACCGAGGACCCGACCTTCTGGGACAACGAGGGCTTCGACCTCACCGGCCTGGGCCGGGCGCTGGTGACCGGCGTCGGCGGCGGATCCGGGATCACCCAGCAGTACATCAAGAAATCGACCGGCAACGAGGACGCCACCCTCGCCCGCAAGTTCTCCGAACTGGTGCTCGCCACGAAGATCACCCAGCAGCAGACCAAGAAGGAGATCTTCGAGAGCTACGTCAACATCATCTCGTTCGGACGCGGCACCTACGGCCCCGCGTCGGCGATGAACGCCTACTTCGGTCGTAAACTCGACGACTCGATGACGTGGAGTGAAGCGGCCTTCCTCGCCGGGATGATCCAGTCGCCGTCGGTGCACGACCCGTACGCCTCCTCGCACGAGCACGCCGGGAAACGCTGGGCGTACGTGCTGAACAAGCTGGTCGTCCGCGGCTATCTCAGCCAGGCCGAATCGGTCACGACGACCTACCCGGAGGCCGCGATCCAGGCGCCGTCGGAGACCAGGGCCGGCCGCGTCACCTACGAGCAGTACCACATCAAACAGCAGGTCCTCGCCGAACTCGAACAGGTCGGCTACCCCCTGGACCGGCTCCGCGGCGGTGCGATGAAGGTCGAGACGACCATCGATCCGCGCGCGCAGGCCGAAGCGGAGAAGGCGGTCAAGGAACGGCTGCGGGGCCAGCCCGAGCACTTCCGGGCGGGGCTGGTCGCCGTCGAACCCGGGACCGGCGCGATCCGCGCCTACAACGGTGGCGGCTGGAACGTCCACGACTTCGCCGGCACCCCGTACGGCACCGGTGCGGCCTTCCACCCCTTCACGCTCGCCGCCGGTCTGCGGCAGGGCGTGAACGTGGACGAGCCGGTGAAGCTGCCGAAGGAGGTCTCCTTCCTCGGCGAGAAGTTCAAGTTCGACGACCAGTGCGGCGAGGCCGGGAAGTGCACGCTGCGCGAGGCGTCCGGACGGGGAGCGCAGGGGCCTTTCGTCGACTTGGCGAAGAAAATCGGCGCGGAAGCGGTCCGGAGCGGGGCCCGCGCGGCGGGCATCCCCGAGACGGTCGACGGCGCGGTGACCCTGCGTGAGAAGGACGGCTTCCTGATCGGCCCCGGGATCGCGGTCGGGCGGTACCCGTTGCGGGCCGTCGACATGGCAGGCGCCTACGCGACCTTCGCCGCCGAGGGCATGCGCGCCACACCGCACCTGGTGTCGAAGATCCGCGACGAGCACGGCGAGGTCGTGTGGGAGCGGCCGTCGGACACGGCGCCCGCGTTCGACGACGACCAGGCGTTGAGCCGCCGGATCGCCGGCACGGTCAGCCGGGTGATGATCACCGGGCTGAAGGACCGTCCGGCGGCGATGAAGACCGGCGACTTCCGCTACCTGGAGACCGACGACAACGCGGGCGGCTGGGCGGTCGGCTACACGCCGCAGCTGTCGACGGCGGTCTGGGCAGGCTCGGACGAACCGCGCCGGATGCGGGACGCCGCCGGCGAGAAGCTGACCGGCAAGACGATCCCGGCCGGGATATGGCAGCGCTTCATGACCGGCTACCACCAGGGGTTGCCGGTGCGGTGGCCGGAACCCGCCGACGTCCAGCCGGTTCCGGCACCGACCCGGTGAGTCACCCGAGCGAGGCCGCCGCGGTCGTCCAGAAGTCTTCGCGCGCGTGCCAGTCGGCGCGCCGCTCGCCGCCTGCTCCGCCGTGAGGTGGTCGGCCGTGAGCAGCGCGACCGACCTCGGCGAGAGCAGTGCTCACCGCCGTGGGTTCCCCCGGCCAGCAGCATCCGGCTGAACGCGAGATAGTCGTCCGCCGTGGACGGGAACGGCACCGGCGCGCTCCCTGGTCCCCTCAGGGCACCTGGACTTCGTCGCCGACGGCCACCAGGGACACCAGACCGGGGACCTCGCCGCGTTCGACGTAGCCGGAAAGGACACGCCGCGTCCGTTCGAGCGCGGCCGGATCGAACCGGCCCTCAGGGCTTCACCAGTGCGATGGTCAACCCGTCGTAGCCCTTCGCACCGACGGTCTGGAACGCCGTCGCGTCGACACGGGGTTCGGCGGCGATCATCTCGTGCAGCCGACGGATTCCCCGGATGTCCGGGTCCTCGCTGGCGGCGTTGGCGACCGCGCCGCCGCGGACGACGTTGTCGACCACGATCACGCCGCCGGGCCGGACGAGCTTCAGCGACGCCTCGAAGTAGGCGGGGTTGTTGACCTTGTCGGCGTCGATGAACGCCAGGTCGATCGGCCCTTCGACGTCCGGCAGCAGGTCCAGTGCCTTGCCGACGCGGACGTCGACCAGCCCGCCGAGGCCGGCCGCGTCGATGTTGCCGCGGGCGACGGTGGCGTGCTTCGGGTCGAATTCGAGCGTGACGAGCCTGCCCTGCGGCGGCAGGGCCCGTGCGAGCCAGATCGTGCTGTAGCCGCCGAGGGTACCGATCTCCAGTACCGAGCGGGCACCGATCATCCTGGCCAGCAGGTTGAGCAGCTTGCCCTGGTTCGGCGCGACGGCGATCGGCGGCAGCCCGGCCTCCCGCGAGGCGAGGAGCGCGGCTTCGAGGGCGGGATCGGCCGGGACGAGCACTCCGGCGAGGTAGTCGTCCACTTCGGACCACAGTTGCTGTGACATGGCACCTCCGCCGTCAACCTACCCGGACTCGGGCGGCGCGGCGGCCGGCCTTCGGGATCACCAGCGGCGTCCCGGTTTCGGGGCAGGGCATGACCCGGCACGGCAGCTCGAAGATCTCCTCGCCGATTTCCGCCGTCAGGACCTTTTCGGGGGTGCCGGTCGCCAGGACCTCCCCGCTCCGCATCGCGATCATGCGCGTGGCGTAGCGCGCCGCGTGGTTGAGGTCGTGCAGCACCGCGACCAGCGTCCGCCCCTGCTGCTCGTGCAAGTGCGCGCACAGGTCGAGGATGTCCATCTGGTGCGCGATGTCCAGATAGGTCGTCGGCTCGTCGAGCAGCAGCAGATCGGTCTCCTGCGCGAGTGCCATCGCCATCGTCCACGCCGGTGGCGCGCAGGGACTCCGAGACGACCACTGGCGCAGCAGGCTCGTCTTGCCGCAGGCGTTCGGGCCGACGATGGCGGTGAACGACCGGTCGGGGATGACAACCTCGAGGTCTTCGGCGACAGTGCGGCCGTCATAGGCGAGCGTCCGCGTGCAGGCGGGACGACGTGCTCTGCTCGGTGAGGGGTTCCACGGTCTCCACGCAGGTTGGCTGACCTAGCGAAACGCCGTTGTGGTGTTCCGTGGGCGCAGCGGGCTCACGCCGTCCGTCGATGGCATCATCCGCAGTGCAATCCCGCGAGCGGGCTCGGTGCGATCGAGGGCGAGGTATGGAGGACTACCGGATAGTCGCGGACGAGATCGCCGCCGACGTCGAAGCGGGCAGGCTTCGTCCGGGCGACCGGCTGCCGCCCCAGCGGCGATTCGCCCGCGACCGCGGCATCGCGAACTCGACCGCCGCCAGGGTGTACGGCGAACTGGTCCGCCGCGGCGTCGTCGTCGGCGAGGTCGGCCGGGGCACGTTCATCCGCGCCGCGCGGCCGCCGCTGGAGACCGCGCTCGCCGAACCGGGCGGCGCGACGATCGACCTCGAACTCAACTTCGCCGTCCTCCCGGAGCAATCCGCGCTCGTCGGCAAGGCGCTGGAGCCGCTCCTGCGCGACGACGTCCTGACCGCGGCGCTGCGGCCGGGGAGCGTCACCGGTTCGAAGCAAGCCAGGGACGCCGTCGCCGGACTGCTCGCGAAGGACGGTTGGACGCCCGAGGTCCTCTTCGCGGGCAGCGGCCGCGAGGCCATCGCGGCCGCCATCGCCGCCTTCGTGCCGATGGGGGAACGGCTCGCCGTCGAAGCCATCACGTATCCCGTGGTCAAGGCGCTCGCCGGACGGCTCGGTGTCCAGTTGGCGCCCATCGAGACCGACGACCAGGGCCTCGTGCCCGGAGCACTCGAAGCCGCTCACGCCGCCGCACCCGTGCGCGCGCTGTACGTCCAGCCGACGTTGCACAACCCGCTGGGGTCCACAATGGACGACGACCGGCGACGGGAACTCGCGGAAACCGTGCGCCGGATGGACATCCCGGTGATCGAGGACGGGATCTATACCTTCCTCCGGCCCGAGATCCGGCCCTTCGCGACGTTCGCGCCGGAACGCACGGTGTTCGCCGACAGCATGTCCAAACGCCTGGCGCCCGGGCTGACCACCGGGTTTCTCGCCGTCCCGGTGGAATGGACGGAGCGGCTGGCGGCCTCGGTGCGGTCGGGTGGCTGGGTCGCGCCCCGGTTCGCCCTCGAAGCAGCCACCCGGTGGATCACCGGCGGCACGCTGGCAACCGTCGAACGGGCGAAACGGCTCGACGCGGCGGAACGCCAGCGGATGACGGCGGCGCGGCTCGCCGGGTTCACGGTGCGCGCGGATCCCCACGCTTACCACTGCTGGTGGGAACTCCCGGAGCACTGGCGGGCCGAGACCTTCGTGGCCGCAGCCGCGCGCCGGGGGATCGCGGTCACTCCCGCCGCCGCGTTCGCCGTCGTCCCGGGACACGCGCCGAACGCGGTGCGGCTCGCGGTCTCGTCGCCGCCCCTCGAGGTGCTGGCAGCCGCTCTGGACATCCTCGCCGGGCTGGCCGCCGGACGTCCTGAAGACGCGGGCGTCGACTAAAGCCGTGTCCTGTAAGTCATGTTCGCGGACTCACCGGACACGGCTCAAGGCCTCGGCACCCACTTGCCGATGAAGCTGCCGCAGGTGACGGTCTGCCCGGTCAGCCGAGACTGGAGGGCCTTCCCCATCCCCAGGTAGTCGAAGATCGGCGTATCCGGTGTGACTTCGGCGGGCACGGGCCCGCCCCGGGTCAGCGTCGGCATGTCCACGGTCTGGAACAGCACCAGGTAGTCGCCGTCGCGGTTGAGCCCGTCCGCCGTCGCGAGCATCCGCTGCGGGGCGTCGGCGACGATCTCCAGCGGCAGCGGCCATTCCAGCGGGAACGGGTTGCGCAGCCCGAAAGCGGGGTAGGCGAACGGGTTGTCGGGCAGGACCGCCGTGCGCCCGGCGGGGAAGCGCGTGACGCAGTCCCGGATCTGGGAGACGTAGGTGAAGGTGCCCGGATTCGTCCGGATCCCGCTCATCGACGGCGTCACCGTGCCGAGGTCCTCGGTCAGCTTCTCCCGCGCCATATCGAGGTACGCGCCTTCGTCGTGGTGCGCGATCACGGCCCAGCCCGACGCCAGCACCGCGACCAGGCCCATGGCCGTCGCGGCGGTCAGGCCCGCCCCGCGCGGTGGCGCGGGCATCGGCGGCAGCGCGTCGGACAACAGCAGGATCGCGGTCAGCGCCAGTGTCCCGGTGAACAGCGTCGGGGTGTCGTTCCCCCAGGAGAGACTGGTCATGAACCCGGTCGCGAAGACCAGCGCGCCCATCCGCGGGAACCGCCGCGTCGACACCCAGTTGACCACCAGCGCGACACCGAGGATCCACCAGAGGACGTCCGCCCAGCGCGACGCGCCGGTGAAGTGCCCGTCGACGACGGTGCCGACCACCACCGTGACCCCGGCCAGGAGCAGCAGCCGCGCGAAGACCGCGCCGGCGAAGCCCGTCCGTTCGCGGAAGATCCCTACCAGCGCGAGGAACACGCCCGCGATCGCGAAGAAGGTCAGGCCCCGCACCGGCGGCTCTGTGAGGGTTTCGGGATTCTCCAGCCACAGCCCGAGAAGCCGTTGGCCGTAGGCGGGCAGACCGCCGGTGAGCTGTTCGGCCATCGCGCCGAGTCCGCCGTCGAGCGTGACGATTCCGAGGTAGAAAAGAAGAAAGGCGCCGAGCGCCGGCAGATCCCAGGCCAGCCGCCCCCACCAGCGGCCGGTGCGGAACGCGCCTTCCCTGGTCGAAGGGTGCAGCAGCAGCCAAACCAGCGCGATCACCGGCGCGGGCGCGAAGCTCTGCTTGACGAAGACGGCGGCACCCAGCAGGACCAGCCCGAGCCGTCGCGGCCACGCCTTGCCGTTGCGCAGCCCGGAATCCAGGGCCCAGGCACCGCAGGCGGTCAGGAAGATCCCGTCGATGGTGTGCCAGGCCATCAGCGGGAACGCGTTCAGGTTCAGCAGCGCCGCGGCCGCCGTCAGCCCGGTGAGTCCCGGCCCCCAGTCGCGGACGCGGCGACGGGTGACCAGCACGGCGAACGCGATGGTCGCCAGGATGATCTCCACCATGCTGAGCACGCTGGAGACGAAGAACAGTGGCCCGGGCAGGACGAAGTCGACGATGTGCAGGTACGCCGAACCCAGCGGCCGCGCGGAGATGATGTCGGAGTGCGGGACCTCGCCGTGCAGCACCCGCCACGCCTGGGCGAGGATGAAACCCTGATCCGAGGGGTGGAAACCGAAGCGCCCCACCCGGAGTTCGGTGGCGACGGCGAGCGTGAGCACCCAGGCCGCGTGCAGGGAAAGCCGCAGCACTGTCCTGGGCGGACGTACCACCGCCGCGTCCGGTGCGGTCGACAGCGGGGGACTGGCGACGTCCACACTGCCCCTTCCCGCTCGTCCCTACCTCGGCCCGTGCCCGCCGACCCCGGCGTATCGGAAACCGATGGTAGCGGCCGGGCGCGTCCCCCGATCGAGCCCGGCCGCGGGACGTCAGGGGCGGCGGCGCCAGACCAGCCGGGTGACCGCTCCCGCAACCGACGCGATCGGGGCCTTCCGTGGCAGGCCACGGGATTCCGGCGCGGACTCCGGCATCGCCCGGTAGACGAGGTGGGCGAAGAACCGCGCCGTCTTGGGTGCGACGAGCGTCACCAGTTCGGCGGCCCTGCCCTCGGGCAGGTTCAGGATCTCCGGCCGTTCCTCGAGTGCCTTGACGACGAGTCCGGCGGCTCGCTCGGGTGAACTCGCCGGCATGCCGCGGTAGGACCCGGTCGGCGCGATCATGTCGGTGCGCACCAGGGGCATCCGCACCGAGGTGAAGGTGATCCCGTCCGAAAGCGTTTCCCGGCCGGCGGTCAGCCCGAACTCCTCCAGCGCGGCCTTCGAGGCCAGGTAAGCGGAAAACCGCGGCGTGTCGGTCTGCAGTCCCTGCGTGGTCACGTTGACGACATGACCGAATCCGCGTTCCGTCATCGACGGCAGCAGGCCGAGGATCAGCCGTACCGGACCGAAATAGTTGATCGCCATCGTGCGTTCGAAGTCGTGGAACCGTTCGGTGGACAGTGAAAGCGAGCGGCGGATCGAGCGACCGGCGTTGTTGACCAGCATGTCGACCGCGCCGTGCGCGGCGAGCACGTCCTTGACCAGCGCGTCGACGGCGTCGCCGTCGGTGAGGTCGCACGGGTACGCGGACGCCTTCCCGCCCGCCGCGGTGATCTGTTCGCGGACGTCTTCGAGTTCGTCGGCACGCCTGGCCACGAGGATCACCTCGCCGCCCTTCGCGGCGACGGCCAGCGCGGACGAGCGTCCGATCCCCGACGAGGCGCCGGTGATGAGCACTTTGCGGCCGCTCAACGGTTCCGGCCCCGGACGGCGGCGGCCGCGATCGGGGTCGAGGTGTTCGAGCCAGTAGCGGTACAGCGGGCCGGCGTACTCCTCCAACGGGGGCAAGGAGATCCCGCTGCCTTCGAGTGCCGCGACGGTCGCGCTCGTGTCGAAGTCGACCTCCATGCTCAGATGCGGCAGGACTTCGAGCGGGATGCCGAGTTCCTTCAGGACGGCCGCGCGGGCCGAGCGTCCGCCGGGAACGCGGTCGAACCCGGCCGCCGCGGACCTCGCCAATCGGGTTCCGGCGCGCTTCAGCGCTCCGGACGGCCGGGAGGGGAGGACGGCGGAGATCTTCGGCCCGCCCGCGACCCGCGCGAAGGCGTTGTAGACCTCGTGCAGCGGCTGAGGCCGCGGCGACGCGAGGTGATATGTGCTGCCGCCGGGCGCGTCGGTGTGCATGAGGTGCTCGATCGCTTCGACGACATAGTCGACGGGGACGATGTTCGTCGCACCGAGATCCGGCGCGGCCAGCGGGAGGCGGCGAGGCAGCGCGGCGAGGCGCGAGATCGCCGGGAGGAAGTAGTACGGGCCGTCGATCTTGTCCATCTCACCGGTCCGCGAATCGCCGGCGACGGCGGACGGCCGGTACACCCGGAACGGCGTTTTCCCGTGACGGCGCACGAGTTTCTCCGCTTCGAACTTCGTCGCGTGGTACGGCGACGCGAAGCTCTGACCGAGGTCGAAATCGGCTTCGGTGAAGCGGCCCGCGTACTGGCCCGCCACCGCGATGGAGGAGACGTGGTGCAGGAGCCCGGCGTTCGCGGCGGCGGCGAACTCCAGGACGTTGCGGGTACCGTCGACGTTCGCCGCGCGGTTCGCCGCTTCGTCCGCGGTGAGGTCGTAGATCGCGCCGAGGTGCACCACGTGGTCGAGGGGACCCACCTCGGCCGGGTCGATCCCCAGCGTGGGTTCGGTCAGATCGCCGGTGACGGGAACGAGCTTCTCGTGGCTCGGGAGCTTCCCGCGCGAGGTCTCCCTCACGAGTACCTGGACCGCTACGGTCTCCGGTCGCCGCAGTAGGCGCACGACCAGGCGTTTTCCCAGAAAACCCGTCGCGCCCGTCACGAAGTAGGTGGTCATGGCCGGCTCCTTCCCTCAGGGGCCGACTCTACCTACTCAGAAGTAGGAACGGTAGTTGTCATTCACTGTGATCCGGATGCCGCGCCACCGCGACCACGGCGTCGCGGAGCGCGGCGCGCAGCCTCCCGACGTCCAGCGGCCCCAGTACGGCGGCTTCTCCGGGCGGTGCCACGAGCACGATCTTGTCGCTGCTCACGAACACCGTCACGTCCCTGCGCCTGCCGGCCAGATCCCGGCAGCCGACCGACCATTCGTCCCGGGGTGCCAAGGTCCTCATCCTTCCAGTGCTCATGGTCTCCCTTTCTCGTCCGTGGCTGGGACGAGGCGCTTTCGGACCCGTGACGCCGGTTTACCCGACATTCCTACTGATGGGTTAACCGACCGTGCTGTTCGTGATCGACATCCGCTTCCACCGGACCGGACGAGGGTGAACCGGAGTAGCGTCCCGAGAGGGACTGCTTGGGAGGCCACGAATGTCCGAACCCAGGAAGATCGTCATCGTCGGTGCCGGCCTGGCCGGGGCGACGGCCGCCGGGAAGCTGAGAGACCACGGCTACGCGGGAGAGGTCCTGCTGCTCGGCTCGGACACACATCCCCCGTACGAATTGCCGCCGCTGTCCAAAGGGCTTCTGCTGGGCAACACCGATGAACCCGATTGGGTGCACGACGCGGGTTTCTACGAAGAGGACGCGGGTTTCTACGAAGAGAAGGAAATCGAGTACCGGCCCGGGGCGACCGCGACCAGGATCGAACTCGGTACCCGGCTCGCGCTCGACGACGTCGCCGGGGAGCACCGCTTCGACCGGCTCGTCCTCGCCACCGGATCGCAGGCACGGCCGCTTCCGGTACCCGGCGGCGACCTGCCGGGACTGCACACCTTGCGCACTCTCGACGACGCGTTGGCCCTGCGTTCGGCGTTCAAAGGCGCACGACGCGTGGTGATCGTCGGTGCCGGCTGGATCGGGACCGAGGCCGCGGCGGCGGCCGGGGAGCACGGCGCCGACGTGACCGTGGTCGACCAGGTCGCCTCGCCGCTGCTGGCGGTACTGGGCGAGCAGGTGTCCGGGGTGTTCAAGGACCTCCACGCCGAGCACGGCGTGCACTGGCGGCTGGGGGAAGGCGTCGCCGGGTTCACCGGTGGACTCGACGGTGTGACCGGTGTCCGGCTGCGGAACGGCGACGAACTCCCGGCCGACGTCGTCCTGGTGGCCGTCGGCGCCGCGCCTCGGGTCGACCTGGCGCACGCCGCCGGACTGGAACTGTCCGACGACGGCGGTGTCTGCGCCGACGCCGGACTGCGGCTCCCGACGTGTACGCGATCGGCGACGTCGCCGCGCATTTCCATCCCCGCTACGGGAAACGCGTCCGTGTGGAGCACTGGTCGAACGCGAAGTGGCAGGGCGAGCACGTCGCCGGGAACCTGCTCGGGGAGAACGAGCCGTACCTGCGGAGCCCGTATTTCTTTTCGGACCAGTACGACCTGGGCTGCGAATACCGCGGTCTCGCCGACCCCGAGAGCGACGAACTCGTCGTCCGCGGGGATTTCGCGGCGCGGGACTTCACGGCGTTCTGGGTACGGGACGGGCAGGTGACGGCCGCGATGAACGTCAACCAGTGGGATGACGGGGACGCGTTGAAGGCCCTGGTCGAGGGACGGGCGAAGATGACGGCGGATCAGTTGAAGACGGCAGATCTCAAGACCCTTGGGTGACGGCGACCGGCTCCGCCACCACGATCCGCGTGGGCCGCGTCATGGTCACGAAGGCCAGCAGGGCCAGCACGCCGAAGCCCGCCATCGTGATCCCCATCGGCACCGCGGTCCCCGCGCCGCCCAGTCCGACCAGCGGCGTCGCCAGCCCGCCGACGACGAACTGCAGCACCCCGAGCAGCGCCGAAGCCGAACCGGCGGATCGCGCCTGCTCGGCCAGCGCCAGCGAACTCGCGTTCGGCGCCACCATGCCGATGCTCGACACCAGGATGAACAGCGGGATCAGCAGGCCGACCAGACTGAGGTCCATCGCGACCGCGGTCAGCACGCCGAATCCGGCGATGGCCGCGACGACCAGGCCGACGGTCAGCAGCTTCCGTTCCGGGAACCGTCCGACGATCCGGCCGTTGAGCTGGCCGACGAGCACGATGCCGATGCCGTTGAGCCCGAACACCAGGCTGTAGTCCTGCGGGCTGAGGCCGTAGACGCCCTGCAAGGCGAACGACGAACCCGAGATGTAGGCGAACAGGCTGCCGAACATGAGTCCGGAAGCCAGCGCGTAGCCGAGGAAGCTCCGGTCGGCGAGCAGGCTCGCGTACGTCCGCATCACCGAACCGAAGCGCGCCGGCGTGCGGCGTTCCTCGGGCAGTGGCTCCGGCAGCAGGAAGAAGACGACGGCGAGCAGGATCGCGCCGAACACCGTCAGGCAGACGAACACACCACGCCAGGACGTCCAGTTCAGGATCTGGCCGCCGATGATCGGCGCCAGGATCGGGGCGAGCCCGTTGACCAGCATGAGCAGCGAGAAGAACTTCGTCATCGCGGTGCCGGAGTAGAGGTCGCGCACGGTCGCCCTGGCGATCACGATGCCCGCCGCGGCACCGAACGCCTGGACGGCGCGGGCGGCGATGAGCAGATCGGCGCTCGGGGCGAGGGCACACAGCACCGAGCCGACCATGTAGAGCGCGAGGCCGGCGACGAGCGGCTTGCGGCGCCCCACGGCGTCGGACAGCGGTCCGAGGATCAGCTGGCCGAGGGCGAGCCCGATGATGAACGCGCTCAGCGTCAGCTGGACGGTCGAGTCCGCCGCGTGCAGTTCGCCTGCCATCTGCGGCAGCGCGGGCAGATACATGTCGATCGACAAGGGCCCGAAGGCGGACAGGCCGCCGAGGATCAGGACGAACCGGGCGCGTCCGGTCGTGCTCGGCCGCGTGACGGTCTCTTCCACTCGCTCGGGCGCGATGGTCATGCTCTTTCCTTCCCCAGACGTGCTTGCGAAGCCAACAACTTGCTTAGAGTAGGTAACTATTCCTGGTGTGACTCATGCCACCGACAGAATGGGGAACTGATCCGATCAATTTCCGGAGAAATCCGAATGACCTCTAGATCTACCGGAAAGCGTCGGGTATACATCGGATGTCTGTTCGTTGCTGTTGGAGCCGTCGCGTGTCGACGGTTCGGCCGGAAGGGAAAATCCGTGCAGCTGTTGCGTCTCGGGGAGCCGGGAAGCGAGCGTCCGTTCGTATGTGCCGGGGATGGCACGCTGCGCGACCTCGCGGGTCTGACCGCCGACATCGATGGCAGCTTCTTCTCCGGCGGCGGTGTCGCCAGGGTCGCGGCCGCGCTCGACGCGGGAGAGCTGCCCGAAGCCGGCCCCGAATTCGCCGAGGCCAGGGTCGGCGCCCCGATCGCCCGTCCGGGCAAGGTGGTGTGCATCGGCCTCAACTACCGGCGGCACGCCGAGGAGTCCGGCGCCGCGGTGCCGACCGAACCGGTCGTGTTCATGAAGGCCTCCGACGTCGTCGTCGGCCCGGACGACGACGTGCTCGTGCCGCGGGGCTCGACCAAGACCGATTGGGAGGTCGAGCTCGGCATCGTCATCGGCAAGACCGCGCGCTACCTCGACAGCGTCGAGGAGGCCCTCGACCACGTCGCCGGGTACACCATCTCGAACGACGTGTCCGAGCGCGAGTTCCAGCTCGAACGCGGCGGCCAGTGGGACAAGGGCAAGTCGTGCGAGAACTTCAACCCGCTCGGCCCGTGGCTGGTCACCGCCGACGAGGTGCCCGACCCGCAGGACCTCGGCCTGCGGTTGTGGGTCAACGGCGAGAAGAAGCAGGACTCGTCCACCAAGGACATGATCTTCACGGTCGCCGAAATCGTGCACTACCTGAGCCGGTTCATGGTGCTGCGCCCTGGCGACCTCATCAACACCGGAACCCCGCAAGGCGTCGCGCTCGGTCAGCCCGAGCCCAAGCCGTACCTGCGGGAAGGTGACGTCGTCGAACTCGAGATCGACGGCCTCGGCCGTCAGCGCCAGACCGTCAGGCAGGCGTGATGGCGAAGATCGTGGGCATGGAGGTGCTCGACGTCCGGTTCCCCACCTCGCGGGACCTGGACGGTTCGGACGCCATGAACCCGGACCCGGACTACTCGGCCGCGTACGTCGTGCTGCACACCGACGGCGGTCCTGACGGGTACGGACTCGCCTTCACCATCGGACGCGGCAACGACGTCCAGGCCGCGGCCATCCGCGCGCTCGAAGCGCATGTCGTCGGCCGCGACGTCCCGACGGGCGCGGCCGCGCTCGGCGAGTTGTCCCGTGCCCTGGTCGGCGACTCGCAACTGCGCTGGCTGGGGCCGGAAAAAGGGGTCGCGCACATGGCGATCGGCGCGGTGGTCAACGCCGCGTGGGATCTCGCCGCGCGGATCGCCGGTCTTCCGGTGTGGCGCTTCGCCGCCGAGATGTCGCCCGAGGACCTGGTCTCGCTCGTCGACTTCCGCTACCTCTCCGACGCGTTGACGGAGAACGAAGCCCTGGAACTGCTGCGCGCCGCCGAACCGGGCCGCGCCGAGCGGATCGCCCGGATCGAACGTGACGGGTACCGCGCGTACAGCACGTCCCCCGGCTGGCTCGGTTACTCCGACACGAAGCTCGTCCGCCTCGCCGAACAGGCGGTCGCGGACGGCTTCGAGATGATCAAGCTGAAAGTCGGCGGCAACCTGGAGGACGACGTCCGCCGGATGAAACTCGCCCGCGAGACCGTCGGCCCGGACATCCGCGTCGCCGTCGACGCGAACCAGCGCTGGGACGTCTCGGTCGCGATCACCTGGATGACCGCGCTGGCGCCGTACGACCCGTACTGGATCGAGGAGCCGACTTCGCCGGACGACGTGCTCGGGCACGCCGCGATCGCCAAGGCGCTCTCCCCGATCCGTGTGGCCACCGGCGAACATGTCCAGAACCGCGTCGTGTTCAAACAGCTCCTGCAGGCCGGTGCGATCTCGGTGCTCCAGCTGGACGCCGCCCGGGTCGGCGGGTTCAACGAGAACCTGGCGATCCTGCTGCTGGCGGCCAAGTTCGGTGTCCCGGTGTGCCCGCACGCCGGCGGGGTCGGGCTCTGCGAACTCGTCCGGCATCTGTCGATGTTCGACTACGTGGCGGTCTCCGGATCGGACGTCGGCCGGTCCATCGAGTGGGTCGACCACCTCCACGAACATTTCACCGATCCGGCCGTCGTGGCCGACGGGCGGTACCTCGCCCCGTCCGCGCCGGGATTCTCCGCGCGGATGCACGACGCGACCCTGCGCCGGTTCCGGTTCCCCGACGGTCCAGAGTGGACGGAGACTGCAAATGAGTGAATTCGAAGGTCTCGTCGCCGCCGTCACCGGTGGCGCGTCCGGGATCGGCCGGGCCACCGCCGACCTGCTCGCCTCGCGAGGGGCGACGGTCGCGGTGCTCGACCTGAAGCCGGACGACCTCCCCGGGGGCCTCACCGGATTCCGGTGCGACGTGGGCTCCGACGAAGAGGTGCGCTCGGCGATCGCCGCCGTCGCCGAACGCTTCGGCAGGCTCGACATCCTGGTCAACAACGCCGGGATCGGCGCGCAGGGCGACATCGCCGCCAATGACGACGACGAATGGCACCGTGTGCTCGACATCAACGTCGTCGGCATGGTGCGGCTCGCGCGGGCCGCCCTGCCGCATCTGAAGAAGTCGCCGTCGGCGGCGATCGTTAACACCTGCTCGATCGCCGCGTGGGCAGGCCTGCCGAACCGCGCGCTCTACTCGGCCAGCAAGGGTGCGGTGCTCTCGCTGACGTTGGCGATGGCGACCGACCACCTGGCCGACGAGATCCGGGTCAACTGCGTCTGCCCCGGTACCGCGGACACCCCATGGGTCGGCAGGCTGCTCGACTCCGCCACCGACCCGGCCATCGAGCGGGCCGCACTGGCCGCCCGGCAGCCGATGGGCAGGCTGGTCACCGCGGACGAGGTCGCGAACGCCGTCGCGTACCTCGCCAGTCCGCTCTCGGCTTCGACCACCGGCACGGCGCTCGCCGTGGACGGCGGGATGTACGGGCTGCGCCCGCGCGGTCCGGTGCAGAAGTAGGTCCATACCTGGTTTCGCTGTCATCAAGGAGGATGCGGTGCGTACGAGGGTGATCAAGGTGGCCGCCGCGGCCACCGCGCTCGGACTGGCCCTGTCGGCCTGTGGGTCCACGAAGGACAACGCGCCCACTGCGGGTGGCGGTGGAGCCCAAGCCGGCAAGGTCGGCGCGACGATCCCGCTGCTGACCTCACCGTTCTGGCAGGCCTACAACAACTACGTGCCGCTGACGGCGAAGGAACAGGGCGTCGACGCGCTCCCCACCGTCAACGCGGACAGCGATTCGGCGAAGCAGATCACCGACATCAACACCCTGCTCAACCAGGGCGTCAAAGGGCTCGTCGTGACGCCGCTCGACTCCGCCGCGGTGGTCGCGGGATTGAAGGCCGCGGAGAACAAGGGCGTCCCGGTGGTCGCGGTCGACGTCGCCCCGGAGGGCGGCAAGGTCGCGATGGTGGTGCGCGCGGACAACAAGGCGTACGGCACCAAGGCCTGCGAGGCGATCGGCGGGAAGGTCACGTCGGGCAAGGTCGTACAGGTCATGGGCGACCTGGCCTCGGTCAACGGCCGTGACCGCTCCGAGGCGTTCCGGCAGTGCATGAAGACGAAGTTCCCCGGTGTCCAGGTGCTCGAGATCGCCGCCGAGTGGAAGGCGGACAAGGCGTCGTCCGGCCTGGACAGCCTGCTGACCGCCAACCCGGACATCAAGGCCGTCTACATGCAGGCAGGCGGGGTCTACCTGGCGCCGACGCAGCAGGCGCTCAAGCGCAAGGACCTGTACTTCCCGGTCGGCGACCCGAAGCATGTGGTGCTGGTCAGCAACGACGGGATTCCGCAGGAACTGGCCGCGATCCGCGCGGGCGAACTCGACGCGACCGTCTCCCAGCCCGCCGACGACTACGCCAAGTTCGGCATGTACTGGGTCAAGAAGGCGATGGCGGGGGAGACCTTCAAAGCCGGTCCGACCGACCACGGCAGCACCGTCGTCGAGGTACGGCCCGGCATCCTGGAAGACCAGTTGCCCGCGCCCGTCGTCACCAAGGACAACGTGGACGACAAGGCCCTCTGGGGGAACAACCTGTGAGCGCGCTGCCCGCCGGCTCCGCCGCCGTACCGGTGGTCAGCGCACAGGGCGTGGGTAAACGCTACGGGCCGACCGTGGCCTTGTCCGACGTCAGCATCACCGTCAACCCCGGCGAGTCGCACGCGCTCGTCGGCCGCAACGGTGCCGGGAAGTCGACGCTGGTCTCCATCCTCACCGGGTTGTCCAAGACCGATACCGGGCGGGTCGAGTTCGGTGGTGTCCCCGCACCGCCCCTGTCGAAACAGGACGACTGGAAACGCGCGGTCGCCTGTGTCTACCAGCACGCGATGGTCGTCCCGCAGCTCACCGTCGCGGAGAACCTGTTCCTCAACCGCCAGTCCGGCAAGGGATTCGCGATCGGCTGGCAACGCCTGCGCCGTCAGGCAAGGGATCTGCTCGACTCCTGGGACGTGCGTGTCGACGTCGACACCCCGGCCGGGGAGCTTTCGGTCGAGGACCGGCAGTTCGTCGAGATCGCGCGGGCTCTTTCGTATGGCGCGAGGTTCATCGTCCTCGACGAACCGACGGCGCAGCTGGACAGCCAGGCCATCGAACGCCTTTTCGACCGCATGTGCCAGATGCAGGCGAACGGGGTGACGTTCCTGTTCATCTCGCACCATCTGCACGAGGTGTACGAGGTCTGCCAGGCGGTCACCGTGCTGCGCGACGCGAAGCACATCCTGACCGGTCCGGTTCCCGAAGTCGGCCGCGCCGAGCTGATCGACGCGATGACCGGGGAACAAGGTGGGCTTTCCGTCCGCGACGCGACCACTCGCGACGCCCTGGCTAACGACGTGGAGGAGGTCCTGACCATCGACGGGCTTTCCGGCGACGGCTTCCACGACGTGACCTTCCGGGTGCACCGCGGCGAGGTGATCGGACTCGCGGGCAGCAACGCCAGCGGCAAGCACCAGGTCGCCGAAACCGTGTACGGACTGCGTTCGCCGTCTTCCGGTGCGATCGCCGTCGAAGGCCGACCGCTGAAGCCGGGGGACATCCCGGCCGCGATCCGCGCCGGAATCGGCTGTGTACCGAGGGACCGGCACCACGAAGGCCTGGTGCTCGACCACCCCATCATGGACAACGCGACACTCTCCATTCTTGATCGGATGGGCAGGGCCGGGATCGCGTCTCCGGGCACCCGGTACGAGCGCGCGTCGAAGGCCCTGAAGGAGTACGACATCGTCGCGGCCGACGCCGACCAGCCGGTGTCCGACCTTTCCGGCGGCAATCAGCAGAAGGTCGTCCTGGCCCGCGCGCTGGCCGGTGATCCCCGGCTGGTCGTGCTGATCAACCCGACCGCGGGCGTCGACGTGAAGTCGAAGGAAGCCGTGCTCGCGGTCGTCGACCGGGTCCGGGCCGAGGGCAAGGCGGTCCTGATCGTCAGCGACGAACTGGACGATCTGCGCCTGAGCGACCGGGTGCTGGTGCTTCGCGGCGGCGCCGTGGTCGCCGAACACCAGGCCGGCTGGGCCGACGGCGACCTCGTGGCCGACATCGAAGGAGTCGAGCGCGGTGACTGAAGTGACCGATCCGAAGACGTCGTTCGCGGCCCCGCCGCCGAAACGCCGGAAGTTCCGCTGGCTGCGCGAACTCGCCCTGGTGCCGGCACTCATCGTGGTGCTGATCATCGGAGGACTGATCAGTGACACCTTCCTGACCTTCGGCAGCATCGTCGGCATCCTGTCCGCCTCGGCGGCGCTGTCGATGGTCGTGCTGGGCGAATCACTCGTCCTGCTGACCGGGAAGTTCGACCTGTCACTGGAATCGACCATGGGCATGGCGCCCGCGCTGGGCGCGATGCTGGTGATACCGGTGGCTTCTTCGGGCTTCGGCACCGAATTCCCCGGGTTCGCGGGCATCCTTGCCGTGCTGGTGGCCGGTGCCGCCGTCGGCTTCGTGAACGGCTTCCTGATCGTCAAGCTGAAGCTGAACGCCTTCATCGTCACGCTGGCGATGCTGACCGTGCTGCGTGGCACGCAGATCGGGTCCACGCAGGGAAAGACACTGTTCGATCAGCTGGACGTGTTCACCGCCCTGGCGACGACCACGTTCATCGGATTGCCGATGTCGGTGTGGCTCGCCGCCGCGCTGTTCGCGGTGTTCGGCCTGGGGCTGCGGTATCACCGGATCGGCCGGTCGCTGTACGCCATCGGTGGTAACCGCGCAGCCGCGCGGGCAGCGGGTATCCGGGTCGACCGGATCTCGTGGGGTGTCTTCGTCGTGGCCGGTGTACTGGCCGCGATCGGCGGGCTCGCGTACACGGGCTACGTCGGCGCGCTCGGTGCCGATCAGGGCGACGGGCTGATCCTGCAGGTGTTCGCGGCCGCGGTGATCGGTGGCGTCTCCCTGGACGGCGGGAAGGGCACACTGGTCGGGGCACTCACCGGTGTTCTGCTTCTGCAGACGGTCACCAATCTGCTCCAAATGGCGCAGGTGCCACCGGAGTGGTTGAAAGCGATCTACGGCGTGATCATCCTGGTCGCGTTGATCATTTCCCGCTATGCCAGCGGCAAAGCCCAGACTTAGTCCGAAAAGCCGTGAAGGCCTCCTTCCCCACCCTCAAAGTAGGGAAGGAGGCCTTCACGGACCATCCGTGGAGGTTGCTGTGTCAGGAAGCTTCGGCGGCCGCTGTCGGGTCGTCGGCCGTGCCGAGGGCGTTGCGGAGCCACTGCTCGACTCCGGCCACGTGCACGGTCGCCCAGGAACGCGCCAGTTCGGGTTCACGAGCCGCGATGGCCTCGTAGATCGCCGAGTGCTGCTCGCGGGTCTTCGCGACCGCGCCCTCCTGCGTGAGCCCGCGCCAGATCCGGGCGCGCGCGGTGGGGCCGGAGAGACTGTCCAGCAGGGAGCACAGCACCGGATTGCCGGAACCGTCGGCGATCTTGCGGTGGAACTGCAGGTCGTTCGCGACCAGTGCCTCCACCGTCGGCGAGTCGGCGAGTTCGTCGAGCAGACGGCCTAGTTCCGCGATGTCCTCGTCGCTCATGTGCATCGCGGCCATCGCCGTCGCCGCCGGTTCCAGGATCCGGCGGACGGCGAGGAAATCGAGCACGGTGTCGTCGCGGTGGAAGTCCACCACGAACGTCATCGCGTCGAGCAGGAGATTCGGTTCGAGGCTGGTGACGTACGTTCCGTCGCCTTGGCGGACGTCGAGCACGCGGATCAGGCACAGCGCCTTCACCGCTTCGCGCAGCGAACTGCGGGACAGGCCGAGCCGCTGGGCCAGTTCGGCCTCCTTCGGCAGCCTGTCGCCCGGAGCAAGCTCGCCGGAGATGATCATGTCCTTGATCTTGTCGATCGCGACATCGGTGACCGGCACGTTCCACCGCCCTCCCCGAAGACCTCGGATGTTTGAGTGTTAGCTGACAGAGTGCCATGTTTCGAGCTGAGGAGGCGCGGTGACCCACGGTGTCGCACTACAAAGAGTGGCACTCCACACCCGGTTGAAGCCGGGTAAAGAGGACGAATACGAGTCGGTCCATGCCGTCATCCCGCACGACCTCGACGAGGCGCTGCGGGCTGCGGGGGTGCGATCGTGGCGGATCTGGCGCGACGGTCTCGACCTGTTCCACCTGGTGGAGGTCGCGGACTACGCGAAAATGCGCACGATCCTGCGTGATCATCCGGCCAACATTCCCTGGCAGGCGCGGATGTCGGAACTGCTCGACGTCGAAGACGACTACTCGGGCAACGATTCGGGCCTCGGCCTGGTTTGGGAGCTTCCGTGAAGATCTCCCTGTCCCCACTCGGGCTCGGCTGCGCGCAGCTGGGCAACCTGTACCACGCCATGGCCGACGAAACGGCCGAAGAAACCGTCCGCCAGGCGTGGGACGAAGGGATCCGCTACTTCGACACCGCCCCGCACTACGGCCTCGGCCTGTCCGAACGGCGGCTGGGCGCGGTACTTTCGTCGTATCCCCGGGCGGACTACGTCGTATCGACCAAGGTCGGTCGCGTGCTGGAGCCCGATCCGGACGGCGCTTCGCGCACGGATGAGCAGGGGTTCGTCGTCCCGGCGGCCTACAAACGTCGCTGGGACTTCAGCCGCGACGGAATCCTCCGCTCACTCGAGGACAGCCTGGAGCGACTCGGTCTGGACCGGGTGGACGTCGTCTATGTGCACGATCCGGACGAACACTTCGAAGACACCGTCAACGGTGCTTTCCCCGCGCTGCTCGAATTGAGGGAACAGGGCGTCGTCGACGCCATCGGGGCAGGGATGAACCAGGCGCCCATGCTGGCCGAATTCGTCCGGCGGTTCGACCTCGACGTGATCCTGCTGGCGGGGCGGTACACCCTCCTCAATCAACCGGCTCTCGACGATCTTCTGCCGCTGTGCCGGGAACGCGGCGTCGACGTGGTGGCCGGGGGCGCGTTCAACGCGGGAATCCTCGCCACGGCTTCACCGGGCACGATGTACGACTACGCCGAGGCGCCGGCGGATCTGGTGGAACGCGCGCAACGGATCGCCGAAGTCTGCGAGCGGCACGGGGTCGAACTCCCGCAGGCCGCGTTGGCGTTGCCCGCCGCGCATCCTTCGGTGGTCTCCGTCGTCGTCGGCGCGCACGATCCGGGGCAGGTCCGGCTCAACGCCGCACGATTCCGCCGTCCGGTACCGCGCGAGTTGTGGGCGGACCTGATCCGTGAGGGACTGTTGAGAGAGGACACCGTGCTCCGATCGGAGGGACAGTCGTGATCGATGCGCACCACCACCTCTGGGACCCCTCGCGCCGGCACTATCCGTGGATGGGAGGCCCGGCACTGGAGCCGATCCGACGTCCATACACAGTGGACGATCTCCGTGCGGTGACCAAGGCCGCGGGCGTGAAAGGGACTGTGCTGGTGCAGACGGTCTCTTCGGAAGAAGAGACGCGAGAGTTCCTTTCCTATGCTTCATCCGAGCCTTTGATCGCCGGTGTCGTCGGCTGGGTCGATCTCACCGCGCCTGATGTGGTGGATCGTCTTGCCGCTTTCTCCGGGCCTCTGGTGGGAATCCGGCATCAGGTGGAGGACGAACCGGATCCTGCCTGGCTCACTCGATCGGATGTTCTGCGCGGACTCGCCGCGGTCGGCGATGCCGGGTTGGCGTACGACTTGTTGGTGAAGCCGCCGCAGTTCCCTGCTGCGTTGGCGGCCGCTTCGGCGTTGCCTGACCAGGTTTTCGTCCTCGACCACGCAGGGAAACCGCCGATCGGTTCGGGGGAGTGGCAGCCGTGGGCCGACGGAGTCACGGCCTTGAGCGCATTGGACAACGTGTACTGCAAGCTTTCGGGTTTGGTCACCGAAGCGGACTGGACACAGTGGAAGGTCGGACATCTGACGCGGTGGACGGAGCATGTCCTGGAGTCCTTCGGCGCTTCCCGGCTGATGTTCGGCTCCGACTGGCCTGTCTGTGAACTGGCTGCGGCCTACGAAGTCGTCGTGGATACGGCGTTCTCGCTCACCGGCTCTCTCAGCGACACGGAACGGTTGGAGTTCTTCGACGGCACCGCGCGTCGTTTTTATCGTCTTTCTATTGCGGAGTAAGGGTTTTCTGTTTTTGTCGGTGGGTCGATGTAGCTTCGCCGCGTGACCATTTCCGGAGCCGCCGTTGTCGCGGCACTACGAGACCTGTCCGATCCGAACCTCTTGGAGGTGATCAATGATGCTTTGACTTCCTTGGACGACAAAGACTCTCTTCTTGTCGCAAAGGAAGTCGGGACTTCGATCGCACGGTTGGAAGCCGTGCGATATCGAGCCTTGTCGCGGTTGAGCGTGCTGCGCGACGGGGCGAGGAGTGTGACCCAGGAAGTGGCCCTCGGCCTGTCTCTTGTGGACGGCGCAGCGGGTTCGCTGGTGGCGACCGGGGTCGCGTTGACGTCGAGGCTGCCGCGAACGCTGTCGTTGATGGACCGTGGATTGCTGAGCGGCTTCGGTGCCCAGAAGGTCGCTGAGGCGACGTCCTGGCTCTCCGCCGGGGATTCCTTGACGGTGGACGCGCTACTGGAATCGCGGCTGCCGGACAGGAACAGCATTCAGGTGCGTCGGGCCGCGAACTACGCCGCGACGAAAACCGATCCTGACGGTGCCGATCGTCGCACCATCGAGCGCCGGAAGGGTCGCCGTTTGTCAGTCGTGCAGGGTGGCGCCGGTGTCGCCTCGATCGAGGTCGTGAACGGTCCGGTGGAGAAGGTCACCGCGGCGTATCAGCGGATCGATCGGGAGGCGTGGGCGTTGCGGAAGCAGGATGACTCGCGGACGATGGACCAGTTGCGGGCCGACGTCGCGACGGATCTCCTGCTCGGTGGCGAAGGCGGGGTTTCGGAGCGCGCCGAGGTATTCCTCTACATGGATCTGTCCACGTATCTGGGACTGAACGACGATCCGGTGGAGATGGCCGGGCACGGCCACATCCCGGCCTCGCTGGGACGTCGCATCGCCACCGGACCCGACACCGTCCTGCGGCGGATCATCACCGATCCGCTGAGCGGACAGGTCGAGGATCTCAGCCGAACGCGATATCGCCCGAACGCGGAGACGGCCGAGTTCGTCCGGGTGCGGGATCGCGAATGCCGAAGACCGGGATGCACCCGCGCCGCTCAGGCTTGCGAGCTGGACCACTCGATCCCATGGCAGTTCCAAGGCGAAACCAACGTCGCCGACCTGGTCACGTACTGCAGGCGAGACCATCGCTTGAAGGATGAGCCCGGATGGGTCTATCAGCTTGAGCCCGATGGCACCCTGCGGGTCACCACTCCTACCGAGCAGACCTACCTCAGCGAGCCGCCGCCCCTGCACGACCCGCGTGCTGAACCGCCCGCGGCTTGAGAGTGTCCTGCCCGCCGTCGCCGGCCACGACAACGCATCCCGGCACAAGGCATGACAGGGACCCGGCGCAAAGCCGGGGAGAGGAAAGAAGGTGGCGGCGCGGGGTCCGGGCGCCTGAGCACCGCCGATCAACGGCCTGCGGCAAAGGGGAAGAAAGATCAGAACTCGTCCTGGTTGACCATCGTCCGCAGGCGGGCCAGTGCGCGGTGCTGCGTCACACGCACGTTGCCGGCGGAGATGCCCAGTGCTTCGGCGGTTTCGGCGGCGGAGAGGCCGACGGCGATGCGAAGCGCGAGGATTTCCTGCTGCACCCGCGGAAGAGTGGAGAGCAGGCGACTGAGCCGGGCACCGAGGTCCAGGTGCAGGGCATGCGTTTCCGGCTCGTTGTCGGCGAAAGGCCGCTCCGGCAGTTCCGGCACCGGCTCCGACCGGTCGCGGGAGACCGCGCGGTAGGCGTCGGCGACCTTGTTGGCGGCGATCGCGTGCACGAGATAAAGGAACGAACCGCCGCGATCCTGGTAGCCGGGCAGCGCCTTCAGCACGGCCATGCAGACTTCCTGCGCGACGTCGTCCGCCGACAGGTAGGAAAGGTCGCGGCCGCCCATCCTGGCGCGGCAGTACCGCACCACGACGGGGCCGATCATCCGCAGCAGCGACTGGATCGCCGCCGGATTCCCGTCACCCGCGTCTCTGACGAGGGGATCCAGGTCCTCCTTCGTCAGCCGTCCGCCCGGTCGAGGCAGGTTCTCCGGAGTCGTGTATCCGGGGACCGCATCGGGGATGACGGTTCTGGACGCGCTGGAAATTGCTTGCATGGTCGTCCTCCCCGGCCGACCCTGCGACCGTCGCTGTCGAGGGGCCAACACTCCGTAACGATTGAGGCGGCAGATGCTCCGTGAGATCAGAATCACCTGCCGCCGATGCGACGCAGCGTAATCGTAGGCGCCGATCGGACGGCAGTAAAGATTTCAACTAGAGATAGCCCATTCGCCGGAGTCGGCTTAATACAACCGAGACTCTGCGTCAGGAAAAACGCGGTCGAGATCGCAGGACGTGCGCGGCCTCTAGCGCACCGCGATCAAAGCGGCCGCTGTCGCCACGACGAGTGCCGATACGGTGACACCAAAGGCGGGGTTAAGAGGTTTCGGGGTCCCGGCCCCGCGCAGTGCCCGTTCACGAATGGACCCGATGGCGACCAGGACGATCACCGTGGCGCCGGCGAACGCGACCGGGATGACCGTCGTCCCCCAGCCTCGCCGCGCGGCCATGTGCAGTAACAGGAGTGTGCAGGCAGTAGCCGCGAGCGCGGTTCTCCGCCAGGCCAAACCTGTCCGTTGTGCTTGCGCTCCGTGATCGCTCATGTGCTTATCACAGTCACGAGAGCACCACCAGGGCCGCGGCCGTCACCGTGATCGCCAGGATCCCCGCGGTCAGCACCAGCAACATTCCGCTTTTCGGCAGCGGTCGTCCCGCGCGCATCGCGGCCTGCACCTGCCGCCAGCGCGGATACGCGGTCGCCGCGAGCACGGCGGCGAGAACGACGCACAGCCCGGCGAGGACGGTGCTCAACGCGGACGGATCCGGTACCAGCTGGTGGACCGCGACACCGCCGGCGAGCAGACCCAGTGCCGTTCTCAGCCAGGCGAGGAAGGTCCGCTCGTTGGCGAGGGTGAATCGGTAGTCGGGTTCCGCGCCACCGTCGTGCGGTCCGTTGATCTCTGCCACGCGTCGAAGACTAGGCCTTCTGTCGCGGGAAGACCCACCAGCGAAGGACCGCGAAGCGTGCGATGCCGCCGACGACACTGGCGGCGAGCAAGGCGCCTGTCTGCTCGAGCGCGGTCGGCTCGGTGATCACCGCGTCGAGGGACGCGAGCACGATGGAGCCGTACGCCGCGTAGAAGGCGAACGTCACCAGGTCTTGGAAATGCCGTTTGCCTGGATGGCTCGTCCGGGACGCGAAGGTGACCCGGCGGTGGAACTCGGTGTTCCCGATGGTCGTGACCGCGAGCGCGACCAGGTTCGCCACCTGCGAACCCAGCATCGGCTGGAGGACAAGGAAGAGAATGGCCTGTAGTCCGGTGGCGACGACGCCGGCGACCACGTACCAGACGGCGTGATGGCCCAGTTCGTGGTGCCGCTCCGGCGCGCGCCGGATGATCCGGTGCCCTGGCGCCCACCTGGTGGTGGTCATACCTCCGACGCTACTCCTTGTTTCACAAACTTGTGAAGCTCGTAAACCTGCTGAGGGTTGTGATCCCGCCGACAGGGCACCGTTTGACCAGAGTGGACGTCGGGTGGGCCTCAGGGACCGGGTCGAGTACAGCACGACCCGATCGACACCCGGCGAGGCGGGAGCGACGGCACGGCAGTAAAGCCGTAAACCTCGCCCGACGTCGGGCAAAGAATGATCTTCACTCAGACGGCACGCCATGCCGAGACCCCCTAGCGTGGTTCGTCAAGTGCAAGACCGCGACGAAGGAAGGCCGAAGATGCTTACAGTCACCGAAGCCGCCGCCGAGGCGATCACCGCACTGACCGGGCAGGAAAACGGGCAAGGGGGTAGCGGGTTGCGTTTCGCGATGCACTCCCAGCAAGGGGACAGCCCCCAGCTCGCGGTTTCCGTCGCTCCTGAGCCGGAAAGTGGCGACAGGGTGCTCGGCGCGGACGGCGGCCCGAAGGTGTTCCTCGAACCCGAAGCCGCCGTGCTGCTCGACGACAAGGTGCTCGACGTCCAGCAGGACGAGACGGGCGAAGTCGCGTTCGCCGTACTTCCGCAGGCCCAGTCCCAGCCCGGCAGCTGAGCCCGCGGGATTCAGGAACCTGACCTGACCCAGGTACGGATCAGTTCGCCGGCCCGTTCGCGCAAGAGTTCCGCAGCGTGGGTACGCGCGTGGTCGAGCGAAGGCGCGTGGTCGATCAGGGCGGCACTGCCCACGACCCCGAGGCCAGCGAGCTGGTCCGCGTCCAGCTGAATCCGCCCGGCCAGCACCATCAGCGGCACCGCGTGCTCTTGCGCGCGGGCCGCGATACCCGCCGGAGCCTTGCCGTCGAGACTCTGCTCGTCCAATGAGCCTTCGCCGGTGATGACCAGATCGGCCCGTTCGATCGCACCGGCGACACCGGTGAGCCCGGCGATGAGCTGAAACCCTGACTCGACACGCGCGCCCAATCCCGCGATCGCACCGGCGGCCACCCCGCCACCCGCGCCCGCACCCGGGATATCGGAGACGTCGGGGGTCCCGGCGTTCCGCAGAACCTGTGCCCAGCGAGCCAGCGATTCGTCCAGTTGCTCGACCTCGCGTGCTCCCGCGCCCTTCTGCGGGCCGAAGATCGCGGCCGCGCCGCGTGGGCCGAGCAGCGGATTCGTCACGTCGGTGGCGACGGCGACCTCGGCGGAACCGAGCCTTTCGCGCGGCGGCCCGAGTTCGGCCGAAGCGACGCGGCCCAGCGTGCCTCCGCCCAACCCGACAGGCGCGCCGAACGCGTCGAACACCCCGGCGCCCAACGCGGCCAGCATTCCGGCGCCGCCGTCGGTGCTCGCGGTCCCGCCGACGGTCAGCACCAGGCGCCGCGCGCCGTTGTCGAGCGCGTGCGCGAGGAGTTCGCCGACGCCCCAGCTGTGCGCGGTCAGCGCGACGTCCGGGCTGGGTTCGACGAACTCGATACCGCAGGCGCGGGCCGATTCGATGTAGGCAGTTCCATCGAGCACCACGTAGCGCGCCTCGACAGTGTCTTCAAGAGGGCCTCGGACCGGAAGTTCCACGAGACGGCCGCCCGCCGCGACAAGGACGTCGAGCGTTCCTTCGCCGCCATCGGCCACCGGGCAGGACGAAACCTCGGCGTCGGGCAACGCGTCGCGGACGCCGTGGGCGATCGCTTCCGCGGCCTCGACCGCGGTCAAGCTTCCCTTGAACTTGTCGGGCGCGATGACCACACGAGTCATGGACGAACCTCCGTCAGCGGATTTCCGCCGGTGAGCACCGACGCGACGTTTTCGGCCGCGAGCACGGCCATGGCGGTACGGGTCTCGACCGTCGCCGATCCGAGGTGCGGCGTCAAGACGACGTTTTCGAGAGCCAGGAGCCGCGGCTCGACCTCCGGCTCCGCTTCGAACACGTCGAGGCCGGCTCCGGCGATCTCCCCGGCTTCGAGCGCGTCCGCCAGTGCCGCCTCGTGGACGACCGGCCCGCGCGTGGTGTTGATCAAATAGGCGGCGGGTTTCATCGCCTTCAACGCGTCCGCGTCGACGAGGTGCCGCGTCTCCGGCGTCAGCGGGCAGTGCAGCGAAATGACGTCGGAGTGCTTCAGCAGGTCGTCGAAGGACACGTACTCGGCACCTAAGGTCCTCTCGACCTCTTCGGTGGCGCGCGATCGTCCTGAGTAGACGATCCGCATGCCGAAACCGAGTGCCCTGCGCGCGACTGCCTGTCCGATCTGGCCCAGTCCGACGACGCCGAGTGTCTTGTCCTGCAGACCGGAGCCGAGCAGAAAGTCGAGGTGGAACGACCACGGCGTACGCGAACGGATCAGCCGCTCGCCCTCGCCGAACCGTCGCGTGACCGCGAGCAGAAGCCCGAACGCCAGATCCGCGGTGGCGTCGGTGAGCACGCCGGGGGTGTTGGTGACGGTGATCCCGCGTCCGGCCAATGCCGGGACGTCGAGGTTGTCGTACCCGACGGCCACGTTCGCGACGACCTTCAGTCCCGGGCCCGCCGCGTCGGCGACCTCGCCGTCGATCCGGTCGTGCAGCATACCGACGATGGCGGACGCTCCCTGGACGAATTCGCGCAGCTCGTCCGGTGCGAGTGGCCGATCGGCGCGGGACAGTTTCACCTCACCGGCCTCGGCGAGCACCTTCACTGCTTCGTCGGGAATCCACCGGGTCACCGCGATCGTCGAGGGCACGCCGTCAGCCTAGTGTGCGGTATTTGGTATCCCCAGCGACGGAATCCCCGGCATGAGGGATGCGCTTCCCCTGTGCGGGTGAGCCGAGCGAGGCGATTCGGCTCGGTCCCATGTCCGGCCGAATCGTGCTATGTTCATATGAAGAACATGTGTGCGCGATACGAACAAGGCGGAGAGTGGGATGGCGGAGCTGCTGTCGTTGAAAGAGGCCGTGGCACGGCTGGTGCGTGACGGGGACATCGTCGCGCTCGAGGGCTTCACGCACCTCATTCCGGTGGCCGCCGGTCACGAGATCATCCGCCAGCGCCGGACCGGCCTGACGCTGGTCCGCATGACCCCGGACATCGTCTACGACCAGCTCATCGGTGCGGGCTGCGCGAGCAAGCTGATCTTCTCGTGGGGCGGCAATCCCGGCGTCGGCTCGTTGCACCGGTTCCGCGACGCCGTCCAGCATGCTTGGCCTGTCCCGCTGGAGCTAGAGGAACACAGCCACGCGGGTATGGCGAACCGCTACGTCGCCGGCGCGTCCGGCCTGCCGTTCGCGGTGTTGCGTGGCTACACCGGCACCGATCTGGCCGCCCGGACGGACACGATCAAAACCATCACCTGTCCGTTCACCGGCGAGCAGCTCGCGGCCGTCCCCGCGCTGAACCCGGACGTGACGATCGTGCACGCCCAGCGAGCCGACCGTGCGGGCAACGTCCAGATCTGGGGCATCACCGGCGTGCAGAAGGAGGCGGTGCTGGCGGCGAAGCGGTCGCTGGTCACCGTCGAGGAGGTCGTGGACGAACTCGAGCCGCGGCCCGGCGCGATCGTGCTCCCGTCGTGGGCGGTCACCGCCGTCGCCGAGGTGCCCGGCGGGGCGAGCCCGTCCTACGCGGCCGGGTACTACGAACGGGACAACGACGCCTACCAGGCATGGGACGAGATCGGGCGGGACAGGGAGAGCTTCACCCGCTGGCTCGACGAGCTGACGGGAGTGAAAGCGTGACCGAGTACACCGCCGACGAGATGATGAGCGTCGCCGCCGCCCGCGCGCTTGGCGACGGGATGTCCTGTTTCGTGGGGATCGGCCTGCCCAGTACGGCCGCGAACCTGGCCCGCCGCGGTCACGCGCCGAACCTGACGCTGATCTACGAATCCGGCTGCCTCGGCGCGAAACCGACCCGGCTCCCGCTGTCCATCGGCGACGGCGAGCTGGCCGACACCGCGGACGCCGTGGTCAGCGTCCCCGAGGTCTTCAACTACTGGCTGCAGCCGGGCCGGATCGACGTCGGGTTCCTCGGCGCCGCCCAGCTGGACAAGTTCGGCAACATCAACACCACCGTCATCGGGCCGGACTACGCCAACCCCAAGGTCCGCCTGCCCGGCGCCGGCGGCGCGCCGGAGATCGCCGCGTCCTGCCGCGAGGTGTTCGTGGTGCTGAGGCAAAGCACCCGTGCGTTCGTCGAGAAGGTCGACTTCGTGACGTCGTTCGGCCACGGCAGCGGCAAGGGCGACCGTGAACGCCTCGGTCTTCCCGGTGCCGGGCCGACGCTGGTGGTCACCGACCTCGGCCTGATGCGCCCCGATCCGGAGACGTCCGAGCTCACGCTCACCGAACTGCACCCCGGCGTCGAGGTCGATCAGGTCGTCGCGGCGACCGGGTGGAAACTGAAGGTGGCGGGCGAGCTGGGAACCACCCCGGCGCCGACCGAGGCAGAACTCCGCATCCTCCGAGACCTCAAAAGGGTGAGCGCATGACCGACGTCTTCCTGTTCGACGCCATCCGTACCCCGTTCGGCAAGTACGGCGGCGCCCTGTCCGGGGTCCGCCCGGACGATCTGGCCGCCACCGTGCTGCGGTCGCTGGCCGAGCGCAACGACCTCGACCCGGCCACCGTCGACGAAGTCGTGCTGGGTGACGCCAATGGCGCGGGCGAGGACAACCGCAACGTCGCGCGGATGGCGGCGCTGCTGGCAGGCTGGCCGACCACCGTGCCCGGCGCGACCGTGAACCGGCTGTGCGGTTCCGGGCTCGACGCCGTCATGCAGGCGAGCCGTTCGGTCCAGGTCGGCGACGCGTCGCTCGCCGTCGCGGGCGGGGTCGAGTCGATGAGCCGCTCACCGCTGGTCATGCAGAAGCCCGAGAAGGCCTTCCCCGCGGGCAATCAGACGCTGCATTCCACCGCGCTCGGCTGGCGCATGGTCAACCCGAAGATGCCCGAGCAGTGGACGATCTCCCTCGGCGAGTCCACCGAGCAGCTCGCCGAGCGCTACGGCATCGGCCGCGACGAGCAGGACGCGTTCGCCGTCCGCAGCCATGTCAACGCCGCCCGCGCCTGGGAAGAGGGATTCTACGACGACCACGTCGTCCCGGTCGAGGGTGTCGAACTCGCCAGGGACGAGGGCATCCGGCCGGACTCCAGCACGGAGAAGCTGGCGAAGCTCAAGCCCGTCTTCCGTCCACAAGGGACGGTCACGGCCGCGAACGCCTCACCGCTGAACGACGGTGCGTTCGCGTTGCTGCTCGGCGACGAGGCAGCCGGGAAGCGCCTCGGCAAGGCGCCACTGGCGCGGATCGCCGGTCGTGGGGCGGCGGGCGTCGATCCCGACGTCTTCGGCATCGGCCCGGTCCGCGCCGCCGAGGTCGCCCTGGAGCGGGCCGGGATCGGCTGGGGCGACCTGGCAGCGGTGGAACTGAACGAGGCGTTCGCCGCGCAGTCGCTGGCCTGCCTGCGTGACTGGTCGAGACTCGACCCGGAGATCGTCAACGTCAACGGCGGTGCCATCGCGATCGGGCATCCGCTCGGTGCCTCCGGCGGCCGGATCCTCGGCACACTCGCCCACCACCTGCGCCGCAGCGGCGGCCGGTGGGGGCTGGCCGCCATCTGCATCGGCGTCGGCCAGGGGCTGGCCGTCGTCCTCGAAGCGCACTGAGCGTTCTCGAACCACCGAGTCTCGTGAACCACTAAGTCCCCCTGAACCACTGAACGCACCTGGAGGAGGCACCATGTCCGCCCCCGCAGAACTGAGGCTCCCGCGCTACCGGCGCGATCCGGAGGGGACGCATCCGCCGCTCGACTACGCCGGTTACCGGTCGACGGCGCTTCGCCACCCCCTGGAGCCGCTGATCGTGCTCCCGCATCTGCTGACCGAGGTCACCGGTCCGGCGCTGGGGCCGGGGCGGATCGGCGAGTTCGACAACGACCTCACGAAGGGGCACGCGGGCGAACCGCAGGGGCAGCGGATCATCGTCACCGGGCGGCTGCTCGACGGCGACGGGCGGCCGATCCGGGATTCGCTCGTCGAGATCTGGCAGGCGAACGCGGGCGGCCGGTACCGGCACACCGGGGACCGCTGGCCGTCGCCGCTGGACCCCAACTTCGACGGCGCGGGCCGGACGCTGACCGACGGCGAAGGCCGCTACACCTTCACCACCATCAAGCCGGGCGCGTATCCGTGGAAGAACCACGACAACGCGTGGCGGCCGGCGCACATCCACTTCTCGGTCTTCGGGAGCGCGTTCACCCAGCGCCTGGTCACCCAGATGTACTTTCCCGAGGACCCGTTGTTCTCCCAGGACCCGATCTTCAACTCCATCCCGGACGAGAAGGCGCGGCAGCGGATGATCGCGCGGTTCGATCTGGACCGCACCGAACCGGAGCGGGCACTGGCCTTCCAGTTCGACATCGTCGTGCGCGGCCGCGAGGCTTCGGTCTTCGAGGACGAGGAGGACGAGCACTGATGCCGGAGACGACCCCTTCCCAGACCGTCGGACCGTATCTGTCCATCGGCCTGCCCTGGCCGGACGGGCCGGATGTCGTCCCGGCGGACGAACCGGCCGGGATCCGCATCCGCGGCCGCGTCCTGGACGGCGCGGGCGAGCCGATCCCGGACGCGATGATCGAGACCTGGCAGGCCGATGCCGACGGTCGCTTCGACCATCCTGACGACCCGCGCGGAGCGGTCGCGAGCGGATTCCGGGGCTTCGGGCGCTGCCCGACCGACCCGGACGGGAACTACGAGATCCGGACGATCAAACCCGCCCCGCTGCCCGGCCCGGCGGGCAGCGTCCAAGCGCCGCACATCGACGTCTCGGTGCTTGCCCGCGGGCTGTTGCACCGCCTGGTCACGCGGATCTACTTCGAGGACAACGACAATTCCGAAGATCCGGTGCTGGCGTCGATCCCGGAAGCCCGCCGGGACACGGTGATCGCCGTCAGAACCGACGACGGGTACCGGTTCGACATCCGGTTGCAGGGTCGCGGAGAGACGGTCTTCTTCGATGTCTGAGCCGGTGAAGGTGCACAGCGTCGCGGAAGGGCCCGCGGACGGTCCGGTCGTGGTGCTCAGCGGATCGCTCGGCAGCGACCATCGCATGTGGGAGCCGCAGGTGAAACCCTTGACGGACCAAGGGTTCCGGGTGATCCGGTATGACACGCGCGGACACGGTGTGTCGCCGGTCCCGCCTGGTCCGTACGCGCTGGACGACCTCGGGGGTGACGTGCTCGCGCTGCTCGACGCGCACGGCGTCGAACGCGCGCATGTCGTGGGGCTCTCGCTCGGTGGGATGACCGGGATGTGGCTAGGGATCCACGCCGCCGAACGGATCGGGAGTCTCGTCCTGTGCTGCACGTCGGCGAAGCTGGGACCACCGGAGATGTGGGCGGAGCGAGCGAAGGCGGTCCGGGAGAACGGAACCGGATCGGTCGCCGAGGGCGGGGTCGGCCGGTGGGTGACCGCGGGTTACGCCGCCGCGCATCCCGAGCAGGTCGACTCTTTGCGCGCGATGATCGCTGCCGTTCCGGCCGAGGGGTACGCGGCCTCCTGCGCGGCCATCGAACACATGGACCTCGTCGACGATCTGCCGAAGATCGAGGCGCGGACCCTGGTCATCGCCGGAGCCGAAGACCCGGCCACCCCGGTCGAGCACGGGGAGGTGATCGCGGGCGGCATCCCGGACGCCCGGCTCGCGGTCGTCGAAGGGGCCGCACATCTGGGCAGCTTCGAACAACCCGAGCGGTTCACCGCGTTGATCCTCGAACACCTGGAGGCGGTCCGATGACCGACGACACCTATGAGACCGGTATGCGGGTGCGCCGTGAGGTCCTCGGCGATGCTCACGTCGATCGCGCGGTCGCCAAGACCACCGAGTTCAGCCGCCCGTTCCAGGACTACATCACCCGGGGCGCGTGGGGCTCGGTCTGGTCGCGGGACGGACTCGATCGCAAGACCCGCAGTTGTGTGACCCTGGCGGCGCTCACCGCACTGCACGCCCACGACGAACTGGCCATGCACGTCCGGGCCGCGGTCCACAATGGACTCACGGCGCAGGAGATCTCGGAGGTCCTGCTGCACACCGCGGTCTACGCGGGCGCTCCGGCCGCCAACGCGGCTTTCGCCGTCGCCCAGCGGGTGCTCGCCGAACTCGGTGAGCCTGCCGCCCGGGAAGAGGGTGCCGGTTAGGGTTCTCGTATGGACGAAGGCGAGGTGACCGAGCGCGGAGCGCACCATGTCCAGTCGCTGGAACGCGGACTGGCGGTGATCAAGGCGTTCAACGCGGACGCGGCGGAACTCACGCTGAGCGACGTCGCCCGTGCCACCGGCCTGACCAGGGCGGCCGCCCGCCGGTTCCTGCTGACCCTCGTCGACCTGGGGTATGTGCGCACGGACGGCAAGTACTTCTCGCTCACCGCGCGGGTCCTCGAACTCGGCTACTCGTATCTGTCGAGCCTGTCGCTGCCCGAGGTCGCCCAGCCGCATCTGGAACGGCTGTCCGCCGAGGTGCACGAGTCGAGTTCGGTGTCGGTCCTCGAAGGCCTGGACATCGTCTATGTCGCGCGCGTGGCGGTTTCGCGGATCATGACCGTGAGCATCAACGTCGGCACCCGGTTCCCGGCCCACGCGACCTCGATGGGGCACGTCCTGCTGGCCGGACTCGAAGACGCCGAATTGGACGGGTACCTCGACGCGGCCAAGCTCGAGAAACTGACCGCGCACACGTTGACCAGGCAGCAGGATCTGCTCGAAGAGTTGCGGCGGGT
The DNA here is from genome assembly GCA_049998115.1 of Amycolatopsis sp. cmx-4-19. Taxonomy (GTDB): domain Bacteria; phylum Actinomycetota; class Actinomycetes; order Mycobacteriales; family Pseudonocardiaceae; genus Amycolatopsis. The sequence continues at coordinate 195,340 of JAEBEO010000012.1, read as the reverse complement.
CTACCGGCAGGGTTACGCCGTGGTCGACCAAGAGCTCGAAGAGGGTCTTCGCTCGATCGCCGCCCCGATCCGGGACCGGCGGGGCCGGGTGGTGGCCGCGGTCAACCTGTCCACCCACGCCAGCCGCACGACACCGGATTCGGTCGAGAGCGAATTGCTGCCCTCGCTGCTCGCGGCCGCGCGGGCCATCGAGACCGATCTGGCGTCGGCGCCGCCGAGCGGGGCGGGGCATCCGAAGGCAGGGCATGGCTGAGGTCGCGGGCCTGCTGCTCGCGGCCGGCGCCGGACGCCGGTTCGGCGGCCCGAAAGCGCTGGCCGTCCTCGACGGCGAGCCGTTCGTCGTTCGCGCGCTGCGGGTGCTCGCCGACGCAGGCTGCGTCCCGGTCCGGGTGGTGCTGGGTGCCTCGGCCGCCGAAGCCGGCGCGCTGCTGCCGGACCCGGGCGTCGCGGTCGTGGCCGAAGACTGGGAGTCCGGCATGGGCGCGTCGCTGCGCGCGGGTCTGAATGCGCTGGAAGCGACCCACGCGAAGGCCGCCGTCGTTCATCTTGTCGACTTGCCCGGTGTCGGGCCCGAAGTGGTGCGCAGGGTCGCGGACGGGGTCGACGAGAACACCGTCGCGCGGGCGGCCTACCACGGTGTCCCCGGCCATCCCGTCGTGCTCGGCCGCCGCTGGTGGCCGGAGATCGTGGCGGGTGCCTCGGGGGACAAGGGCGCGCGGGACTGGCTCAAAAGCCGCGCGGACCTGCGGCTCGTCGAATGCGGCGCCCTCGGTGCCGGACACGACGTGGACCGGCGCGAGGATCTTCCACGCTGAGTCCGGGGTCCCCGAGGCTTACGATCGGGACGTGACCGTCGAATCGCCGGAGAAACTGGCCGAAGCCCTCGAATCGGTCGGCTATCTCGCCGACGACGGCATCGCCACGGCCGGGTTCCTCGCGCTCAAACTCGGCCGTCCGCTGTTCTGCGAGGGCGAACCGGGCACCGGCAAGACCTCGCTCGCGCTGGGACTGGCCGAAGCGCTCGGAAGGCCGCTCATCCGGCTCCAGTGTCACGAGGGGATCGACGCGGCGCAGGCGCTGTACGAATGGGACTTCCCGCGCCAGCTACTGCACCTGCGCGCGCTCGAAGCGGCGGGTGACGGCCCTCTCGACGTCGAGAGGGCCGAACACTCCCTCTACACCGAGCGATTCCTCCTTTCCCGGCCGCTGCTGAAGGCGTTGCAGACCTCGCCGTGTGTCCTGCTGGTCGACGAGATCGACCGGGCCGACGATGAGTTCGAGGCGTTCCTGCTGCAACTGCTCGACGAGAACGCGGTGACCATTCCCGAGTTCGGCGAGGTCCGGGCGGAGTGTCCGCCGCTCGTGGTGCTCACCTCGAACCGGACCCGGGAAGTGCACGACGCGCTGAAGCGCCGCTGTCTCTATCACTGGATCGAACATCCGGATCTGGGCCGGGAGGTCGAGATCCTCCGCCGCAAGGTCCCGGGTCTGGGCGAAGGGCTCGCGGCCCAGGTCGCGGCGGCGGTGCATCGGCTCCGGGCGTGGGAACTGCTGAAACCACCCGGGGTGGCGGAATCCCTCGACTGGGCTCAGGCGCTCCTCGCACTGGGAATGTCCGAACTGGACGCCGCGGCGGCCGCGCGGACGCTCGGCGCGGTGCTCAAGTACAGCGAAGACCTCGATCGGGTCCGTGCCAAGCTGGACGAATTGCTCGCCTGACCGTCAGCGGCGCCGCGAAGCCGGGTCGAGCAGCGACGGCGGGGTGTCCACCTTCTCGTCCGGTGCGAGGTCGACTCCGGGAGCGACGATCTCGTCGATCGCGTCGAGGACGTCGGACGGCAGCACCGTGTCGGCGGCGACGAGCTGGGATTCCAGGTGTTCCGGGGTGCGGGGCCCGATGATCGCGCTGGTCACGGCCGGATGCGCGGTCACGAAGCCGAGTGCGAGCTGGATCAGTGTCAGACCGGCCTCGTCGGCGACCTTGGCCAGTCGTTCGACGGCTTCGAGCCGGGCCCGGTTGGCCGGGATGGACAGGTCGAAGCGGTGCGGCCGGACCTTCGAGCGGTTGGTGGTGATCTCCCGCCCCTCGCGGACCGCGCCCGAAAGCCAGCCCGAAGCGAGCGGGCTCCACGCCAGCACGCCCATCCCGTACTCCTCGGTCACCGGCAGCACGTGTGTTTCGATGCCACGCTGCAGGATCGAGTAGCTGGGCTGTTCGGTGACGTAGCGGCTCACGCGGTGTTCGCGGGCGGCCCATTGCGCCTGCACGACGCGGTACGCGGGGAAAGTGGACGAACCGAAGTAGCGGATCTTCCCCGCGCGCTGGAGATCGGTCAGCGCCGAAAGGGTCTCCTCGTCGCTGGTCTTCGGGTCCCAGCGGTGGATCTGGTAGAGATCGACGTGGTCGACGCCGAGGCGGCGCAGGCTGTTGTCCAGTCCGGTGATGAGCCAGCGGCGTGAAGCGCCCTGGTGATTGCGGTCGTCGCCCATCGGCATGGTCGCCTTCGTGGCCAGCACGATGTCCTCGCGACGCCCGGCGATGGCCTTGCCGACCATCTTTTCCGACTCGCCGGCGCTGTATATGTCAGCGGTGTCGATGAGGCTGATCCCGCCTTCGATGGCGGCGTGGACGATGGCGGTAGCGTCGTCCTGGCTGGTGCGCCCGATCGCGCCGAAGTTCATCGCGCCGAGCGCGAGGGTGCTGACCTGTACGCCGGTCCTGCCCAAGGTGCGGTACTGCATGACGGTGTCCTCCATGGCAAGATGAGCAAGCGGAACGTTGCTCCGCTAACAATACGGAACACTGTTCCGTTTGGCAAACCAGGGTGGAGGATGCCGCGTGGTGAGTGAAGAAGGCGCCAAGTCCAAACGCGCGGACGCCCGGCGCAACGAGAGGACCCTGCTCGACGCGGCCGCCGCCGTTTTCGTCACCTCGGGGGTCGAGGCGCCGGTCCGCGACATCGCGGCCAAGGCGGGCGTCGGGATGGGCACGATCTACCGGCACTTCCCGACCAGGGCCGACCTCGTCATCGCCGTCTACCGGTACCAGGTCGACGCCTGCGCCGAAGCCGGGCCGGAATTACTGGCTTCGGGCGATTCCCCGTATGAGGCGTTGCGGCGCTGGATCGACCTCTTCGTCGATTTCCTGGTCACCAAACACGGTCTCGCCGCCGCGTTCCAGGCGGACAACACCGGTTTCGAGACGTTGCACGCCTACTTCCTCGACAGGCTCCTGCCCGTGTGCGCGACCTTGCTCGACGCCGCTGCCGGGGCCGGCGAGATCCGCTCGGATCTCCAGGCGATCGAAGTCATGCGCGGCGTCGGGAACCTTTGCCTCGGTGCCGACAGCGATTCCCGCTACGACGCCCGCCGGATGGTCGGGGTCCTCATCGCCGGCCTGCGCTTCAAGGGCTAGCCGTTCAGCATCTTCAGGAAGCCGTTCTCGTAGGCCGCGGGATCGGCGTCGTAGCCGACATGCTGTGAAGTTCCCTTCGGTGTCACGTAAGTACGGCCCGCCGCGGCGCCATCCTGCCGCACGTCGACCTTGGCCTGCCGCAGCTTCACCGGGCTCACGGCGTCGAACACCTCGGACGACGCGAGCGTGTCCCACCAGAACGCCGTCCCGTCCTGGACATACGGCGTGAGATCGGGTTGCGTGACGATGGAATGCACCAGCTTCGCCTCCGCTGTCCGGCCTTCGCGACCCAGACGCGCCACATAGGACGGTGTGATGGGGACGTCGTTCGTGGCGTCCAGCGGAACGATGTCGACCCGGCGGAGCCCGGCGAAGACCTTGTCCGCCGAAGCGGGGTCGAGCCACATGTTGACTTCTTGGGTCCCGTCGAACTTCTCCGCGTCCGGACCGAAGACGTTGCCCGGGACGTCGAAGGCGCCGCCCATCACCGAAAGCCGCGAAATCCGTTGCGCCACCCCGGGAACGTCCAGTGCCTTCGCGACATTCGTGAGCGGGCCGGTCGCGATCACGACGACCGGCTTCGGCGATTCGAGCACCGTCGCGGCGAGCAACGCCGACGCCCGGATCCGCGACGGACGGTCCGGGACCTTCGCGTCACCGAGCGCGCCGTTGAGGATGCTCTCGGTCCAGGCCCGGCTGTCGGCGGGCATCGGGTTCACACCGGTGCCGGAACCGTCGGCGACCGGGATACCGGAGAGCCCGCATTTCCCGAGCGCCGTCCGTACGTGGGTCAGCGCGCGTCCGGGGATGCCGGCGCCGTTGTTGGTGACGGTGACCGCGCGCAGGTCGATGCGGCGCTGCTTGTGCGCCTGGCACAGATACGCGAGCGTCGCGATGTCCGCGAAATCGGAGTCGCCGTCGAACACGACCGGGACCGGTGAGGACGGCGGGGTCGCCGAGGCGGCCGGGGCGGCGGCCGCGCCGAGGGCACAGGCGAGCAGGACGGCGAGCACGGCACGGGACGGGAACATGGCGTCACCGTAGCGAGGATTCCCGGCGGGACCTAGGTCCTCTTCTCCCGGGAATCGTGGCGGCGGGCCGGGGAACGCGCTACATCTCGGATATGGAACGGACACAGTGTTGTGTGGTGGGGGGCGGTCCGGCGGGGATGGTGCTCGGCCTGCTCCTGGCGCGAGCCGGGGTGGAGGTCACCGTCCTCGAAAAGCACAAGGACTTCTTCCGCGATTTCCGCGGTGACACGGTGCATCCCCCGACGTTGATGTTGCTCGACGAACTCGGCCTCGGCGAACGGTTCGCGGAACTGCCGTCGAAACGGCTGGAAAAGATGCGGATGGTGATCGGCGACGCGACGATCGTCGCCGCCGACTTCAGCCGGCTTCCCGGGCCGTACAAGTACATCGCGATGGTCCCCCAGTGGGACTTCCTGAACTTGCTCGCCGAAGCCGCCGCCAGGGAACCGACGTTCACCCTGCGGATGGGTGCCGAGGTCACCGGGCTGCGCCAGGGCGGCGGGGTGCGCTACCGCGATTCCGACGGCGTGGAACGGGAAGTCGCCGCGTCGCTCGTGGTCGGCTGCGACGGCCGGGATTCCCTGGTGCGCGCGGAAGCGGGGCTCGTGCCGCAGGAGTACGACGTGCCGATGGACGTGTGGTGGGTCCGCGTGCCCAAACTCGAAGACACGGGCAAGGAAGCCCAGGTGTTCGGCAGTTTCGCGAACGGCCTCGCCGGTATGACGATGGACCGCGGCGACTACTACCAGACGTCTTACCTGATCAGGAAGGGCCAGGACGAGGCGCACCGTGCGGAGGGCATCGAGAAGTTCCGTGAACGGATCGGCGGCCTGTTCGGCTGGGGAGAGGGCGAACTCGCCGCGATCCGGGATTGGGACGACGTCAAACTGCTGAAGGTCCGGATGTCCAAGCTCCCGCACTGGTATACCGAACGGGTGCTCTGCATCGGTGACGCCGCGCACGCGATGTCGCCGGCCGGCGGGATGGGCGTCAACATCGCGGTGCAGGACGCCGTGGCGGCCGCGCGGCTCCTCGCCGCCCCGCTGCGGCGGGGCACGCTGACCGCGCGGGACCTGGGCCGTGTGCAGCGCCGCCGGAACTTCGTCGTCACCCTCACTCAGAAGATGCAACTGGGGGAGCACAAGATGCTCATCGAGCCCGCCCTCGACGGGACGTTGAACGAGCGGACCATCCCCCTGCCTCTCCGGATCTCGGACCGCTTCCCGCTGCTCACGGGCCTCGGTGCGGTCATGGGCGGCATCGGCCCTCTCCGCGAGAAGACCCCGGCCTTCGCCCGCCGCGGCTCATAATGGGGGAGTGAGCGATCCCCTGGCGGGTTTCGTCGGCTTCGCGGAAGCTTTGCGCGAAGCCGGTTTGCCGTGCGACGCGCACCGGGTCCAGGCGTATCTCGCGGCCGTGGGCGAGGTCGACCTGGCCGATCCCGACCAGCTGTACTGGGCGGGGCGCCTGACGCTGTGCTCCGATCCCGACGATCTCCCGCGTTACGACGCCGCGTTCGACGGCTGGTTCACCGCCGCCGAAGCCCGGCCACGACGGCGAAGCGGACAAGCGGTCCCGAAGCGCGCCAGGATCGCCGCGCTCGCCCAGGTCCCGTCCGGTCAGGGCGAGTCCGGAGCCGAGCCGGACCGGCTTCGGGTGGCGGCGAGCGACGACGAGGTCCTGCGGCATCGCGACCTCGCCGGGCTGAGTGCCGCCGAACGCGCACACCTGCGGGAACTGCTCGCGAAACTGCGTCCGGTGCTCCCGCTGCGGTCGTCACCCCGCCGCCGCGCGGCGAAACGCGGCACCCTCGACCCGGCACGCACGCTGCGGGCGATGCTGGCGGGCGGCGGTGAGCCCGTGCGCCTGGCGTACCGGCGCCGGAGCGCCAAACCGCGCCGGCTCGTCTTCCTGATCGACGTCTCCGGCTCGATGGGCCCGTACGCCGACGCCCTGCTGCGTTTCGCGCACGTCGTCGCGCGGACCGCGCCCGGCCGGGTCGAGGTGTTCACCCTCGGCACCCGGCTCACCAGGGTTTCGCGTCAGCTGCGGCTGCGCGACCCCGAGCACGCGATGCTCGCGGCGGCGGCCGCGGTCCCCGATTTCGCGGGCGGGACGAGGCTCGGCGAAACCTTGCGGGCCTTCCTCGACCGCTGGGGACAACGCGGCGTGGCCAGGCGATCCGTGGTCACCGTGTTCTCCGACGGCTGGGAGCGGGGCGACCCGGGACTGCTCGCCGGGCAGCTCGCCAGGCTGCGCCGGCTCGCGCACGTCGTACTCTGGGTTAATCCGCACGCGGGGCGGGCTGGGTACGCGCCCGTGCAATCCGGCATCGTGGCCGCGCTTCCGTACCTCGATCGGCTGCTCGCCGGACACAGCTTGGCCACGTTGGAACGACTGCTGGTGGAGATCGCCGATGCGTGACGTACTGGATGAACTGCACCGTCGCTGGTCGGCCGGTGAGACGGTGGGGGTCGGCACCGTGGTGGCGACGTTCTCGTCGGCGCCGCGGAGCCCGGGCGCCGCGATGCTCGTCGCCCCGGACGGCACGGTCACCGGCAGCGTCTCCGGCGGCTGCGTCGAAGGCGCCGTCTACGAACTCGCGCAGCAGGTGGTCGCCGATCGCGCGCCCGTGCTGCAGCGCTATGGCGTCACCGACGACGACGCGTTCGCCGTCGGCCTGACCTGCGGCGGGATCATCGACATCTACGTGCAGCACGTCGACCGCGATTCGATGCCGGAACTCGGCGACGTCGTCGAATCGGTCCACCAAGGACGACCGGTCGCCGTGGTGACGGTGGTCGAGCACGAACGGGAAGGCCTGGTCGGCGAACATCTGATCGTCTGGCCGGACCGTGTCACGGGTTCCCTCGGCTCGTCGCGGATGGACGACGCCGTCGCCGACGACGCGCGCGGCATGCTCGTGGGCGGCCGCAGCGGCACCCTGCGCTACGGGCCGGACGGGCAGCGCCGCGGCGAGGGGATGACGGTCTTCGTCAACTCCTTCGAGCCGCCCGCGCGCCTGCTGGTCTTCGGCGCCATCGATTTCGCCGCCGCGATGGCGAAGATGGGCGCGTACCTCGGCTACCAGGTCACGGTCTGCGACGCGCGGCCCGTGTTCGCGACGAAGAGCCGTTTCCCGGACGCGCACGAGGTCGTCGTCGACTGGCCGCATCGCTATCTGAGGGCCGAGGCCGACGCGGGCCGGATCGACCCGCGGACCGCGATCGCGGTGCTCACGCACGACCCGAAGTTCGACGTCCCGTTGCTGGAGGTCGCGTTGCGGCTCGACGTGGGTTACGTCGGCGCGATGGGTTCCCGCAAGACCCACGACGACCGGTTCGCGCGGCTGCGCGAGGCCGGGGTCACCGAGGCGGAGCTGGAACGGTTGTCGTCGCCCATCGGGCTGGACCTCGGCGCGCGGACGCCGGAGGAGACCGCGGTGTCGATCGCGGCGGAGATCATCGCGTTGCGGTGGAGCGGGACGGGGTCGCGGCTGGCGGCGCTCAGCGGCCGGATCCACGGCTGACGCCGGGCACCGGCACCGCCTGACTCGATTTGACCACGTCGAACGCGGGCAGCGTTTCGAACCGGTTGACGTGTTCGGTGAACAGGTGCCGGGAGAACGACCTGCTCACCTTCAGGTCCTGGGTGAGCAGGACGACGACGTAGTCCCATTGGCCCACGATGCTGTAGCAGTGCTGGACGCGTGGCTCGGCCAGCATGCGCGCGCGGAACGCCTCGTGATGCTCCACGTCGTCGTCCGTCAGTGCGACCAGGATGACCGATGTCATCCCGGAGCCCAGCGCCTCCGGATCGAGTACGGCGACCTCCGCGCGGATCACGCCCGCCGCGCGCAACCGGGTCAGGCGCCGCTGGACCGCGCTCGGGGAAAGGCCGACGGCGTCGCCGAACTCGTGCAGCGGGCGGGCCGCGTCGACCTGGACGAGGTCGAGCAGGAGGTGGTCGATCTCGTCGAGGGTCACGCAAGATTTTTGCACGCGAGCGGGAAATTTTTCAATCGTGGTGCTCGCCCGTTCGCTTAGCTTCGAGCTCATGACCGACATCGACCTGCAACTGGACCACGTCGCCGAAGCGGCGAAGGTGATCGACCCCGTTTTCCTGAACTCCCCGCAGTACAGCGACGAACAGCTGAACGACCGCCTCGGACGGCGTGTGCTGGTGAAGATCGAGACGCTGAACCCGTTGCGCAGCTTCAAGGGCCGCGGTGCGGACTACTTCGCCGCCGGTCTGGCGCCGGGCACCACCCTGGTGTGCGGGACCAGCGGCAACTTCGGGCAGGCCGTCGCGTTCGCCGCCCGGAAGCGCGGCTTGCGGGCCGAAGTGTTCGTTCCCGCCGGCATCTCGCCGATCAAACTGCGGCGGATGAAGGCGCTGGGCGCGCGCGTGCGCCGGGTCGACGGCGAGGCGAAGGTCGCCGCGGCCGCCTTCGCCGCCGAAGCCCCGGATCGCGTCTTCGTGGTCGACGGCCGGGAGCCCGCGATTTCCGAGGGCGCGGGAACGATGGGCCTGGAACTGGCGCGGGAGAGCGGGATCGACACGGTCGTACTCCCGGTCGGCGACGGCGCGCTGATCGCCGGGGTCGCGCTCTGGCTCAAGGCGCACTCACCGGACGTCCGGATCGTCGGTGTCGGGACCACGTCGGCGCCGGCCATGGCGAGGAGCTGGGAGGCGGGCGAACCGATCACGGTCGACCGGGCGAACTGGTTCGCCGGCGGGATCTCGATCCGGACGCCGGAGCCGGAATCCGTCCGGCGGATGCGGTCGCTGGTCGACGACTTCGTGCTGGTCACCGACGACGACCTGCGCGCGGCCATGCGACTGGGCGCGGAAACCCTCGGCGTCGTCCCGGAACCCGCGGGTGCCGCCGGTCTGGCCGCGCTGACCGTGCACGACATCCCGGGCGACTTCGCCGCCACCGTGGTCACCGGGGCGAACGCGGATCTCTCGGTGCTCGGCATGGCGGGCTGAGCGGACGGGGCGGCGGGGCGGAACCAGCCGGTCGGCGCAACGACGTCAGCCGTCGACCGCCCCGCTCGACGGCTGGTGTGCTCGGTCAATGTTGCTGAGACGCACCTTGACGGTGTTCGCCGCCCTCGGCCTCCTCCTCGCCCCGGTCACCGCGCAGACCGCCGCACCGGCGCCCTGACCGAACGGCGTTTCCTCGACACCTACTACGACCCGGCCGTCGCGTCCTGGCACTGTCCGCCGAAGAACGGCTACCTCCTGCGCCCCGACGGAACGCCGATCCAGTACGTCGGTCCGATCGCCGCGTGGTTCGCCCGGCCGGGTGGGGGATCCAGTACCAAGTGGACGGTGGGTCGCTGCCCGGTTCACCGGCTTCGCTCACTGTCGGATGGTTGATCGCCACCGGCTTCCTCGAGCGATCGGAGCAAGCACTCCGAACCTTGTCTGCGGAGAAAATCTTGAGCTGGTAACGCAACTGCGGAACCGGCCGGGAACCACCCCCTGGTGGGGGTTGTCCCGGCCGGGCAGAAGTAGCACGCTCGGCTGTGAGTCCGATCACGGTCGCCCGGGATCGTTCCGTGACAACCGAATGACCGGCCGCTCCCGAACGACCCCGGACCCAGCGCGGGGTTTCGCTTTGCTTTGGAGGCCTGATGCGCATCACCGTCACTGTCGACGGCACCAGCTACACGGACGAAGTCGAGCCCCGCACCCTTCTTGTGCACTATCTGCGCGAACGGGTCGGGAAAGTGGGTACCGTGGTCGGTTGCGACACCAGCAACTGCGGCGCGTGCACCGTCCATCTCGACGGCCACAGCGTGAAATCCTGTTCGGTGCTCGCGGTACAGGCCGATGGCGGCGAGGTCACCACGATCGAGGGACTCGCCCGTGACGGGCAGTTGCATCCGGTGCAGAAGGCCTTCCACGAGAATCACGCCCTGCAGTGCGGATTCTGCACCCCCGGCATGATCATGCAGTCGATAGACCTGCTCGCCGACAATCCCGACCCGGACGAAAAGGCCGTCCGGGAAGGACTCGAAGGCAACCTGTGCCGGTGCACGGGTTACCAGAACATCGTCCGCGCCGTGCGCGACGCGGCCCATCACATGCGCCCCGGGGCCGGTCCGGAAGCCGAACGGCTCGCCACGGACACCGCTTCCCGCGTCGGCGCGGGTGGTGAGTGATGACCTCCACGATCGAACCGGAGGTCGGCAAGGCCCGCCGCCGCAAGGAGGACGAACGCCTCATCACCGGCCGTACGCGCTGGACCGACAACATGACACTGCCGGGGATGCTGCACCTCGCGGTGCTCCGGAGCCCGTTCGCGCACGCCAAGATCGTCTCGATCGACACCTCCGAGGCGAAGACCGCGCCGGGTGTCGTCGCGGTGTACACGGGGAAGGACCTCGACCCCGAAAGCGCCATCGGCATGCCTTGCGCGTGGCCGATCACGCCGGACATGAAGTCGCCTCGCAGGCCCATCCTCGCGTCGGACACGGTGAACTTCGCCGGTGAAGGCGTGGCGGTGGTCGTCGCCCGTACGTCGGCCGAAGCGCACGACGCGCTCGAAGGGATCGACGTCGAGTACGACGAACTACCGGTCGTCCTCGGGCTGGAGAACGCGCTCGCCGAGGGTGCTCCGCTGGTCCACGAAGAACTCGGTACCAACCAGAACGCCTTGTGGGTCTTCGATTCCGCGGAGGCGGGAACCGGATCGAACGTCGAAGACGCGATCGCGAATTCGGAGGTCGTGCTCAAACGCCGGTTCCGCCAGCAACGGCTGGTTCCTGCGTTCATGGAGCCGCGGGCGTGTGTCGTCGACCCGACCGGCAGCCAGCTGGTGATGTGGTCGGCCACCCAGGTCCCGCACATCCTCAAGACGATGACCGCGGCCACGCTCGGCATCCCCGAGCACAAGGTGCGGGTGATCGCACCGGACGTCGGCGGCGGGTTCGGCGGCAAGATCGCCGTGCTGCCCGAAGAGATGATGTCGACGCTGATCGCGCGGCGGCTCGGCAAACCGGTCAAGTGGACCGAGTCCCGTTCGGAGACGATGGTCGCCGCGCACCACGGCCGCGACCAGATCCAGGACATCACCATCACCGCGGACCGCGACGGCACGGTGACCGGGCTCAAGGTCGAACTGCTCGCCGACATGGGCGCGTATCTCGGTCTCGTCGGCCCCGGCGTGCCGATCCTCGGCGCGTTCATGTTCAACGCCATCTACAAGTTCCCGGCGTACCATTTCGCCTGCACCAACGTGTTCACCAACACCACGCTCACCGACGCCTATCGCGGCGCCGGGCGGCCGGAGGCCACGTTCGGCATCGAGCGCATCATGGACGAACTGGCCGTCGGGCTGGGCATGGACCCGTTGGAGATCCGGGAGAAGAACTGGATCAAGCACGAGGAGTTCCCGTTCACCACGGTCGCCGGGCTGACCTACGACTCGGGCGACTACGAGGCCGCCACCGCCAAGGCCAAGGAACTGTTCGACTACGACGGACTCCGTCGTGAGCAGCGGGAGCGGCGGGAAGCGGGTGACCCGGTCCAGCTCGGCATCGGCATCTCGACGTTCACCGAGATGTGCGGCCTGGCCCCGTCGCGGGTGCTCGGTTCGCTCGACTACGCGGCGGGTGGCTGGGAGCACGCGGAGATCCGGGTGCTGCCCACCGGCAAGGTCGAGGTGATCACCGGCGCCTCCGCGCACGGCCAGGGCCACGAGACGGCGTGGAGCCAGATCGTCGCCGACAAACTCGGTGTCCCGTTCGAGGACATCGAGGTCCTCCACGGCGACACCCAGTCCTCGCACAAGGGGATGGACACTTACGGTTCCCGGTCGCTGGTGGTCGGCGGGGTCGCCGTCGTCCGTGCGGCGGACAAGGTGCTCGCCAAGGCGAAGCCGATCGCCGCGCACATCATGGAGTGCTCCGAGGACGACCTCGAATTCGAGGCGGGCAAGTTCTCCGTCAAGGGCACGGATTCGGCGACGTCCCTCCAGGACATCGCGTGGGCCGTGTTCTCCGCGCACGACCTGCCGGACGGGGTCGAACCCTCACTGGATTCGGCGGACACGTTCGATCCGGAGAACTTCTCCTTCCCGCACGGCACGCATCTGTGCGCGGCCGAGGTGGACACCGAGACCGGGCGGGTGACGCTGCGTTCCTACGTCTGCGTCGACGACGTCGGCGTGGTGGTCAACCCGCTGATCGTCGAAGGCCAGGTGCACGGCGGGCTCGCGCAGGGCATCGCGCAGGCGTTGTTCGAGGAGGCCGTCCACGACGAGGGCGGGACGCTGATCACCGGGACGTTCGCCGACTACCTGCTCCCGTCGGCGGCCGACCTGCCCAGCTTCACCACCGACCGCACCGAGACACCGTCGACGACGAATCCGCTGGGCGCCAAGGGAGTCGGCGAGGCGGGCACGATCGCCTCGACACCCGCGGTGGTCAACGCGGTGGTCGACGCCGTCCGGCAGTTCGGGGTGAACGACATCGAAATGCCGCTGACCCCGATGCGGGTCTGGCACGCCATCCGGCACCAGTCGGTCGCGGAGGGCGGTTTGGGCTCCGAAGCCGGTGGCGGTCTCGGTTCGATCGACGCTTCCGGAGGTGCCCGGTGATCCCCGCCCCGTTCGAGTACGTCGCTCCGTCCACAGTGGACGAAGCGGTGAGCGCCCTCGCCGGAGCGGGCGAGGACGCCAAGGTGCTGGCGGGCGGGCAGAGCCTGCTGCCGGTGCTGCGGATGCGGCTCGCCACGCCGACCACACTGATCGACCTCGGGAAGGTCGGCGAGCTGCGCGGGGTCCGCGAGGACGGCGACGCGCTGGTCGTCGGTTCGATGACCACGCATTACGAAGTCCAGCGTGACGCGTTGATCGCCGAACACGCCGCGTTGCTGAAAGCCGCCACGGACACGGTGGCCGATCCGCAGATCCGGCATCGCGGCACGTTCGGTGGCGCCATCGCGCACGCCGATCCCGCCGGTGACCTGCTGGCGCCGGTCCTCGCGCTCGGCTGCGAGCTCGTCGTCGCCGGTCCGGGCGGGCGGCGGACGGTCGCCGCGGCGGACTTCTTCCAGGACATGTTCACCACGGCGCTCGCCGCGGACGAGATCCTGGTCGAGGTCCGCGTCCCGAAGCACACCGGCTGGCGCGCCCACTACGAGAAGTTCAACCGGGTCGCACAGGCGTGGTCGATGGTCGCGGTCGCGGCCTGTGTCCGCACCGAAGCGGGCACCATCGAGGAGGCGCGGGTCGCGCTCACCAACATGGGCTCGACGCCGGTGCGGGCCGCCGGGGTCCAAGCGGCGCTGGTCGGCGTCCCGGCCACCGCCGACGCGATCCGCGGTGCCGCCGAACACGCGACCGAGGGCACGAACCCGACGGCCGACGGCAACTCCGACGTCGAATACCGGCAGCATCTCGCCAGGGTGCTGACCGGCCGGGCGGTCCTCGCGGCCGCCGGTTCCTGACCCAGCGAAGGGAGGTCGGCCCGTGCGGCTCGACCACGCGTTCACCGTTCCGGCACCGGTCGACGAGGTCTGGCAGGCCGTCGTCGACCCGGAACGGGTGGCACCGTGCCTGCCCGGCGCCACCATCATCGGGATCGAGGGTGACACCTTCAACGGCACCGTGAAGGTCAAGCTCGGGCCGATCTCCTTGCTCTACAAGGGATCTGGTGAGTTCATCGAGAAGGACGCGGACGCGCGGCGGGTGGTGATCAAGGCCGCGGGCAAGGATTCCCGCGGCGCGGGCACGGCGTCCGCGACGGTCACTCTCACGCTGAGCGAAAAGGACGGTGTCACCCACGGCGCCGTCGCCACCGACCTGGCCGTCACCGGGAAACCCGCGCAGTTCGGGCGCGGGCTGATCGCCGAGGTCGGTGGCAAGATCCTCGACACGTTCGCGGACTGCCTGTCGGGCAAGCTCGGCACCGCGGCCACCGAACCGGAACCGGAAGCGGAGAAGCCCGGAACCTCGGAGCGTCCGCCGTTGAAAGCGGTGAAGGCGGTGAAGCCCGCGCCGCAGGGCGAGGCGATCGACCTGATGGAGTACGCGGGCGAGTCGGTGGTCAGACGGCTGGCGCCGATGCTCGTCGCGCTGGCCGGGGTGCTCGTGCTCGTCGCGATCGTGCGGGCGCTGAAACGCCGACTGTGACGCGGCACGCACTGGACAGAGGAAGGAAATAGCCGGAGCGGGCCGCCGTTGAACCCGGTATGAAGGCGGATCACGAGGTCGACGTGGCGGTGATCGGGGCGGGCCAGGCCGGCCTGTCGGCGGCGTACCATCTGCGCCGCGCGGGGTTCGCGAACGAAAGCGGCTTCGTCGTGCTCGACCACGGCAAGCGGCCGGGTGGCGCGTGGCAGTATCGCTGGCCTTCGCTGATCGTGGAGAAGGTCCACGGGATCTACGACCTGCCCGGGATGGCCTTCGGCACACCGGATCCGAAGCTGCCCGCGGCCGAGGTGGTCTCCGAGTACTTCGGCCGCTTCGAGCGCACCTACGACCTGCCGGTCCATCGCCCCGTCGACGTCCTGTCGGTGAGCGCCGAGGACGACCGGCTCGTGGTCGCCGGCGCGGCGGAGACCTGGGCCGCCCGCGCGGTGATCAGCGCGACCGGCACCTGGGACCGGCCGTTCTGGCCGTACTACCCGGGGCAGGAGACCTTTCGCGGCCGCCAGCTGCACACCGCCGATTACACCGGTTCCGGCGACCTCCGCGGCAAACGCGTCGTCGTGGTCGGCGGCGGCTCCTCGGCGGTCCAGCTGCTGCTGGAGATCGCGCCCTCCGCCCGGTCGACGCGGTGGGTGACACGCCGTCCGCCGGTCTGGCGCGACGAGCCGTTCAGCGAGGACTGGGGCCGCGAGGCCGTCGCGAAGGTCGACGAGCGGGTCCGGGAAGGCCTGCCGCCGAAGAGCGTCGTCAGCGTGACCGACCTGGCCGTGACGCCCGAGGTGCGGGCGGGGTTGGACGCGGGGATCCTCGACCGCCACCCGATGTTCGAGCGGATCACCCCGGACGGCGTGGTGTGGGCCGACGGCACCGCCGAGCCCGTCGACGTCATCCTGTGGGCCACCGGATTCCGGGCCGCCATCGACCATCTCGCGCCGCTGCGCCTGCGTGGTTCCGGCGGCGGGATCCGGATGGACGGCACCCGGGTCGTCGCCGAACCGCGGCTGCACCTGGTCGGCTACGGGCCTTCGGCGAGTACCGTCGGCGCGAACCGGGCCGGCCGCTCGGCCGTCACCGAGATCCGGCGCCTGCTCGGCCGGTGAGCTCGGTGAGGATGTCCACCACCTCGTCGGGCTCGCGGAAGAAGCCGGCGTGACTGCTTTTCAGCTCCCGGACGTCGAAGGGGTTGTCCGGGGTGAGCGCGTCGCCCTCGGCGATGTAGAGATCCTGGACGGCGAGAGGCAGGGAGCGATCCTCGGTCAGTTTGACGAAGGTGCGCGGGATCCTGCCCCAGGTGTCCTTTTCGGCGCGGTGGTCCCACTCGGGGCCGGTCAGCCAGAAGACCTCGTCCGGCTGACTCGTGAGGATCACCGGGAGGAATCGTCCTCCGTGAGCTCGGCGGCGATGGCGTTCCGCAGCGCCTCCCGCTGTTCGCGGTCGGCGCCCCGCCAATTGACCCGCAGGAATCCTTGCGACGCCGGATCGCCGAGGAGCAGCGGCGCGGTGGCCGGGAACAGTGCGGAGGAGGCCCATTCGGGCGACGTCGCGTATTCGCCGGGGGCGCGATTCACCGGGCATTGCGCGGCGATGTAGACGAGATGATCGATCGATTCGGGGATGGCGTCGGCGGCGGAGGTGATCGGGAGCCCGCCGAAACTGTGCGCGACCAGCACGACCGGACCGTGACGCCGTACCCGGTGGACGGCGTCGACGACAGCCGAGGTGAAGTCGGCCGCGGTCAGCCCCCTCACGGCCGACGGTTCCGCCACGAAGGTTGCGAGGTCTTGTTCGTAGTAGGCGCGGGTGAATCCCGCGCCCCGGCCGGGGAGATCGATCGCGAGGGTCCGGTGCCCGCGTGCGGCCAGCTCCCGTTGGGTGGCCGTCCAGGCGTGAGCCGCGCTTCCCGACCCGTGCACGAAGACGAAAGTGGGAATCATTCTTCCGATTCTGGCCGATTTCGTCGGCGGCCGGACCCCGTCGCCCGATCGGGCAGGGATGATCGCACGTAAGTATGGGAGGAACGCCCCGTCGAACGGGTGAATCCGGGACTTGACGCAGATTTAAGAAGGGGGAGCCTTGTCGCGGTGATGGCCGTCGGTCAGGGTGGTGAGTGGTTCTGACACACCAGGGGGAGTGGAAACAGATGACCATCGTCGATTCGCGCTCGGCCACCGGGCATACCGGTCCCCGGCCGCGTGCCGGATGGCACGGCGGGCCGGGGAACCCCGGGGGGAGCAATCACGCGGAACGGGTCTTCCGGGTCCAGCAGGCGTTCGCCGAGCTCGGCGGCGGGATCCGCGGGCTCGCGGAACTGACGAAGGCCTCCGGGGTCGACGACTCCGCCGTGCACCGGATCCTGCGTTCGGGCGTGGCCCACGGGACGTTCGTGCGGGTCGGGCGGGGTCGGTACCGGTTGGGGCCGGAGGCGGCGAAACTCGGGATCGAAGCGCTCGAGCAGGGAGCCGATCGCGCCGCGCTCGGCCTGATCCTGAACCGCCTCCGCGCGAAGAGCGGCGATGGGCTCGCGTTCCTCTACGGGCTGAGCCGGCTGGGCGGTGTGCAGCGCCAGTGTGTCGAGATGGCGGTCGGGGCCTCCGATCTGACCGAGGTCGGGCTCTCCCCGCGGGAGCTGCTCGCCTCCCACCAATCACTGCGCGTCGGCTCGTCGGGCCGGACGATCCTGGCCCACCTGCCCGAATCGGTCCAGCGGCGGGTCGCGGACGAGGCCGTCCCGGCCGGTATGGGGCCGGGGGCGTTCCGCGATCGCGCGCGGCTGCTCGGTTCGCTGGCGGAGATCCGGACGAGGGGGTACGCGATCGGGCTCGAAGAGTGCGCCCGGGGCTGGAACTCTTTCGCGGCGCCGGTGCTGTGGGGCGACGTCGTCGTCGGCGCCGTCACGGTGATGGTCCCCGTGTCGCTCTCGGCGGCGCCGGGCGTCCACGTCGACGCCGTGCGCTGTGCGGCCGCCGCGGTGCAGAGGCTGATACTCGATCACTGAACCGGCTCCGAAAGGGCCCCGGAATCGCCTT
Organism: Amycolatopsis sp. cmx-4-19; assembly: GCA_049998115.1. Taxonomy (GTDB): domain Bacteria; phylum Actinomycetota; class Actinomycetes; order Mycobacteriales; family Pseudonocardiaceae; genus Amycolatopsis. The sequence continues at coordinate 177,703 of JAEBEO010000012.1, read as the reverse complement.
GGCGACGCCGGGGCCCTTTCGTGTGCCGACCTCTTGTCCCCTGTTCGAAAAGAGTTTCGGATCAGCCTTTCTCGGCACGCGAGAAAGGAGACCCTTGTCATAATCCCGGTTCTCTCGGCTCCGGAGAAACCCCAGCTGAGAGCGCTTTTCGCCGGGTTGACCGGGCTGTGGCGCAGAATGTTGGATGAGGTTGCCGCCGGGATCCTCGATCCGGATCGGGAATATCCCGGCGGATTTGCCTCGGCTGGTATCTCGCGATGTCCACGCCACTCCTTTGTTCGGGGGAGCAGGAGTAGCGCATCGACACCGTACCTTTCGCCAGGCGTGGTGCGCGACTATCACATTCGCAATGGGGGACGACCTTGCCTAGGGAAAAGATCATGACGGTTACCGAGAACGCCGTATCGTTTCACCGTATCCGCTCCAGTACCTGCCTGCCGGACCTGCTCGGGCACTGGGCCAGGACGCAGCCGGACGCCTTGGCTGTCGTCGACGGCGACCAGGCACTGACGTATCGGCGGCTCGAGGACGCGAGTGTCGAACTCGCCGTCCACCTCGCCGGTCTCGGGATCGGCGAGGACGACCTCGTCGGCCTCTACGTCGAGCCGTCCGCGGACCTGATGATCGGCGCGTGGGGCATCCTCGCCGCCGGCGCCGCCTACCTGCCACTCTCGCCGGAGTACCCGGAAGACCGGATCCGGTACATGCTCGAAGACAGCCGTACCGGCGTCGTCGTCACCCAGCCGCGTCTCGCCGACCGGCTCGCCGGGCTGGTGCCCGCCGGGACGCGGATCGTGTCGGTGGACGACGTCCGCGGCGCGGAGGGCCCGGCCCCGCGCGGGCCCCGGCCGGATTCACTCGCCTACGTCATCTACACCTCCGGCAGCACCGGCAAGCCGAAGGGCGTGATGATCGAGCACCACAGCGTCGTGTCCCAGATGCGCTGGATGCAGGCGTGCGGTCATCTGGCCCCCGGGGTCACGGTGCTGCAGAAGACGCCGATGAGCTTCGACGCCGCGCAGTGGGAGATCCTGGCGCCCGCCGCGGGCGCTCGCGTGGTGATGAGCGCGCCGGGCAGTTTCCGGGATCCCGAAGCGCTGATCGACACCGTGGTGAAGCACGACGTCACCACACTGCAGTGCGTCCCGACGCTGCTGCAGGCCCTGCTCGACACGGAACGCTTCGCGACGTGCACGTCGTTGCGGAAACTGTTCTCCGGCGGTGAGGCGCTTTCGCGTCAGCTGGCCAGGGAACTCGCCCGCGAGCTCCCGTCGGCCCGCTTGGTGAACCTCTACGGGCCCACCGAATGCACGATCAACGCGACCGCCCACCTCGTCGACCCGGACACGATCGACGAGAGCGCCGGGATGATCTCGATCGGCGTACCGGTGGACAACACCCAGTGCTTCGTGCTCGACACGAATCTCGCGCCGGTCGACATCGGGGAGATCGGCGAGCTGTACATCGGCGGCGTCCAGCTGGCCCGCGGGTACCTGAACCGGCCGGAGCAGACCCGCGAGCGGTTCGTGCCGAACCCGTTCGTGCCGACCGAACGGCTGTACCGCACCGGGGACCTCGCCTATTGGAACCCCGACGGCACCATCCAGTTCGCCGGCCGCGCCGACAACCAGGTCAAACTGCGTGGCTACCGCGTCGAGCTGGACGAGATCACCCTGGCGATAGAGGAGCACACGTGGGTGCGCCGGGCCGCCGCGGTGGTGACCGACGACGCGCGGACCGGGTCGAAGACGCTCGTCGCCTGTGTCGAGCTGAACCCGCGGGAAGCCGCGCTGATGGACCAGGGCAACCACGGCGGGCACCACCAGTCCAAGGCCAGCAAACTCCAGGTCAAGGCGCAGCTGTCCCATCCAGGGGTGCGTGACACGGCGGGCCTTCCGGTGATTCCGTTGCGGGGCAAGGAAGAGACCGGTTACCAGCGCCGGGAGGTCTTCGCCCGCAAGACGTATCGCTACTACGAGGGTGGCACGGTCACCCGCGACGACCTCGCCGCGCTCCTGACGCCCGGCCCGGTCGGCGGGCACTCCCGCGAGCCCGGCGACCTCACGTTCGCCGAACTGGGCGAGCTGCTGCGGTGGTTCGGCCGCTTCCGGAGCGAAGAGCGGTTGCTGCCGAAGTATTCCTACGCGTCGCCGGGCGCGCTGTACGCGACGCAGCTGTACCTGGAGACCAGCGGTCTCGACGGGCTCGGCGCCGGAGTCTATTACTACCACCCGGTGGAGCACGCGCTGGTGCGGGTCGCGGAGAGCACGGGCGACGGGCACGCGGTGCATTTCGTCGGCCGTACCGGCGCCATCGAACCGGTGTACAAGAACAACATCCGCGAAGTCCTCGAATTCGAGACCGGGCATATGGTCGGCGTGTTCGAGGAGTTCCTGCCCGGCTACGGCCTCACGCTCAGCCCCTCCGCGTTCGACCCGCTGGTGGCCGTCCGCGTCGGCGCCGCCGGGGACGACCACTACCTCGGCACGTTCTCCCTGCACGCCAACGACGGCGAGCCCAGACGGGACGACACCCAATTGTTCGTCCAGGCCCATCCCGGCCGGGTCGAAGGGCTGCCCGCGGGCACCTACCGGTGGCGGAACGGGGACTTCGAGTGGCTCTCCGAGCAGCTGATCCAGCCCAAGCACGTGATCGCGATCAACCAGCAGGTGTATGACCGCGCGGGCTTCGGCATCACCGCCGTCAGCCGCACGAACGACGAATGGCTGGAGTACGTCGGTCTCGGCACGAAGCTGCATCACCTGCAGCGCAACGGTTTGGCGCTGGGCTTCATGTCCTCGGGGTACAGCTCGAAGACCGGGAACCCGCTGCCCGCCGCCTGCCGGATCGACGACATCCTCGCCGGGCAGGGGATCGCGCCCGGGCCGTCGTACTTCTTCGTCGGCGGCAAGGTCAGCCCGGGGCAGATGCGTAGCGAAGGCATGCTCGAAGACGCCGTCCACATGAAGGGCCCGGCCGAGATCATCCGGGACGAACTGGCCCAGACCCTGCCCGACTACATGATCCCGAACCGCGTGCTGGTGCTGAACGAGCTTCCCTTGACCGCCAACGGGAAGGTCGACGCGAAGGCGCTGGCCGAAACGGACGCCGTCCGGTCGGCCGACGGCGACACGCCTTATGTCGCGCCGTCGACGAGTCACGAGCGCTGGCTGGCCGAAGCCTGGGGCAAGGCGCTGAGATACGACGACGTCTCGGTGGAGGACGACTTCTTCGCTTCCGGCGGCAACTCGCTGACCGCGGTCGCGCTGGTGTACCGGATCAACCGCGTGTTCGGCACCCGGCTGCCGCTGCAGGTCGTCTTCGAGAGTCCGAAGCTGGCCTCGCTGGCCGCCCGTATCGGTGCGGACCCCGGCCTCCCGTCGTCGCGGCTGGTCCCGCTGGCCTCCGGTGGCGGCAGTCCGGTGTTCTGCTGGCCGGGACTCGGCGGCTACCCGATGAACCTGCGGCTGCTGGCCGGGGAAAGCGGCCTGGGGCGGTCGTTCTACGGCGTGCAGGCCCACGGCGTCAACGCGGGGGAGAAGCCGTACGCCACCGTCGAGGAGATGGCGAAGGCCGACGTCGCCGAGATCCGGCGTGTCCAGCCGGAGGGGCCGTACACGCTGTGGGGCTACTCGTTCGGCGCGCGGGTCGCCTTCGAAACGGCGTGGCAGCTCGAACAGCAGGGGCAGAAGGTCGAGAACCTGCTGCTGATCTGCCCCGGCAACCCGGAAATCCCGGGTGGCGGTGAGCGGGTGGCGAGCTACACGAACCCGGCGTACCTGACGATCCTGCTTTCGGTCTTCATCGGGGCGATCTCCGGGCCGGAAACGCTCGCCTGCCGGGAATCGGTCCGCGACGAAGACGGCTTCGTGGCCTTCGTGGCGAACCTGGTGCCGTCGCTGGACGAACAGCTGATCCGGCGGATCGTCCGGATCGTCGAGGAGACCTACGAATTCGACTACAGCTTCCGCGAACTGGCCCGACGCCGGATCGCGGCGCCGGTGACCCTGTTCAAGGCCGTCGGCGACGACTACTCGTTCGTCGAGAACAGCTCCGGATATTCGGCCACCCCGCCGGAGGTGATCACGCTCGAAGGCGACCACTACAGCGTCCTCAAGGAAACCGGGGTCGACGGCCTGGTGGCTGCGATCCGCGCCCGACTCGAACGCTGACCAGGGAGAACACCGTGCCACACGTCCACATCAGACACTTCCCGAAGGATTTCACCGACGAGGGCAGGCGGCGGCTGGCCACGGCGCTCACCGCCGTCGTCACCGAGCATTTCGGCACCTGCGACGGGGCGGTCTCGATCGCGCTCGAACCGGTGCCCGCCGAACGCTGGACCGAGACCGTCCTGGTCCCGGAGATCCAGGGCCGCGCCGATCTCGTCATCCAAGAACCCGCCTACGCGAAGGAGGACCCGAAGTGACCGACTCTCTCGGTCCCCGCCTCAAGGTCGGCGTCGTCGTGCCGTCGACCAACACCTCGGCCCAGCCGGAAGTGGACGCGATGCGCCCCGACGGCGTCACCAACCACACCGGCCGGATGATCATCGACGACGACTCCATGGTCGACGAGCCCGGTTTCGACCACGTCATGCACAGCATCCGGAAGTCGACGCATCCGGCGATCCAGGGCGTCACCAGCTGCGACCCGCACTGCGTGATCGTCGGTGTCTCGCCGGAAAGCTACTGGGAGGGCCCGGAATCACACGAACGTGTGCTCGGCTCGATGCGCGAGGCGGCCGGTGGCCGTCCCGTGACGATGAGCCCGGACGCGATCAGGGCCGCGCTGGCGGCCTACGACGCCCGCCGGATCGCGGTCATCACCCCGTACCTGCCGGTCGGCGACGACTCGGTGAGCCGTTTCTTCAAGGACAGCGGCTACGACCTGCTGGGCGTCCAGGGCCTCGGCATGCCGAGCCCGGCCAAGATCTCCCACGTCTCCGAGGCCGAACTCCGGGACGCGGTCAAGGAGATCGACAGCGCCGACGTCGAGGCGATCGTCCAGGTCGGCACCAACGTCGCCATGGCGCGGCTCGCCGCGGCCGCCGAGTTCTGGCTCGGCAAGCCGGTCATCTCGAACAACACCGTCCTGTACTGGCACGCCCTGCGCCACAACGGCGTCGCCGACCGCGTCCGCGGCTTCGGCTCCCTGCTGTCGGAACACTGATACACCACCAGAGGAGAGATCCGTGAGTAGTACTGGCAACACCGAAACGGCCGTTCCCGGCCCGCGCCGGGAGGCCGTGTCCGACCGGCTGCCGGTGGGGAAGCTGCTGGCGTTCACCACCGCCGGCTTCCTCGCGATCATGACCGAGACCATGCCCGCCGGTCTGCTTCCGGCGATCGGTGGCGGCCTCTCGGTGTCCGAGGGCCTGGCGGGCCAGTTCGTCACCCTCTACGGCATCGGGTCGGCGGTGGCGGCGATCCCGGTGATCGCGGCGACCCGGCGGCTCAACCGGCGGGCGCTGCTGCTGTTCGCCGTGGCGGGTCTGCTGATCTTCAACACCATCACCGCGTTGTCGGCCAGCTACTCCTTCACCCTGGGCGCCCGGTTCGTCGCCGGGATGGCGGCGGGCGTGATCTGGGGCGTGCTGGCCGGGTACGCGCGGCAACTGGTGCCCGCCCACCTTCAGGGGCGAGCGCTCGCCGTCGTCGGGGTGGGGCAGCCGATCGCGCTGGCATTCGGTGTCCCGCTGGGTACCTGGCTGGGTTCGCTCTTCGACTGGCGGGGCGTCTTCTGGATCATGTCCGCGGTCGCGCTCGTGCTGATGGTGTGGATCCGCACGCTCGTCCCCGACCTGCCCGGCCAGGACGCCGGACAGCGCAAGCCGATCCGCGAGATCTTCACGACCCCCGGCGTACGCCCGGTGCTGCTGGTGATCTTCCTGTGGATCCTCGCGCACAATGTGCTCTACACCTACATCGCGCCGTTCGTCGCGGAAGCGGGCCTGGGCGGCCGCGTCGACGTCGTCCTGCTGGTGTTCGGCGCTTCGGCCATCGTCGGCATCTGGGGCACCGGGGTGCTGGTCGACCGGCGGCTGCGCGCGGTCACGCTCGCGAGCCTCGCCGGGTTCGCGCTCGCGACGCTGATCCTCGGCATCGGGCACGACTCGCCGGTGGCGATCTTCGCCGGGGTCATCGCCTGGGGCATCACCTTCGGCGGCGCGCCGACCCTGCTGCAGACCGCGATCGCGGACGCGGCCGGTGACGGCGCCGATGTCGCGCAGTCCATGCTCGTGACCATCTTCAACCTCGCCGTCGCGGGTGGCGGGCTGGTCGGCGGGCTGCTGCTGGAGTCCGCGGGCGTCGGCGCGTTCCCGTGGGTGCTGCTCGTAATGGGCCTGCTGGCGCTGGGCACGGTCTGGTTCTCGCGGACGCACGGGTTCAAGCCGGGACATCGTGTTGCGGGCTGACCATCGGTTCTTCGCGCGCAGTATTTGACTGATCGTTACAGAACGTGTCATGCTGGTCGGCATGCCCCGTCCGAAGGGATTCGATCCCACCGAGGTACTCGACGCCGCCGTGGACACGTTCTGGCGCAAGGGATACGCGGCCACCTCGGCCCAGGACCTGGTCGACGGGACCGGACTGGGCCGGGGGAGCCTCTATCACGCGTTCGCGAGCAAGCAACGCCTGTTCGAGGAGGCGTTGCGCCGCTACGAGGACACGTCCGCCACGCGGGTCGAGGAGATGCTGGCCGGTCCGGGCACGATCCGGGAACGGATCCGGCGCGTGCTGATGGACGTGGTCGAGGACGAGACGGCGGAGGCGCCCGACCATCGCGGATGCCTCGCCGTCAACGCCGCCCTCGAACTCGGCGGGATCGACGAGGAGGTCACCGCCCGCGTCCGGCACAACTTCGAGCGCGTCGAAAACGCGCTGTACGTCGAGTTCGCCGCCGCGCGGCAGGAGGGCGAGATCGGTGCCACCCGTGATCCGAGGGCGCTGGCGCAGTTCACCCTCGCCGCGATGTACGGCCTGCGGGTACTGGGCCGCACGGCCGACCGGCAGGTGCTCACCCGGATCGCCGAGACCACCATCCAGGCGCTGTGATGTTCCAGGTTTCGTGAAGTGACCCCCCGCGAACGTGGGATTTCTTTCGCCGCCGTTCTTTAATGAGCGTTCCAAAACCAAGGAGTCCTCCGTGCCCATCGCGGTCTACGTGCTCGGTCTCACCGTGTTCTGCATCGGGACGACCGAGTTCATGATCTCCGGGTTGCTCCCGGACCTGGCGGGCGATCTCTCCGTGTCGATCCCGGCGGTGGGCTGGCTGATCTCCGGGTACGCCCTCGGTGTCGCGATCGGCGGGCCGGTGCTCACCCTGGCCACCCTGCGCGTCGACCGCAAGAACGCGTTGCTCGGGCTGCTGGGGTTGTTCGTGGCCGGGCAGTTGATCTGCGCGGTCGCCCCCGACTACGGCACGCTCATGACCGGCCGGGTGGTCGCGGCGCTCGCGCAGGGCGCGTTCTTCGGGATCGGGTCCGTGGTCGCCGTCGACCTCGCCGGTCCCGCCCGCCGCGGCCGGGCACTGGCGATCATGTTCGCCGGGCTCACCGTCGCCAACGTCGTCGGCGTCCCGGCGGGCACCTTCCTGAGCCAGCACGCGGGCTGGCGGGCGAGCTTCTGGGCGGTCGAGGTCCTGGCCGTCCTCGCCCTGGCCGGTGTCGCCACCCTGGTTCCGAAGCGCCCCCACGGTCCCTACGCCGGGATCGGTGCCGAGTTCGCCGCCTTCCGCAACGGCCGGGTCTGGGTGGCGTTGAGCACGTCGATGCTCACCCAGGCCGCCGTTTTCTGTTGCTTCAGCTATCTTTCGCCGTTGCTGACCGAGGTGACCGGGTTCCCCGCGGGCGTCGTCCCGTTGCTGCTCGTGCTCTTCGGCGCGGGGTGCCTGGCCGGCAGTTTCCTCGGCGGCCGGTTCGCCGACCGCTTCCTGCTGCCGAACCTGTACGTCGGCATCACCGTCATGGGCGCCGTGCTCGGCCTCCTCGCGCTGACCGCGCAGAGCAAGGGGGTCACCGTCGGCGCGATCGCCCTGTTCGGGATCGCCGCGTTCTCCATCAACCCGGCGCTGCAGGCGCAGGTGATGCGGGAAGCCGGGGACGCGCCGACCCTGGCGACCACGACGAACACGTCGGCGTTCAACGTCGGCAACACGATCGGCCCGTGGGTCGGTGGCAGCGCCATCGGTGCCGGGCTCGGCTTCACCGCACCCGCCTGGACGGCGGCGCTGCTCGCACTGGCCGGTCTGGCCTCGGCGGCGTTGTCCGGGGTACTGCGGCGGCGCGCGGACGCCGCCACGCACACGCGGCGCCCGGAACCGGCCGCCGTCTGAAATTCGTCGCTACCCGAGGAGTGAAGGCAAGTCATGACGGAATCCGTCGCGGTGCTCGGCACCGGAATCATCGGCGCCCCGGTCGCCCGCAACCTGAGCAAGGCCGGATTCGCCGTCCGGGCCTGGAACCGCACCGCGGCCAAGGCCGAAGCGCTGGCCGGGGACGGTGTCCAGGTCGCGGCGACCGCCGCCGAAGCGGTCGAGGGCGCGCCGGTCGTGGTCACCGTACTGACCGACGGCCCGGCCGTCCTGGAGGCGATCCGGGCGGCGGCCCCGGCCGCCGGCACGATCTGGGTGCAGCTCGGCACCGTCGGCGAGGCCGTCGACGAACTCGTGGCCCACGCCGACGAACAGGGCCTCGTCTTCGTCGACGCCCCGGTGCAGGGCACCCGCCAGCCCGCCGAACAGGGTGCGCTGATCGTGATGGCGGCGGGCGTCGCCGAAGCACGCGAGACCGTCCAGCCGCTGTTCGACGCGATCGGCAAGCGCACGCTGTGGGTGGGCGAAGACGGCCGCTCCGGTGCCGCGAGCCGCCTCAAGCTGGTGCTGAACACCTGGGTGATCGCGCTGACCCACGGCGTCGGCGAGGCACTGGCGCTGGCCGAAGGACTCGGTGTCGACCCGCGGCACTTCGTGGACGTCGTCACCGGCGGCCCGATGGACAACGGCTACTTCCAGGGCAAATCCGCCGCCATCCTCGAGAACGAATACACCACCGCGTTCTCGGTCGACAACGCCGAGAAGGACGCCCGGCTGGTCCTCGAAGCCGCGGCCCGCGCCGGTGTCCGGATGGACGCCGTCGAAGCCGGGCGGGCCCGCTTCGCCCGCGCGTCCGAAGCCGGGCACGGCGCCGAGGACATGGCGGCCGGCTACTTCGCGAGCTTCGACAAGTAACCCCGCCCGCATCGAGGGCAAGACACCTCGGCCGGGGGGACGGGCACCTTCACGGACCCCGGTCGCAGGTACTCGAAACCCTTACTCAGGGCTTCAGATAGCGCACCTGCCCGGGCTTCTCGCTGTCGAAGTCTTCCCGGCCCGAGAGGTGTTCCGGGACGCCGACCTCCCACCAGGCGCCGGCCTCGGTCCACGACGTCTGCCGCGTGCGGACCACGACCACCGCCGGCCGGTTCTCGGCAACCGCGGCTTCCCGCGCCTTCGCGTAGGCCGTGCGCACTTCGTCCACAGTGGACGCCGTGAACGCCGCGCAGCCCAGCGACTCCGCGTGCCGTGCGAAATCGACCCGGGGCGGCGAAGCGTGCGTTGTCCGGCAGTCGGTCAAGAAGTTGTTGAACGGCCGCCCCCCTTGACCTTCCTGAAGCCGGGCGATGACCGCGTATCCGTCGTTGTCGCAGACCACCGCCACGAACGGATGCCCGGCGAAAGCGGCCGAGAACAGTTCCGAATTGAGCATCAGGTACGAGCCGTCGCCGAGCATCGTGGTGACCAGGCCGCCGGTATGCGCCATCGCCGCGCCCCACGCGCCCGCGAGTTCGTACCCCATGCAGGAGAACCCGTACTCGACGTCCATGCTCACCGAGCCCGAACCGCGCCAGCCGCCGATCAGCTCGCCGGGCATGCCGCCGGAGGCCGTCATCACGTAGTCCCGCGTCTCCGACAGCTCGTTGACCGCGCCGACGACCTGGGCATACGTCGGCACGGCATCGGGAACGGCACGCAGCGAGTCGATGTGCGCGTCCCACCTCCCGCGTTCCCCCGCCGCCCGCTCTGTCCACAAAGGATCGACACGCCAGCTCTCCAGCTGCGAAGCCAGTTCCGCGAGACCCGCGTCCGCGTCCCCCACGACGGCGAGGGCACCGTGCTTGACCGCGTCGAACCTGGCGGCGTTCAGGGTGACCAGCCGGACGTCGGGCGAGAAGACGGTCCACGACGCGGTGGTGAAGTCCTGCAACCGGGTCCCGACGGCCAGGACGACATCCGCTTCGGCTGCCAAGGCGTTCGCCGACGCCGAGCCCGTGACCCCGAGCGGGCCCGCGTGCAGCGGATGGCCATGGGGGACCAGCGTGCGCCCGGCCGTCGTCTCGGTGACCGGGATGCCGTGACGCCCGGCGAAAGCCAGCGCACGCTCCCCAGCTCCGGAATACCGGACGCCACCGCCGAGTATCAGCAACGGTTTCCGTGCCGCCCGCAGTACCCCGGCCGCTTCGGTGAGGGCACGCCGGTCGGGCCTGGGACGCAGCGGGCGATGGGTCACCGGCTCGAACAGCGCGTCCGGGAAGTCGTAGGTCTCCACCTGCGCGTCCTGCGGCAGGGCGAGCGTCACCGGACCCGCGTCCGCCGGATCCGTCAGCACCCTGGCGACCTGCGGCAGCGTCGAGAGCAGTTGCTCGGGCCGGGTGATCCGGTCGAAGTACCGGCTCACCGCGCGGAAGGCGTCGTTGACCGTGACCGTCGGGTCGCCGAAGTGCTCCACCTGCTGCAGCACCGGATCCGGCGCACGGCTGGTGAAGGTGTCGCCGGGGAGGAGCAGCACGGGCAGCCGGTTCGCGTGCGCGACCCCGGCCGCGGTGACCATGTTCAGCGCGCCCGGCCCGATCGACGACGTCACCACCCCGACCTGCCGCCGGTGTGTCGCCTTCGCGTAGCCGACCGCCGCGAGCGCCATCCCCTGCTCGGTCTGCCCACGCCACGACGGAAGCTCGTCACGATGCTCCTCCAGCGCGGTGCCGAGGCCCAGCACGTTGCCGTGCCCGAAGATCGCGAACACCCCGGGGAACAACGGGACTTCCCGGCCGTCCAGGGTCTCCGACCGCTGCGCGAGCAGCCAGCGCACCAGCGCCTGTGCCGTGGTCAGCTTCATGACACCCGTCCTTCGTGGCTCGTGACCGGGCAGCGCGGGTCGAGGTCCTGGTCGCCCCAGGTGTCCCGCACCCAGCCGTGCGCGGGGTCGTCGCAGAAGGCCATCGACCGCTCTTCGGCGGGACCGGCCAGGACGTTCAGGTAGTACATCGGATATCCGGGCGCGGCGACACAAGGACCGTGATAGCCGCGCGGGATCAGGAAGACGTCCCCGTCCCGGACCGCCACGTCCTCGTCCAGCTCGCCGTCCGAGGTGTACGTCCGATGGAGACCGAACCCCTCACGGGACGGCGTGACACCGTCGCGCCCGGCGACCCGGAAGTAGTAGATCTCCTCGTTGACGACCTCGCAGCCGGAGGCCTCGTCATGCTTGTGCGGCGGGTAGGACGACCAGTTGCCGCCGGGCGTGATCAGCTCGCACGCGTTCAGCTTGTCGGCGTGGTCCCAGACGCCGGGCACACCGAAGTTGGTGACCTGCCTCGTCGCCTGCCCCGCGCCGCGGACCTCGACCGGCACGTTCCCGGCCGGTCCGTACCGCGGTTCGAGACGCCGGGTGCAGCGTGCCATCGGCATCGCCAGTTCGATACCGTCCACTGTCGACAATTCGACTTCCGCCTCGCGCGGCACGTAGGCGAAGTCCGTGACCCGCGTGAACACGGAAGCACGGCCGTCGAGTGCGAAGACCCGACCGTCGACGCGGACCACGCACGCGCCGGACAGGGGCAGGACGAACGCCTCGAACTCCCCGGTGCGCACGATCCTGGTCTCACCGGCGGCGAGGGAAAGCACCCGCAGGCCGCTGTAGGTCCAGCCCGCCGAGTCCGGGGTGAGCCGGACCGGGTCCCGCTCGTCCGAAAGCGTCCCGCGCGGACGGTGCAGCTTGCTCACAGCAACTCCTCGATCTCGTCGGCGGTGGGCATGGCGTCGGCACAGGCCAGCCGGGACGCGACGAACGCGCCGGCCGCGTTGGCGTAGGTGGCGATGCGCACCGGATCCCAGCCGGACAGCAGGCCGTGGATCAGCGCGCCGCCGAAACCGTCCCCGGCGCCGAGCCCGCAGACGACCTCGACCGGCCGCGGCGGCACGGTCCACCGGCCCCCCGGGGTGGCCACCAGGACACCGTCGGCGCCCTTCTTGATCACCGCGAGCCCGACGCCGCGCTCCAGCATCCGGCCGGCGGCCTCGTCGGGATCCGCGGTTCCGACGGCGACCTCGGCCTCCGTGCGGTTGCCGACGGCGACCGTGACGTGGTCGAGCATCCAGCCGATCTCGTCCCGCGCCGAGGCGGTGCCCCGCCAGAACATCGGCCGGAAGTCGAGGTCGAGCACGGTATGCGCGCGCCGTCCCCGCCGCTCCAGCATCCTGCGCTGGGTGCCGCGCGCCGGTTCGACGGACACCCCGGTCCCGGTGACCCACAGCAGCGGCACGGTCTCCACGAGGTCCCAGGGCACATCGCTCTCGTCCAGGGTCAGATCCGGTGCGACGGGGGACCGGTAGAACAACAGCGGCGGATCCGACGGCGGGTCCAGCGCGCAGAACACCACCGGCGTCTGCAGCCCCGCCGACGTCCCGACGTGGTCGGGGGACACGCCGAACTCGCGCAGCGCCTGCCGCACGTAGTCGCCGAAGCCGTCCGGGCCGACCTTCGTCAGCACCGACGTCGAGTGCCCGAGCCGCGCGGCGGCGACCGCGACGTTGGTCGCGGTGCCGCCGAGCGACTTGGCGAAGGTGCTGACCCCGGCCAGCGGCACGCCGCTCTGCTCGGGGTAGAGGTCCACCCCGACCCGGCCGACGGTCAGTGCTTCGAGAGCGGTCATGAAGGGGAATCCGCCTGTCGCAACTCGTGTTCGAGGGCTTCCAGTTCCGCGCCGCCCGCCATCTGCCGGGTCAGTTCGGGCAGGTCGATCTCGGACTTCTCGTAGACGCCGAGCGGCGCACCGCGTTTGAGCAGCAGGAACCGGTCGGCCACCGGGTACGCGTGACGCGGGTTGTGCGTGATCAGCACGACCCCGAGCCCGCGGTCACGGGCCCGCGCGACGTACTTGAGCACGACACCGGCCTGTTTGACCCCCAGCGCCGCGGTCGGCTCGTCGAGGATCAGTACCTTCGCGCCGAAGTGCACGGCCCGCGCGATGGCGACGCACTGCCGCTCGCCGCCGGACAGCGTGCCCACCGGTTGCTCGACGTCCCGCAGGTCGATTCCCATGTCGGACAACGCCTTCTTGGTCGTCTCGCGCCCCTTCTTCCGGTCCAGCGCCCGGAACGGGCCGAAGCCGACCGTCGGTTCGGAGCCGAGGAAGAAGTTCCGCCACACGCTCATCAGCGGGACGACGGCGAGGTCCTGGTACACCGTCGCGATCCCGCGGTCGAGCGCTTCCCGCGGCGACGTGAACCTGACCGGCTCGCCCTCGACCAGGAACTCGCCCCTGTCGTGCTGATGCACCCCGGCCAGGATCTTGATCAACGTGGACTTCCCGGCGCCGTTGTCGCCGAGCACGCAGGTGACCTCGCCCGCGTCGACCACCGTGGACACGTCGCGCAGCGCGATCACGCTGCCGTAGGTCTTGCCGACGTCTTTCACCTCGAGGAGACGTGTCATCGCCGGACCCTTTCCGCGCGCCGCCGGAAGGCGTTGTTGACCAGCACCGCGGCCAGCAGCATCACGCCGAGGAACAGCATGAACCAGTCGCTGTCCCAGCGGGCGAACACGATGCCCTGCCGCGCCATGCCGAAGATCAGCGCGCCGATCGCGGCGCCGATCGCCGAACCGAAGCCGCCGGTGAGCAGGCAGCCGCCGATCACGGCCGCGATGATGTACTGGAACTCCAGTCCGATGCCCTGGTTCGCCTGCACGCTCGCGAACCGCAGGATGTTGATCGAGCCGACCAGCCACGCGGCGAGCGCGGTGGCCATGAAGAGCAGGATCTTGGTGCGGACCACCGGGACCCCGGCCGCCCGCGAACTGGGCGCGTTGCCGCCGACGGCGAAGACCCAGTTGCCGAACCGGGTCCGCACCAGCAGCCAGGCCGCCAGCGCGGCGAACCCGACCCACCAGGCGATGGAGATCTGGAACGCCGTCCCGCCGATGTCCACAGTGGACGCGAAGACGAAACCGGCGGACTCGTAGCCGTCGGTCGAGCGCATCCCGGAGACCTGCACGGTGCCGGTGACCAGCCGGGTGACGCCGAGGTTCAGCCCCTGCAGCGCCAGGAACGTGCCCAGGGTGACGATGAAGCTGGGCAGGCCGGTGCGCATCACCAGCCAGCCGTTGAAGGCACCGACGGCGAGGGCGAAGACCAGCGAGGCGAGCAACGCGACCCACACGTTCCAGCCCGCCTGCGTCGCCAGGGTGGCGGTGACGAGCGCGGTGGACGCCGTCAATACCCCGGCCGAGAGGTCGAACTCGCCGCCGATCATCAGCATCGCCACGGCGACCGCCATGACGCCGAGTGTCGAGGCGTCGTCGAGCCAGGTCGCCACCCCGCTGCCGCTGAAGAACTGGTCGGTGACGAAGGTGAAGAAGAGGAAGACGACGACGGCGCCGAGGAGCGCGCCGATCTCCGGCCGGAGGACCAGCCTGTCGAGCAGCCTCGGTTTCGCGACCCGTTCGTCGAGCGTGGTGGTTGTCATCGCGTGCCCCTTTGCACGTACTGGCCGACCGTGTCCACGGTGGATTTGTCGACCAGGTCGGGTCCGGTGAGCACCGGCTTCCCGCCGCCGACGACATTCGCGTTGTCCCGGTACAGCTTGAGGAACTGCACCGGGAGGTAGCCCTGCTCGTACTGCTGCTGATCGACCGCGAAGACCACGTCGCCGGACTTGATCGCGCTGACCACGTCGGTGTTGAGGTCGAAGGTGCCGACCTGTGCCCGCGAGCCGACCGCCTTGATCGCGCTCACCGCCCGCGCGGCGACCTGCGAGTTCAGCGTCAGGACGGCGTCGAGGGAAGAATCGGTCTGTACCGCGCCCCTGATCCGCGATTCGGCGTCGGCGGGGTTGCCGATGTCGACCTGCAGGGTCCGCACGTCACCGGCGAATCCGGCCTTGGCCCCGTCACAGCGCTGCGCCTGCCCGACGTTGCCCGCCTCGTGGACCACGCAGAGCAGGTTCTTCTTGCCGAGGTCCTCGAACTTCTTCCCGGCTTCCTCGCCGGCGATCGTCTCGTTCTGCCCGACGTGGGTGAGCGCGCCGTAGCCGGCGCTCTTGTCCTCACCGGAGTTGATGGTGACGACCGGGATGCCGGCGCGGACCGCGTTCTCGATCGAGGTCTTCAGTGCCTCCGGGTTCGCCATCGACACCACCAGCCCGCCGACCCGCTGGGCGACCGCGTTGTCGACCAGTTTGGCCTGGTTGCCGGGATCCCCGTCGGAGTTGTACTCGACTTGGACGCCGAGCTGCCTGCCCGCCTCCTCGGCACCGTTCTTGACCACGTTCCAGAACGCGTCACCGGCGGTGCCGTGCGAGATGACCGCGATCCGCAGCGGCCCGCCGGGTTGTGTCGTCACCGGACCCGTGGCCGCCGCGGGTTTCTCCTCGGCCCTCGGCCCGGTGCACGCGGACAGGAGCAGCAACCCCGCCGCGACCACCAGGGCTTTCCCCAAGCGATGGGACATCTTCGTCTCTCCTCGCTTCTTCCGTTACCCGGCAGCCGGAAGTCGGCTGACGATTCCGCCGAGATGCGCCAGGCTCCCGGCCACCTCCCGCTTCGGCAGGTCTTCGGCGTCGTGCGCGCCCAGCGCGGTGTCCTGTTCGAGCACGTACCACCCGTCATAGCCCGCCTCGTGGACGAACCTGACCATCGCTTCGATGTCGACGTCCCCGTCACCGAGCGGCACGTACAGACCCTTGCCCACCGCTTCGGCGTAGGGAAGCCTCCCCGCACGGACTTCGTCGGCGAGTTCGCCGCGCACGTCCTTGAGGTGCAGGTGGCCGACGCGCTCCGGGTACCGCTTGGCGAGCGCGACCGGATCGGTTCCGCCGATCAGCAGATGCCCGGTGTCCAGGCAGAGCGGGAGGGCGGAATCGGCGAGGAAACGCTCCACCTCCTCCTCGGTCTCCACCTGCGTCCCGACGTGCGGGTGCAGCACGGTGCGGAGTCCGTGCCGCGCGGCGATTTCCCCGATCCTGCCCGATGTTCCGATCAGTGCCGCCCATGCGACGTCGGTCAGCCTCGGCCGCTCGTCGTAGCCGTCGAGCCCGGTCGCGGCGGCGAGTACGAGCATCTCCCCTCCGCACGCGGCGATCAGCGCGGCCGACTCTTCGGCCTCCACGAGTGCGGCGTCGATGTTCCCGTGCAGGACGACGGCGAGGAAACCGCCGACCAGGTCGAGTCCGTACCCGCCGAGCAGTTCGCGCAACGCGGCAGGCTCGCGGGGCAGGTAACCGGGAGGGCCGAGTTCGGTCGCGCGCACCCCCAGTCCCGCCATCTCGCCCAGCACGGTCCCCGCGTCGAGCACACGGCCCCAGCCGGGGACTTCGCAGACACCCCAGGAGATCGGGGCGGCGGCGATTCGGATCCGGGATGTCATCGGCGACCTCCGGGTAGGGATGGGGGTTGGAGCGCTCTCTTGATTAGAGCGCTCTAATCTTGTAACGTCGGTCACAGTAAAGTCAAGGGCGGGGAGAGGCTGAAAAATGGCACGACCGACGATGGAGGACGTCGCCGCGAAGGCGGGGGTGTCCCGCGCGCTCGTGTCGCTGGTGATGCGGAACGCGCCGAACGTCTCCGACGAACGGCGGACGCGGGTGCTGTGCGCGGCGCACGAACTGGGCTACGAACCGCACGCCATGGCCCGATCGCTGGCCAGCCGGACCTCTACGGTGCTCGGCGTGATGGTCTCCGACCTCCGCAACGCCTTCTTCGCCGACGTCGTCGAGGGCCTCGACGCGGCGGCCGAAGCGGCGGGCTTCCACTTGATCCTCAACACCGGTGGCCGCAGTCCCTCGCGGGAGCGCGCGGCGCTGAAGAGCCTGTTGTCCTTCCGGCCCGCGGGGGTGATCCTCTTGTCGCCGGTGCTGCAGGCCCCGGCGATCGAGGAGGCGGCCGCGCAGTGCCCGGTCGTCCTCGTCTCGCGCACTTCGCGCGTGCGGGACGTGGACACGGTGAACGACGACGGCGAGGCCGGCTCCGCGCTCGCCGTGGAACACCTGGTTTCCTTGGGGCACAGGAGGATCGCGCATCTCGACGGCGGCCTCGCGGCGGGCGCCGCCGCCCGGCGAAGGGGCTATCAGAAGGCCATGCGGCGTCATTTGCTGCATCCGATCATCGTGCGCAGCGAGCACACCGACACCGCCGGCGAGAAGGCCGTGCACGAGCTGCTCGGCGACTACCCGCGCGCCAAGCTGCCGACCGCCCTGGTGGCGGGCAACGACTTCAACGCCGTCGGTGCGATCTCGGCGCTGGAAGAGGCGGGCTTGCGGGTGCCCGAGGACGTCTCGGTGGTCGGCTACGACAACACCTCCCTCGCCGCGCTGCGCCATCTCTCGCTGACCACCGTGGACCAGCCGCGCACCGAAATGGGCAGGCTGGCCGTCGAAACCCTGCTCGAACGGGTCCGGGGTGAACGCACCGAACCGGTCCGGCATCTGCTGCACCCGTCGCTGGTGGTCCGTTCGACCACCCATTCGTTCTAGAAAGGTGACGACAATGAGGTTGGGACTCGCCGGCACCGGCCGGATCGGCACTTCGCACGCCGAGACCTTGAAGGGCTTCGCCGAGGTTTCGTCCGTGGTCGTCGCCGACGTCGACGCCGGACGCGCGCAGGCGGTCGCGGCCAAACTCGGGGTCGAAGCGGCGGCGGACATCCCCTCGCTCTTGGCGTCCTCTTTGGACGGACTGGTGATCGCGGCGGCCACGGACGCGCACCCCGAGCTGATCCTCGGGGCCGTCGACGCGGGTATCCCGGTGTTCTGCGAGAAGCCGGTCGCCGCCGACATCCCGGGCACGCTCGCGGTGATCGACAACATCTCCGGTGCCGACGTCCCGGTGCAGATCGGGTTCCAGCGCCGGTTCGACGCGGGCTACGCGGCCGCTCGGGCGGCGGTGGCCTCGGGCGGACTCGGCTGGCTGCACACCCTGCGCGCGACCACATTGGACCCGGCGCCGCCGCCCGCGGAGTACGTCGCGCATTCCGGCGGGCTGTTCCGCGACTGCGGAGTGCACGATTTCGACGTCGTCCGGTTCGTCAGCGGCCGTGAGGTCGTCGAGGTCTACGCGGTCGGGGCCAACAAGGGCGAGCGGTTCTTCGCCGACGCCGGTGACGTCGACACCGCCGCCGCGACGTTGACGCTGGACGACGGCACGCTGGCCGTGGTCTCGCTGAGCCGCTACAACGGCGCGGGCTACGACGTCCGGCTGGAGGTGCTCGGCTCGGCCGGGAACGCCGTGGTGGGCATGGACGACCGCGTGCCGCTGACGTCGGTGGAGCCCGGTGTCCAGCCGCTGCCCGGGCCCGCGTATCCCGGCTTCATGGAACGGTTCCGGCCGGCTTACGTCAGCGAACTGCAGGCGTTCCTGGAAGTCGCCGCCGGTCGCGCGCCGAGCCCGTGCGGAGTGGCCGACGCGCTGGAGGCGTTCTACATCGCCGAGGCGTGCGAGGCTTCCCGCCGCGAACGCCGTCCCGTGCGGATCGAGGAGGTGCGGGTCTAAAGGAGCCTGTCGAGGATCAGTTTCGCGCGTTCCTCGACGAGCCGGTAGCCGGAGCGCGCGGCGAGTTCGAGCGCGAGTTCGCCGTGTGTCCGGGCCTCGTCGAGCTTTCCCAGCTCCAGCAGGGTTTCGGCGAGCCCGGTCCGCGCTGCGGCCTCGCACCAGAAGAAGCTGGTCGTGCGCGCGATCGACAACGCGTGCCGCTGGTGTTCGGCGGCCTCGGCGGGCAGGCCGAGCCGGAGGCAGACCTCGCCGAGCCCGGCGAGCGTCCACGCTTCGGTGCCGCGGTCGCCGATCTTGCGGGTGAGCTCGACGGCGGCGAGCGCGTCCGCACGGTTCTGCTCGCTCGGGTCGCGCCTGCTTTCGAGCACGGCCCGGCCGGACAGGGCCGTGGCCTCGCCATAGGTGTAGCCGAGTTCGCGGTTGGCGGCCAGCGCGCTGGTGTAGAAGTCGTACGCCTCGTCGGGCTGTCCGAGGTCACGGTGCACATTGCCGAGGTCGACCAGCAGCACCGCGACGCTGAACCGGGCGCCGTCCCGTTCGGAGACCGCGAGCGCGCGGGTGAAATGGGCGAGCGCCTCGTCGAGCTGACCGGTCTGCCAGTACGGGAAACCGAGGTTCGCCAGCGCCATCGAAACGCCGGGCAGGTTCAGTTCTTCGCACAGCCGCAGGGATTCGACGCCGCAGCGGATCGCCTCTTGGGGGTCGCCGAGTCGCTGGTGCACCGCGCTCAGGTTGTTGAGCACCGCGGCCCGGCCCGCGGGCCAGCCTTCGAGCAGGTCCCCGGCCAGCGCGCTGGTGAGGTGTTCGCGTGCCTCGTCGTACCGGCCGCTGTTGACGCAGGCGAGCGCGATGCTCAGGTGCATCGCCGCCTGTGCCTGTCCGGCACCGCTGCGGCGGGCGGCCTTGAGCGCCGTCGACGCGGTGTCGATCCATTCCGCGTGATGGCCGCGCTGGTGGAAGAAGGCGCGGAGCGCGTCGGCGAGATGCCAGGAGAACTCGGGCGGTCCGTGTTCGGCGCTGTGCTCGACCGCGGCGGCGAGGTTCGGCCACTCGGCGTCGACCCAGGCCAGCGCCTCGTCGGTGTCCGCGAAGGGTTTGTCTTCCGGTTCTTCGCGCGGCAACCGCAGGAAGTGGGGGATGAGCACGCGGCCAGCGGCGTCAGCGGTGGTCAGGTAGCTGTCGAGGAGCCGTCGCTGCGCGGTGTCCCGTTCGGACTTCGCGTCCTCGGACAGCGTGCGGCCCGCGGCGAAACTGCGGAGGAGGTCGTGGAACCGGTAGCGGCCCGGGGTGTAGCGCTCGACGAGGTGGGCCGCCGCGAGTGCCTTCAGCTGCCGGCTCGCCCTTGTCGTGCCGGTCAGTGCCTGGGCCGCGGCCGCGGTGAACGTCTGGCCCGGGACGAGCGCGAGCCGCCGGAACAGCAGGCGGTGCTCCTCCGGCAAGGCCCGATAGGACACCCCGAAGGCCGTGGTGACCGCGCTTTCCTCGGCGCCGTCGACGGTCAGCTCGGCGAGTGGATCGCCACCCGCCAGCTCGCGGGCGAGTTCGGCGATCTCGGGTTCGCCGCTCGCGCCCAGGTTCGCCGCGGCGATGCGCAGGGCGAGGGGAAGATGCCCGCACAACCGGGCCAGTTCGGCGGCCGCGACCGCCTCGGCGGCCACGGTCTCGCTGCCGAGCACGGCTTCGAGCAGATGCCGCGCGTCTTCGGCGGGCAGCACGGACAGCGGGAGCGCGCGGGCGCCGGTGCGGGCGATGAGGTCCCCGAGCCGCTGGCGGCTGGTGACCAGGACGGTGCCCGACGGCGGCAGCAACGGCATCACCTGGCCGGTGTCGCGCACGTTGTCCAGTACCAGGAGGACCCGCTTGTCGGCGAGCAGGGACCGGAGCAGCGCGGCGCGCGTGTCGACGTCCGGTGGGACGGCCTTCGGCGCGGTGCCGAGGGCTTGCAGGAGCTGGGTGAGCGCGACCGCGGGCGTGAGCGGCTCGTGGTCGGGGTCGAATCCCCGCAGGTCGAGGTAGAGCTGGCCGTCCGGGAAGGCGTCGCGGACACGATGGGCCCAGCGCACGGCGAGCGCGGTCTTGCCGACGCCCGCCGTCCCGCTGATCACCCAGATGTCGGTGCCGTCGCCCGGGACCCGGGTCGCGTCGTCGAGCCGTTCCAGTTCGGCCGCGCGTCCGGCGAACCCGCGGACGTCATGCGGAAGCTGTGCGGGGCGGACCGGTTCGGCTTTGGCGGTGGCCGTGGCTGTCGCGGGTTCGAGAGCGGGATCCGAGGCGAGGATCGCGGCTTCGAGTTTGCGCAGCTCCGGTGAGGGGTCGAGGCCGAGGTCCGCGGCGAGCCTGCCCCTGAGCGCACGGAAGGCTTCGAGCGCGTCGTCGGTACGGCCTTCGCGATGCAGCGCGAGCATGAGCTGGCCGACGAACCGCTGCCGCAACGGATGCGCGGCGACCAGTTCGGTCAGTTCCGCGAGGACCTGACGTCCCCGGCCGAGCCGCAACCGGGCCTCGGCGCGATCTTCGAGCGCGGTCCAGCGGGCCTCGTTCATCCCGCCGCGCAAGCGTTGCGCGACCTCGCCGCTCACCACGTCGGACAACGCTTCGCCACGCCACAACCCGAGCGCCTCGTCCAGCAGTTCCGCGGCCCGTTCGTCGTCGGCCTCGCGGGCCTGGGCGGTGAGTGCGGTGAAACGGTGCAGGTCGACCTGACCGGGGTCGGCCTTGAGCAGGTAACGGGTCCCCTCGGAGACGATCTCCGGGCCGCCCGCGGCGCGGAACACGGCCCGCAGCCGGGAGATCAGCGCTTGCACGGTGTTACGAGCACTCGCCGGCGGTTCTTGGGGCCACAGCAGGTCGATGATCCGGTCGCGGGGCACCGGCCTGCCCGCCTCCAGCACCAGGACCGCCAGCACGAGCCGTTGTTTGGGCGAGCCGAGATCGACCGGGCCGCCCTCGGCCCACGCCTCGACGGCGCCGAGGACGCGGAACTCCACCCGCCCACCTCCGCCCACCGTCGTCGAAGGCTGCAAGCGTAGTGCAAGCGCCCTGCATCCGGGCGCCGTGATCCTTGTCAGGTGTCCACCGAGGACCCGTCGCCGGAACCGTGCCCAACCAACAGACGGGCAGGACCCCCCATTCGGTTCCGGTACGACGGTGGACACCTCTCACTTGCACAGGCGCCGCCCGTGATCGGGCGGTGGGGTTGGGGGTAGCGCCAGCTCGACGTCTCCCCTCGCGTCGTCGAACTGGCGCTCTTCTTGACTGGGGCGGGGGTTTTTCGGCAGCGAGGGTGCTGCCTGTGCCGAAGGGGACTTCCCCCGCATGACATGCGGGGAAAGTCCCCTTCGGCGCGTCTTGGGGCGGCCTTGCTTGACAACCGCACCCGCCATCCTTCACCCTTTCACTAGTTCATTAGTGAAAGGGTGTTGCCAGTGGTCACCTTCCATCTGGACAAGGGTTCGGGCGTCGCCACGTACGTCCAGCTCGTCCAGCAGGTCAAACACGCCCTCCGGCTCGGGTTGCTGGAACCGGGCGACCGGCTGCCGACGGCGAAGGAGGTGGTCGCCGAACTGGCGATCAACCCCAACACCGTCCTCAAGGCGTACCGCGAGCTGGAGCGCGAAGGGCTCGTCGAGGGGAAGCCGGGCCTCGGCACCTTCGTGAAGAAGACGCTCGGAGGTGCTTCGTTCACGGAGCACGCGCGGTTGCGGAAGGGCCTGGGGGGCTGGGTCCGCGACGCGCGGGAATCGGGGCTGGATCAGGAAGACGTCGAAGCGTTGTTCGCCTCCGTGGTGGTCGACGGCTTTCGAGGGGAGCGGACGGCGTGACTGACAAACCCATCATCGAGGCGACCGGCCTCGGCAAGCGCTACCGTCGCAAGTGGGCGCTGCGGGACTGTTCCCTCGCCGTCCCGAAAGGACGCGTCGTCGCGCTGGTCGGGCCCAACGGCGCCGGCAAGACGACCTTCCTGCACCTGGCCGTCGGGCTGCTCGACGCGACCCTCGGCTCCGTCACGATTCAGGGGACCTCCGCGTTCCTGGCGCAGGACAAGCCGCTGTACTCCGGCTTCAGCATCGCCGAGATGCTCCAGTTCGGCAGGCGCCTCAACCCCGGCTGGGACGACGAGTTCGCGCTCAACCGCCTCGATTCGCTGCAACTTCCGTTGAGCCACAAGGTGGGCAAGCTGTCCGGCGGTCAGCGCGCGCAGGTCGCCCTCACGCTCGCGCTGGCGAAACGCCCGGACGTCCTCGTGCTCGACGAGCCGCTCGCCAACCTCGATCCGCTGGCCCGGCACGAGGTCATGCGGGGATTGATGGAGGCGGTCGCCGAAACCGGCATGACCGTCCTGCTCTCCTCGCACGTCGTGTCGGATCTGGAGAACACCTGTGACTGGCTGATCGTCCTCAACGGCGGCCGGGTCCAGGTCAGCGGTGACATCGACGAACTCGTCGCCGGGCACCGGATCCTTTCCGGGCCCGCGGAGGAGGCCGACGCGCTGGCGGGTCGGGTCGCGGTCGTGGAGGACAACCGGGCGGGCAGGCAGGCGACCGTCTTCGCCCGCACCGAACCGGTCCCGCTGGGTCCACAGTGGACCGATCGGCCGGTGAACCTGGAGGAGCTGGTGCTGGCCTACCTCAGACGGCCCGAATCGGCGAGCCTGCCTCGCCCGACACTGGCCTCGGCGTAAGGGGAAACGATGTTCTGGCTCACCTACCGTCAGCACCGCATGCAACTGCTGGTCACCGCGGCTCTTCTGGTCGCCGTCGGGATCCTGTTGCTGGTCAACGGAAACGCCGCGGCGAACAGTCCGGACCCGGCGGGTCTCTTCAAGGATCTGTACGCGTACCTTTCCTGGCTGCAGGTCGTGCCGGTGGCGATCGGCGTCTTCTGGGGCGCCCCGCTGCTGGCCGCCGAATACGAACGTGGCACCACGAGGCTCGCCTGGACCCAGTCGGTCTCGCGGTTCCGCTGGCTCGGCGTGAAACTGGGGTTCCTCGCCGCCCTCGCCACGCTGGGCGGTCTCGCGTTCGGGACGATGATGCAGCGCTGGGTGGAGGTCTTCCCCACCGATCGCGGGGACACGGCCTTCATCAGCCGCTTCGACAACCCCGTCCTGTTCGCGATGACCGGTGTCGCGCCCGGCGCGTGGTGGCTCTTCGGGTTCGTCCTCGGCACCGCCGCGGGCGCGCTCATCCGCAAGACCCTCCCGGCCATCGCCGTCACCATCGCGGTGACGGTGGGCCTGATGATCGGGGTGAGCAACTTCCGTGACCTCTACGCCGAGCCGAAGCTCGTCCCGATGGGCTTCGGCTCGGGAGACCCCGGTGGCCGGGTGGTGGAGATGGTCACGGACGCCGCGGGCGAGGTCACCGCGCTCAAGATCCTGCCGCAGGACTGGTATTGGCGCTATCAGTGGACCGAGACCGGGATCCTCGCCGGGGCGGCACTGCTGCTCGCCGCCGCCGCGTTCTTCGCCGTCCGGCGCCGCTCTTAGGAAGGCAGGAGTTCGGTGCTCTGGCTCACCTGGCGTCAGCACCGCGCACAGCTGCTCGTCACCTTGGGGTTCCTCGCCGTGCTCGGCGGCGTCCTGTTCTTTTCCGGACAGGCCGCCCTCGGCGCCGCGAACGGCGTGACCCTCCCGTTCGCTCCCTCGCCGGCAGGCCGGTGCCGGCGGTTCCAGGTGACCGAGGCGGGCATCCTGTGCTCGCCGCGACCGCGGTGCTCGGGGGTGTCGCGGTAGCGGGAACGGTCCGCCGCCGTCGCCGAGACGACGGCGGCGGACCGCGCGGCTCAGTCGAGCCGCAGTTCGGGACGGTAGATGTCGAACCAGTGGTAGAGGTCCAGCATCCGGTCGATCCCGCTGCGCTGGGCCGAGGACATCGTGACCGGGTCCACTTCGGACACACGGTGCACCCAGTCCCGGTCCACCAGCGTGAACACCGGGTTGTCCCGTTCGGTCAGGGCCTCCTTGGCCTGCTGCTGCAACGCCGCCGCGTAGCCGGGGTCCTGTGTGGACGGATACGGGCTCTTGACCCGGTCCCGTACCGACGGCGGCAGGACGTGTTTGGTCGCGTGCCGCAGCAGGCTCTTTTCCCTGTTGTCGAACGTCTTCAGCGACCACGGCGTGTTGTAGACGTACTCGACCAGCCGGTGGTCGCAGAACGGCACGCGCACTTCGAGCCCGACGGCCATCGACGCCCGGTCCTTGCGGTCCAGCAGCATCCGCACGAACCGGCTGAGGTGGAGGTTGCAGACCGTCCGCATCTTCCGGTCCTGCTCGCTTTCCCCGTCGAGGTGCTCGACCTGGGCGACGGCGGTGCTGTACTGATCGGCGATGTAGCCGGGCAGGTCCAGCTTCCGCCGGACTTCCTCGCGCAGCAAGGCGCCCCGCTCACTGGTCAGCCCCATGCGGAACGCGAGCCACGGGAACGTCCCCGAGTTCACCGCGGCCTCGTCGTGGAACCAGCGGTAGCCGCCGAACACCTCGTCGGCCGACTCACCGGAGAGCGCCACCGTCGATTCCTGGCGGATCGCCTTGAACAGCAGGTACAGCGAGGTGTCCATGTCGCCGAGCCCGGCCGGGATGTCCCGTGCGGTCAGCACCGCGCGGCGGACCGCCGGGTCGCTCAGCTCGGCCGGGTTGAGCACGACGTCCTTGTGCGCGGAGCCGACCAGCTCCGCGACGTCGCGGATGTAGGGCGAGTCCGGGGTGTCCCGCACCTCGTCCGGTGTGAAGTTGTCCTCCTGGCCGAGGAAATCCACGGAGAACGTCCGCAGCTGTTCGCCCTGTTCGGCCAGCCGGGCCGCGGCGAGACCGGTGACGGCGCTCGAATCGAGACCGCCGGACAGCAGCACGCACCGGGGCACATCGGCGACCAGCTGCCGGTCGACGATGTCGGTCATCAGCTCGCGGACCCGTTCGACCGTGGTCTCCCGGTCGTCCGTGTGCTGCTTCGCGTCGAGCTTCCAGTACGTCCGCGTGCGGATCCCGGACCGGTCGACGGTGACGATCGTGCCCGGCCCGACCTCGTGCATGCCCTTCCACAGCGACCAGCCGGGGGTTTTCGTCATGGACATCAGCTCACGCAGGCCGTCGCTGTCGATCACCTTGCGCGCCAGCGGGTTCGCGAGGATCGCCTTCGGCTCGGAACCGAAGAGCACGCCGTCCGGCGTCGGGTAGTAGTAGAACGGCTTGATGCCCATGCGGTCGCGGATCATCACGAGCTTCTCTTCGCGCTCGTCCCAGATCGCGAAGGCGTACATCCCGTTGAGGTGGTCGACGACCTCGTCGCCCCACTCCAGGTAGCCGTGGAGCACGACCTCGGTGTCGCTGTCGGTTTCGAATCCGTGGCCCCGCCGGGAAAGTTCGGCGCGCAGCTCGGTGAAGTTGTACGCCTCGCCGCTGTAGACCATCGCGGCCAGCCCGGCCTCGGTCATCGGCTGCCTGCCGCCGGGCAGGTCGATGATCGCGAGACGACGGTGACCCAGGGCCACGTTCGGCCGGACCCAGGTACCCGAGTCGTCAGGCCCGCGGCACGCCATGGTCTCGGTCATCGCGTCGACGACCTCGCGGCGTCGCGTCAAGTCCGTGTCGAAGGAGACCCACCCTGCGATCCCGCACATCGCTACCTCCTGTTGCTTAGTACATACAACTATTGGTAACACCGGTTTAACACTCTTCGCTCGGCTTGTCTGTCCGAATTGCACGCTCCGTCCGCAACGCATCACTGTCTGTGGGCCATGTCACGGCGCGTCAAGAACACGTAAATGCACCTGATCGGGGCATCAAGACGTCGTCAGGCGACCACCGGAAGGGGTACCGCCGGGCGCACTGTGGCGGAGTCCTGGTCACCGATGGGGTGACCTGTCCTGAGAGGTGCCTAGTGGCCGACTTGCTCTACGCCGTGCTCCTGATCGGCGTATTCGTGGTTCTCGCCCTGACCCTGCGTGGTCTGGAAAAGCTGTGACCGGCACGGGAGCCGTGGCCAACGTCGTCGGCGGACTGCTGGCGCTGGGGCTGATCGTCTATTTGTTCATCGCACTGGTCAGGCCGGAGAAATTCTGATGTCAGACACGATGGCCGGCCTTTTGCAGGCCGGCCTCCTCCTCGTCGTGCTCGCGGTGGTCCACCGGCCACTCGGCGACCACATGGCGCGCGTCTTCTCGACAGGGGAGCACACCAAGGCCGAACGTGGCCTGTACCGCCTGTTCCGGGTCGACCCCGGATCGGAACAGCACTGGAAGACCTACGCGTCCGCCGTGCTCGGGTTCTCGTTCGTCTCCATCGTCTTCCTGTATCTGCTGCAGCGGCTCCAGTCGATCCTGCCGTGGAGCCTCGGCAAGGAACCGGTCTCCCCGGCGGTCGCCTTCAACACCGCCGTCAGCTTCGTGACCAACACGAACTGGCAGTCCTACAGCCCCGAAGCGACCATGGGTCACTTCGTCCAGATGGCCGGGCTGACCGTGCAGAACTTCCTGTCCGCGGCCGTGGGTCTTTCGGTCGCCGTCGCGGTGGTCCGCGGGTTCGTCCGCGCGAAGACCGACCGCCTCGGCAACTTCTGGGTGGACCTGACCCGCGGCACGGTCCGGATCCTGCTGCCGATGGCGTTCGTGGCCGCGATCCTGCTGATCGCGCTCGGTGTCGTCCAGAGCCTCAAGAGCGGCGTCGACGTCCTCAATCCGGACGGGGGCACCGGCAAGATCGCGCTCGCGCCCGCCGCGAGCCAGGAAGCCATCAAGGAACTCGGCACCAACGGCGGCGGCGTCTTCAACGCCAACTCCGCGCATCCGTTCGAGAACCCCAACGCCTGGACCAACCTGATCGAGATCTTCCTGATCCTGGTCGTCCCGGTGTCGCTGACCCGGACCTTCGGCAAACTCGTCGGCAACACCCGTCAGGGTTACGTCCTGCTCTCGGTGATGGCCACGCTGTTCACCGCGATGCTCACGGTGACCTGGCTGTCCGAAGCCCACGCGAGCGGACCGGCGTCGCTGGCCGCCGGGGCCAACCTGGAGGGCAAGGAACAGCGGTTCGGCATCGGCCTGAGCGCGTTGTTCGCCAACGCCACCACCGGCACGTCGACGGGCGCCGTCAACGGCATGCACGACAGCTACAGCGGACTCGGCGGCGGCGGAGCGCTGCTCAACATGCTGCTGGGCGAGATCTCGCCGGGCGGG
Organism: Amycolatopsis sp. cmx-4-19; assembly: GCA_049998115.1. Classification (GTDB taxonomy): domain Bacteria; phylum Actinomycetota; class Actinomycetes; order Mycobacteriales; family Pseudonocardiaceae; genus Amycolatopsis. The sequence goes on along the minus strand of JAEBEO010000012.1, from coordinate 149,730 downwards.
GTGGGCACCGGTCTCTACGGCATCCTGGTGATGGCCGTGATCGCGATGTTCCTCGCCGGGCTGATGGTCGGCCGCACACCGGAGTACCTGGGCAAGAAGCTCGGCAAACGCGAGGTCACCTGCGCGGCCGTCGCCATGCTCGCGATGCCGACCGTGGTGCTGCTCGGTTCCGGTGTCGCGCTGATGCTGGCCGACACCCCGGCCGCCATGACCAACCCGGGCGCGCACGGCCTCTCCGAGGTCCTCTACGCCTACGCGTCGGCGGGCAACAACAACGGCAGCGCGTTCGGCGGCCTGACCGTGACGAACGACTGGTTCCAGTCATCGTTGTCGGTGGCGATGCTGCTCGGCCGGCTCATCCCGATCCTCGCCGTGCTGTGCCTGGCCGGATCCCTTGCCTCGCAACGGAAGGTCCCGGAGACCGCCGGCACGCTGCCCACCACCGGACCGCTGTTCGGCACGATGCTCGCGGGCACGATCGTGCTCGTCGCGGCCCTCACCTTCATCCCGGCGCTCGCGCTCGGGCCCATCGCAGAGGCACTCGCGTGACCATGACCCAAGAACGTCCCCCGGAAGAACTGTCCCAGCACCACAGTGAGAACACCGGCCGGGTCGGCGCGGGTCTCTTCAGTCCGCGCCAGCTGCTGACGTCGTTGCCGGAGGCGCTGCGCAAGCTCAACCCCAAACACCAGCTGGCCAACCCGGTCATGTTCGTGGTGTGGGTGGGCTCGGCGCTGACGACGGTCTTCGCCGTCACCGACCCCAGCGTGTTCACCATCCTCATCACGATCTGGCTGTGGTTCACCGTCCTGTTCGCGAACCTCGCCGAGGCCGTCGCCGAAGGCCGGGGCAAGGCGCAGGCGGAAACCCTGCGCCGCAGCAAGAAGGAGACCGTCGCGCGCCGCCTCACCGAGGACGGCGACGAGGAGAACGTGCCGGGTGCCGACCTGCGCGTCGGCGACCTCGTGGTCGTCGAGGCCGGACAGGTCATCCCCGGCGACGGCGACGTCGTCGAGGGCATCGCGACCGTCGACGAGTCGGCCATCACCGGCGAGTCGGCCCCGGTCATCCGCGAGTCCGGCGGCGACCGGTGCGCGGTCACCGGCGGCACCACGGTGCTCTCGGACCGGATCGTCGTGAAGATCACCACCAAACCCGGTGAGTCCTTTGTGGACCGCATGATCGCCTTGGTGGAGGGCGCTTCCCGGCAGAAGACGCCGAACGAGATCGCACTGACGATCCTGCTCTCGACGCTGACGGTCATCTTCCTGCTCGCCGTCGTGGCGCTGCAGCCGATGGCGGGTTACTCCGGCAGCCAGCAGTCCGTGATCGTGCTGACCGCGCTGCTGGTCTGCCTGATCCCGACCACGATCGGCGCGCTGCTGTCCGCGATCGGCATCGCCGGGATGGACCGGCTGGTGCAGCGCAACGTCCTCGCGACGAGCGGCCGCGCGGTGGAGGCCGCGGGCGACGTCTCGACGCTGCTGCTGGACAAGACCGGCACGATCACCTTCGGCAACCGCAAGGCCACCGAGCTGATCCCGGTCGGCGGCTCCACCGCGGCGGACATCGCCGAGGCGGCCCGGCTGTCCAGCCTCGCCGACGGCACGCCGGAAGGCCGCAGCATCGTCGAACTCGTCGCCCGTGAGCACGGGCTCGCGGAAACGGCGTCCCACGACGAGAAGCTCGCGGACTTCGTCGAGTTCACCGCGCAGACGCGGATGAGCGGGATCGACATCGGCGAACGCCAAGTGCGCAAGGGTGCCACCGCGGCGGTGCGCGAGTGGGTCCGCGAACACGGCGGCGACATGCCGGACGAGACCGAACGGGTCGTCGACGAGATCAGCCGGCAGGGCGGGACCCCGCTGGTGGTCGCGGAGCACGACGGCGCGAAAGCGTTCGTGCGCGGCGTGATCCGGCTGTCCGACGTGGTCAAGCCCGGGATGAAGGAGCGGTTCGTCCAGCTCCGCGCGATGGGCATCAAGACCGTCATGATCACCGGGGACAACCCGCTGACGGCCAAGGCCATCGCGCGGGACGCCGGTGTCGACGACTATCTCGCCGAAGCCAAACCCGAAGACAAGATGGCGCTGATCAAGAAGGAGCAGGAGGGCGGGCGGCTGGTCGCGATGACCGGCGACGGCACCAACGACGCCCCCGCGCTGGCGCAGTCCGACGTCGGCGTCGCGATGAACACCGGGACCTCCGCGGCCAAGGAGGCGGGGAACATGGTGGACCTCGACTCGGACCCGACGAAACTGATCGAGATCGTGGAGATCGGCAAGCAGCTGCTGATCACCCGCGGCGCGCTGACCACCTTCAGCGTCGCCAACGACCTCGCGAAGTACTTCGCCATCCTGCCCGCGATGTTCACCGGCATCTTCGCCCAGCTCGGCGCGCTCAACATCATGCAGCTGGCGACGCCGAAGTCGGCGATCCTCTCGGCGGTCATCTTCAACGCGCTGATCATCGTGGGGCTCATCCCGCTCGCCCTGCGCGGTGTCCGGTACCAGCCCTCCTCGGCTTCGGCGCTGCTGCGCCGGAACCTGCTGATCTACGGCCTCGGCGGCATCGTCAGCCCGTTCCTCGGGATCTGGCTGATCGACCTCGTGGTCCGTCTCATTCCTGGAATCGGGTGACCCTGATGAAACCGTTGTTCAAGCAGACCCTCGCCGGGCTGCGGGTCCTCCTCGTGCTGACCGTGCTCCTCGGCGTCGTCTACCCGCTCGGCGTCTGGGCCGTGGCGCGGATCCCCGGGCTGGAAGGCAACGCCGAAGGCTCGATCGTCACCCGGGACGGGCAGGCCGTCGGTTCGTCGCTGATCGGCGTCGACCCGGTCGCGGCCGACCCGGCGAGGGACCCCTGGTTCCACAACCGCCCGTCCGCGGGTTCGAAGGATGTGCTCGGCCCCGGCGACCCGTCGTCGTCCGGCGCGTCGAACAAGGGCCCGGACAACGAGGACCTGGTCGCTTCCATCGGCGAACGCAAGAAGCTGATCGCCGCCCGCGAAGGCGTGCAGGAGGCGCAGGTGCCGGCGGACGCGGTGACGGCGTCGGGCTCGGGGATGGATCCGGCGATCAGCGTCACCTACGCCGAGCTCCAGAGCACGCGTGTGGCCAGGAACACCGGCCTCACCGAGGAGAAGGTTCGCCAGCTCGTGGCCGAGAACACGAGCGGTGCCGGCATCGGCGTGCCGGGCGTCGATGTGCTGAAGGTCAACTTGGCCGTGCGCGACGCGGCCGGAGGAGCACACTGACTCCCGTGGACGAGAACACGACCAAGCCGCGCCGGGGCGAGCTGAGGATCTACCTCGGCGCGGCCCCCGGTGTCGGGAAGACCTTCGCGATGCTCGGTGAGGCGCGCCGTCGCCTCGACCGGGGCACCGACGTGGTCATCGGCCTGGTCGAGACGCACGGCCGCACCAAGACCGCGGAGCTCGTCGAAGGCCTGGAGACCGTACCGCGCCGCCGTTCCGAGCACCGGGACCGCGAATTCGAGGAAATGGACCTCGACGCGCTGCTCGCCCGCGCGCCCGAGGTCGCCGTCGTGGACGAACTCGCGCACACGAACGTGCCGGGCTCGCGCAACGAGAAGCGCTGGCAGGACATCGACGAACTGCTCGCCGCCGGCATCGACGTCCTGTCCACGGTCAACGTCCAGCACCTGCAGAGCCTCAACGACGTCGTCGAACGCATCACCGGTGTCACCCAGCAGGAGACGGTGCCCGACGAGGTCGTGCGGCGGGCCGAGCAGCTGGAACTGGTCGACATCACGCCGGAGGCGCTGCGCCGTCGCCTGGCGCACGGCAACGTCTACCCGGCCGAGCGCATCGACGCGGCGCTGGGCAACTACTTCCGGCCCGGCAACCTCACCGCGTTGCGGGAACTGGCGCTGCTGTGGGTCGCCGACCAGGTGGACGTCGCCCTGCAGCGGTATCGCGCCGAGCAGAAGATCACCGACACGTGGGAAGCACGCGAACGGGTGGTCGTGTCCGTCACCGGCGGGCCGGAGAGCGAGACGCTGATCCGCCGGGCGAGCCGGATCGCGAACCGCGCGGGCGCCGAACTGCAGGTGCTGCACATCCTGCGCGGCGACGGCCTGGCCGGGATGGGACCGACGGCGGTCGGCAAGTACCGGAAGCTGACCGAGGAGGTCGGCGCGACCTTCCACACCGTCGTCGGCGACGACGTCCCGACGGCCTTGCTCGACTTCGCGCGCGGCGTCAACGCGACCCAGCTGGTCGTGGGCACCTCACGGCGTTCGCGGGTGGCGCGGCTGTTCGACGAGGGCATCGGCGCGGCCGTGGTCCAACGGTCCGGCCCGATCGACGTCCACATGGTCACGCACGACGAAGCGGGCGGACGGCTGCGTGCCCGCTTCGGCCGGAGCCCGCTGACACCGCCGCGGCGGATGGCGGGCTGGGCGCTTTCGCTGGTGTTGCCGTCGCTGGCGACACTGATCGGCGTCCTGCTGCGGGATCAGCTCGACTTCTCCACCGACGTGGTCGACTACGTGCTCGCGACGGTGCTGGTCGCGCTCGTGGGCGGGCTCGGGCCCGCGCTGCTCGCGGCGGTGATCTCGGCCGGGCTGCTGAACTTCTTCTTCACCCCGCCGTTGTACAACCTCACCGTCCACGAACCGCGCAACGTGATCACGCTGGTCGCGATGGTGCTGGTGGCGATCCTCGTCGCGGTCGTCGTCGACACGGCGGCCCGCCGCGCCACCCAGGCCGCGCGGGCACGGACCGAGGCGGCGCTGCTCGCCTCCTACGCGCGCACCGTGCTCACCCGGACCAACCCGATCGAACGGCTGCTGGAGAAGGTCCGGGAGAACTTCGGGATGACTTCGGTGACCCTGCTGGAGAAGCGGGACGGGAAATGGAAGCGCGTGGCGAACGCGGGCTCCGATCCCTGTGCCGATCCGGATCAGGCCGACGCCGACATCGCGGTCACCGCCGACGTCCACCTGACGCTGCGCGGCCGGGCGCTGCCCGCGTCGGACCGGCGGGTGCTGGAAGCCGTCGCCGGGCAGGCGCTGCTGGCCCTGCGGCAGCAGCGGATGGCGAAGGCGGCGGTCCGCGCCGAGCGCAAGGCCGAGGCGACCGAACTCCGCACGGCCCTGTTGTCGGCCGTGGGACACGATCTCCGCACGCCGCTGACGTCGATCAAGGCGTCCATCGGCAGCCTGCGCGCGACCGACATCTCGCTGTCCGAATCCGACACCGACGAACTGCTGGAGGCGATCGAGGAATCGGCCGACCGGCTGGCCGGGCTGATCGACAACCTGCTCGACTCGTCCCGGCTGGCGACCGGCGCGGTGCGCCCGCACCTGCGGCCGGTCGGCTACGACGAGGTCGTCTCGCACGCGCTGTCCAATGTGGACAACTCGGCTTCGGTCGTGGTCGCCGTCGACGCCCGGCTGCCGTCGGTCTGCGCCGATCCCGGCCTGCTGGAACGGGTCGTGGCCAACGTGATCGACAACGCGTTGCGGCACGGCGTCTCCGGCGAGCCGGTCTCGGCCCGCGCGAGCACGCATTCCGACCACGTCGAACTGCGCATCGTCGACCACGGGCGCGGGCTCAAGAAGGGCACCGCGGATTCGGCGTTCGCGCCGTTCCAGCGGCTCGGGGGAGACCGGGACAGCGTGCCCGGCGTGGGACTGGGGCTGTCTGTCGCCAAGGGGTTCACCGAGGCGATGGGCGGGCGGATCCGGGCGGAGGACACGCCCGGCGGCGGGCTCACCGTCGTCATCTCGCTGCCCGCCTACGTCGGTCAGGATCCGGAAAAGAACCTCCTCGCTTTCGACGACGAGGGCATCGAGAACGAAGAGGAGGAGCGAGTGCGATGAGTGCTGAAACCGTGACGGCGACCGTCCTGGTCGTCGACGACGAACCGCAGATCGTGCGAGCCCTGCGGATCAACCTTTCCGCCCGCGGCTACAAGGTGATCACCGCGCACGACGGGACGGCCGCCTTGAAGGCCGTCGCCGAGACGAAACCCGACGTCGTCGTGCTCGACCTCGGCCTGCCCGATCTCGACGGCACCGAGGTGATCGCCGGACTGCGCGGCTGGACGAAGGTGCCGATCATCGTGCTGTCCGCCCGGGGCGACTCGGCCGACAAGGTGCAGGCCCTCGACGCCGGCGCCGACGACTACGTGACCAAACCCTTCGGCATGGACGAGCTGCTGGCGCGGTTGCGCGCGGCGGTCCGTCGTTCGGCGACGTCCACTGTGGACGGTGTGGACGCGGTGGTGGACACCGGATCGTTCCGCATCGACCTCGCGGCCAAGAAAGTGCGCCGCGACGGCAAGGAAGTGCATCTCACCAAGACCGAATGGGGCGTGCTGGAACTCCTCGTGCGCAACCGGGGACGGCTGGTGGCGCAGAAACAGCTGCTGCACGAGGTGTGGGGCCCGACGTATGAGACCGAGTCGCACTACCTGCGGGTGTACCTGGCGCAATTGCGGCGGAAGCTGGAACCGGAACCCTCACGGCCGCGGCACCTGCTGACGGAACCGGGAATGGGCTACCGCTTCGAAATGTGAGCCAGGTTGATCGTGCGTGCTTGGAGCGGGAACTCATGTGATCGGAGGCCGCGCACCCGAGTTCGTCCTTCAATCACGCAGTGCGTGAAGTAGTGAAGGCCTCCTTCCCTACCCTCAAGGTAGGCAAGGAGGCCTTCACGGACCTACGAAGTCTTACCGGGCGCTGCTCGTGGAGGTATCGGTGCCCGACGTGCCGGCCCGGCCCGGAGTCGACTGGCTCGGCGCGCCGCTGGTGCTGGAGCCGCCGCCCGGCGGGCTCGACGGCGGATCTGACGTCGGCGTCGTGGGCGTGGTCGTCGGAGTGGTCGTCGTCGTCTTCGTCGGTGTAGGCGTCAGCGAAGGCTTCGGAGTCGGCACCACCACCACCGGCGGCTCGCCACCGCCCGGGTTCGGCGGCGGCGCCACCGGCGGCGGGACGATGACGCTCGTCGTCTCCTTGCCGTCCGGCCCGACCGACGTGACCGTGGTCGGCGGCGGGGTGGAACTGGTGGGCGCGCCCGGGATGGGGGAGCCGCTGACGGTCATCGGGCCGCCGGGGACGGCGTTGCCCGGGACCACCTGGACACCGGCGGGGGAGGTGCCCTTCCCACCGGGGATGCCGGTGCCGCCCGCGGTGGCCGAGGTGCCGGGTCCCGCCAGTTCGGCGATCGCGGCGAAGGCCGTCGCCACCACGAGACCGGCCACGCCGAGGACGGCGTAGCCGGCGCGGTTGAGTTTGCCGGTGGCGCCGCGCGGGGGCGCCACGGACACGCGTGCGCTCGGATCAGGCCCGTCGGGACGGGGCATGTGCTGGCTCCTCGGATGGGGGACTTCGGGGAGTTCGGCTACCCGGGCGAGGTAGCCCAAGTGGGGACCCGCGCGGAGATTATCACCGCCACCTCACCGTCTGCGAACGACAGTGAACAGTGTGTTCACACTCCGCAGTCATCCGGATGGGGCACCATGGCGGGCGTGAGTGAGGAAGAAACGCACATCAGGCTGACCGCGTGGGTGCACGGCAGGGTGCAGGGCGTCGGTTTCCGCTGGTGGACCCGCAGTCGTGCGCTGGAGCTGGGACTCGTCGGCAGCGCGGGGAATCTGGCCGACGGACGCGTCCAGGTGACAGCGGAGGGTGTTCGCGATCACTGTGAGCGGCTTCTGGCGGCCCTACGGTCGGGAGAATCACCCGGTAGTGTGGATCGCGTCGTCGAGCGCTGGTCGCCGGCGAAAGGCGGGATCACCGGCTTCGTGGAACGCTGATCCGGCTCCCACGCCCCCGCCTCCCACGCCCGCGCCCGCCGCACAGGTAGCCTTGGCCGATTGGACGACCGGTACCCGCAGCCTAGAGGGGTCAGCACGACGTGCACCTGAAGAGCCTGACGCTCAAGGGCTTCAAGTCCTTCGCCTCGGCGACGACGCTGCGTTTCGAGCCGGGCATCACCTGTGTGGTCGGACCGAACGGCTCCGGCAAGTCGAACGTCCTCGACGCGCTGCGCTGGGTCATGGGCACTCAGGGCGCGAAAGACCTGCGCGGCGGCAAGATGGAGGACGTCATCTTCGCCGGGACCGCCGGCCGTGCCCCGCTCGGGCGCGCCGAGGTCACGCTCACCATCGACAACGCCGACGGTGCGCTGCCCATCGAGTACTCCGAGGTCTCGATCACCCGTCGCATGTTCCGCGACGGCGCGAGCGAGTACGAGATCAATGGCGACCGCTGCCGCCTGATGGACGTCCAAGAGCTGCTGTCGGACTCCGGTATCGGCCGCGAGATGCACGTCATCGTCGGTCAGGGCCAGCTGTCGGCGATCCTCGAATCCAAGCCCGAGGAGCGCCGCGCCTTCATCGAAGAGGCCGCCGGCGTCCTCAAGCACCGCAAGCGCAAGGAACAGACCCTGCGCAAGCTCGCGAACATGCAGGGCAACCTCGACCGCCTCGGCGACCTCACCACCGAACTGCGCCGCCAGCTCAAACCACTGGGCAAACAGGCCGAGATCGCCCGCAAGGCGCAGTGGGTGCAGTCCGAACTGCGCGACGCCCGGCTGCGGCTGTTCGCCCACGACCTGGTCACCCAGCGTTCGGGTATCGCCAAGGAAGAGGCCGACGAGCGGGTCGCCCGTCAGCGCCGTACCGAGGTCGAGCAGGCGCTGGAGATCGTCGCCGCCGAGGAGGCCGAACTCGAATCCTCGCTCGCCGAGGACGCGCCGCGCCTGGCGGCCGCGCAGGAGACCTGGTACAAGCTTTCCGCGCTGACCGAACGGTTGCGCGGCACCGTGCGGCTCGCGCTGGAGCGTCAGCGGCACCTGTCGTCCGACGTGCAGCACGCGGGCACCGGCCGCGACCCCGACGAGCTGGAGGCCGAGGCCGAGCAGGTCGCCGAGCGGGAGGCGGAACTCGCCGAGGCCGTCGCCGAAGCGCGGATGGTGCTTTCGGAGACCGTCCAGAAGCGCGAGCAGCTCGAACACCTCGTCCAGGCCGCCGAACGCGCCCATATGGCCGCCGTCCGCGCGATCGCGGACCGCCGGGAGGGGCTCGCGAAGCTCACCGGCCAGGTCGAGGCGCTGCGCAGCAAGAACGGCGCGACCTCCGACGAGATCGACAGGCTCAGCGTCTCGCTCGAAGAGGCCGCCGAGCGCGCGGAGATCGCCGTCGAGGAACTGGAAGAGGCCAAGGCCGAAGGCGGCGTCGAGGAATCCGACGACTTCGGCCTGCAGGCCCACCACGACCGCGCGGTGGAGGCCAACAACGCCGCCAAGGCGCGGGTCGAGGAACTGGTCAAGGCCGAGCGCACCGCCGAACGCGAGATCGCGTCGGAGAAGGCGCGTGTCGAGGCGCTGTCGATGGGCTTGCGCCGCAAGGACGGCGCGGGCGCGCTGCTCGGCGCGTCGCACGAACTGCCCGGACTGCTCGGTTCGGTGGCCGCGTTGCTCACCGTCGAGGCAGGCCACGAGGTCGCGCTGGCCGCGGCACTCGGCCCGGTCGCCGACGCGGTCGCGGTCAACGGCGGCGAAGACGCCCTCGCCGCGCTCAAGTTCTTGAAGGACAACGACTCCGGGCGTGCGGGCATCCTGCTCGGCGGTTGGGGGTCCACTGTGGATACCGGTGCCTGGCCGTCGCTGCCCGAGGGCGCGCGCTGGGCGCGTGAAGTGGTTTCGGCGCCGCCCGCGCTGCGGTCCGCCGTCGAGCACGCGCTCGACCGGGTGGCCATCGTGGACGGTCTGGAGTCCGCGCGACGGCTGGTCGAGGTGTACCCCGAGGTCGGCACGGTCACGCGCGAGGGCGACGTCTTCGGTGCCCGCTGGGCGGTCGGCGGTTCGGCCCGCGGCGAGAGTGTCATCGAGGTGCAGGCCGCCGTCGACGAGGCGGGCGATCGCCTGCACACCGCCGAACGCGCGCTGGAACGCGCCGCCGCGGAACTCGAAGGCGCCCGTGCCGAGCAGCAGGCCCGCCGCGAAGAGGTCGGCCAGGCGAAGGAAGCCCTCGGGGACGCGAAGGTCCGCAAGGCCCGGTCGTCCGAGCGGCTGAACCGGATGCAGCAGGCGGCCCGCGCCGCGCAGGCCGAGATGGAGCGGCTGAGCACCCAGCGCGCCAAGGTCGAGCAGAGCCGCGAACAGGCGCTCCAGCAGCTCGCCGAACTCGAAGAGCGGCTGTCCGCGGTCGCCGACCAGGAAGTCGACGAGGATCCGGACACCGCCGAACGCGATCAGGCCGCCGAAGACCTCGGCACGGTCCGCCAGGAGGAGATGGAGTCCCGGCTCGCGCTGCGCACCGCCGAGGAGCGCGCGCGGAGCATCCAGGGCAAGGCCGAATCGCTGCGCCGTGCCGCGCACGCCGAGCGCCAGGCTCGCGAACGCGCCGAAAAGGCCCGTGCGGCGCGGAAACGTGGCGCCGAGATCGCCAACGCCGTGGTCGACGGCGGCGAGATCGCGCTGGAGCGCATCGAGGTTTCCGTGCAGCGCGCCGCCCACGAGCGGGACGAGGCCCAGGCGCAGCGGCAGTCGCGGGAGACCGCGCTGACGCAGGTCCGCAGCAAGGTCCGCGAGCTGACCGGCGAACTGGAGAAGCTCACCGACGCCGTCCACCGCGACGAGGTGCTGCGTGCCGAACAACGGCTGCGGCTCGAACAGCTCGAAACCAAGATCGCCGAAGACTTCGGCATCGGCCTCGAAGACCTCGTCGCCGAGTACGGTCCCGAAAACCCGGTGCCGCCGAGCGCGGGGGAGATGGCCGAGTACGAGGCGGCCAAGGAACGCGGCGAGGACGTCACCCCGCCGCCGCCCATGCCCTTCGACCGCGACACCCAGGCCCGCCGGGCGAAGCGCGCCGAGAAGGACCTGAGCCTGCTGGGCAAGGTCAACCCGCTGGCACTGGAGGAGTTCGCGGCGCTGGAGGAGCGCTACAAGTTCCTCTCGACCCAGCTCGAAGACCTCAAGGACACCCGCAAGGACCTCGAAGCCGTCATCAAACAGGTCGACGAGAAGATCCTCGAAGTCTTCGCGTCGGCATACGAGGATGTCGCGCGCGAGTTCGAGACCGTGTTCGGCGTGCTGTTCCCGGGTGGCGAGGGGCGCATGGTGCTCACACAGCCCCACGACCTGCTCTCCACCGGCGTCGACGTCGAAGCGCGCCCGCCGGGCAAGAAGGTCAAGCGCCTCTCGCTGCTCTCCGGCGGTGAGAAGTCGCTGGTCGCCGTCGGCATGCTGGTGGCGATCTTCCGTGCCCGGCCTTCGCCCTTCTACGTCATGGACGAGGTCGAGGCCGCGCTCGACGACACCAACATGCGACGGCTGATCGGGCTGCTGGAGCAGCTGCGGGACTCTTCGCAGCTGATCATCATCACCCACCAGAAGCCGACCATGGAGATCGCCGACGCCCTGTACGGCGTGTCCATGCAGGGCGACGGCATCACCAAGGTGATCTCGCAGCGGCTCCGGACCACGGAAGAGGATCCGGTCCCGGCGTAGGGGTTGTTGAGGAGAAGGGCGAACGTGTCATGTTTCGCCGACCACGCTCGGACGGTCCACTCGGGACGCGTTCGGGCGACTGAATGTCCGATTGATGCACGCTTGGCGAGGGGGGACCGTGAGTGGCAATGCGGGTTCTATCGACAGGTAAGGCAAATGTGGTGCGTTCACGGGTGGGTCGTGCCGGACTGAAGGGAACCTTTGGCGTCGGGGATCTGGACCGGCCGCACCCTGGCTGTCCACACAGGACACTGTCGGTCGGGCAAATGTCTGGTCGATGGCTAGATGCACGCTTCGCCAAGGGGGTCGTGAGTGGCAAAGCGCGTTCTAACCCCATGCCACGTAGCTTACGTTGATCTTGGACAGGCCTTGATCGCCAGTGGTGACGGCTGCCGCAGGTCACGCGCTCGGTTGCCCCGGCCGAAAGGAGCCTGACCCTGCCGCAAGCGGTCGTGAGTGGCAAAGGTCGTTCTAACCCTCTTTACCACTCACGACCCCCTTGCGCACCTACACACAGCACCCAAATCGGGTACCGCAGCCCGCATTGACGTCCCTTGTGGACGGTCGAGCCCCAGGTCCGCCACCGGTGAACTTGTCCAGCCTGTCGATCAGCTCCGGCAGCCGCCGCGGCTCGCACCCAAGATCAACTTAAGCTACGTGGCATGGGGTTCTAACCCGCTTTGCCACTCACGACCCTCTCGTAAACCGTACATCTAGCCATCATCGGGCATCCAGTCGGCCAGGAGTGTCCCTTGTGGACACGCGGGGAACGACCGGCGCCCGCAGGTCGGTCTAGAACCACGCCGCGAAGGCCCCCCGACCTTGAAGCCAGCGAAGGGGTCCTTCGCCACGAAGGCTGGTCACACCACATTTGACTTACCCCTCGATACAAGTGTCTTGAAAGACCCTTTCATGACATCGTCGGGGACCTAAACCGACGAGGATTCCTTCACGTCCGGCTCGGCCAAGGGGTCCGCGCTGCTGTGCCGCAGCGAGAGCAACCCGCCGACCACGAGCGTGATCACCACGCCGCACAGCGTGTACCAGGGCCAGGCCAGCGCCACCGTGTTCCCCGACGCCTTGCCGAAGTCGATCCCGATCAGGCTGCCGTCGGGTTTGTTGAACTTGACGCCGAGGATGACGAACGCCATCACGAGCACCGTCGCCACGAAGGCCACGATCGCGTCCGCCTGCCTGGCGCGCTTGACAAGCAGGCCCAGCAGGAACGCGCCGAGCAGTGCGCCGTAGGTGTACCCGGTGATGCCGAGCGCCTGCACGACGATCGGGTCGGTCGAGGTCTTGTTGGAGGAGGCGAAGAATCCCGCGCACAGGATCAGCGCGCCCGCCCAGATGACCGTCCAGATCCGGCCGTGCTTCAGCCGGTCGGCTTCCGGCAGCTGCCTGCCGATCACCCGTTCGTAGACATCGGTCACCGTGGACGACGCCAGCGCGCCGAGTGACGAACTCAGCGCGGCGGCGAGGATCCCGGCGATCACGAAGCCCGAGAGCCCGCTCGGCAGGTCGTTCACGATGAAGTTCGCGAACAGTTCGTCCTTGTTGGCCAGCCCCAGGCCTTCCGGCTTCGGCTTGGTCGGGGCCAGGCCGTTGTACAGCGCCCACAGGAGCACGCCGATGAACAGGAACAGCGCGAACTGGACGAACACCACGAAACCGCTGGCGACCAGTGCCTTCCGCGCGGCACGCAGATCGTTGGTGGCCTGCAGGCGCTGCACGATCAGCTGGTCCGAGCCGTGCGACGCCATCGAGAGCACCGCGCCGCCGATCACCGCGGTGAAGAACGCGTACTGCCCGGTGAGCATGTTCGAGGAGAAGTCGAAGATCTGGAACTTGTCGGCGTCGACGGCCCTGCCGAACCAGCCGTCCGGCAGCTTGCCGGAGATCACCCAGATCACCACGACCGCGCCGAGGATGTACCAGAGCATCTGGATCGCGTCGACCCAGACGACCGCGCGGACCCCGCCGAAGAAGCTGTAGAGCACCATCGCGATGCCGAGCCCGACGACGATGGTCCAGTACGAGACGTCGAGGCCGTAGGCCGCCATCACCACCTTGATCGGGATCGCGGTGGCGAACAGCCGGATGCCGTCGGCCAGTGTGCGGGTGAGCAGGAAGGTCACCGACGCGGTGCCCTGCAGCCCGCTGCCGAACCGTTTGCCCAGGAAGGCGTACGCGGTGACCAGGTTGCCCGCGACGTAACGCGGCAACAGCACCATCGACACCACGATCCGGCCGGCGATGTAGCCGATCGCCAGCGCCAGGTACGTCATCCCGCCTTCACCGGGGGTGGCGATGTAGGCCACCGTCGGCACGGAGAGCACGGTGAGGGTGGACGTCTCCGCGGAGACCACCGAGAGGCAGGCCACCCACCAGGAGATCTTGCCTTCGCCGACGAAGTAGTCGGAGCCGGATTTCTGCTTGCCGCCGATCCAGACGCCCAGCAGGGGCATGCCGACCAGAAAAAGCCCGATGATCGCGAGGTCGAGTGCGCGCATCCGTATCTCCTATCGCTCGCCGGTCGTCGCCGCTACCCGTAGCCGGGTCACGGTTGAGGCATGAGGGGCGGGAAGCCGCAGGGGACCCGCACCCGGGGTGATGCTGCCGAGCAGCCGGTCACCCCGGGCCCCGGTCGCCGACGGGAGGTTCCCCGGGACGCCGGACCAGGTCAGCCAGCCGAGCAGAATGGTCAGGTATGCCTCTTTGCCCGCGCGCGGCAGCCCGTGGTCGTCGCTGGTCTTCAGGGCGGTACCGGGCAGGTTCCTGGTGAGCGCGGCCATCAGCGCCGGGTTGTCGGCGCCGCCGCCGGAGACGATCAGCGTGGCGACGCGGTGCCGTCGGCAGTCCGCCGCGATCGTCACCGCGGTGAGTTCGGTCAGCGTCGCGAGCAGGTCCTCGGCGCCGACGGGCGGGAGCCCGTCGAGCGCGGCGTCGAGGTACGCGCCGTGGAACAGTTCCTTGCCGGTCGACTTCGGCGGCGCGGCCGCGTAGTACGGGTCGAGCAGGAGTTTCGCCAGCAGATCGGGCCGGACGTTCCCGCGCAGGGCGAGCGCCCCGTCGAGGTCGGCACGCCGCCCGGTGACGCGGTGCGCGGCGATGTCCAGCAGGGCGTTGCCGGGCCCGGTGTCGTAGGCGAGGACAGCGCTGCCGTCGCCGTCCGGCGGCACCACGGTGATGTTCGCGATGCCGCCGATGTTGAGCGCGGCGACCGGACCGAAGGCCGTCATGTCCCGCAGCCACAACGCGTCCAGCGTGCCGGCGAGCGGCGCGCCGTGCCCGCCCGCGGCGACGTCGCGCACGCGGAGGTCGGCCACCACCGGCAGTCCGGTGCGTTCGGCGATCCACGCCGGGTTCCCCAGTTGCAGCGTGCCGCGCGCGGTGCCGTTTTCGACCCAGTGGAACACCGTCTGACCCAGTGAGGCGACGACGTCGGCCTCGCCGTCCGCCAGTTCGGCGACGCCCCGGACGGCCGCCTCGCCGAACGCCTGGCCCACCAGGGTGTCGAGTTTGGTGAGCTGTTCGGCGCTGCACGGGTTCGGCGGCAGTGCGTCGAGCAGGGCCTGCCGGAGCTCGTCGGGATAAGGGACTTCGAGCTGTCCGCGCGGGACGAGTTCGACGGTGTCACCGTGCGCGCGCAGTTCGGCGGCCGCCACGTCGATACCGTCGAGCGACGTGCCGGAGACGAGTCCGATCATCCGGACCCCAGTGCCGGAGAAAACAGTCATTCGGTGTGGTCTAGCCCTCTTTCCCGAGGCCGCGCAAGCGGGCAAGTTTCTTCTTGTCCGAACTGAGTCCTATCCAGTGGGTACCTGACAAGATCCGCTTCCTTCCCGTGGGGCGTCTGAGCCGGGCCGAGTGCGGATGCGAGGATGGCGCCGTGTCGAACACCCCCTGGTTCTGGATCGCTGTCGTTGCCGTCGTGGTCCTGGTCGCCGTCCTGGTGGCCGGGCTGTTCATCGCGCGCCGCCGCCGGATCAGCCTGGACGAGTCCAAGGCTGCCGAGGCCGTCGAGCGCGGGAAGCCGAAGGGTGGCGGCTACTCCGCGACCGGCGGGATCGCGCTCGCTCCGGGCGGTGAGGAGACCGAGGAAGCCGAGCATCCGGTCGAGGACCGTCCCGAGACCGACGGCCAGCCCGCCGTCGGGGACGACGCGGCGGTGCCGAGGGATTCCGCGCAGCGCACCGTGCGCGACGTCGAACTCCCCGAACCCGCCGTGGTCGCCGAAGAGCCGGAGCCCGCCGAGGAGATCGCTCCGGCGGCGGGACGGCTGGAGCGGCTGCGCGGCAGGCTGGGCAAGTCGCGTTCGGTGTTCGGGCAGAGCCTGCTCGGCCTGCTGGGCGCCGGTGACCTGGACGAGGACTCCTGGCAGGACGTCGAAGACACGCTGCTCATGGCGGACCTGGGTGCCGCGACGACCACCGAGATCGTCGAGCGCCTGCGCGACGAGCTGAAGCGCCGCGCCGTCCGGACGTCCGAAGACGCGCGAGCGGTCCTGCAGGAGGTGCTCACGGCCGCCCTGTCGATCGACGCGGTCCGGGCGGTCCGCGCGCTGCCGCACATCGTCGACGGTGTGAAGCAGCCCGCCGTCGTGCTGGTCGCCGGGGTCAACGGCACCGGCAAGACGACCACCACCGGCAAACTCGCCCGCGTGCTCGTCGCGCAGGGGAGCACCGTCGTGCTCGGCGCGGCCGACACCTTCCGCGCCGCCGCCGCCGACCAGTTGCAGACCTGGGCCGAGCGCGTGGGCGCCGAGGTCGTGCGGGGCAAGGAAGGCGCGGACCCGGCGGCGGTCGCCTTCGACGCCGTCAAACGCGGCGCCGAGGCGGGCGTGGACGCGGTGCTGATCGACACCGCGGGCCGTCTGCACACCAAGACCGGCCTGATGGACGAGCTGGGCAAGGTCAAGCGAGTCGTCGAAAAGCAGGCGAAGGTCGACGAGGTGCTGCTGGTCCTCGACGCCACCACGGGGCAGAACGGGCTCATGCAGGCCCGCGTGTTCTCGGAGGTCATCGACGTCACCGGCATCGTCCTGACCAAACTGGACGGCACCGCGAAGGGCGGCATCGTCTTCCAGGTGCAGCGCGAACTCGGCGTGCCGGTCAAGCTGGTCGGCCTCGGCGAGGGGTCGGACGACCTGGCGCCGTTCGAGCCGGGCGCCTTCGTGGAAGCCCTGCTCAGCAGCTGATTCCAGACGCAAGTCCGTGAAGGCCTCCTTCCCTGCCTTGAGGGTAGGGAAGGAGGCCTTCACGGACTTTCGCGATCAGAGCGTGACGAGGACGTTCTCGCCGGGGGTGACCGGAGCGGTCTTCTTGTCCCGCATCACCAGGAAGGCGATCACCGCCGCGGCCAGGACGCCCACCGCGCTCACGAGGAACGTCGTCGACATCGCCGAGGTGAACGACTCGCGGGCCGCGGTGATCACGCCGCCGTCACCGGTGGCGAAGGCGTCGCCGATCGAGAGCCGTGCCGCCGCCGGAGCGGATTCGGGCATCTGCGAGGTGAACAGGGTGGAGACGACGCTGCCCAGGATGGCGATGCCGAGCGCGGCACCCAGCTGCTGGATGGTGTCGTTGAGCGCGGAGCCGACGCCCGCCTGCTCCTCGGGGACCTCGCCCATCAGCGCCGCGATCGCCGCCGGCATCGCCAGCCCGCCGCCGGCGCCGAGCAGGAACAGCGCGATCGCCGGCAGGAGGAAACCTTCGTTCGTCGACAGCGTCGCGAGCATCCCGAACCCGGCCGCCATCACCGTCATGCCGAAGGTGGCCAGGGCGCGGTTGCCGATCTTCTGGCCCAGCGTGGCGCCGAGGGTGTTGCAGAGCAGCGACGCGATCGCCATCGGGATGAACGCGAGACCCGCCTGGGTCGGCGTGTAGCCGAGGACGAACTGCAGGTACTGGGTCAGGAGCAGCAGCAGGCCGCCGTTGCCGACCTGCACCAGCGTGAGCGACAGGCTGCCGCCGCTGAAGTTGCGCTTGCGGAACAGGTTCAGCGGGACCATCGGCGACGGCGTGTGCCGCTCCCAGGACACGAAACCGGCCAGGCTCGCGACGGCGATCGTCAGCGGGATCAGCGTCCCGGCCTCGGTGATGCCGTGCTTGGGCAGTTCGATGATCGTCCAGACCAGCGCGGTCATGCCGACGGCGGACAGGATCGCGCCGAGCGGGTCCGGCTTCTGCCACGGGCCCCGGGACTCCGGCATCAGGGTGAGCGCGGCGAGCACCGCGAAGACGACGATCGGCACGTTGATCAGGAACACCGCGCCCCACCAGAACCACGCGATCAGCACGCCGCCCAGCACCGGGCCGCCGATCATGCCGAGCATCGCGACCGCGCTCCACGCCGCCATCGCCTTGCGGCGCTCTTCGTCGTCGAAGACGGTGATGAGGATCGACAGGGTGCTCGGCATGATCAGCGCGCCGCCGACGCCCATCACCGCACGGGCCAGGATCAGCTCCATCGGGTTCGCGGCGAACGCGGCCACCAGTGACGCCACGCCGAACAGGGCGAGGCCGATGATCATCACCTTCCGGCGGCCGAACCGGTCGCCGAGGCTTCCGGAGGTGAGCAGCAGCCCGGCGAACACCAGGATGTAGGAGTCCAGGACCCACTGCGTGTCCTGGGCGCTCGCGCCGAGGTCTTCGGCCAGCGGCGGCACCGCGACGGTCAGCACCATGTTGTCCACGACCAGCACGAGCGTGCTCAGGCACAGCACGATCAGGATCCACCAGCGGCGCGGGTCGCGTCCTTGTGTCGAGTTCATCGGAAACCCCCGGGAAGGTAGTGCGTACGTTGTTCTGCTCTTGCGCACACTGTACGCATAAAATGACAGCGTTCGCAAGGGGGGAACGTCGTGCGCCGGACGCTAAGGTGGAGGGCGACAGTGAAGGGAGTGCGCATGCCAGTCGACGAGCAGCCGCCGATCCAGTCGGTGTGGACCCGGCCCCGCCGCAAGCGGGACCAGCCCGCGTTGAGCCAGGCCCAGATCGTGGGCGAAGCGGTGCGGCTACTGGACGTCGAAGGCGTCGACGCGCTGAGCATGCGCAGACTCGGCACCGCGTTGAACGCGGGCGCGACGTCGCTCTACCGGCATGTGGCCAACCGCGACGAGCTCATCGAGCTGGTCGTCGACGAGGTCTACGGCGAGATCGCCGTCCCGGAGAACTCCGATCCGGCGAAATGGCGCGCGGCGGCGACCGTCGGCGCGCAGAGCGTGCGAGCGATGATCCTGCGGCATCCGTGGGTCGCCTCGCTGCTCGGCGCGGTCGGCCTGTCCTACCTGGGGCCGAACGTCATGCGGCTCAACGAGCGCATGGTGAGCCTCTTCGAGACCGCGGGCTTCCCCGGCGACGAAGCGGACCAGGCGCTCAGTGCCGTCATCGCCTACGTCATCGGCGTCGGGACGAGCGAGGCGGCGTGGCTGACGACGCTCGCGAAGAGCGGCCGGAGCGAGCAGGAATGGTCGGAGCACCTGCGTCCCGCCATCGAGGAGGCGGCGCGGGAGTATCCGCACCAGCGGGAGCGGGTCGCCCAGTTCGACGCCGAGGCCGATCCGGAGAAATTCCGCGACGAGAAGTTCCTCTACGGGTTGGACAGGATGCTCGACGGCCTGGAGGCCCGGCTCAAACGGTGACCCCGTCCCTCGTCAGGGTGGAACCGAGCGAGTTCGCGATCCGCTGAACGGCGGGCGCGATCCGCTCGACGGTCTCCATCGTGAGCCGTCCCGAGGGGCCGGACACCGAAACCGCCGCCGGCACGGGCGCGCCCGGGACCGCGACGGCCACGCAGCGGACGCCGAGTTCCTGTTCGGCCTCGTCGAGCGCGTACCCCTGCTGGGCGATCTTCGCCAGCTCGCGCAGCAGCGCGTCCTGGTCGGTGAAGGTGTGCTCGGTGTACGACGGCATACCCGTCCGCGAGAGCAGCGCGGTGACGGTGTCGGTCGGCAGATGCGCGAGCATCGCCTTCCCGACGCCGGTGCCGTGGGGCAGGAGACGCCGTCCGACCTCGGTGAACATCCGCATCGAGTGCTTCGACGGCACCTGTGCGACGTAGACGACCTCGTCCCGCTCCAGCACCGCGAGGTTCGCCGTCTCGCCGACCTCGTCCACCAGTTCCGCGAGCAGCGGCCGGGCCCACGAGCCGAACTGCATGCTGGCGTTCTCGCCCAGCCGGATGAGCCGGGCGCCCAGGGCGTACCGGCGGTTGGTGTTCTGCCGGACATAACCCAGGCCGACCAGGGTCCTGATCAGCCGGTGGATGGTCGGCATCGGCAGTCCGGACAGGGTGGCCAGCTCCGAAAGACTGGCTTCGCCCCCGGTGTCCGCGAGATGCTCGAGCAGCTCGAAGGCCCGTTGCAGGGACTGGACGCCGCCGTCGCGTCCGTTCTTCTCCGCCGCCACGTGGCCCTCCTTACGTCGGCGTTGAGGTTCCGCTATGCAGAAACTATAGTCCGTCAGGTAAAACCGTAGGGACGTTATTTATTCCGGAACTCGGGGTGTTTCTCATGTCTGACCAGATCTCCGCCCAGGTGCTCGGTGGGCCCGTGGAGCGTGGGGGCGAGATCCTCACGCCGGAGGCGCTCGCCTTCCTCGCGGGTCTGCACGAGGCTTTCGCCGGCCGCCGCGACGAACTGCTGAAGGCCAGGGGCAAGCGCCGCGAAGAGGCCAGGACCACCGGCAAGCTGGACTTCCTGCCCGAGACCAAGGAGATCCGCGAGGGTGACTGGCGGGTGGCCGAGGCCCCGCCCGCCCTGCGTGACCGCCGCGTCGAGATCACCGGTCCGACCGACCGCAAGATGACCATCAACGCGCTGAACTCCGGCGCGAAGGTCTGGCTCGCGGACCTCGAGGACGCGAACACGCCGCACTGGGCGAACGTCGTCTCCGGCCAGGTCAACCTGTACGACGCCGTCCGCGAGAACATCACGCTGGAGAGCGGCGGCAAGAGCTACGCGCTGAAGGACGACGTCGAGCACGCGACCATCGTCGTCCGCCCGCGCGGCTGGCACCTCGACGAACGCGGCCTGTCCTTCGGCGGGCGCCAGGCCGTCGGCGCACTGGTCGACTTCGGCCTGCACTTCTTCCACAACGCGCGGGAACTGCTCGATCGCGGCAAGGGCCCGTACTTCTACCTGCCGAAGATGGAAAGCCACCTCGAAGCCCGGCTCTGGAACGACGTCTTCACCCATTCGGAGAAGACGCTCGGCATCGAGCACGGCACCGTCCGGGCGACCGTGCTGATCGAGACCATCCCGGCGGCCTTCGAGATGGACGAGATCCTCTACGAACTGCGCGAGCACGCCTCCGGCCTGAACGCCGGCCGCTGGGACTACCTGTTCAGCGTCATCAAGTACTTCCGCGACGCGGGCGAGAAGTTCGTGCTGCCGGATCGCAACTCGGTCACCATGACCGCGCCGTTCATGCGCGCCTACACCGAACTGCTGGTGCGCACCTGCCACCAACGCGGCGCGTTCGCCATCGGCGGGATGGCCGCGTTCATCCCGAACCGTAAGGACCCCGAGGTCACCGCGGCCGCGCTCGACAAGGTCCGCGCGGACAAGAGCCGTGAGGCGGGCGACGGTTTCGACGGTTCGTGGGTCGCGCACCCGGGCATGGTCGACATCTGCCGCGAGGAGTTCGACAAGGTCCTCGGCGACAAGCCGAACCAGCTCGACCGGACCCGCGACGAGGTCTCCGTCACCGCCGACCAGCTGCTCGACGCGGCCTCCACGCCGGGTGGCGCGACGGCGGCCGGGCTGCGTGCCGCTGTCGACGTCGGCATCCGCTACATCGCGTCCTGGCTGAGCGGCAACGGCGCGGCGGCGATCCACAACCTGATGGAGGACGCGGCCACCGCGGAGATCTCGCGTTCGCAGGTGTGGCAGTGGGTGCGCAACGGCACTCGGCTCGACACCGGCGACAAGGTGACCGGGGAACTGGTGCGCGGCGTGCTGGCCGAGGTCCGCGGCGAGCTGGCCGCCGAGATCAAGCCGGAGCTGCTGGAACCCGCCGTCGAACTGTTCGAGCAGGTCGCGCTCGCCGACGAGTTCCCGGACTTCCTGACGCTGCCCGCGTACGAAAGGATCAAGTAGCCAGATGGGGAACGGGCGGCTCACCGAGGACGTCTACACCGCCGCGGACGCGCGCCTCGCCGAAGCGGACGCGCGCGTCGCGGCCCGGTATCCCGGCGAGCCGCCCGGCCGCCAGCCCGTGCACACCGTGTACGTGCCCGCGTCGCGGTACAAGACGCGGCTCGTGGCGGACTGGGGCAAGCAGGCCCTGCGGGTGTTCGGCGAACACGCCGATGCACTCGGCCTGGACGCCGACGTCGCCGACCGTGTCCGGACCAAACTGCTGACCGAGCCGATCGAGGATCTGCGGATCGATTTCGAGGACGGCTACGGCAGACCGGGTGACGGGGAAGAGGACGCCACCGCGCTCGCCGCGGGCCGGACCCTCGCCATCACGGGCGGGACGCCGTTCGTCGGCATCCGGTTCAAGAGCTTCGAACAGGCGACCCGGCGCCGCGGCATCCGCACCTTGGACCTCTTTCTGGCCGGGTTGCTGGAAAGCGGTCCCTTGCCGGAAGGCTTCGTCGTCACGCTGCCGAAGGTGACCGCCGTCGAGCAGGTCGAAGTGGCGGCGGATGTCCTGGAGCGTCTCGAATCCGCGTACGGCCTGCCCGAGGGAGCGTTGCGGTTCGAAGTCCAGATCGAGACCTCGCAGTCCATCGTGGACGTCGATGGCACGGCCGCGGTCCCGCGGATCATCCAGGCCGCGCGCGGCCGGTGTTCCGGTCTGCACTACGGGACCTACGACTACAGCGCGGGCCTCGGCATCAGCGCCGAACACCAGAGCATGGAACACCCGGCCGCCGATTTCGCCAAGCAGTTCATGCAGGTTTCGGCGGCCGGGACCGGTGTCCGGCTCTCGGACGGCTCGACGAACAAGCTGCCCGTCGGCGACGCGATCCTCCCGGCCTGGCGCGAACACCTGCGGCTGGTGCGGCGCTCGCTGGAACGCGGTTTCTACCAGGGCTGGGATCTGCACCCGCATCAACTGCCGACGCGGTTCGCGGCGACCTACGCGTTCTTCCGCGAGGGTTTCCCGGCGGCGTCGGGGCGGTTGCGCGACTACGCGGACCAGACCGGGCACGGAGTGCTGGACGAACCCGCGACGGCGCAGGCCCTGGCGAGCTTCCTGGTGCGGGGCCTGGATTGTGGCGCCGTCGACGAGAGTGAGCTCGCGTTCTCGCGGTCCGCATTGGACAATTACGCGAGGCGCGTGGTGTGAGCAGCAGCTGAGGAAGCGTCCCGCTCGAGAGGCGCTTGCTCAGCTGCTGCTCGCCTCGGCCGAGGTCAGCCAGGTGACCTTCGGCCGGGTTCTTCCCGGTGCGCGGACCTCGCGACGAGCGCCAGCATGGCGAGCTGGCCCGCGATCGTCCCGGCCGTCGCCCACGTCGGGAAGGCGGCCGGAACCACCTGCAACGTCAACGCCGGGCCGAGAACGGCTCCGAGCACCACCAGCGTGTCGAGGATCGTGACGAGCAGCCGTCGTGTCTGGCTCGCCGGCACCGCCGCTTCCGCCTTCAACTCCGACGTCTCGATCCTGACGCGCGCGAGCCGGGTCGGTGTCCTCGCCCAGCTCGTCATCATCTCCTCGGGCGTGGTGTCGTCCACGCCCTCGGTTTCGGCACCCATGCGTCATGCCTTTCTTGCCCAGTCAGGCGAGCCCGGGTCGGCGCGTCAAGCTGGGGACCACTGGGGGAGCCGAGCCGCTGCTCGGCTGCGAAGGTGACCGATCAAACCCCTCTCCTTGATCGGTCGCCGTCTCCCCTTCGTGAGCCCTCGTGCGTGAAAGCCGTGGCCGCGCTTTCGATGGTGGTACCCGCCGCATGGTGACGGGCCTGCATGAGGGGTGGCTGTCGTGACCCCACTGTATCCCCGGTCGGCCGACTTGGGCAACAGATCCGGTGGGTAATCTGTGGTTAACCAGTGTCATGTGTGTCAAGATTGAATGCGCGGCGCAGTGTCGCCAGGGAAGGGAGCGGGTATGCCATCGGTTGAGGAGACCGCGACCGGCCGTCCCGCGGTGGTCGATCGCGTCAACGTCGCGCTGATCGCCGAGGCGGTCGACGCGCTGGGCAAACTGCAGGAACGCACGGGACTGAAGAAGGTCGACCTGGTCAACCGGGCGCTGCTGGTCTACGAGTTCGTGGACGCCGAACTCCGCGCGGGCCACCAGGTCGTGTTGCGCGATCCGGACGGACAGGATCAGCTGGTCAAGATCTTTCTCTGAAGGGCGTTTGGGGTCCCGCGGGTTCGCGGACGGGACCCGTGTCACCTGCGGGAACTGTTGCGCGCCCTGGGCAAGCTCCAGCTCGCCGGCGCCACAGCTCCTGCGGCGACTCGGGAAGGTTCGTCTCGGACACTCCCAAGGATACCCAACTCAGTCGAACATGTGTTCGTGATTCTAGGCAACAATGAAACGGTCCAAGTACCACTGAAGGGTGAAACGAAAAAGGTGAAGGACCTGGATCGAGTCACCCCAAAGACTTCACGTAACGCTGACAAGGAACAGAAATAGGCCCATCGGGCCCCGGGGCCCGATGCTCGAACCCGCCCTCGTCGACCCATCCGCACCGTTCGTAGAATCGTCGCGCCCGCGCGTTTCCCGGCACCACCGCGAGCCACGCCCGGGAATGCCCGCCTGCCACGACAAGCCGCTCGGCCTCCGCGAGCAGCGCCCGGGCCACGCCGCTCCCGCGATGATCCGACGAGACGTACACCTGCTCGACCTCGTCGCCGACGACCATCACGAACCCGGCCACCTCGCCCCGCGCGACGGCGACCGCCGTGTCGCCGATCCGCTGGGGTGCCCGTTCCCGGAACGATTCCCGGGTGCGGGCACGCAGGAGCGCGTCGGGCACGTTGCCGAGATGGCCGTCACGCCAGCCGTGGTACCAGATCTCCGCGACGGCACCGGCGTCGGCGGAAGTCGCCGGTCGAAGGACCACGGAAGCGGACATACGCGGAGTCAAACACCGAAGGTCAGGAAACCCAAGCCCCGATCCGCTGCTCGACCTCGTCCGCACTGGCGTTTCCGGAAACCAGCGTCACCACTCGTTCCCCGTCGTCCATCAGCAACGTCGGATAGCCGGTGACCCCCAGTTCCCGTGCCCGCTGGAAGTCGGCCGCCGCGGACACCCGGCCCAGTGCGGCTTCGACGGCGTCCCCGTCCAGGGCCGCCCGCTGTGCGACCACCCGGTACGTCGCAACGTCGGAGAGGCTCAGTCCATCGAGGTAGAACGCCTCCTGCACCAGGGCCGCGAGCCGCACCGCGCGGTCCGGGGCGACCTCGCGCAGTGCCGCCATCCCGCACGCGGCGGCTTCGGAGTCCATCACGAACTCGCCGTCCGCGAGGAGCCGTTCGTAGCTCTCCCCGAACGGCGCCCCGGTCCGGCGGGTGATCTCGGCGTTGGCGCCCTGGACGTGGCCGAACTGCCGGATCGGCACCCGGCGGCCGCCGAGGAACAGGCCACCGGACACCACTTCGACCGGCAGGTCGGGATGCCGGTGCGCGACGTCGGCCATGGTCCGGGCGAAGCCGTAGGACCAGCCGCAGTACGCGTCGAAGACGTAGACGAGCTTCATGTCCGGCCCAACGATGTCTGACCAGTCAGATATTCCTAGCGGAGCCGGGGGAGGGCGTCCCGCGCGGAATGGCTCAGCGTCCGCAGGTCCTGGGTGAACTGCTCGCGGTGGGCCGAGGGCAGCGGTCCGAGGAAGAACCGCTGGATGTTCTCGACGTGCATCCGCGCCGCCCGCACGGTCGTCTCCTCGCCCGTCCCGGTCAGCCGGACGAGTTGCACGCGCCGGTCTTCGGGGTGGGGGGCCCGCACGACCAGCCCGAGTGTGGTCATCCGGTCGACCAGCCGGGTCGCGCCGCCGGTGGTCAGCACCTGCTCCTGGGCGATCGCGCGCATGCTCATCCCGGCCTCGCCCGCCCGTCCGACGATCAGCAGGACCTCGAACATCAGGTGCGAGATCCCGCATTCGGTCTCCAGTGCCCGCCCGAGGAGGTATTCGAGCCGGTTCGCCGCGCCCATCAGCCGCCCGAAAGCGACCACCCGGGGGTCGTACGCGGCTTCCTTCGCGGTGGTGATGCCCATTTCAGCTCCCTGCCGACAAGGCCAAATAGACGTCGAGCTGTTCGGTGAACTCGGTCAGATCGGCGCCGAGCAGTTCGCTCGCCCGCCCGATCCGGTACCGCAACGTGTTGACATGGATGTGCAGCGTCCGCGCGGCCCGGGTGGGCGAGCCGGAGCATTCGAGGAAGACGCGCAGGGTGTGCACCAGATCGGTGCCCTGCTCCGCGTCGTAGGTCAGCAGCGGGCCCAGCACCCGCCGCCGCAGCGCCGCCCGCAGGTCGTCGGGCGCGCCTGCCAGCAGCAGCCGGTGCATGCCGATGTCGCCGCCGGGGACGACCTCGATCGTGCCCGGCCGTCCCGCCGCCACCGCGAGCGCGTACCGCGCGACCTCTTTCGCGCCCCGCAGCACCGAAACCGGGGAGCGGTCGCTGAGCCCGATCAGCACCCGGCGGCACGACAGCAGGGGTTCCACGCCCGTCAGCGCGGCGGACACGGTGGCGGGCCAGTCCTCCGGCCACGCGCCGTCGTCCTCCACGACCGCCCAGGTCAGTTCCCCGGCCGGCCCGACCAGGGCGCCCGGCGGCAGCAGTCCGGTCAGGATCCCGCGTGCGGCCGCGGATCCCTCGGTGCGGGCGACGACGACGCGCAGGTCGCCGCGCAGCCCGGTCGCGGTGAGCGCGGCGTGCGGATCGCTCCCTTCGTCGAGGGCCGCCAGCAACGGCTCGACGACGCGGTCGGTGACGGCGCGGACTTCGTCGGAGCGGGTGCGCGCGAGTCCGATCAGCCCGGCCAGCTCCTCGGCGATCTCCGCCTGGGACGCGGTCAGTGCGCCGCCGATCGCGAGAAGCCACGGCACCGCGTGCCTGCCGCCGACGGGCCGGACCGACACGTCGTCCGCTTCGACGGCGCGCCCGCCCGCGGCGACGAACCGCCGCACGAGATCCGTCGGCTCGGTGGCGGGGACGACCCAGCAGGGGAGCCCGATCTCGGCGCGGGCCCGCTCCAGGAGTGTCTCCACCGACGCGTCTTCGGTGGCGGCTGAAAGCAAACGCTTGCGCGCGCCATCCGCCGCTCCGGCCAAGGCCAGCACGACGCGTTCGGTGACGACGGAGAACGAAAGGTCCGCCGGCACCTCCAGCAACGGAATCCCGTGTCGTGTACAGGCTTCGACGAGGTCTTCGGGGATCCCGTCGGAATCCGCTCCGGATGCCGCCAGCGCCGCCGCCCCCGCGTTGGCCAGCGCGGCGACGAACGCCTCGGAATCACCCGGTCCGCGCCACCACAGCAACCCGCTCAGGACGAATTCGCCCGCCGAAACGTACCGCCCGGGATCGGGCAGTTCCGTGACGTAGATCCGGGACACCGGACGGTCGAGCAGCGCCGTTCCGGCACGCACGCGCAAGCGCAACCCGGGAAGCGCGAGCAGAGTTTTCACGGTCGTCATCAGGTTTGTAGGAAAGCACGAAACGACCCGGCCGTGCAGGGGAGATTTCATGCTTCGGCACCGTTGCCGCCATCCAGGCGCAGGGCGTCTACTGAGTCAGCCGTCACAAGCACGCCGCCGAACCGAGGAGCCCGAGAGTGGATTTCCTGCGCCCCAGCTCGCTGACCGAGGCGCTCGCCGTCAAGGCCGAGCGACCCGACGCGGTGCCCATCGCTGGTGGTACGGACGTCATGGTGGAGCTCAACTTCGACCACCGCCGCCCCGGCGCCCTGCTCGACCTCAACCGCGTCACCGAACTCGCCGAATGGACCGAGACCGGCGGCGGGATCCGGCTCGGCGCCTCCGTGCCCTACGTCCGGGTGATCGCCGAGCTGGGTGAAGTCCTGCCCGCGCTGGCGATGGCCTCGCGCACCGTCGGCTCGCCGCAGATCCGCAACCGGGGCACGGTCGGCGGAAACCTCGGCGCGGCCTCTCCCGCCGGTGACACGCACCCGGTGCTGCTCGTGCTCGGCGCCGAGATCGAGGTCGCCTCGGTACGCGGGACGCGGCTGATCCCGGCCGAGGAGTTCTACCTCGGCGTCAAGCGCAACGCCCTCGAACCCGACGAGCTGATCACCGCCGTGCGCCTGCCCGCCGAGGCCGGTCCGCAGCAGTTCGCCAAGGTCGGGACGCGCAACGCGATGGTCATCGCGGTCTGCTCGTTCGCCGTGGCCCTGCACCTCGACACCCGCGAGGTCCGCGCCGCCGTCGGTTCGGCGGCGCCGACCCCGCGCCGCGCGACCGCCGCCGAAGAATTCCTCACCGCCGAACTTCCCTGGTCCACCAAGGCCTCGATCGCGGATTCGGTCAAACGCCGGTTCGGCGAGCTGGTGTCGGCGGCGGCGTCGCCGATCGACGACGTCCGCGGCAGTGCCGATTATCGCAAGCACGCGCTGTCCGTCCTGGCGCGACGGACGCTGACCTGGGCGTGGAACGACTTCCAGAAGGGTGAACGCGAGTGCGTGTGAACGTGACGATCAACGGCGAAGCCCGCCAGGCCGACGACGTCTGGGAAGGCGAGAGCCTGCTCTACGTGCTCCGCGAACGGCTCGGCCTCCCGGGTTCGAAGAACGCCTGTGAACAGGGCGAATGCGGTTCCTGCACGGTTTACCTGGACGCGGTTCCGGTGTGTTCGTGCCTGGTCGCGGCCGGTCAGGTCGAGGGCCGCGAGGTCCGCACGGTCGAAGGGCTCGCCGCCGGCGACAAGCTCGACAGGGTCCAGCAGTCCTTCGTGGACGCGGGTGCCGTCCAATGCGGCTTCTGCACGCCCGGCCTCGTGGTGGCCGCGCACGATCTGCTCGACCGGGTCGAAAACCCCGCCGACGAGGAGATCCGCGAGGCGCTGGCGGGGAACCTGTGCCGGTGTACCGGATACGAGAAGATCCTCGACGCCGTCCGGCTGGCCGCGACCAGGGGGGAGACCCCGTGAAGACCGTCATCGAGAACGCCGCGATCGCCACGGTCGACGCCGAGGGCACCGAGCACCCGTCGGGCCACGTCGTCATCGAGAACGACCGCGTCGCGGCGGTCGGCGCGGGCAGGGCTCCCCGGGACGACTACGACGAACGGATCGACGGCGCCGGGTACCTGGTCACGCCCGGCCTGATCAACACCCACCATCACCTCTACCAGTGGGCCACCCGCGGCCTCGCCGCGGACCACACGCTGTTCGAATGGCTCGTCGCGCTCTACCCGGTCTGGGGCAGGCTCGACTCCGGCATCACGCACGCGGCGGCCACGGCCGGCCTCGCGCGGCTCGCGACCACCGGCTGCACCACCGTCGCCGACCATCACTACGTCTTCCCGCGCGACGGCGGGGACCAGGTGGAGGCCCTCGCCGCCGCCCGGGCCCGCGTCGGTGTCCGGCTGCACGTCGTCCGCGGTTCGATGGACCGCGGCGAGTCCCAGGGCGGGCTCCCGCCGGACAACCTCGTCGAGGAGACCGAGGCCGCGCTGCTCGGCACCGAGGCCGCGATCGACCGGTTCCACGACGCCGCCGCGGACGCGCGCCTGCAGATCGCGGCCGGGCCGTGCTCGCCGTTCTCGGTGAGCGAGCGGCTGATGACCGGCGCGGCGGACCTGGCGCGGCGCAAGGGCGTCCGGCTCCACACGCATCTCGCCGAGACGATCGACGAGGAGAAGCAGTGCCTCGCCGAGGTGGGCTGCACGCCCGCCGAGTACGCCGACAAACTCGGCTGGCTCGGTGACGACGTCTGGTTCGCGCACGCGATCCACCTCGCCCCGGAGGCGATCCGCCGTATGGGCGCGACGGGTACGGGAGCGGCGCACTGTCCGACGTCGAACGGGCGGATCGGCGCCGGGATCGCCCCGGTCCGGCACCTGCTCGACGCTCGCGTGCCGGTCGGGCTGGGTGTCGACGGCGCCGCGTCCAACGAATCCGGTGGTCTCGGCGAGGAACTGCGCCAGTCGCTGTTGCAGGCGCGCCAGCGTGGCGGGCCGCGTGCGCTGACCACGCGCGAGGCACTGTGGATGGGCACGATGGGCGGCGCGCGCTGCCTCGGCCGGGAGGACGACCTGGGCTCGATCGAGGTGGGCAAGCTCGCCGACCTCGCGGTCTGGAACCTCCACGGCCTGAACTACGCGGGGATCACCGCCCCGGTCGCCGCCTTGGTGCTCGGCGCGACCCCGCCGATCGCGCGGCTGTTCGTCGGCGGCGCGACCGTGGTGGACGACGGGGCGCTGCGCGAGGAATCCGAAGACGAGATCGCCCGCGAGCTGGCGGTGGCCAGCGCCCGGCTGAGGGAGACGGTATGACCTCGACTGACACCTCCACCCGGACGACCACCGGCAACGGCGTGGGCGCGAGCCCTCGGCGACCCGACGGGACGGTCAAGGTACGCGGCGAATTCGCCTACTCCTCGGACCTGTGGCACGAGGACATGCTGTGGGGCGCGACGCTGCGCAGCCCGCATCCGTACGCGCGCATCACCGGTATCGACATCACCGAAGCCCTTGCCGTGCAAGGGGTTTACGCGGTGCTGACGCACGAAGACGTACCCGGCGTGAACAAGTACGGCCTGGAACACTCCGACCAGCCGGTGCTCGCCGTCGACGTCGTGCGCTACCAGGGGGAGCCCGTCGCGCTCGTCGCGGCGGACCACCCCGAGACCGCGCGCCGCGCGATGAAACGGATCAAGGTCACCTACGACGTCCTGGAACCGGTGACGGATTCCGAGAAGGCCGCCCACGGTGAGGGTGCCGAGCTGCACCCCGGCGGCAATGTGGTGCGGTACGCCAGGATCCGGCGCGGCGACCAGTCGGTCGAGGCCGACATCGTGGTGTCCGGCGTCTACGAGGTCGGCATGCAGGACCAGGCGTTCCTCGGGCCCGAGTCGGGGATGGCGATCCCGGACACCGAGGGCGGCGTCGACCTTTACGTGGCCACGCAATGGCTGCACGTCGACCAGCAGCAGATCGTCGCCGCGCTGGGGCTGCCGAAGGACAAGGTGCGGCTGACGCTCGGCGGGGTCGGCGGCGCGTTCGGTGGCCGCGAAGACCTCTCGATCCAGGTCCACGCCTGCCTGCTCGCGCTGCACACCGGCAAACCGGTCAAGATGGTCTACAACCGCGAGGAATCCTTCTACGGTCACGTGCATCGCCACCCGGCGAAGATGTACTACGAGCACGGCGCGGACAAGGACGGCCGCCTGGTCTACGTGAAGGCGAAGCTGTACCTGGATGGCGGCGCGTACGCCTCGTCCACCGGTGCGGTGGTCGCGAACGCCGCCACGCTGGGTGTCGGTCCGTACAATGTGGACACTGCTTCCGTCGACTGCTGGGGCGTGTACACCAACAACCCGCCGTGCGGCGCGATGCGTGGTTTCGGGGCGGTGCAGGCGGGCTTCGCCTACGAGTCCCAGATGGACAAACTCGCCGAGGCGTGCGGGATCGACCCGGTCGACATCCGGATCCGCAACGCGATGGACGAAGGCGGCATCATGCCGACGGGGCAGGTCGTCGACTCGGCCGCGCCGGTGGCCGAACTGCTGGAACGCCTGCGTGCCAAGCCTTTGCCGATCCGTCACGAAGAACTCGACCTGCGCCGGATGCCCGGCGGCGTCTCCAACACCACACACGGTGAAGGTGTCGTCCGCGGGGTCGGCTACGCGGTCGGGATCAAGAACATCTGCTTCTCCGAAGGCTTCGACGACTACTCGACCGCCCGCGTGCGGCTGCAGCTCGTCGGCGGCGAACCCGCGGCGACCGTGCACACCGCGGCCTGTGAGGTCGGCCAGGGCCTGGTGACGATCATGCAGCAGATCGTGCGGACCGAACTCGGCATCGAGCGGGTGACGATCCTGCCGATGGACACCACCATCGGCAACGGCGGCTCGACGTCGGCCTCCCGGCAGAGTTACGTCACCGGCGGCGCCGTCCAGGCCGCGTGTGTCGCGGTGCGCTCCGGGCTGCACAAGCACCTGGCGGGCAGACTCGGCGCCGACGGGAGACTGAAGGTCGTCGACGGCAAGGTCGTCGGCGCCGACGACAGTGTGCTCGCCGACCTCGCGGACGTGCTCGGAGACGAGGTCTTCGACGAGGTCGTCGAATGGCGTCACCGGCCGACGTCGCCCATCGATCCCGAGACCGGGCAAGGGAACGCGCACGTCCAGTACGGTTTCGCGGCACACCGCGCGGTCGTGGACGTCGACACCGAACTCGGGCTGGTCAAGGTCGTCGCGCTCGACTGCGCGCAGGACGTCGGCAAGGCGCTGAACCCGCAGGCGGTGCTCGGCCAGATCCAGGGCGGTTCCGCGCAGGGCCTCGGGCTCGCGGTGATGGAGGAGATCCAGACCGTCGACGGGAAGATCCGCAACCCGTCGTTCACCGACTACCTGATCCCGACGGTGCTCGACATGCCGCCGATGGACATCGACGTCCTGGAACGCCCGGACCCGAACGCGCCGTATGGTCTGCGCGGGGTCGGCGAACCGCCGACGATCTCGGCCACCCCGGCGATCGTCGCGGCCATCCGGGCGGCCACCGGACTGGTGCTGCCCCGCGTCCCGGTGCGCCCCGAACACCTCACCGGCACCTGATCACCCGTACTCTCCCGAGCTAGGAGCACATCCGTGGGAACGCGTCTGTCCATTTCGGAGTCCGACGAGCGGAAATGGCTCACCGAAGCCGTCGACCTGGCCACCACGAACGTCGAACGCGGCGGCGGCGGCCCGTTCGGCGCGATGATCGTGCGGGACGGTTCGGTGCTCGCCACCGGGACCAACCAGGTGACGCCGACGCTGGACCCGACCGCGCACGCCGAGGTGGTCGCGATCCGCGCGGCCTGCCAGGCGATCGGCGACCACAAACTCGACGGGTGCGTCCTCGTGACCTCCTGCGAGCCCTGCCCGCTCTGCCTTTCCGCCGCGCTCTGGGCCCGCGTCGGCAAGGTCGTCTACGCCGCGGACCGCCACGACGCGGCCGAGGCGGGCTTCGACGACCGCGAGTTCTACGACCTCTTTTCCCGCCCGCGCGAGACCTGGTCACTACCCGTCGGCCAACTGTCCCTTCCGGACTCTTTCGCGCCTTTCCGGGCCTGGCTGTCGAAACCCGACAAGAAGGCCTACTAGCAAGGTTTCTCCCCCGCGCCACGATGTTGTGGAGTAGGCATGACCCAATTAGGTACGCGGCGTCCCCACCTGCCCCCGCCCGAGCCGGGGCGGCTGTCCGGGCTCGACCGCTGGTTCAAGATCTCCCACCGCGGCAGCACGATCGGCCGTGAGGTGCGCGGCGGGATCACCACCTTCGTCGCGATGTGTTACATCGTGCTGCTCAACCCGCTCATCCTCGGCGCGTCGGCGGATATCACCGGCGCGCGGCTGAGCACCGAGGCGATCACCACCGCGACGGCGCTGGCGGCCGGCGTCACCACGATCCTGATGGGACTCGTGGGCAACGCGCCGCTGGCGCTCGCGGCCGGTCTCGGCGTCAACGGCGTCGTGGCCTTCCAGATGGCGCCGGCCATGACGTGGGCGCAGGCCTTCGGGCTGGTCGTCCTCGAAGGCGTCTGCATCGTGTTCATGGCCGTTTCCGGTATCCGGGAACGGATCATCAACGCGATCCCGATGCCGCTCAAGGTCGCCATCACCGTCGGCATCGGGCTCTACATCGCGCTGGTCGGGCTCGTGAGCGCCGGGTTCGTGACGCGGACGCCGGACGCCGCGCAGTCGACGGTGCCGGTGCGGATGGGGATCGCGGGTCACCTCGAAGGCTGGCCGATCGCGATCTTCTGCCTCGGCCTGCTGCTGATGATCGTGCTGGTGAGCCGAGGGGTGCCGGGTGCGGTGCTGATCAGCATCGCGGTCGCGACCGGGCTCGCGGTGCTGGTCGACAGCGTGTTCCACGTCGAAGGCTGGGGGCTGGTCGAGCCCAAGGTGCCCGACCATGTCGTGGCGAAGCCCGATTTCAGCCTGCTGGGCGATATCGATCTCTTCGGCGGCTTCGGGTCGGCGGGCGCGGTGACGGCGGCGGTGTTCCTGTTCACGCTGGTGCTGTCCGGTTTCTTCGACGCGATGGGCACGATCACCTCCGTCTCCGAGGAGGCCGGGCTGGTCAAGGACGGCAAGGTCGAGGGGATGGGCCGCATCCTGCTGGTCGACGGCGCGGGAGCGCTCGCGGGCGGCGTCACGGGCTCGGCCCCGAACACCGTGTTCCTCGAATCGGCCGCGGGCGTCGGCGAAGGCGCGCGGACCGGGCTGGCGAGCCTCGTGACCGGCGGGTTGTTCACCGCGACGTTGTTCCTGACCCCGATCGCGGCGGTCGTCCCGGCACAGGCCGCGGCGCCCGCGCTGGTGGTCATCGGCGGGACGATGATGGCGCAATGCGCGCGGATTCCCTGGCGGGACCTGGATTTCGCGATCCCGGTCTTCCTGACCATCGCGTTGATCCCGTTCACCTACTCGATCACCAACGGTATCGGCGCCGGCCTGGTCGCCTACGTGCTGATCAAGATCTGCAAGGGCAAGATCCGCGAGATCGGCTGGATCCTCGGGATCCTGGCCGCCGTTTTCGGCCTGTACTTCGGTATCGAAGGGATCATGTCGTGGTTCTGATGTTCCTCAACGGCGGCGGCATGCGTGGCGGCCCGCTGCACGGGCAGCTGCGGGGCGCGCCGCTGTGCCGCGTGGCCCGGTCCGCGCCGAAGTACCGCTACTTCTCGGTGGGGGACCGGTTCCCGGCGATGTACGCGGGTGGTTCCGGATCCGTCGTCGGCGAGGTCTACGACCTGCCGCTGGTGGTCCTGCGGGATCACCTCGTCCCCGCCGAGCCGCCGGAACTGGAACTGGGCGTGATCGAACTGGAGGACGGCGCCGCCTGCCTAGCGACCGTCCTCCGCTCGTCCTTTGTGGACTCCCCGGAGCTCACGGATATCACCGATATCGGGGACTGGCGGGCCTACCTCGCCTCCCGCTAGCTGTCCGTGAAGGACTCCTTCCCTACCCTGAGAGTAGGGAAGGAGTCCTTCACGGAACGGGGGTCAGAGCACGAAGGCCAGGGCACTCCCCGCGGAGTGGAACATCTCGGGCGCGCCCGCGTAGGAGGCGCGCCAGACAGCGGGCTTCCTGTGCTCGGCGGACGCCGAGAAGGCCCAGGTGGTGCCGTTCCAGGCGGCGTCCGCGGTGGCCACCGCGGTCCAGCGGTAGGTGCTGAACGAGAAGTACTGGAGTTCGACCGGGATCGGGTACGCGGTGTACTGGCCGGGGAAATCGATCGTCCCGGATCCGGCGACGACCTTGTCCGCGCCGCGGGCGGCGGTGAACGAGGTGATCTTCGCCGGGTGCAGCACGACGATCTTCGAGGTGTCGGCGACGGCGTTCGCGATCGCCGGGTCGGTGGAGAAGAAGTCGGCGTGGTAGTTGCCGGTGCGGATCGGGGTCAGCTTCGCGGTGTAGACGCCGGCGGCGTTCGTGACCGGCTTGGCCTGGGCCTCGCCGCAGAAGCCGTTGAAACAGAACGAGATGCCCACCTCGGCACCCGCGATCGGGGTGGCGTCGGACTTCGTGAGCTTCCCGGAGATCGTGACGGTCTTCCCGGCGTCGATCCTGGTGTCGCCGGTAAAGGCGGTGAGGGTCGACGGCTGGACCTCGGCGGCGGACGCGGGCACGGCGCCCGCGGTCAGCAGGGCGGCGGCCGCGACGGTGACGGCCACGAGCTTCTTGATGATCATGTGCTCCCCAAACGGAATTCGGCTCTTGCGACCGCTAGGTCGGCGGGAAGTCGTTGTCCGTTGCGGGAAGACCCCGGTGTTCAGCCACCGGCCGTCGGTGCTTCAGCTCGGGCGAGCAACGTCCGCGCCAAGGCGACGGACGAGATCCCGGCGACTTCGAGCGCTTCGGTGTCCCGCAACGATCGGCTCAGCACGAACGCGCCCTCGAGACTGGTGACCAACGCGATCGTGAGCTGCCGCGCGGCCGCGGGTCCGAGGCCGTACTTGCCCAGCTTCCCGGCCCCGGTCCCGATCCACGCGGTGAAGACGTCGGCCGTCGCGATCCGCAGCTTCTCGTTGGTGCTCGCGACCTCCAGCGCGACCGTCGCGATGGGGCACGCGTCGGCGTAGTCCGTCGCGCGGAGTGTTTCGGCGGCGTCGGCGAAGCAGGCCTCGATCCCGTGGACCAGGTCGGGCTCGTCGGCGAAGAAGATGTCGAACAGCGCGAGGTACAGCATCCCGGAGGTGCGGATGACCTCCTCGCCGAGTTGTTCCTTGCCGCCGGGGAAGAAGTGGTACAGCGAGCCGAAGGGCGCCTTCGCGGCCTCGACGATCTGCTTCACCCCGGTGCCGGCGTACCCGTTCCGCCGGAGTAGTTCGGCTCCGGCGTTGACGATGCGTTCCCGCGTTCCAGTCACCCCGTCATGATAGAGCGTTCTATCAACACCCTGTTCACCCGAGAATATGAACGATACTCACTTCTCTGTCGCGAAGGCCGCCGCGGCAGGACTTGTGCCGCGGTCCAAGCCGCCCCTTGAACCTTGGTTCACCCTCCGCCACTACCTGCGGTCGATGTTCGCGCAGGGTGCCCCGCCCTAGCGTCGGGAGCCGTCGGAATCCAAGGAAAGAAGGGGGAAGCAGATGAAACGGCTACTGGCCGCCGGGGTGCTCCCGATGGTCGTGGGCGGGCTGCTCGCCGGAGCCGGGCCTGCTTCGGCGGGCGTCCCGGCGCATTACGCCGAGCAGAAACTGGCCTGGCATCCGTGTGCCGAGGAGGAGCTGGTCTCGCTGCCGCCGGGCAGCGACATCAGCGGTCTCGAATGCGCGACCTACCGCACACCCCGCGACTGGGACCGGGCGTGGGAACGGCAGGACCTGACCATCGCGGTCAGCAGGCTGAGGTCCACCGGCCCGTCGACGGCCTCGCTGCTCACCAACCCCGGCGGGCCCGGCGGCCCCGGCCGCTGGCAGCCGACGATGTTCCGCGGGCAGGACAAGCTCCGCGAGCACCAGGACATCATCGGCATCGACGTCCGGGGGACCGGCAAGAGCACCAACGTCACCTGCCGGGGCGCCGCCGACGCCATCCGGCGGCTGGACCCGCGTGACCGGGACCCGCGCAACCTGGACCAGATCCTGGCCGACGCCGAGTACGCGGCCAGATCCTGCCGGACCGCCGGTGGCGAACTCGGGCCGCTGATCACCACGTACCAGACGATCAAGGACTTCGACCTGCTCCGGGCCCTGCTCGGCCGGGAGAAGATCAACTGGGTCGGCTACTCGGGTGGCACCTGGCTGGGCGCGCACTACGCGCAGCAGTTCCCCCAGCGGACAGGGCGGTTCGTGCTCGACTCCTCGACGGAGTTCACCACGACCTGGCAGAACTCGTTCAACCGGCAGGCGGTCGGCTTCGAACGGCGCTGGCGGCAGGACTTCCTGCCGTGGATGGCGCGTTACGACGCCAAGTACCACTTCGGCACCAGCGGCGAAGAGGTCCGGCAGACCTATGAACGGGTCCGGTACGCGTTGTCGCGCAACCCGATGGACGGCAAGGGCCCGATCCAGCTGGAAAACGTGATGGTCTACCTGCTGTACAAGAAGGTGACCTTCCCGGTGTTGGCCGATCTGCTGGTCAAGGTCCGGGCGGCGATGGAGGACGGCGCGGCGGAACAGGTCAAGGCCGACGCCCGTGCGGCGGTCGAGGACGCGGGCGACTTCACCGACGCGCAGGACGCGACGTTCTGGAACACCCTCTGCGGCGAAGGCCGTTTCACCGGCACTCGGGAGTCGTTGATCCGCGATTCGCAGCGGAACCTCGACCGCGGCCTGCTCCTGGCGGGCGGCGGCGTGCTGAACGCCTCGGTCTGCCTGTTCTGGGACAAGCAGCCCCGGCCGCTGCCAAAGCTGGACGGCAAGGGGGTCCCGCCGGTGCTCATCGTCCAGTCCGAGCATGATCCGGCGACGCCGATCGAGGGAGCCGAGCGGGCGCACGCCGGCTTCGCGAATTCCCGGATGCTGACCGTGACCGGCGAAGGCGATCACGGGCTCTACGCGGACGGGAACCCGGCCGTGGACAAGATCGTGAACGCCTACCTGGTGGACGGCGTCGTCCCGGCGGACCAGAGCGTCCCCGGGATGCCGCTGCCCGTCCCCTGACCCACGGATCCGCGGCACCTGTGGGACGGCATGCCCCACCGCGCTCAGAAGGCGGCGAGGGTGTGCCAGGCCAGACCCGCGTCTTCCGCGTCGTCGCGCAGGACCACGCCCTCGATCAGGCCGTACGGACGATCGGCGGCGTAGAAGACCTCGTTGTCGTTCTCCAGCCCGAACGGTGACAGGTCCACCAGGAAGTGGTGCTTGTTCGGCAGTGACAGCCGGACCTCGGCGACCTCTTCGCGCTCCTCGAGCACGGCCTCTCCCATCGCGTACAGCGTCTGCTGCAGGGAGAGGCTGTGCTTGTCCGCGAACGTCTCCAGCAGGATCCGCCGGACTTCGGTGTGGCTCGCGGCCCAGTCGATGCCGTCGCACTGGTAGCGCCAGCGCGCGGTGACCGCGGTCGCGAGGATCCGGTCGTTCGTCTCGGCCAGTGTCGTGTACTCGTCGCGCGGGAAGCCGTGGAACTCCGAACCGGTGGACTTGAGCACGACGAGACCGTCCAAACCGGACACCACCCACGCCTGGCCGTCCTGGACGGTCACCGCCGTGGTGCGCTTTTCGCCGCCCGCCCCGGAGAACGCGTGGTCATGGCCGGAGATGCGGTTCCAGCCGTGTTCGTCGATCAGGACCCGGGCGCCGGAGATGTGTTCGAACCTGTCGACGAAATGCCGTCCGAGCCGCAGCGCGAAGTCCTCGATCTCGCCGACCGGGGCCTCCTTGGCGAAGGCGTACACGGTGTTCTTCTGGGTGTCGGTCGCGACGACGTCGGCGTTGTCCCCGGTGAGGTGCGTGGCCGCGAGGTCGCCCCGCAGCGACGTGGAGACGGTGAGGTCCTTGAGGTGGTGGACGGTGCCTTCGCGCCGCACGGTCACGAGCCGGACTTCGGCCTTGCCGTACTGGTTGGGGCCCAGGGTGATGGCCACGGGCGATCAGCTCCCTCGATAGGTGGAGTACGCGAACGGGCTCAGCAGCAACGGCACGTGGTGGTGCTCGGTCCCGTCCGCGATGCGGAAGGTCAGGGTGACTTCGGGGAAGAAGGAGTCCGGGCCGAGGTGGGCGCCGGTGTCGAAGACCAGCCGGTACACCCCGGGTTCCAGGGTTTCCGGGCCGAGGTCGCGGATCCGGCCGTCGGCGTCGGTGCGCCCGGCGGCGACGGGGTGGCCCGTGCCGGTTTCGAGCCGGACGCCGACGTCGGCGGCGGGACGTCCCGCGGCGGTGTCGAGGATGTGGGTGGTCACCAGGCTCACGCCGTCACCGCCTTTTCCAGCCGCAACGCGGCGATCTTGGCCAGTTCCCGGCCTGCCACTTCGAGTTCTTTCCCGGGATCGTTCGACAAGCGCGAACGCAGGTTCTCCAGCAGTTCGGCGCCGCTCCGGCCGCTCGCGCAGACCAGGAAGACGTGCCCGAACGTCGCTTCGTACTCGGCGTTGGCGGCCGCGAACCCGCGTGCGGCGGAACCGTCCACACCGGACTGTTCCGACCGGGACCAGCCGGCCTCGGTGCTTTCGCCGCCCGCTTTCTCCCCGATCCGGGGATGGGCGGCCATGGCCTGCCGCACCTCCTCGGGGCGCAAGGGGGTGAGCGCTTCGGACGCGGCGAGCAGGGCGGCCGGCTCGCCGAACGGGCGCCTGGCCAGCAGGGTTTCCACCCAGCGTGAGACGTCGAGGCAGGCGGTCAGCACCGGCCGGACGTCCTGTGCGGGTGCCTGGTCGAACTCTCGGATGGTGAGCGGCACGGGAACCGACGGTACGGCGACACGTCCGACGCCGTCAACATTTTGTTGAAACAGCCCTTCAGTCTTGGTCGCGGTTGAGGTAGTTGTAGACCGTGAACCTCGTGACCCCCAAGGCCTCGGCGACGGTCGACACCGACTTGCGGAGACCGAACGCGCCGCGTTCCTTCAGCAGCCGCACCGCGCGCTGCTTGGCGGCGCGATCGAGGGTGTCGAGTTTGCCGCCGAGTTCGCGTTCGACGTCGCCGACGAGCCGTGCGAGCGCGCTGTGCAGCTCGACGGCGGGCTCGCCGGAGTCGTCGCCGACCTGCCGGAGCTGGAGGGTCACGCGGGTCGCGCCGCCGTCGAGTGCCGCCCTGGCGATGGCGGGGAGCGCGTCGAGCAGGGCGTCGGCGTCGCCGCGGACGAGGGTGCCGAGCGGGCCGAAGTCGGTGGAGAGGCCCGCGCCTTCCGCCGTGTCGCGCGCTTTGACGGCATGCTCGGGTGGCGGACCCTCGCCGTGGAACGGTTCGCTGGTGAACTCGGCTTCTAACTGCACCAGGCGAAGGTAGCGCCGCCGGAGCGCATTGACGAGCACGGTGGCCGAAGTTAATGTCGGAGTGCGGAACCTCGATTCCACTGAGTGGAAAATTGGCGGCTTGGAATGGACCTGGTGATCAAGGCGGCGAGGGCGATTACCGCCACCGGCGAAGTACCCGCGACCGTCGGCGTCGAGGCGGGCCGCGTCGTCGCCGTCGAACCCGCCGGAACCGCGCTGGACGGCGCTCGGGTGCTCGAACTCGGCGAGGACGTCGTCCTGCTGCCGGGTCTCGTGGACACCCACGTGCACGTCAACGACCCCGGCCGCGCCGAATGGGAGGGTTTCGACTCGGCGACCCGCGCGGCCGCGGCGGGCGGGGTCACCACGATCGTCGACATGCCGCTGAACAGCCTGCCGCCGACGGTCGACGTCGCGGCGCTGGCGGTGAAACGCAAGGCCGCCGAGGGCCGCGTGCACGTCGACGTCGGGTTCTGGGGCGGCGCGATCCCCGGCAATCTCGCGGATCTGCGGGGGCTGCACGAGGCCGGGGTGTTCGGGTTCAAGTCTTTCCTGCTGCATTCCGGCGTCGACGAGTTCCCGCCACTGGACGCGGACGGGCTCGAAGCGGCGATGACCGTACTGCGGACCTTCGACGGCATGATCATCGTGCACGCGGAGGACTCCGACGCGATCGAGCACGCGCCCGACCCGCACGGCGAGAAGTACGACGACTTCCTGCGATCTCGCCCGCGTGGTGCGGAGAACGTCGCGATCGCGCAGGTCGTCGACCTGGCCCGCCGGACCGGGGTCCGCGCGCACATCCTGCACCTGTCCTCTTCGGACGCGCTGCCGATGATCGCGAGCGCGCGGCGCGACGGCGTCCGGCTGACCGCCGAGACCTGCCCGCACTACCTGAGTTTCACCGCGGAGGAGATCGGCGACGGCGCCACGCAGTTCAAATGCTGCCCGCCCATCCGCGAGGCACGCAACCGCGAACTGCTGTGGCGGGGTCTCGCGGACGGCGTCATCGACTGCGTCGTGACCGACCATTCGCCGTGCACGCCCGAGCTGAAACGCTTCGACAGCGGCGATTTCGGGCTCGCCTGGGGTGGGATCGCCGGGCTGCAGCTCGGTCTGCCCGCGGTCTGGACGCAGGCGCGCCAGCGGGGGTTCGGGCTCGCCGACGTCGTCCGCTGGATGGCCGAACGTCCGGCCGCGCAGGCCGGGATGCGGCGCAAGGGTCGCCTGGCGCCCGGCTACGACGCGGACTTCAGCGTGTTCGCGCCCGACGAGGCTTTCGTCGTCGACGTCGCGAAACTGGAACACCGCAACCCCGTCAGTGCCTACCACGGCCGTCCGCTCGCGGGCGTCGTGCGGAGCACCTGGTTGCGGGGCGAGGAGATCACCGGCGAAGACCCGGCAGGCGTCCTGCTGGCCCGGGGTGACTGCTGAGATGGAGGAGACCGTGAACGACCGTCCTGAGTGGACTGCCCGGCCCGACCTGGCCTCGCGCAGGTTCGGCGGGACCGTGATGTGGGCGACGGACGAGTTGTTCGCCGAGAAGGAGAACCTGGTCAACCCGTGGACGCCCGCGCACCGGGCGGAGACCTTCGGCCCCAAGGGGCAGGTCTACGACGGCTGGGAGACCCGCCGTCACCGCGAGCCCGGTGACGACCAGGCCGTCGTCCGGCTCGGCCTCGCGGGCGCGATCACCGGTGTCATCGTGGACACCGCGTTCTTCAAGGGGAACTACCCGCCGTTCGTCTCGGTCGAGGCGTGTGCCGTCGAGGGCTACCCCGGTGCCGCCGAACTGTCCGCCGTGGACTGGGACGTGCTGGTGAAACGCGGTGCCGCCCAGGGGCACGCGGAGAACCACTTCGAGATCGGCGGGAGCAAGCGCTACACGCACGTGCGGCTGACCATGCATCCGGACGGCGGTGTCGCGCGGCTGCGGGTGCACGGCACGCCGATCCCGGACCCGGGCCTGCTGGACCTCGGCGCGCTGGACCTCGCGGCGCTGGAGAACGGCGCGGTGGTCACCGGCTGCAGCGACATGTTCTATTCCTCGCCCAACAACCTGTTCTCGCCCGGTCTGGCGGCACATCAGGCCGAAGGCTGGGAGACGGCGCGGCGCCGGGACGACGGGAACGACTGGGTCACCGTCCGGCTCGCCGGTGCGGGTGTCGTCCGGTTCGCCGAACTGGACAACAGCAACCTCAAGGGCAACGCGCCGGGCTGGGCCGCGCTGAGCGGGCGAGACGGCGAAGGCGAGTGGGTCGAGTTGCTGCCGAAGACGCGGTTGCAGCCGGACACACGGCACCGGTTCGCGCTCGCTTCGGGGCCTGAAGTGACCGAAGCGCGCCTCGACATCTATCCCGACGGCGGCATGGCGCGCCTACGCCTCTTCGGCGCCCTGACCGATCGAGGCCGCGCTGACGTCACTTCGCGCTTCGAGACCTCACGCCCCTGACGCGTTCAGTCCTCTAGATGCGGTCCTTGAGCGTGTGACTGCCGCAACCAGAGGACTAAACGCGGGGGGCGCCGGGCCGGTTCAGGTAGGCGGAGAAGAGCGAGAGGACGATCCCGACCGAGAAGATCGCGGTGAGCCACCAAGCGCCGCCGATGGACAGGTTCCACACCAGGGCGCCCGCCATGAGCAGCGCCATGACGATGTTCCTGAGCTGCAGCGGTGTCGGTTTGGCCATGCCGCCACCTTCTCACGCGGCGAGAATTTCCGGGGCGGCGGGCAAGCCCGTGGGTGTGGCATATGCGACCGATGTGTCAACTTGTCACGACTGGGGAGAGCCAAAACCCGAAGAATCTCGCGCCGAAGCCTCGCGCTCGTTGCCGCGTGCCTGGCCGGGAGCGGTGTCGAGCGGCCTCTATGCCGACGTCGCCGCGTGCGGCTGGAACAACGGGACCAAAGTGCAGCAGTGGCCGATCGAACCGCAGGGCGTCGGTCCCGGCGGCTACCGGTTCGCCGTCCAGAACGCGGGCAAACAGCTCGACCAGGGCTGCACCGAGGCTCAGGGTTCGCCGCCGTTCATCTGGGACCGGATCCCCGGTCGCGGCTGCCAGAACCGGCGGATGCCGGTGGCACCGGCGAACGGCGTCACCGTGCGGTGGCTGCCGTTCACGGTGGAGACGACCGCCTGAGGCGCGGACTCCCCACCCCGTGACCGGCCCTGCCGCGTCCTTGCACGCGCAACCACCGCAACTAGAGGACTGATTGCGGAGGGGGAGGGTCAGCCGAGCGTGGAGCGGAGGCGGCGGTCGCGTTCCTCCGGGGTCTGCCGGGGGCAACTGGCGCACTTCGGGTTCCCGGCTTCGTAGATGAGACAGCAGGAAGCCCGGCGCACCACGGTGTTCCGCCCGATCCGGGAGAACCGCGGCTCCGGCATCCCGAGCCCGATCGCGGCGACGAGCGGTGCCGCCAGCGCGACCGCCCGTGCGGTGTCGCCGGTCCACAGCAGCCGGTTGCCGATCGAATCGGTCGCGATCGCGCCCAGTGCCCGCGGATTCGCGCCGGTGACCCGCGCGATCGTGGCGACAGCGGTGCCGAGTGCCCCGGCGAACGCCTCGCCGAGTGCGGGCAGGCCGCCCGAGAGGACCCGCGACGAACCCGCGCCCCTGAACCGGCCGTCCGGGACGAGGTCGAGGGTGACGGCGTCGAGCGACGGATCCAGCGGCTCACCACGCACGAGCGACTCGACGGAAGGCGCGACGAGCACCGAGGACAGCGAGTACCACCAGATCGTGCCCAGCACTTCGGGCCGCGAGCAGCCGTAGAGCTTCGCGGCGCCGCCGATGCGGGCACTGACCCAGGCCGCGTCGGCGAGCAGTGTCGCGGACGCCTCCATCAGGGCACCGGCCGATGGAGCGTGACGCGGAACGACG
Source organism: Amycolatopsis sp. cmx-4-19 (assembly GCA_049998115.1). Taxonomy (GTDB): domain Bacteria; phylum Actinomycetota; class Actinomycetes; order Mycobacteriales; family Pseudonocardiaceae; genus Amycolatopsis. The sequence continues at coordinate 105,853 of JAEBEO010000012.1, read as the reverse complement.
TGGTGACGTCCACCGATCCGGTGATCGCGGCCAGTCGTTCGCGCCGTCCGTCGCGGTGCAGGTGATGCGCGCTCGGGCCCATCTCGACCACCTGGCGGATCTGTGCCGCCGACAACGTCACCTCCCGGGTGACCTCGCGCCGGTCCACCCGGCTGAAGCGTTCCCCGAGGGCTTCTTCCAGCCGCGCGTCCTTGCCCTCGTCCACGGAGAGCACCAGGTCGCCCAGTTCCCGCAGATGCCCGGGATTCGGTGTCACGACGACCAGGAGCCCGTCCGCGGTCAGGACGCGGTGGAACTGCGGGGCGTTGCGGGGCGCGAAGACGTCGAGGATCAGCGACGTACTCGAATCCGCCACCGGCCAGGGTTCCCACAGATTCCACACGGCCGCGCCCGCGCGCGTGTGCGCGCGGGCGGCCCGGCGCAGGGCGACGGCGGAGACGTCGAGCGCGAGTCCGTGCGCGCCGGGGACGGCGTCCAGCACGTGCGCGAGGTAGTACCCGGTGCCCGCGCCGGCGTCGACGATCAGGCCGTCCTGGACGTGCTCCGAAGCGACCTTCGCGAGTTCGTCCGCCAGAGGCAGGTAGGCGCCCGAAGAAAGAAGGTCGACGCGGGCCGCGACCATCGGGGCGGTGTCCGCCGTCCCGGCCGGGACGCGCGCGTGCAGAAGATTGACGTAACCCTGCTTGGCCACGTCGAACGAGTGGCCCCGCTCGCAACGGACCGTACGTTCGATCAACCCGACCGGGTCACCGCAGACCGAGCACCGCAGCGACCGGACGATCTCCGGTGGCAGTGGGTCGTTGCCGCGCTCTCGAGGGGTCATGGACCTATTCGACCACGACGTTTCGCAACCGGACAGAACGGACCGGGTAACCGGAAACCTGGACGTAACAACGCCGCACCGACAGTTCACGCGGGTGAAACCTGAATCGCCGTCCGAGGAAACACCCCGGTCCAAAAATTCCTGCGCAGTACACCCCAGGCACGGGAGGAAGATTGTGCTGAACGCAGGAGACACCGCATGGGTACTGATCAGCGCCGCGCTGGTCATGCTCATGACACCGGGACTGGCGTTCTTCTACGGCGGCATGGTCCGCGCGAAGAGCGTCTTGAACATGTTGATGATGAACTTCATCGCGCTGGCCGTGGTCGGCGTCCTCTGGACGTTGTACGGCTTCACGATGGCGTTCGGCAACGACGTGGGCGGCGGTCTGCTCGGTAACCTCGACTTCGCCGGGCTCTCGGACATCTCGGGCAAGCTCGCCGGATTCGCCACCGCCGCGACCGACACCGCACCCGAGGTCGCCTGGCCCGGCGCCGACGGCCTGCCGCTGTTCGCCTTCGTGATGTTCCAGCTGATGTTCGCGATCATCACACCCGCGCTGATCTCTGGCGCCATCGCCGACCGCGCCAAGTTCTGGGGCTGGACGCTGTTCGTCGCCGTCTGGGTGACCATCGTGTACTTCCCGGTGGCGCACTGGGTGTTCTCGTTCAACGGCTTCATCGGCGCCGACTCGGTCGGCGGCTGGATCGCCAACCAGCTCAAGGCACTCGACTTCGCGGGTGGTACCGCCGTCCACATCAACGCCGGTGCCGCGGGTCTCGCGCTGGCGATCGTGCTCGGCAAACGCAAGGGCTGGCCGAAGAACACCGGCCGCCCGCACAACGTCCCGTTCGTGCTCCTCGGCGCGGCGCTGCTGTGGTTCGGCTGGTACGGCTTCAACGCCGGTTCGTCGCTGGCCGCCAACGACCTCGCCGCGGTGGCCTTCACCAACACGACCGTCGCGACCGCGGCCGCGATCCTCGGCTGGCTGATCGTCGAGCAGGTCAAGATCGGCAAGCCGACCACGCTCGGCGCCGCTTCCGGTGCCGTCGCCGGTCTCGTCGCGATCACCCCGGCCGCCGGATTCGTCAGCCCGCTGGGCGCCATCGCCATCGGTCTCGTCGCCGGCGCCCTGTGCGCACTGGCGATCAGCCTCAAGTTCCGCTTCGGCTTCGACGACTCCCTCGACGTCGTCGGCGTCCACCTCGTGGGTGGCCTCGTCGGTACGCTGCTCATCGGTCTCTTCGGCACCACCAGCGTCAACTCGCTGGGCGTCGACGGCCTCTTCTACGGCGGCGGTCTCGGCCAGCTGGGCAAGCAGGCACTCGCGGCCGTCGCGGTCCTCGGCTACTCGTTCGTGCTCACCTTCGCCATCGGCTGGGTGATCAAGAAGCTCGGCGGGTTCCGCGTCGGCGCGGAGGACGAGGTCAGTGGTATCGACGAGGCCCAGCACGCGGAGAGCGCGTACGACTTCACCGGTTCGGGCGGTGGTCTCGGCCAGCCGACCACGATCCCGGTCAAGGCGCCCACCGGACACGCGGCCACGAAACTCGAGGAGAGCAAGGCATGAAACTGATCACCGCGATCGTGAAGCCGTTCACGCTCGACGACGTCCGTTCCGCGCTGGAACAGCTGGGCGTGCTCGGCATGACGGTCAGCGAGGTGCAGGGCTACGGCAGGCAGAAGGGCCACACCGAGGTCTACCGGGGTGCGGAGTACTCGGTGGACTTCGTGGCGAAGCTGAGGGTGGAGGTCGTCACGGACGACTCCAACGTGGAGAAGGTCCTCGACGCCATCACCACGGCCGCCCACACCGGCAAGATCGGCGACGGCAAGATCTGGGTGACGCCGGTGGAGACGGTGATCCGGGTACGCACCGGCGAGCGCGGCTCGGACGCCCTATAGGCGTCGGGGATGGCCGACGGGGGTGAACTGGTCAAAGCCACCGAGCGACTGCTCGAGGGCAGGCACGGGAGGCTGGGGTCGGCCGCGTTGCGGGCGGCCTTGGTCGACCTCTACGAATTCTGGTTGGGCAAGGGCGCCGCGGCGGCCGGTGTCGACACCGCCGAACCCGGTGTCGCGCTGGCCGCCGTCGGCGGCCTGGGGCGCCGGGAACTGGTGCCCTTCTCCGACCTCGACCTGCTGTTGCTGCACAACGGCAACTCCGGTGTCGGCGAGATGGCGGACGCGATCTGGTACCCGTTGTGGGACGCGAAGATCGGCCTCGACCACTCGGTCCGCACGCCGGGTGAGGCGCTGAAGGTGGCGTCCGAGGACCTGCGGACCGCGATGGGGCTGCTCGACATCCGGCACATCGCCGGGGACGCCGAGATCACCGCGAGGCTGGCGGACGCGGCGCGGGACCAGTGGCGGCGGACCGCCCGGAAACGGGTCGGCGAGCTGTCGGACGCGGTGCGTCGGCGCTGGGCCCGCAGCGGTGAGCTCGCGCAGTCGGCCGAGCCGGATCTCAAACACGGCCGGGGCGGGCTCCGGGATTTCGCCGTCCTGGAAGCACTCGCGGCGGCGCAGCTGACCGCTCGGCCGGGAGAGGAACTCCTGACTGCCAAGGGTTTGCTCCTCGACGTCCGGACCGAGCTGCGCCGGGAACTGCGCCGCGAGCGGGACATCCTCGGCGCTCCGGAAGCCGGGACGGTCGCCGGGGAACTCGGGTTCGGCGACCGGTTCACCTTGGCACGCAAGCTTTCCGGGATCGGGCGGACGATCGCCTACGCGGTCGACGTCGCTCTCCGGTCCACTGTGGAGCCGCCCAAGGCGCGGTTCGGGCGGCGGCCGGTGCGGACTCCGCTCGCCGAAGGCGTCGTCCTGCACGGGAACGAGGTCGCGCTGGCGCGGGACGCGGTGCCGGCCAAGGATCCGGCACTGCTGCTGCGGGTCGCCGCGGCGTCGGCCCGGATCCGGAAACCCGTCTCGCCCGGGACCCTGCGGGCGCTCGCCGAAACGGCGCCGGAACTGCGCGCGCCGTGGCCCGCCGACGCCCTCGAGGCGCTGGTGGAACTGCTCGGCGCGGGCGAAGGCCTGGTCGACGCCGTCGAAGCACTCGACCGGACGGGCCTGTGGGCGCGGCTGTTCCCCGAATGGGGTGCGGTGCGGGACCTCCCGCCGAGGTCGCCGGTGCACGCGTGGACCGTCGACCGGCATCTCGTGCGGGCCGCGGTGGAGGCGTCGAAACTGACGACCACCGTTTCGCGGCCGGACCTGCTGCTGATCGGCGCGCTGCTGCACGACATCGGCAAGGGCCGCGACGCGGACCACTCCGAACTCGGCGCGAAGATCAGTGCCCAGGTGGCGGCCCGGCTCGGGCTGCCGCGGGCCGACGTGGCGCTGGTGGCGGCGATGGTGCGGCACCATCTGCTGCTGCCGCACACCGCGACGCGGCGCGACATCAGCGACCCGGCCACGATCCAGCGCGTGACGAAGACGCTGGACGGGAACCTGGTCCTGCTGGACCTGCTGCACGCCCTGACCACGGCCGATTCGCTGGCCACCGGGCCGGGCGTGTGGACGGACTGGAAGGCCCGGCTGCTCGCCGAACTCGTGTCCGGTTGCGAGGAGGCGTCGCACGGCAAGGGTTTCGTCCCGCCGGAGCCGATGGGTGCCGAACAACGGGAACTCGTCGCCGAAGCCGTCGCTTCCGGGCGCGGCGAGGTGCGGATCTCCGCCGCGGGCAAGGTCGTGACCGTGGTGCTCGCCGTCCCGGCGGGGGCGGAACTGCTGGCGCCCGCCGCCGGGGTGCTCGCGCTGAACTCCCTGGAGGTCCACGCGGCGGTGCTGCGCGGGCACGACGGGGGACGGGCGGGTGTGTTCACGGCGTCACCGAAGTTCGGCTCGCTGCCGGACGTCACACTGCTGCGCGAGCAGTTCGCGCGGGCGGTGGCCGGGACGCTGCCGCTCACGCAGCGGCTCGCGGCGAAGGAACGGGACTACGGCGAGGCCGCCACGGCGAACGTGAAGGTGATCTGGTTCGACGACGAGACCAGCGGGCAGGACACGGTCGTGGTCGAACTGCGGGCCGCGAACCGGATCGGCCTGCTGTACCGGGTCGCGGGCGCGCTGCGGCGGTGCGAGGCCGAGGTGCGCTGGGCGAAGGCGGCCACCCTCGGCGGTGCCGTCGTCGACTCGTTCGCCGTCGCGCCGCGCACCGGCCGGGTCGACGCGGCCTGGCGGTCGAAGATCGAGGCCGCCCTGCTGGCCGCCGCCTCCTGACACCCGCCCCGGGGCGATAGCAAAGGTCCCTTGCTACCGCCCCGGGGTGTCGTGTGGGGGGCGGACGGTGGCGATGGCAGGATGTGCGCGGTCGAGTTCCGAAGGACCCGGAAGGCGGTGAACGCGTGCCGAACCCACCCGGACCGCAGCGTCTCACCTTGCCGCCGACCGTCGTCGCCTCCCATCTCGAGAGCTGCGCCGGCGAACTCGCCACCTCGCTGACCGCGTCGGGCACCGCCGCGACCGTGCCCGAACTCCTCCAGGTGGTCGAACACCTCATCGAGGGGCAGCAGGCACTGGCCGTGGCGCTGGAAGGTCTCGCCGCCCGGGTCGACGGGGCCGGTGACGGCGCGTTGGCCGCCGCACCCGAAGTCGACGTCGGCGTCGTCGCGGAAGTACTCCGAGCGGCCGCCACCGCTGTCGGCTGTTCGGCGGAAGCACTCGCCGAATCGCGTCCGTCCTTCGAATGTGTGAGCGAATCCGTCGCCCCTGACACCCGTTTGTAGCTGTCCCGCCGCTTCGGCGCGTGGATACGCTGACCAGGCGGAGGTGGGCCATGCGGGCGGTGTGGAAAGGCACGATCGGTTTCGGGACCTACGCCATCCCGGTGAAGGCGTACAGCGCGACCGAAGAGCACAACATCCCCCTCCACCAGGTGCACGAGCCGGACGGCGGCCGGGTGCGGGTGAAGTGGGTCTGCGAGATCGACGGCGCCGAGGTGCCCGCCGCCGAGATCGCCAAGGGCCATCCGGTCCCGGGCGGCGACGTCGTCCTGCTGACCGGCGGGGATTTCGCGTCGCTGCTCGCCCCGACCACCCAGTCGATGGACGTCGTCGGATTCACCCCGGCCGAGCAGGTCGACTCGATGTACTTCGCGCGCAGCTACTACCTCGAACCGGAGCCGTCGGGTACCAAGCCGTACGTGGTGCTGAGCGAGGCACTGCAGCAGTCCGGGCGGATCGCGATCGTGAAGGTGACGCTGCGGCAGCGGGAGACGCTGGCCGCCCTGCGCGTGCGGGACCAGGTGCTCGTGCTCGAAACGATGCTCTGGCCCGACGAGATCCGGCGCCCCGACTTCCCGTTCCTGCACGAGGACGTCGACCTGCGGCGCGGGGAACTGCGGAACGCGGTCTCGCTGATCGAGGACCTGACCCAGGACTTCGACCCTTCGCGCTACACCGATCACTACCGGGAAGCGCTGGAGGCGCTCATCCAGGCGAAGGTCGACGGCGACGAGGTCCTCCAGCCGACCGCCGCGCAGCAGGCCGAGGGCGTCACACGACTGTTGGCGGCCTTGCAGCAGAGCGCCGTCGAGGCCGACGATGCCGCCGTTACTCGCGCGAAGGCCGCCACGGGTAAGGCGCGAGAGGCGCGTACGCGGGCGAAGAAGGCTTCGGCCAAGCCACGTGCGAAGACCAGTTGAGTAGTCCTACTCAGGGATAATTGAGGGTCTTCACGCTGCCGTGACCCCACGGTGACCGGGCAGGGTCATGTCATCGCGCGGAGAGCGCGCGGGATGCGAATCGCCTGGTACTGGGGGTCCGGCGAGCCGACATACCGCGAAGCTCGCCAAGTGCTTACGGTCGGCTCGCGGGGAGGCGAGCCTTCCGTAGGGGCTCCGATACCGGCTTGCGAGGGGCTGCCGGTCTCGGAGCCCTGTCCGGGGAGGGAAGCGGGCAATCCGGATGGGCGCCGTCGCAACCGCGTCAAACGCCGACTTCGAACACCGACTACCCTGGAAAGCCGTCGGTCCGTACCGGCTTGCCACAACGACCCAGCTGGAGCGTGCACACCCGTGTTCGACACCCTCTCCGATCGGCTCACGTCCGCCCTGCAGACCCTGTCTCGCAAGGGCAGGCTCTCCGACGCCGACATCGACGCCACCGCGCGCGAGATCCGTATCGCGCTGCTCGAAGCGGACGTCGCGCTCGCCGTGGTCAAGGACTTCATCGCCCGGATCAAGGAACGCGCCAAGGGCGCCGAGGTGCACGGCGCCCTGAACCCGGCGCAGCAGGTCATCAAGATCGTCAACGAGGAACTCGTCACCATCCTCGGCGGCGAGACCAGGCGGCTCACGTTCGCGAAGAACCCGCCGACGGTCATCATGCTCGCGGGTCTGCAGGGTGCCGGTAAGACCACCCTCGCCGGCAAGCTCGCGCTGTGGCTGAAGAAGCAGGGCCACGCGCCGATGCTGGTGGCCTGTGACCTCCAGCGCCCCAACGCCGTCACCCAGCTGCAGGTCGTCGGCGAGCGGGCCGGGGTCGCGGTCTTCGCGCCCGAACCCGGCAACGGCGTCGGTGACCCGGTCGACGTCGCCCGCCGCGCCATCGACGAGGCCAAACGCGCCCAGCACGACATCGTCGTGGTCGACACCGCCGGCCGTCTCGGTGTCGACGAAGAGCTGATGAAGCAGGCCGCGGACATCCGCGACGCCGTTGCGCCGGACGAGACGCTGTTCGTCGTCGACGCGATGATCGGTCAGGACGCGGTCACCACGGCCGAGGCGTTCCGCGATGGCGTCGGCTTCAGCGGTGTCGTGCTCACGAAGCTCGACGGCGACGCCCGCGGTGGTGCCGCGCTGTCGGTCCGCCAGGTCACCGGCCAGCCGATCCTGTTCGCGTCGAACGGCGAGAAGCTCGAAGACTTCGACCTCTTCCACCCGGACCGGATGGCCAGCCGGATCCTCGGCATGGGCGACGTGCTCAGCCTCATCGAGCAGGCCGAGCAGCACTTCGACCAGGAGAAGGCCGAGCAGACCGCCGCCAAGCTCGGCAGCGGCCAGCTCACCCTGGAGGACTTCCTCGAGCAGATGCTGGCGGTCCGCAAGATGGGCCCGATCGGCAACCTGCTCGGCATGCTGCCCGGCGCCGGGCAGATGAAGGACCAGCTCGCGCAGGTCGACGACAAGCAGCTCGACAAGCTGCAGGCGATCATCCGCGGCATGACCCCGGCCGAACGGGACGACCCGAAGATCATCAACGCTTCGCGCCGCCTGAGGATCTCGAAGGGCTCCGGTGTCGCGGTCCGCGACGTCAACGAACTGGTCAACCGGTTCTTCGAGGCGCGCAAGATGATGGCGCAGATGGCAGGCCGTTTCGGCTTCGGCGGCGCGGGTGGCGGCAGCAAGAACCGCAAGGGCAAGAAGGGGAAGAAGGGCAAGGGGCGCGGCCCCACACAGCCCAAGATCCGCGGCGGCTTCCCCGGTGGCATGCCGATGCTGCCCCCGGGCGGGATGCCCGGCGGACAGGGGGGACCTGGCATGCCGGACCTCTCCCAGCTCGGCGGGATGAACGACGTACCCGGGTTCGACCCGAAGAAGTTCAAGTTCCCGAAGGAAAAGTAGCGGTGGAGGCTCTGCACCTGGCGGGGGTCGTCCTGCCGGACGGCGAGCACCGCGAGCTGTGGATCACCGGCGGCCGGATCAGCACCGAACCGGTCGCCGGGGCGGAAACCGTTGTCCGGGAAGGCTTTCTCGTACCCGGGCTGGTCGACGCGCATTGCCATCCCGGGATCGGGGCCGGTGGCCCGACCACTCTCGCAGAGGCCGCCGAGCAGGCGATCACCGATCGGGACGCCGGGACGCTGCTGATCCGCGACTGCGGGCTGCCGATCGACGTCCGGCCGTTGCAGGAACGTGCCGACCTGCCGCGCATCATCCGCGCCGGACGGCATCTCGCCCTGCGCAAGCGCTACATCCCCGGGCTCGGCATCGAACTCGAAGACCCTTCCGAACTACCGGAGGCCGTCGCCGAGCAGGCCCGTGACGGCGACGGCTGGGTCAAGCTCGTCGGCGACTGGATCGACCGCGGTGCCGGCGATCTCGCGCCGCTGTGGCCCGACGACGTCCTCGCCGAGGCCATCGCGGTCGCGCACGCCGAGGGCGCCAAGGTGACGGCGCACGTCTTCGGGCAGGCCGCGTTGCCGGGGCTGATCGACGCGGGCATCGACTGCCTCGAACACGGCACGGGACTCTCGGCCGACCAGCTCGGTGTGCTCGCCGAACGCGGGATCGCGCTCGTGCCGACCCTGATCAACATCGAGAACTTCCCCGGGATCGCCGACAAGGCGGGCAGATACCCGGTGTACGCCGACCACATGCGGGCCCTGCACGCCGGGGTCGGCGAGATGGTCTCGACGGCGATCGAGGCGGGCGTCCGGGTGTACGCCGGGAGCGACGCGGGCGGCATGGTCGAGCACGGCAGGCTCGTCGACGAGATCGAGGCCCTGCACAAGGCGGGCATGTCGGCCGGACTGGCGCTGGCGTCGGCTTCCTGGGCGGCCCGCGACTGGCTGGGCGTACCCGGGATCGTCGACGGGGCCTTCGCCGACCTGCTGGTGTACCCGACGGATCCGCGGGAAGACCTCGCCGCACTGCGGCATCCGAGTCATATCGTCCTTCGTGGCACGATTTTCGCCTGACCCGCCGCTGACCGTGGCCGGAGCGGCACTTAGCGTGGAGTAGTGGTGGACGACGGGCAGGCCCGCGAGCGACTCGTACTCGGGGCGCACTGGGGATTCGTAGCGTTCTTCGCGGGCATCGCCGGGTATCACCTCGTCACGCTCGTCATGAGCTTCGCGATGTCAGGGCGCTTCGGCGGTTACGACCCGCTTGAACTCCGCGACGTCGGCCCGCTGCTGATCCTCGCGTTCCTCCCGACCCTGGTGCTCGGGCTCGGTCCCGCGGCCGGTTCCCGGGTCTGGGGCCGGGGGCTCCGCACGGACTTCGGTCTCCGTCCCACCTGGCGCGACGTCCGGATCGGGCTCGCCTGCGGGGCGGCCGCGCTCGCCGCCGGCTATCTCCTCAACCTGCTGCTGCTCGCCGTCTACGGGACCGACAGCGCCGACAGGTCCATCGACGACTTCTCGCCCGGCCCGATCACCGAGCTGTCGGGGACCGCCGAGGGCGACACCCTCTGGCTGGTGGTGGCCGCGGTCATCGTCGTCTTCGCCGCCCCGGTCACCGAGGAACTGCTGTTCCGCGGCACGCTCTGGAACGCGATGGGCTTCCACCGGCTGCCCTCGTGGGTGATCCTGCTGGTCACCGCCCTGGTGTTCGCCCAGCTGCACGGCGAGGCCGCGCGCACGATCGCGTTGTTCGGCCAGGGAATCGCCATCGGCCTGGCGCGCTACCTTTCCGGCCGGGTGAGCGCGTCCGTGATCGCGCACGCGGCGAACAACCTCCCACCGGCCGTCTTGCTCTTCGCGGCGAGGTGATCACGGTTAGAGTCTGTGGGTAACCGAACGATCACCGGAGGATCGGCGTGACCGTATCTCAGCCAAGGGAGCCGATCCCCGCGGCCGCGCCGCCGGACGAGCTCGCCGCCGGAGGTGAGGTGGCCGCGCCCGACACGCCACCGCCGCATCGCTGGGGATTCGGGGCCTTCCTGCTCGTGGAGGCCGTTCTCCTGGCGTCGGCGGCGTTCATCAGCGTCCTGCTCGGCGACGTCCAGCCAGGCCAGCCGCTGCCGATGCGGATGGTGCTCCTCGGCACGATGGTGCCGACGATGATGGCGGCGGGTGTCGCGCTGCTCATCACCCGCCTGCGTGGCAACGGCCCGTTCGCCGACCTGCGGATCGGCTGGAGCTGGGCCGACGTCAAGGTCGGCCTCAAACTCGGGGTGCTCGGACTCGGGCTCACCTCGCTCGCCGCCTACGTCTGGACGCAGGTCGTCGGCGACGCGAACGCGACCTCGGCGATCAGCGCGCTCGTCGAGGACCGGCGGATGTCGGTACCCGCCGCCCTGGTCATGTTCGTCTACCTGTGGCTGGTCGGGCCGATCTGCGAGGAGATCATCTACCGGGGCGTGCTGTGGGGTGCAGTCGAACGGCTCCAGTGGCGCACCGAGCGCTGGGGGAGGATCGCGGCGTTCCTGGTCTCGACGGCCATCTTCGCGGCGAGCCACCTCGAACCGCTGCGCACGACCCTGCTCCTGGTGATCGCGGTCCCGATCGGGCTGGCCAGGGTGTTCACCGGCAGACTGCTCGGGAGCGTCGTCGCGCACCAGGTGAACAACTTCCTGCCCGCCGTGACGATCCTGCTCGCGTCGCTCGGGATAGCCGCGTTCTGACCGGCGGTCGGCGTCTGGCAGAATGTACGCTTGCCTGCTTTGGCCGGACCCTCTCACCGCGCCCGAGCTCCGGACCTTCGGGTGTGCGTAGCCGTGTCCCCACTCGGCTCTCGCGCGCCTTCCACCTGCATCAGAGAGAACTGAGGAGTACCCACACCCGTGGCCGTCAAGATCAAGCTGCAGCGTCTCGGCAAGATCCGTGCGCCGTACTACCGCATCATCGTCGCCGACGCGCGTACCCGCCGTGATGGCAAGGCCATCGAGACGATCGGCAAGTACCACCCGAAGGAAGAGCCCAGCTTCATCGAGGTCGACACCGAGCGGGCCCAGCACTGGCTGTCCGTCGGCGCGCAGCCGACCGAGCCGGTCCAGCGCATCCTCGAGATCACCGGTGACTGGCAGAAGTTCAAGGGCCTGCCGGGCGCCGAGGGCACCCTGCGCGTCGCCGAGCCGAAGCCGTCGAAGCAGGACCTGTTCAACGCCGCGCTCGCCGCCGCCGGTGACGCGCCGTCGACCGAGGCCACCACGCCGAAGAAGAAGTCCGCCCCGAAGAAGGCCGAAGCCGACAAGGCCGAGGCCGCCGAGGGTGACAAGGCCGAGGCGTGAGCTTCCTCGCCGACTCCCTCGAGCACCTGGTGCGCGGGATCGTCGACAACCCGGACGAGGTCCGGGTCGAGCTGCTGACCACGCGCCGTGGCCGCACGCTCGAGGTGCATGTGCACCCCGACGATCTCGGCAAGGTGATCGGCCGGGGCGGCCGCACGGCGACCGCCCTGCGCACCGTCATGGGCGGCATCGGTGGCCGCGGCGTCCGCGTGGACGTCGTCGACACCGATCGCTGACCAAGGACAAGAGACAGATCGAGATGGACGTCGTAGTCGGCCGTATCGCCAAGGCACACGGAATCCGCGGGGAACTCGCGGTGGACGTGCGCACGGACTCGCCGGAACAGCGGTTCGCGGTCGGTGTGGCCGTCACGACGAGGCTGCGTGACGGCAGCAGCAGGAACCTCACCATCGCAGCCGCCCGCGAACACAGCGGGCGGCTGCTGGTGCGGTTCGAAGAGGTGCTGACCAGGGACGTCGCGGAGACCCTTCGCGGCGCCCTCCTGATCGCCGACACCTCGACGCTGCCGCCGACCGGGGACCCCGACGAGTTCTACGACCACGAACTCGAAGGCCTGCGGGCCGAACTCGTCGACGGCACACTCGTCGGCAAGGTGCTCGAGATCGTGCATTCGGCGGCAGGGGAACTGCTGTCGATCGAGCACGACGGACGCGAGGTCCTGGTGCCCTTCGTGAAGGCGATCGTCCCGGCGGTCGACGTCGCGGGCGGCCGCGTGGTCCTCGACCCGCCGGAAGGCCTGCTGGACGCCTGATGCGCCTCGACGTCGTCACGATCTTCCCCGAATACCTCGACCCGCTCCGCGCCGCGCTGCTCGGGCGCGCGATCGACCGCGGCCTCATCGAGGTCGGCGTGCACGACCTGCGGGACTGGACGCACGACGTCCACCGCGCGGTCGACGACGCCCCGTACGGCGGCGGGCCCGGCATGGTGATGAAACCGCAGATCTGGGGCCCCGCCCTGGACGACGTCTGCGGCGAGAACACCCGCCTCGTGGTCCCCACCCCCGCCGGACGGCCGTTCACCCAGGCCATGGCCCACCGCTACGCCGCCGAGGAGCACCTGGTGTTCGCGTGCGGCCGGTACGAGGGCATCGACCAGCGGGTGATCGACGACGCGGCGAGGCGCATGCCCGTCGACGAGGTCTCGATCGGCGACTACGTACTGGTCGGCGGCGAGGCGGCGGTACTGGTGATGGTCGAGGCCATCGTCCGGCTGCTGCCCGGCGTGCTCGGCAACTCCCGCTCCGCCGAGGAGGACTCGTTCTCCGACGGCCTCCTCGAAGGCCCCAGCTACACGCGGCCGGAGGTCTGGCGCGACCTGGCCGTGCCCGACGTCCTGCGTTCGGGCAACCACGCGCTGATCGACCGCTGGCGCCGCGACCAGGCACTGGAACGCACGGTCCAGCGCAGGCCGGAACTGCTCGGCCTGCTGCCGGAAGGTAGTCTCGACAAGCACGATCGCGGGGTCCTCGAACGTCTGGACGAGGGCACCGGCCAGGCCGGGTCGAGCACCTGAGGCCCGGTCTGCAATACTTGACAGGTTGGCGTGAGCAGACGCGCGAATTTTCACTTCGGCCCGTGGCCGGGGTGAAGGCCGCGAGGTCAGCCGGAACGCCATCAGCCCCCGGGTAGGTCGCAGTGCCCGACACTGCGCGCCCAAGCTGCACGTAAGCCATACGAAGACGAGGACGGACCACCGATGAACACCCTGGACGCGCTGGACGCGCAGTCACTGCGTTCCGACATCCCGGACTTCCGACCGGGCGACACGCTCAAGGTTCACGTCCGCGTCATCGAGGGCAACCGCGAGCGTAACCAGATCTTCCAGGGCGTCGTGCTGCGTCGCCAGGGCGGCGGCATCCGCGAGACCTTCACGGTCCGCAAGGTGTCGTTCGGTGTCGGCGTGGAGCGCACCTTCCCGGTGCACTCGCCGAACATCGCCGAGGTCGAGGTCTTCAAGCGCGGCGACGTCCGCCGGGCGAAGCTGTACTACCTCCGCGAGCTGCGCGGCAAGGCCGCCAAGATCAAGGAACGCCGCGAAAACCGCGAGACGACCTCCGCCAAGTAGGTAGTCACACGGTTACAGGTAACCTGGCGTCGTGGTCGAACCCGTGTCCCAGAACACCTCCGAAGACGAGCCCGATCGCCCCGAAGACGAGCGCCCCACCCGGGCCTCCCGACGGGGCCGGTCCGGAGCCAAGAAATTCGGCAAGGTCAACAAGAAGCGGTCGTTCTGGAAGGAACTGCCGATCCTGATCGTCGTCGCACTCGTGCTGACGATCTTGATCCAGCAGTTCCTCGCCAAGGTCTACATGATCCCCTCGGGATCGATGGAGACCACTCTCCACGGCTGCGCCGGGTGCACGGGCGACCGGATCCTGGTCGACCGGATCACGTACGACTTCACCGATCCCGGCCCGGGCGACGTGGTGGTCTTCAAGGGACCGCCCGCCTGGGCCGGTGAGATCGAGACGCCGGAGTCCAGCAACATCTTCGTCACCGGTTTCCGCGCGCTGGGTTCCCTGATCGGCTTCGCGCCGCCGGACGAGCGCGACTTCGTCAAGCGGATCATCGCGGTCGGCGGTCAGACGGTGCAGTGCTGCGACAACAACCGTGTGGTCGTGGACGGCAAGGCGCTCGACGAGCCGTACGTCTACTGGGAAGAGGGCATGGCCCCCACCGAGAAGACGTTCGAGCCGGTCAAGGTGCCCGCCGGATACGTCTGGGTGATGGGCGACAACCGCAACAACTCGAGCGACTCCCGTTTCCAGGGCGGCGGTGGCGTCAACGGCGCCGTCCCGGTGGACAACATCATCGGCAAGGCGCGCGTCATCGTGCTCCCGCCGGGTCGCTGGGGTGGCGTTTCGGACCACAACCCACAGGCGAACGCGCAAGCGGTGGCCTTGAGCGCGCCGGCGTGGCAGCAGGGGCTTCCCCTGGGTGTCGGCATCGCCGCCGCGTGGCCCGTGGTCTTCCTCGGCAGGCGAATGTCGTCCGGAGTGCGCAAGGCGGTCGACCGGAGGCGGTAAGGCCTTGAGAGTTCCTGTACCGCTCACACCGGCCGAGCCGCTTCGGCCGCCGCGGGCAGTCGTGCGTGGCGACCTCTTCTGGGGGTTGCAGGGTGCGCTGGACCGGCGGGGCCTCGGGCCCGTGGCCGGAGTCGACGAGGCAGGGCGTGGCGCTTGCGCCGGCCCGCTCGTCGTGGCCGCCTGCGTCCTGCGTCCCGGCGACGCCGCCCGGCTGCCCGAACTCACCGATTCGAAGGTCCTCACGGCCAAGGCCCGCGACCGCGTGTACGACCGGGTCGTCCAGCGTGCGCTCGACTATTCGGTCATCGTCGTCCCGGCCGCCGAGGTCGATCTGCTCGGCATCCACGTGATGAACCTCGAGGGCATGCGGCGCGCGGTCTCCGCCCTGCGGGGTACCCCGGGCTACGTCCTCACCGACGGGTTCCGGGTGTCCGGACTGCCCGCCCCGAGCGTGCCGGTGATCAAGGGGGACAAGGCCGTCGCGTGCGTGGCGGCGGCGTCCGTGCTGGCCAAGGTCACCCGCGACCGGATCATGGGCGACCTGCACGACGTCCACCCGCACTACGGTTTCGACGTGCACAAGGGCTACAGCACGGCCGAGCACAGCGCGGCGCTGAAGACCCACGGCCCGAGCCCGGTGCACCGGTGGTCGTACGCGAATGTCGCCACCGCGGCCGCCGCGCACGGCGCGCGACCGCCTCATCCGGTGGTGCTGACCGTGGCGGCACTGGAAAACCCGAGCGTGCCGATACGTGCCCTCGGCCCGTACGTGGGTAACAATGAACGCTCCGCCGCTGGAGCAGCAGCAGAATCGCGAGGAGGGGCGCGGATTTCATGAGCGCAGAGGATCTCGAAAAGTACGAGACCGAGATGGAGCTCTCGCTTTACCGCGAGTATCGCGACATAGTCGGCCAGTTCTCGTACGTGGTGGAGACCGAGCGGCGGTTCTATCTGGCCAACGCTGTCGACGTGCAGGTGCGCGACGGTGGCGGTGAGGTGTACTTCGAGGTCCGCATGTCCGACGCGTGGGTCTGGGACATGTACCGGCCCGCCAGGTTCGTCAAGCACGTCCGGGTCATCACGTTCAAGGACGTCAACGTCGAAGAGCTCGACAAACCGGATCTCCGCCTCCCGGAGGAAGGTCCGTTCTCGGGCTGAGCCCGCTCTTTTGGTACAGGAATGCCTCCTTGCTCGTGCCTGACGCGAGCAAGGAGGCCTTTTTGTGCTCCCGGCCGTCCCCCTAGCACCGGCCACCGACATTTTTCGGGTGGCCGGGGCCCGGCCACGCCCGAACCATCCACAGGACCCCGGTTGTCCACAGGCGGGCGGATCGGGTCTGCCCGGTGGCCTGATCACCCTGGCACCGTTGATCGCACACGCACTGTGACGATCGCTGAGGGGGATCGAGACGATGATGGGCACGGCCGCACAACCGACCGCCAGCACACCGCGGATCGCATTGGGACGCTGGGGTGAGGACCTCGCGGCCCGGCATCTGGAGCGCACGGGCTACGTCGTATTGAGCCGCAACTGGTGGTGCCGCGACGGCGAGCTGGATCTCGTGGCGACCGACCGGAAACGCCTGGTCGTCTGCGAGGTGAAGACCAGGACCGGGCTGGGGTTCGGAACCCCGGCCGAGGCGGTGACCCCGGACAAGGCGGACCGCATCCGCCGTCTCTCGGACCTCTGGCAGCGCCGGTTCATGCTCCGCTGGTGCCCGGTCCGCTTCGACATCATCGCGATCCTCGCCCGGCCCGGCGAACCCCCGCATGTGCGGCATATCAAGGCGGCCTTCTGATGGCCCTCGCGAGAGCGTGGTCCGTGGCGCTGCTGGGCGTCGACGGCAAGATGATCGAGATCGAGGCCGACATCGGCGGCGGCGCGCCGAGGGTGACGATGGTCGGGCTGCCGGACGCCGGGCTGAAGGAGGCCAAGGACCGGGTCCGGTCGGCCGTCCGCAACTCACGGCAGACGTGGCCGGACGAAAAGGTGATCCTCGGCCTGTCCCCGGCGAACCTGCCCAAGGTGGGGTCCGGCTACGACCTCGGCATCGCCGCCGCGGTCCTCGCCGCGACCGGGTCGGTCCCGGCCACCAAACTGCTCGACACCGTGCTGCTCGGCGAACTCGCCCTCGACGGCCGCGTGCGTGCCGTCCGCGGGGTCCTGCCGGGGTTGCTGGCGGCACGCAACGCCGGGTACCGGCGGGCGGTGGTCCCCGCCGAGTCGCTGTTCGAAGCCGCGCTCGTGGACGGTCTCGAGATAGGCGGGGTAACCCGGTTGAGCGATTTCGTGGACTGGCTCAAGGGTGAAGGCGAGCTGATCCGGCCCGAGCCGTCCCTGCGCCAGGAGTGCCCGCGGGTCCCCGATCTCGCGGACGTCGTGGGGCAGCCCGAGGCCCGGTGGGCGCTGGAGGTGGCCGCGGCCGGCGGGCATCACCTGCTCATGACCGGGCCGCCGGGGGTGGGCAAGACGATGCTCGCGAAACGGCTTCCCGGGCTTCTGCCCCGGCTGACCTCCGAAGAGTCGTTGCAGGTCACCGCCGTCCATTCGATAGACGGTTCGCTGTCGCCGACCGCTCCGCTGGTGACCGTGCCGCCGTTCGTCGCACCGCATCATTCGATCAGCGTGCCCGCGCTGATCGGTGGCGGGAGCGGTCTGGCCGTGCCGGGCGCCATCAGCCGGGCGCACCGGGGCATCTTGTTCCTCGACGAGGTCTGCGAGTTCGGACCGGAGCGGCTGGAGTCGCTGCGCACGGTCCTCGAAGAGGGGGAGGTGCGGATCGCGAGGGTCAAGGGTTCCGTCAGCTATCCCGCACGTTTCCAGCTGGTGCTCGCGACGAATCCTTGTCCGTGCGCTCCGGCGAAGGACGCCGACTGCACCTGCTCGGCTTCCGCGCGGAGACGGTACCTGGGCAGGTTGTCCGGGCCGCTACTCGATCGGGTGGATCTGCGCGTACGGCTGAGGCCGCTTTCGGCACTCAGCGCACATCTGAGCGAGCCGCCGGAAGCGTCCGCCCCGGTCCGGGAACGAGTGCTGGAGGCGCGGGAGCGAGCCGGAAAGCGCTGGGCCGAGCACGGCTGGCCGACGAACGCGGAGGTGCCCGGCCCCGCCTTGCGCCGGGAGTTCGTCCTTCCCGCGCAGGTCACAGCGTTGCTGGACCGAGCCTTGGAACGTGGCGCGCTGACCGCCCGCGGCGCGGACCGATGCCTTCGCATCGCTTGGACGCTCGCCGATCTGAGAGGGACCGCCAAGCCGGACGCCGACGAGGTCGCCGCCGCGCTGAACTTCCGGGAGAGGTCATCCTGATGAGTGAATTCGACGCCGAACGGATCGCGCGGTCGTATCTCCTGCGGGTGGCCGAGCCACCGGCGCCCGCGCTCGTCGATTTCGTCGGGGAACACGGTCCGGTCGAAGCGGCGGAACGCGTGCGGCGCGCCGATTGCCCGCCGAAGGTGCGCGACGAGACGGCCGCCCGGCGAGCACACGACTACGCCGGGCGTGACCTGGACCGGGCGGCCGCGGACGAGACCAGGCTCGTCATCCCGGAAGACGACGAATGGCCCGCCTGGCCGTTGCTTTCGCTTTCCGTCGCCCGCGGCCGGGGCATCTCCGGCGTGGCCCCGCCGCTGGCGTTGTGGGTACGCGGGCCTGCCCGGCTCGACGAGGCCGTGGACCAGGCGATCGCGATCGTCGGTGCCCGGGCGGCGACCGAGTACGGCGAGCACCACGCGGCCGAGTTCGGCTATCACCTGGCGGGCCGGGGGATCCCGGTGTTCTCGGGTGCGGCGTACGGCATCGACGGCGCGGCACACCGGGGCGCGCTCGGCGCGTCCGGCACGACGGTCGCGCTGCTCGGCTGCGGGATCGACGCCGGCTACCCGGCACAGCACACGACGTTGCTGCGCACCATCGGGAAGACCGGCGCGGTGGTCAGCGAGTACCCGCCCGGCACGCCGCCCGCGAGGCACCGGTTCCTCGTCCGCAACAGGCTCATCGCGGCGCTCACCGAAGGGACGGTCGTGGTCGAGGCGGGCAGGCGCAGCGGTGCGCGGAACACCGCGGGTACCGCCGGAACACTGGGGAAGGTCGTGATGGCGCTGCCGGGGCCGGTGTCGTCGGGGATGTCCGCGGGCTGTCACGCGCTGATCCGCGAAGGCCAGGCCACGCTGGTGACGTCGGTCGACGAGATCCTCGAAACCGCCGGACGGCTCGGGCAACCGGTCACGGACCCGGCGAAACCGCGCCGCCGCACCGACGGCCTCGGACCGGAGGCACTGCGGGTGCACGACGCGCTGTCCGGGCGGACGGCCAAACCGGAGGAGCGGATCGCCGCCGAAACCGGGATCCCGGTCGAGCGCGTCCGGTCACTGCTGCCCGAGCTGGAACTCGAAGGATTCACCGAAAGGGGTGACTCAGGGTGGCGAAAACGGACCGCCAGGACCTGACTGGCCTACACCCGGGACGCCATCCCGGCAAGATCCGACCACGGACACCGCAACAGGGTGCGGCGATACTTGACCATCCGCCCCACATCGCGCAGCGTGATCGGCATGCCGTCGACCGAAGGTCCCCCCGGCACGGGAAAAGGCGCCCGCAGGCCCGACCTGCGTGCCGCCCGTGCCGCGCTCCCGGAGCCCGTCCGGAAGCTGATCGGCGACTACGAGCGCCACCTCGCGCTGGAACGCGGCCTCTCCGCGCATACGGTGCGCGCCTACCTCGGCGATGTCGTGTCGCTGCTGGGTTTCGTGGACGGGGCGGGCGGGCGGCTCGCCGACCTCGACATCGCGACCCTGCGGGGCTGGCTCGCCCGGCAGCGCGAGGACGGGGCGAGCCGGACGACGCTGGCCAGGCGGGCGGCGGCGGCGCGCACCTTCACCGCCTGGGCCCACCGCGGCGGGGTGCTCGCGACCGATCCGGGCGGGCGGCTGGTGGCGCCGCGCGCGCAGCGCAAGCTTCCCGGGGTCCTCCGGGCGGAGCAGGCCGGCGAGGTCATGCGCTCTTCAGCGATCGGTGCCGAACAGCGCGACCCGGTGGCTTTGCGGGACAGTGCCATCGTGGAACTGCTCTACGCGACCGGGGTACGGGTCTCCGAACTGTGCGGGCTGGACGTCGGCGACGTCGATTTCTCCCGCCGGGTGGTGCTCGTGCTGGGCAAGGGCGGCAAGGAACGGGTCGTGCCGTTCGGCGTCCCGGCCGAGGGTGCCTTGCGGCGGTGGCTGGACGAGGGCAGGGGAAAGCTCGCCGTCGAGACGAACGGCCGGACCGAAGCCGCGCTCTTCCTGGGCGCGCGCGGCGGCAGGCTCGATCCGCGGGCGGCCCGCCGGGTCGTCCACGACGCCGTCGGCTCGGTGCCCGGCGCGAGTGACATGGGGCCGCACGGCCTCAGGCATTCGGCGGCCACTCATCTGCTCGAAGGCGGTGCCGATCTTCGGAGCGTTCAGGAACTGCTTGGTCACGCTACGCTGGCCACAACGCAGCTCTACACTCATGTGACCGTCGATCGGCTGAAGGCGATCCACGACCGCGCACACCCCCGGGCCCGATGATGCCGGGGAGGACTCGGCAGGTGACCCGGCGGCCCGGACCGGCGGCGCACGCGCATCCGCACGAGCACGGAGACCACCCTGAGTCGCATGCTGAGAACGGCGGCCCGATGACCGCCGACCCACATGTCACCGAAGCCGCCGGGAAACACCGTCCCGGCGGGGACGGTCCTGTCGTCGCGTCCGTGGCGCGGACCGGTTACGAGGTGGACGCCGGCATCCAGGCGCTGTGGGGGCAGTTCACCGAATCGCCGGACCAGGTCCTGCGGGACCGGCTCGTGCTGCACTACGCCCCGCTCGTCAAGTACGTCGCGGGCCGCGTCGGCACCGGCCTGCCGACCCACGTCGACGTCGGCGACCTGATCCAGTCCGGGATCTTCGGCCTGGTCGACGCGATCGAGAAGTTCGAGCCCGCGCGCGGGCTGCGCTTCGAGACCTACGCCATGCAGCGCATCCGGGGCGCGATCCTCGACGACCTCCGTTCGCAGGACTGGGTCCCGAGGGCGGTGCGCAGCAAGGCCCGCGAGGCCGAGCGCGCGCTGGAGCGGCTCGGCGCCCGGCTGAACCGCACCCCGACCGACGCCGAACTGGCGGCCGAACTCGAAATCAGCGTCGACGACCTGCGCGAGTTCTACGGCCAGCTGCAGCTCACCAGCGTCATCGCGCTGGAAGACCTGGTCGCCGCGGGCAAGGACAGCGGCTCCCTCGTCGACACACTGCCCGACGACGGCGCCGTCGACCCGGTGGCCGTCCTGGTCGACCAGGACAACCGCCGTCAGCTGGCGCAGGCGATCGCGCAGCTCACCGAACGCGACCGGATCGTGGTCGGTCTCTACTACTTCGAAAGCCTGACGCTCGCCGAGATCGGCAAGGTCCTCGGCGTCACCGAGTCGCGGGTCAGCCAGCTGCACACCCGGGCCGTGATGCGGCTGCGCGCGAAACTGGTCGAGCAGCCCGGGACCTAGGTCCCCTCCCACGGTTTGAGGCGGATCTCCGACGGTTCGCCGAGCAAGGCCAGCGGATCGACGTACTCCTCTCCCTTCCGGACGCCGAAGTGCAGGCACGCCTGGTCCGGGCAGCCCGGATGGCCGGTCGCGAGCGTCCCGAGCACCTGGCCCCGGTAGACCTGGTCACCCGCGGTGACCGCGGGGTCGAGGGGTTGGTAGGTGGTGCGCAGGCCGCCTTCGTGGTCGATCGAAACCACCCCGCGCCCCGCCACCCGGCCGGCGAACATCACCACCCCTTCGGCGGCCGCGAGCACGTTCGCGCCCGGCGCGGCGGCGAGGTCCACCCCGCGGTGGCCGGGGCCGTACGGCGTCGACGGCGGCTCGAAGTACCTGGTGACGCTGGGTGTCGGCGAGAGCGGCCAAGAGAGCCGTCCTTGTGGCGAAGACGCGCCTCGCGCCGTTCCCGGTGTGGTCGAAGAGGCCAGGATCGCGAGCACGGTCGCGAGGATGGCCAGGCGGGGCGGACGCCTCGGACGCCCGGGACGGCGGTGTCTGCCGCCGGTGCGGTCGATGGCGAAGGAATGCCTGGTGACAGGGCGGGAACAGGTCGTCATCGTCATGTGTTCCAGCTTGGGCGACCGGCGTGGCGGGCGGGGCGCGCCGACGGAATCGGTGGACAACCGGGCCGGTTGTGGACAACCGCTCTCATCAGGGGCTGCCGGTGGGGTAGGCGGTGACGACAGGGAGTAGACTCTTTTGCGCGGTCCGCGGCAGCGGGCTGACTTCGCGTGCATGTGCGCGCTCCCGATGGCCGATCTCCTCACGGAGGGTCAGGACAGGCGGGGGCACACGGCCCGGCGGTCCCAGGATCACCCTCAGTTCCCGGGTCCGGGCCCGAGCATCTGCACCAGGGCGATCGGCCACCCGGCCGGGAGCGACGAACCGAGCAAGCGCGTTCCGGCGGAGCCGGGCGCGCACGACACAGAAGAGGTTGATTCCGGCAATGGCCGTCGTCACCATGAAGCAGCTGCTCGACAGCGGCGTGCACTTCGGGCACCAGACCCGTCGGTGGAACCCGAAGATGAAGCGCTACATCTTCACCGAGCGCAATGGCATCTACATCATCGACTTGCAGCAGACGCTGACGTACATCGACCGTGCGTTCGAGTTCATCAAGGAAACCGTCGCGCACGGCGGCACCATCATGTTCGTCGGCACCAAGAAGCAGGCGCAGGAGGCCATCGCGGCCGAGGCTTCGCGGGTGGGCATGCCCTACGTGAACCAGCGCTGGCTCGGCGGCATGCTGACCAACTTCCAGACCGTGCACAAGCGTCTTCTCCGCCTCAAGGAGCTCGAGTCGCAGGAGCAGACCGGTGGTTTCGCCGGCCTCACCAAGCGCGAGATCCTGACGCTGACCCGCGAGAAGGACAAGCTCGAGAAGACCCTCGGCGGTATCCGCGACATGGCCAAGGTGCCGAGCATCGTGTGGATCGTCGACACGAAGAAGGAGCACATCGCCGTCGGCGAGGCTCGCAAGCTGAACATCCCGGTCGTCGCGATCCTCGACACCAACTGCGACCCGGACGAGGTCGACTACCCGATTCCGGGTAACGACGACGCGATCCGTTCGGCCGCGCTGCTGACCAAGGTCGTGGCCGAGGCCGCCGCCGCCGGTCTGATGGCCCGCTCCAGCCGCAACGGCGCTTCCAACGCCGACATTAAGCCCGAGCCGGGTGTCGCCGCCGACGAGCCGCTGGCCGAGTGGGAGAAGGAGCTGCTCGCCGGCTCCGAGACCGCCGCCGCGGACGCCAAGGAAGCCGTCGCCGCGACGGAGGCGGCCACCGAGCCCGCCGCCGAGCAGCCCGCTGCCGAGCAGGCCACCGCCTCCTCCTGATCCACCTCGCTCGTGAGGCCGCCTTCGGGCGGCCTCACGAGTACCTCTCCCCAAAGACTTCTCGTACCTGAAAAGGACGGACAACGCACGATGGCGAATTACACCGCCGCAGATGTGAAGCGCCTCCGCGAACTGACCGGCGCCGGCATGATGAACTGCAAGAAGGCGCTGGAAGAGAACGACGGCGACTTCGACAAGGCCGTCGAGTTCCTGCGCATCAAGGGTGCCAAGGACGTCGGCAAGCGCGCCGAGCGCGCGACTGCCGAAGGCCTCGTCGCCGGTGACGGCGGCGTGCTGATCGAGCTCGACTCCGAGACCGACTTCGTCGCGAAGAACGAGGACTTCCAGACCCTCGCCGCGAAGATCGTCGAGGTCGCGAAGACCGAGAACACCAGCGACGTCGAGAAGCTGAAGGCCGCCTCGCTCGACGGCAAGACCGTCGCCGAGGTCGTCCAGGAGCTGGCCGCCCGCATCGGTGAGAAGCTCGAACTGCGCCGCGTCGCCGCTTACGAGGGCACCACGGCCACGTACCTGCACCGTCGCGGTGCGGACCTCCCGCCCGCCGTCGGCGTGCTCATCGAGTACACCGGTGAGGGCGAAGCCGCCGCCGAGGCCGCTCGTGGTGCCGCCATGCAGGTCGCCGCGCTCAAGGCCAAGTACCTCACCCGTGACGAGGTGCCCGCCGAGATCGTCGAGAACGAGCGCAGCATCGCGGAGAAGACCGCTCGCGAAGAGGGCAAGCCGGAGCAGGCCCTGTCCAAGATCATCGAGGGCAAGGTCAACGCCTACTACAAGGACACCGTCCTGCTCGAGCAGCCTTCGGTCAAGGACAACAAGAAGACCGTCAAGGCCCTGCTCGACGAGGCCGGCGTGACCGTGAGCCGGTTCGCCCGGTTCGAGGTCGGCCAGGCCTGAGCCAGGCGCGGAACACAAGAGTCACCACTGTGCCCCGTCTCCGTCCATCGGGGACGGGGCACAGTCGGGTCCAGAGCATGAGGGAGGGCGACATGGGTGTCCGGGTCGAAGGCGGATACCGGCGGGTGCTGCTGAAGCTGGGCGGCGAGATGTTCGGCGGTGGTTCCATCGGGGTTGATCCGGATGTGGTGCACTCGGTCGCTCAGCAGATCGCCGACGTGGCGCGCACCGGGGTGCAGATCGCCGTCGTCATCGGCGGTGGCAACTACTTCCGCGGCGCGGAACTGTCGCAGCGCGGCATGGACCGCGACCGCGCGGACTACATGGCGATGCTCGGCACCGTGATGAACTGCTTGGCACTGCAGGACTTCCTGGAGAAGGAGGGTCTCCCCACCCGGGTGCAGACCGCCATCACCATGGGGCAGGTCGCCGAGCCGTACATCCCGCGCCGTGCGGAGCGCCACCTGGAGAAGGGCCGCGTCGTCATCTTCGGCGCCGGGGTCGGCATGCCGTACTTCTCCACCGACACCGCCGCCGCGCAGCGCGCGCTCGAACTCGGCTGCGAAGCCGTCCTCATGGCGAAGGCCGTCGACGGCGTCTACACCGCGGACCCGAAGAGCGATCCCACGGCCGAGATGTTCCACGAGATCAGCCACCGCGAGGTGCTGGAACGGGACCTCAAGGTCGCCGACGCCACCGCGTTCAGCCTCTGCATGGACAACAACATGCCGATCATCGTGTTCAATCTGCTCACCGAGGGGAACATCGCTCGTGCGGTCGGCGGTGAGAGGATCGGCACCCTGGTCGACACCCCCGCCGACAGGGTGCCCGCGTAGTCCTGCTCTGCTCTTCGCAACCGGTACGAATACACAACAACGGGAGTTGCCGTGATCGACGAGACCCTCCTCGACGCCGAGGAGAAGATGGAAAAAGCGGTGTCCGTCGCCAAGGAGGACCTGTCGTCGGTGCGCACCGGCCGGGCCCACCCCGGGATGTTCTCGCGCGTTGTCGTCGACTACTACGGCGCGCCGACCCCGCTGAACCAGCTGGCGGGCGTCACCATCCCCGAAGCGCGGATGGCGTTGATCAAGCCTTACGACCAGACCGCGCTCAACGCCATCGAGAAGGCGATCCGCGAGTCCGATCTCGGTGTCAACCCGAGCAACGACGGCAACGTGATCCGCATCGTCATCCCGCAGCTCACCGAAGAGCGCCGCAAGGAGATGGTGAAGGTCGCCAAGGCCAAGGGTGAGGACGCCCGCGTCTCCATCCGCGGCGTCCGTCGCAAGGCGAAGGAAGAGCTCGACCGGATCAAGAAGGACGGCGAGGCGGGCGAGGACGAGGTCGTCCACGCCGAGAAGGAGTTGCAGAACCTCACCGACTCCTACTCGCACAAGGTCGACGAGCTGGTGAAACACAAGGAAGCCGAGTTGCTCGAGGTCTGATGAGCCAGGTGAGCGAGGAACGCGAGGACCGGGTGGACGCCCCGGAACCGGTTCCGGCCGAGAAGCCGGAACCGGTACAGAAGGTTTCCCGCGCCGGCCGCAACCTGCCCGCCGCGATCGGGGTCGGGCTGGTGCTGGGGGCGGCGATCGTCACGTCCCTGCTCACCGTGCGCTATCTGTTCATCGGCATCATCGCGATCGCCATCGCGGTCGGCACGGTCGAGCTGGCGGGCGCACTGAAGCGCGCGGCGGGCATCCGGATCGCGCTGGTCCCGGTGCTCGTCGGTGGCCAGGCGATGATCTGGCTGGCCTGGCCGTTCGGCCGCGAGGGGGCGCTGACGGCGTTCGTGCTGACGGTGCTGGTCTGCCTGTTGTGGCGGTTGCCCGGCGGCGCGGACGGCTACCTGCGTGACATCAGCGCGTCGATTTTCGCCGTCGCCTACATCCCGCTTTTCGGCGCCTTCGCCGCGATGCTCGTCCCGCCCGAGGACGGTGTCGGCCGCGTGCTGGCGTTCATGATCGGTGTGGTCGCCTCGGACACGGGCGGCTACATCGCCGGTGTGCTCGGCGGCAAGCATCCGATGGCACCCAGCATCAGCCCGAAGAAGACCTGGGAAGGGTTCGCCGGTTCGCTGGTGGCCGGTGTGGTCGCCGGCGCGTTGACGCTGAGCCTGCTGCTCGACGGCCACGCCTGGCAGGGTGTGCTGTTCGGCGCGGCGATCGTCTGCACCGCGACGCTGGGCGATCTCGTCGAGTCGCTGATCAAGCGTGATCTCGGGGTCAAGGACATGGGGAACATGTTGCCGGGGCACGGCGGGCTGATGGACCGGCTCGATTCGCTGCTCCCGTCGGCCGTCGTCTCCTGGCTGCTGCTCTCGGCGTTCATCCCCGTTTAGCCGAAACCCGTGTGACAAGCCCGGTGCGCTGGGCCATGGTCGGAGTATGCGAACTCGAGGAATGAGTAAGCGATTTCTGACCCTGGCGCTGAGCGTGCTGACGCTCGGCGCCCTGACGACGGCCGTGGCGGAAGCGGGCGGAAGCCCGGTCGTCCGCACGGATTCCGGCCCCGTTCGCGGGGTGGGCACCAATGGCTACCGGAGTTTCCAAGGCATTCCGTTCGCCGCGCCACCGGTCGGCGATCTCCGCTGGGCCCCGCCCGCCGAAGCCGAGTCGTGGACCGCGGTGCGGGACGCGAGCAAGCCCGGTCCTCGATGCGCGCAAGTACTCGGTCCGGCCGCGAGCGAGGACGAGGATTGCCTCTATCTCAACGTGATCAGCCCGGCCAGGCCGACACGCGAGCCACGTCCGGTGCTGGTCTGGCTGCATGGCGGTGGCTTCACCGCCGGCGCGGGCAGCGACTACGATTTCCAGCGCATGGCCCTCGCCGGGGACGTCGTCGTGGTGACCGTGAACTACCGGCTCGGCGTGTTCGGCTTCTTCGGTCATCCCGGACTCGGGCGGGACTCCGGTGTCTTCGGCCTCCAGGATCAGCAGGCCGCCCTTCGCTGGGTGCAGCGCAACGCCCGCGCTTTCGGGGGAGATCCCGGGAACGTCACGTTGTCCGGTGAATCCGCCGGCGCGAGGAGCACCTGCGCCCACCTGGTCTCCCCGTCGGCGGCGGGCCTGTTCCACCGCGCGATCATCCAGAGCGGCCCGTGCACCATGACCTGGCCCGACGACGGGTTCGTCCCCGGCCTGCCCGCGGGATCGCCGTACCTGCCCCGCGCCGACGTCGAGGCCATGGGGGCGGACGTCGCGAAGAAGCTGGGCTGCGCCGAAGTCGCCTGTCTCCGGCGGCTCCCGGTGAAAGACCTGGTGAGCCAGCCTTTCGACACGCCCGCGTTCGGCACCGGCCTGCTGCCCGATCATCCGGCGACCGCGCTGAAGGCCGGGCATTTCGCCCGTGTCCCGGTGCTGACCGGGGTCACCAGGGACGAGGCCAGGATGTTCGTCGCCTTGTATCCCGGGCAGCCGTTCACCGAGGAGCGCTACCAGGAACTGCTGCGTACCGCCTTCAAGGAGAAGGCGCCGCTCGTCGCCGCCCGGTATCCGTCGGCGAAGCACGGCGGCCCGGCGATGGCGTTCGCGGACGCCATGACCGACCGGATCTGGGGTTGTCCCCAAGTGGACACCGAGCGTTTGCTGAGCGGCCGCACCCGGACCTTCGGGTACGAGTTCGCCGATCGGGACGCCCCCGCGCTCGTTCCGGCGCCGGAAGGAATGCGGCTCGGCGCCTCGCACGGGTCCGAACTAGCTTATTTGGCTGATGTAACCGGTTTCCCGGCGGAGTTGAAGCCCGCGCAGAAGAAACTCGGGGAGCAGATGATCCGGTATTGGACCCGGTTCGCGCGGACCGGGGATCCGAACGGCGAAGAGCTGCCGAAGTGGCGTCCCACGCCGAAGACGCAGTCGCTGACGCCGGGCGGGATCGGCCCTGTCGACCTGGCGGCCGTGCACGACTGCGGGTTTTGGGCCGGTCTCTGATGCCGAAGAGCCGGGGTGACGTGCTCGCCCCGGCTCCTCGGCTCAGTCGTCGTAGGGGTCGTCGACCTCGGCGCGGCCCCAGCCTTCGACGGCCCGGGAGTGGTCGATCACGGCGAACACCGAACCGTCCGGGTCGGCGAGGATCGCCATCCGGCCGTACGGGGTGTCGTAGGGCTGGACCACGACGGCCCCGCCGAGCATCAGTGCCTGCCCCGCGGCGGCGTCCGCGCCGCGGGCCGGGTCCAGCTCGATGTAGACCAGCCAGTGCGGGGGAGTGTCCGCCCGGTACTCCGTGCCCATGACGTACCGGTACAGCACCGGTTCGTGCTCGATGAGCCATTCGGCGTAGTCGAGCGAGGTGCCGTCACCGATCTGGTGGCTCGTGTAGTCGAAAAGACGGCAGTAGAAGTGATCCGCCGCCGCCCCGTCGTGGGTGTTGAGGTCCGCGCCACTGAACGTGTTGGGTACCCCGGTCGCGAACTCCCAGGTGGCGGGCGGCTCCCAGAACACCACGTGCGCGCCGCACGCGTCGACGGCGTGGATGATGTTGCCGCGGTCG
The DNA here is from genome assembly GCA_049998115.1 of Amycolatopsis sp. cmx-4-19. Lineage (GTDB taxonomy): Bacteria > Actinomycetota > Actinomycetes > Mycobacteriales > Pseudonocardiaceae > Amycolatopsis. Next base: position 77,296 of record JAEBEO010000012.1, on the reverse strand, counting down.
GGAATCGCCATCGGGCCGAGGGTGACCCGGCCACCGAGACTGTCCACCCACTCGGCCGCCGCGGCCGCCTGCGGAACCGAGATGTGGACGCTCCAGCCGAACGGCCCGTCCGCGCCCGAGCGGTACAGGCCGCCCACCGGGACGCCGTTCAGTGTGGCGATCGAGTACCGGCCGGTCGGCGTCGCCGGATCTCGCCCGACGGTGAACTCCCACTCGAAAAGCCCGCTGTAGAAGGCTTGTGTGGCCGCTTCGTCTCTGCAGGCGAGTTCGATCCAGCACGGGATTCCTGAAGGGATGACGGAAGTGTGAGCGGCCGAGCCAAGCGACATGCGGTTCTCCCTTACCGGTGGGAGCAAAGTCTAGTCGCTATCCGCATTGTTTCCGTCAAAGATTTCGGCCGGACGACCTGGAACCCGGCCCGGTGCCGCGTCGTTGGAGTCTCCGTGCGCTGGTTTCCCCGAACTGTCTCCTCCTTCCGCGACGGCGGCGAGGACGTGCTGCCGAGCCCGAACATCTGGTACTACCAGAAGGCGTACGAGGTCGAGAACCGCGCGCAGGACGTCGACGACGAGATCTGGCGGGTGCTCGGCGAGTATCGCGGGTGGTCCGGCGCGGACGTGCTCGACATCGGCTGCGGTGACGGATTCCACTTGCCGCGCTTCGCCGCGACAGCGCGGTCGGTGCTCGGGGTCGAACCCCATGAACCGCTGGTCCGCGACGCGCGGCATCGGGTCGCGGAACTGCCGAACGCCGAGGTGCGGCAAGGCCGTGCGCAGCGGCTCCCGGTGCCGGATGCGTCCTTCGACGTCGTCCACGCGCGGACCGCGTACTTCTTCGGCCCTGGCTGCGAACCCGGCCTTCGCGAGGCGGAGCGGGCACTGCGGCCGGGTGGCACGATGATGATCGTCGATCTCGATGTGGCGAGCGGGCCCTACGGCCGCTGGATGCGCCAGGACCTGCCGGACTACGACCCGCCCGGCGTCGAGAAGTTCTTCGCCCGCCGGGGATTCGCCTGCCGCAAGGTGCCGACGCGCTGGTTGTTCGAGGACGACGCGGCGATGGAAGCGGTGCTGAAGATCGAATTCAGCGCTCCGGTCGCGGCGAAGGCGATCGCGGAGGTCCGGCGGCTCAACGAGGGTTCGTCAAGCGCCGGGGTGACGCTGCCGGTGGGCTATCGCGTGCATACGCGCACCAAGCCCACCGGCCTCGTCGTGCCAGGTCACTCCGCGTCCTCGGCGGACGTCCCGTCCGGGGCGGCGTCGTCGGCCTCGCCGAGGATGCCGTAGATCGTCCGCCGCGCCTCGTTGAGGACGTCGACGGTGCGAGCCTGCTGGCTCTCGCTGCCGGCGTGCATGACCTGCGCGACCGCCGCGCCCAGGGTCGCGCCCGCCTTGCGCAGGTTCACCTCGACCGGGTCGACGTCGTGGGCGATCTGCTCCCACGGCGGGACGGCGTCCTGCTGTTCGGCCGCGGCGCGGCCGGTCTCGGTGAGTTCGAACAGCTTCTTGCCGCTCTCGTCCTTGCTGATCACCAGGCCTTCGTCGGCCAGCAGCTGCAGTGTCGGGTAGACCGAGCCGGGGCTCGGCTTCCAGAAGCCGCCGGAGCGCTCGCCGATTTCGCGGATGATCTCGTAACCGTGCCTCGGCTGCTCGGCGAGCAACGCGAGGATCGCGGCGCGGACGTCACCGCGTTTGCCGCGCCGTCCGCCGGGGCCGCCGCGACGGCCGTGCCGGTGCCGGTTGCCGGGTCCGCCCGGTCCGCCGGGTCCCCAGCCGGGAGGCGGCGGGGGGAACTCGCCGAAGCCGCCTCGAGCCCAGGGCCCGAAGGCGGGGCGGCCGTGTTCGTGTTCTGGGGGGAAAGGTCGTCGTCGCATGCTGTGCTTCCTCTCTGCGTACTGTCTCGACATGTTCACGATATATCGTGAACGGTCGCACGACAACCCCGCTTCGGTGATCTGGGTCTGAGGGAGGTCTCAGCGCAGGTCGAGCATGAGCAGATCGAAGCCGCTCGTCTCGAACTTGCCGATCTTCTGCCAGCCCCAGCGGTCGTAGAGCCGCCGGGCGGGCGCGTCTACGTGGGTAAACGGAGAACAGCGCTTCGCCTGCCAGCAGATCCGGCGCGGGCGTCTTCGCGTGGGCCGGCCACCATCCGGCTTCATGGCCGATTCCGTACGCGAAGCCGCCCACCGCGCCCTCGGCGGAGACGGTCTTCATGGCCGAACCCGGGCAGTGCCGAGTGCTCGGCCAGCAGGGCGAGGAACCGGGCGACCTCGTCCTCGCCTTCGAGGTAGGGCGGTTCGCGGTAGACGCGGCGGTAGACGTCGGCAAGCTCAACGTTCACGGCTTCAGCTTGCCCGGCACCAGGCCCGCCGCGCCCCGGCCGTCAGGCGTGGGGAAGCGGGAAGACGTTGAGGTCCCGCTCGGCGAGCGGCTTGTCCCGCCAGCCCAGTGTCACGGCCGCGTCGGCGATCCTTCCGTTGCCCCACAACGGCGATCCGGCGGGGAAGTTCGGCACGAGACCCGGCACCAGCGTATGCGCGGCGTGGAAGCCGGCGGCCGCGACGTCGCAGGTGGTCAGGTCGACGCTGATCACTTCGAACCCCCGTGCCTCGACACGGTCCCGGTAAGCCTTGAGCCGTCGTTCCCCGAGTGACGGCAGCGCGTCCCAGGTGCGCTCCGGCAGGTCGCGCACCCACGGCGAGACCCATCTCCCGGCTCGGGGATCGAGGTAGATCTGTTGCTGGCAAAGGAGGTTCTCGACGTCGGCGAAGTCTTCGCGGTAGGAGTCGAGATAGCGCCGATCGGCCCGGTACGGCTTGAGGTCGCCCAGACGCGGCCGGTCCTGGCGCAGCGCGGCGAGTTCGTGCTCGTTGTCGAGGGCACGGCAGGTCCGCTGCAGCGTGAACCCTTCGGCCAGCGCCTTCTTCGCGGCTTCGAGGGCGTCGGGCCGGGTGGCGAAGCCGAGGGAGAGCCAGCGGGTGACGCGGTCGAGGACCGCGGCGGCGATCACCGGGACGTCGAACTCGTTGTCCAGCTGGATGAGCGTGACCTCGTAGCCGTCCACGGTGTCCGCGATGAGCGACCGGATCCCGTCCGGGATCGGCAGCCGGGCCAGCCGCGGGGTGTTCGCCCACCAGAGCATGGTGGTGTCCCGTTCGAGGACTTCTTCGAGACCGGACGTGACGGCGTGCTCTTCGGAGCTTCCGGTGGCGAGGCCCGCGATCAGCGGGTCGGCGAAGCGGGCTTCCCCCGGCTGCCGTTCGTTCGAGATCAGGAACGCCGGAACCCAGACGGACTCCCCGGTGGTGTGGGAAAAGCCCTCCACCCACGAGCATTCCGCGTCCGGCGTCAGCGGTGAGAACGGGAAGCCGGGGAACCGGTACTGCTCGGCCGAGTAGAGGTTCAGCCTGCCCGGCTCGATCGCAGGGACGCCGTAGCGGGCCAATTGCGCGTAGCTGCCGAAGCGCACTTCGCGTTCCGGAGCGAGCCAGCTTCCGCAGTAGCGCTCCACGGCTGCACCGATGGCCGCTTGCCTGGCGAGGTCGAAGTCGTGCCACGAGGAGCCGGAGGCCTGACGGTCGTTGGGCCAGTTCGTGACCCGGCGCATGTCGGCGACCTCCACCGCGCACATCCGCAGCCGGGCGGGCATCCCCGGCGACGGCGGGAGCTCGACGGCCCCGGTCACGATCCCGGTCCGGTCGTCGACCAGCAGGCCCGGGTCGGTCACGGCGGGGACGGGCCGGACGCGATCCGGTACCGGGAGGATCGGGCGGCGGAGCTCGGACAGCTCCGCCGGGTCGAGTTCGATCTCGCCGGTGGTGACGGCGGTCCGCCCGCCCGTGAGCCAGCGTTCGAGGTGGACGGCGAGGTTCGCCAGTACCCAGCGGGTGCCGCCGGGTTCCGGCGGCGTCCCGTTCGCGGGCGCGGTGAGACAGGCGTCGACGACCCGGGGATCCGGGGCGGCGGAACGACGACGGGCGACGACGTCGGCGAAGTCGATCCCGCCGGGGGCGATCGCGGGTCCGGCGATCGCCAGGCCGCCTTCCCGGCGCAGCGGCAGCCAGCGCACCCCGCACCCGGCGCAGAGCGCGTCCAGCGCGGTCAGCTCGGCGTGGGCGGGGTGATCGAAAGCCGCGACGAGGACGGTGTTCCCGGTGTCCACTTCGGACAGATCGTGGAAGAAGGGAACGACCTCGACGCTCGCGAATCCGCTACCGGCGAGGATTTCGGCCAGCGGTGCGGTGAGCGCGGGGGAGCCGGTGAGGAGAACAGTGGTTTCGAGGATCTCGACCACCTCCGCGTGGTCCGGGTTCGCGACCTGACCCAGTCTCGGGCGGGGCGTGACCTCCCGGCGTCTCCTCGTATGCGATTCGCACGCCCCCGGCGGGTTCGGGTCACGTGACCCGGGGAACACCCGTCCAGGGCGGCCCGGGCGCGTCGGAAGTGGACATGGGAGACTGAGTGGGCTATGACTGCCCTCCCTCTCGTCTTCGACGCGCCCAAGCGCGGCCTGCCGCCGCGCCACCTCGCCGACCTCACCGCCGCCGAGCGGGCCGAGGCCGTCGCCGAGCTGGGTGAGAAGCCGTTCCGCGCGAAGCAGCTGTCGAACCACTACTTCTCGCGGCTCACGGTGGACCCGGGGGAGATGACCGACATCCCGGCGGCCTCTCGGGAGAAGCTGGTCGGCGACCTGATGCCGACGCTGCTCACCGAGATCAAGGCGTTGGCCGCCGACGACGGCGCGACCCGCAAGACGTTGTGGCGCGCGCACGACGGGACGCTCCTGGAGAGCGTGCTGATGCGCTACCCGGACCGCGCGACCCTGTGCATTTCGAGCCAGGCAGGCTGCGGCATGGCGTGCCCGTTCTGCGCGACCGGACAGGGCGGCCTCGACCGGAACCTCTCGACCGCCGAGATCGTCGACCAGGTCCGCTCGGCCGCCGCCGTGCTGCGGGACGGCGCGATGCCCGGTGGGCCCGGCCGCCTGTCGAACATCGTCTTCATGGGCATGGGCGAGCCGCTGGCGAACTACAAACGGGTGGTCGCGGCGGTCCGGCGGATCACCGATCCGTCACCGGACGGGCTCGGTATCGGCCAGCGTTCGGTGACGGTGTCGACGGTCGGGCTGGCACCCGCGATCCGCAAGCTGGCCGACGAGAAGATGCAGGTGCGCCTCGCGGTTTCCCTGCACACCCCGGATGACGAGCTTCGCGACACCTTGGTGCCGGTGAACGAGCGTTGGTCGGTCGACGAGGTCCTGTCGGCGGCCCGGTACTACGCCGACACCTCCGGGCGCCGGGTGTCCATCGAGTACGCGTTGATCCGCGACATCAACGATCAGCCTTGGCGTGCCGAGCTGCTGGCGAAGCGGCTTCGGCGGCACCTCGGACAGCTGGTGCATGTGAACGTGATCCCGCTGAACCCGACCCCGGGTTCGAAGTGGGACGCGTCGCCGAAGCCGGTCGAGCGGGAGTTCGTCCGCCTGGTCAACGCCGGTGGTGTCGCCTGCACGGTGCGGGACACCCGTGGCCAGGAGATCGCCGCGGCCTGCGGTCAGCTCGCCGCCGAGAACTGAGTTCCCCTTTCAGCGATGGAGATTCTGCCGTGATGTATGCCCCCAGCCTGCTGGACCCGGCTGCGGAGGAGCTGAGGCTCGCCGACTGGACCGGTCACGGCGCGACGGGTGTCGCCCGTGAGGCCCGGACGTTGCTCGGCGAGCGGTTCAGCTCGGTGACGTTCATGTACGTGCTGATGCGGGCGTTCGAGGTGGAGTTCTACGCCGCGCGGGACGCTTCGCGCTGGCACGAGTTCCACGGCGGACCGTACGCGTTGTCGGACGCCGACCTGGAGAAGCTGCTCGCCCCCTGGCTCGACCACTGATCCGTCAGCGGGTTTTCATCCCCGCCGCGTAGGCCGCCACGATCGCCGCGAGGGTGCTGAAGACGATGGTCAGCAGCACGGCGATGCCGTTGGCCTTCGCGAACCCGAAGACGAAAGCCAGGTGGGCTGCGACATCCGCGCCGCGCATGAGCGGCGAGAGGAAGATCGCCGCCGTGAAGAAGGCGCCGACGAAACACAGCGTCCACGCGCCCGCGACCTTGCGGGCGAAGGTGAACCCCGCCGCGACCAGCAAGCATCCGGCGGCGGCGAACCCGCCCACGACGTTGACGTAGTCGAGCCCCACCCAGCGGTCCCGCGTACCGGCGTCCGCGATGTTGTGGAGCGCGAACCAGATCTGCGCGCCGGCGGCGAGCACGGCGAGCACACCGGCGATCGGCGACGCCACCGCGTTGGCCTTCGGGCGCGGGGCGGGCGGTCGCATCGGGACTCCTCGGGTGGTCTGCGTTTTCGAAGCAGACCGAAGGTAGAAGACGCCGATGAAATCCTGGTGAAACGCGCCCCTCCCCGCACGCGTGTGCTCAGGCGCGGCGACCCGGTGGGCCGCGGCGAAGATCGGCGGACCCGGCGTGGGCGACGCGTTCAGCGACCCGGCCCCGCGCGATTACAGGACCCGTACCGGCCCGCGCTCCAGGAAGCGTTGGGGGGAGCCGGAAAACCCGGTCCTGTTCTTCAGCGACGTCGACGCGCTGGTGGAAATGGTGCTGCTGTGCTTCACCCGGCGCCGGGACTGGGCCGGATGGCCCAGTCGCGCGGCGGGCCCGGTCGCGGGGCCCGACACTCGGGGTACACGACAGAGGAGGATGGACCGGATGCCCGCGACCAAGGCGAGACAGGTACGTGACAACAAGACCGTCCAGGTGCTCGGCCGGATCGGGATGGGCTGCTACGGGTTGGTGTACCTGCTCATCGGATACCTGGCGGTACGGATCGCCTTCGGCGGTGGCGGTCAGGAGGCCGACGGGCGTGGTGCGGTCGCCGAGGTCGGCTCGACCCCGCTGGGCGGTGTGCTGCTGTGGGTCCTGGCGGCCGGGCTGGTGGCGTACGGGTTGTGGCAGGGGCTGCAGGCCGCTGTCGGCTACACCTGGATCGACAAGAAGCGGCAGCGCACGGTCAAGCGGGTGACGTCCGGGGTGCGCTGCCTCGTGGGGATCTCGCTGGGCCTGTACGCGGCGCGCTCGGCCGCGGGGTCGGCCGAGCAGGGCAGCGGCGATCAGCAGCAACAGGAGCTCACCGCGCGTCTGCTCGGGTTGCCCGCGGGACCGTTCCTGGTGATCGTGCTGGCCGTCGTCGTGCTGGGCGTCGCCGTGGCGTCCGTGGTGAACGGGATCCGCCGGAACTTCCTGCGTGATCTCGACCTTTCTTCGTTGCCGCGCGGCACTCAGCGCTGGGTCGAGCGGCTCGGGCGGATCGGCTATGTCGCGAGAGGTGTCGTGTTCGGCGTGATCGCGGTGCTCATCGCGTTCGCGGCGGCGACGCACGACCCGTCCCGGTCCGGCGGGCTCGACGCCGGTCTCCGCACCTTGGCCGAGCAGCCGTTCGGCCCGGTGCTGCTGGCCGTGGTCGCCGCCGGTGTCGCCGCGTTCGGCGCGTACTGCGTCGGCGCCGCCCGCGCACAGCGCGCCTGACGCGGTCCTCGCGCGGGCGGGAGGAGCCGCGGCGATACTGGGTTGATGTTCATCACCGCCAGCCGTCCGATGCGGGAGTGGACCGTGGAGATCCGCGAGTACGACGCGGTCTTCCGGTTCAGCCCGCTGGTCGAGGACCACACCGCGCTCAGTACGTGGCCGCGGGTCTGGGCCGGGCGCGGACTCGGCGTGGCCGGAACCGCGCTGCCCGGCCTCCGGGCCGCCTTGGGTGAGGTGATGAAGACCCCGGCCTACTGGCGGGCCCGGGTCGGCCCGGACTCGCCATGGGGAGTCCCGAGGTGGGACGCCGAAGACGGGTTCGTCTACCTCACCGGCCCCGCCGGGGGCCCGCGTGGGGACGCGGGATTCCGGGCCGTCCCGTGCTTCTCGGTCGGCCACCCGGCTGTGCGCGGTCTGCGGGTCCGGGTGGCGGGCTACCTGGCGGGCTGAGACTCGTCAGACGCCCGCCCAGCGCTGGATCGCGAGGTCGAGCAACTTCCGGGACTGCCCCGCGTCCTGCCCGTCGGCCCACGCGATGATCCCGTCCGGGCGCGCGAACAGGCCCGGCGACGACGGCGCCGGGTCCGCCAGGCAGTCAGGATGAGGGCGTGGCGGTGGAACTTCTCCGGCGGACCGGCCTCGGGCAGGTATCTGGCCAGTTCACCGAGATTGTCGAGCACGTCGGCCTGCCGGTACGTTTGCTGAGGTGGTTGAAGAGACCCTCGCTTGGGCCTGCTACCGCGCCAGGCGTCATCAGGACGCGGCGCGCCACTATGCGGACGCGCTTTCCCGCGCCCGGCGGTGCGGCAGCAGTTACGAGGCGAGCCGGGCGGTGACCGGACTCGGCAATGTGCGCGCCGCCCTCGGGGAGGAAGCGGGCGCCGACGGCCAGTTCGCCCAGCTCCGGCCAGTCGTCCTGGTCCACCTTCGCGGTGCTGGAGATCAGGGGACTACTTCTTCCCGCCCGGGGGAACGGGCCTCCCGACACTCGCGCGTTCAGAGCGCGGTGGCCGCCCGGTAATCCCTCGGCGAGGTGCCGAGCAGCCGGGTGAACACGGTGGAGAACGCCGCCGGGCTGTCGTAGCCGAGTGAAGCGGCGATCGCGGCGATGGGGCGGCCGTCGGGGAGCAGCGAAAGCGAGTGCAGCACACAGGCCCGTTGCCGCCAGCGGGCGAAACTCAATCCGGTTTCGGCGGTGAAGAGCCGGTTCAGCGTCCGCTCACTCACGTGCAGCCGGGAAGCCCAGTGCCCGACCGGATCGTGGATGTCCGGATCGTCCAAAAAGGACTCGCACAGCGCGCGCAGCCGTTCGTGCCTCGGCAGGGGTAGGTCGAGCCGGACCGGGGCGGAGTGGCGGATCTCGTGCAGGATCAGGCCGACGACCGCGGCGTCGCGGCCGCGCGGGGGATACAGCGGCGGGAGCTCGACGGCCGCGTGCAGCAGCTCCTGGAGCAGTGAGGTGACCTCGACGACCTGACAGCGTCGAGGGAACCACGGCACCGCTTTCGGTTCGATGTAGAGACTTCGGGTGCTCACGTTCGTCGTGAAGACCTGGTGGCCGGTTCCCGGCGGGACGAGCACCGCGCGCCGGGTCGGGATGGTCCACGTGCCGTCGGCGGTCTCGACCCGCATCGACCCTGTCGCGCTGTAGAGGAACTGCGCCCGCCGGTGCCGGTGCGAGGGGATCCGGTGTCCCGGCGGGTAGTCGGTGCGGATCGCCACCACGGCGCGATCGAGGTGGTCGACCTCGCCGATGGGGATGTCACGCACGTCACCGACGCTACCCCGTTGTCCGATACGCGAAAGAACGTGTCGTCCTTTCGAATGCCCGCCGCCCCGGGAGCGCCTAACGTCCCAGCTGTGCTGATCGAGATCGCGGTGCTCTTCGGCTTCGGCTGCCTGAGCGGTGTCACCACTGTCCTTTTCGGATTCGGCGGCGGGTTCGTCACCGTGCCCGTCGTCTACGCCTTCGCCCTCGCCGATCCGGGGCAGGCGCTCGGCGCGATGCATGTGGCGGTCGCCACGTCGACCGCGGTGATGGTGGTCAACGCCGGCGGCGCGACCCTCGCGCAGCTGCGGGCCGGACGGCTGCGCCGGGACTACCTCTGGCCGCTCATCGCCTTCATCGGACTGGGCGCCGTGCTCGGTTCGCTCGCGGCCACCGCGGCCGACGAAAGCGTCCTTCGCCGGCTCTTCGTCGCCTACCTCGCGCTGACCATCGTCGACAGTGTCGTCCGCAAAGGGTTCGTGAGCAGGGATCCCGCTGTCCGGCCGCGAGCGCTCGGCGGCGTCACCACGACCGTGGGCGGGACCGGGATCGGTGCCGTGGCGAGCTTTCTCGGCGTCGGTGGCAGTGTGCTCACGGTGCCCTTGATGCGGCGCAAGGGTCTGCCGATGGCGGAGGCGGCCGCCCTGGCGAATCCGCTGAGCCTCCCGGTGGCGGTGATCGGTACCGCCGTCTACGCCTTCGCGGCGACGGGGGGCACGGCGACGGGTGCCGCCCACCTCGGGTACATCGACCTGACGGCCGCGGGTGCGCTGCTGTGCGGGTCGTTGCCGTCGATCGCCGTGACGCGGCGCGTCGTCGGCCGGATCCCTGACCGCGCGCACGCGATCGCGTATCTGGCGCTGCTCGCCGCCGCCTTGATCGCCATCATCGTGTGCTGACCCACAGTGATCCGATGAGTGGTGGTCTTGGTAGGACGACATACCTCCTGAGAGCGGCACGGCCTGCGAATACGCACAGTAAAGATCGGATGAATGTCTGTACGTCCGCGTGCTTTTACGCCAAGATCCTCCGCATGAAGCTGAGATCGATCACCAAACGAATGTTCGTTCTCGGGCTGCTGACGGTTCTCGGGACCACCGGGACGACGTCCGCGGCCACGGCGGACCCCCTGTCCGCCCCCACGGACGTGAACGCGACCGGGCTCCCGCGCGGCGGTTGGGAACCGGTCGGCCCCAACAGCATCGGCGGGCTGCTGGCCGTTTCGCCTGCCGGGCTCGCGATGATGCAGCCGAGCCCGCCCGCGCTCTGGCTCTCCGGCGACCGCGGAGGCTCCTGGACCGCACGGCGCGGGCTGCCCGACTACACCGCCATCCAGGGCTTTTTCGCGGATCCCGTGAACCCGGACCGGATGCTCGCGGTGGGCAACAAGCCCGCCGGCATCCAGGGCGAGTGGAACGGCATGCTGCTCAGGACCACCGACCGCGGCCAGACTTGGGAGACCCTGCGCGATTGGTACCCCGACGGCGCCTTCCAGCTGGCCACGGACCCGACCGGCCGCGTCGTCGTGGTGCAGAACCTCGATTCGCTGAGCGTCAGCACCGACGGCGGCGAGCACTGGAACGACGTGCCGCGGACCTGGCCGCGCGAGGGGATCGCCGCCCCGGTCGGCGGGCTCAAGCTCACGCTGGTCGGCGACGACGCCTACTTCACGACGGTCTACCCGGAGTACTCCCTGTGGGTGGTCCGAGGGGTCAGCGGCAAGGAGCCGAAGGCCGAACTCGTCTACCGGACCAACGGCGAGGTCGGGCAGGTCGCGTCGGACGGCAAGCGGTTGGTGGTCACGGTCGGCCCGGAACTGCACGGTTCCCTCGACGGTGGTCGCACCTGGACGGTGCTGCGCCGCGATCCCGGCGGCCGGCCGCTGCGTGAACCCCACTTCGTCGGCGGACGCCTGTACGTGGCGACGTATGACGACATAGACGTCAGCGGGGACTTCGGCCGCACCTGGACCCGCAAACCGGTCCCCGCGGCGGGTGAGGGCGTCAGCGACATGGTGGAACTCCCCGCCGGACAGGGTAAACCCGCCACCACGCTGATCTCGTCGGTCTACCGCGGCGTGTACGCCGACGGTGGCAAGAGCGGTTACCAGCAGATCGGCGTACCCGGCGAGTCCATCCGCGACCTGGTGACGACCGGCAGCCCGCTGCGCGAAAGCGTCGTCGCGGCCGGTGTCCAGGAGATCTACAACTCCCCGCTCCCGCGCGGCAAGGTCACCGCGGCGACGAGGGGCTGGCAGTCGCATCCCACCGACCGGCTGCACGAGGACGCGCGGCTGTCCGTCTCGGCGGCCCGTCCGGACGTCGTCTGGCAGGTCACCCGGAACGGGTTCGCACTCGACGTCCTGCGCAGTGGTGACGGCGGCCGTAACTGGCAGCTGGTGAAGAAGTCGATGGAAGGACTCCCCCGGACGATCCTGGCCCATCCGGCCGCCCCGGACCGTCTGCTGGTCTCCGCCTTCGCGCCCAGCGGCTACGTTCTCTACCGCAGCGACGACGCCGGGAAGACCTGGCAGAAGCTCCCGTCCGGCGACGGGTTCCTCGCGCTCGCGGGTGACCCGTGGAACGCGAACCGCGTCTGGGGTGGCGACTCCGGCGGCCTGTCCCGATCCGACGACGGCGGCAAGACCTGGACCCACGTCTCCGACGAACCGGTCAGCTCGATCTCGGTGAGTCACTGGGGCCGCGTCCTGGCAGGCGGTGCCGGACTGCTGCTCAGCGAGGACAACGGCCGGTCGTTCCGCCGGGTCCGCGACGGCGAGGACCGGCGTGAGATCAGCCGGATCCTGCCGCATCCGTTCGACTTCCGGGTGTGGTTCGCGAGCAGCGCGACCGGGGGCGGCGTGCTGCGCAGCACGGACTTCGGCCGCACCTGGGCACCGGTGCCCGGCGCGCTGCCCGACGCCCGTGTGCTGTCGCTGGCGATCAGCGCGGACGGCCGCTACCTCTTCGCGGGTACCGCGCAGTCCGGTGCGTACCGCCTGACGCTGTACTGAGTCCGGGACGCTTCGTGGCCGGCACGAAAGTTCCGGCCACGAAGCGTTTACTCGGCCCCTCGCCGATGTCAGAGTCGGGTCATGGCCATCGACGTCGCCGCCCTCCGGGCCCACTTCCCCTCTCTCGCGAGCGGAACCGCCTTCTTCGACGGACCGGCCGGGACGCAGACCCCCCGGCCCGTCGCCGAGGCCATCGTCGCGACGATGACCGGTCCGCTGTCCAACCGCGGCAAGGTCGCACCCTCGGAACTCAACGCCGAGAACGCGATCACGGACTTCCGCACCGCCTACGCCGACTTCCTCGGCCTGCCGCCCGAGGGGATCGTCCACGGCCGCAGCGCCACCCAGCTGACGTACGACTTTTCCCGGCACCTGGCGAAGAACTGGACCGAGGGTGATGAGATCGTCGTCAGCAGGCTGGATCACGACGCCAACGTCCGCCCGTGGATCCAGGTCGCGGAACGGGCCGGGGTGACCGTCCGCTGGATCGGCATCGACCCGGGAACCACCGATCTCGACCTCGGTTCCCTGGTTCTCACCGAAAGGACACGGCTGGTCGCGGTCACGGCGGCCTCGAACGTCCTCGGCACCAAACCGCCGGTCAGGCGGATCGCGGAACTGGCCCATGAAGCCGGGGCGCTGCTGTTCGTCGACGGCGTGCACTACGCCGCGCACGACCTGGTGGACGTCCCCGCACTGGGCGCGGACTTCTTCGTCTGCTCGCCGTACAAGTTCCTCGGACCGCACTGCGGGGTGCTCGGCGCGTCGCCCGCGCTCCTCGAAACCCTCGACCCGGACAAGCTCGTGCCGTCACCCGGTACCGTGCCCGAACGCTTCGAATTCGGGACCCTGCCGTACGAAACGCTCGCGGGCGCGACCGCCGCCGTCGACTTCCTCGCCGCGCTCGACCCGGGAACCGCCGGAGCACGGCGGGCACGGCTGACGAATTCGCTGAAGTCCCTGCACGAACACGAAAGCACGCTGCGCGCCAGGCTGGAGGAAGGGCTGGACGGGATCACTGTCCACGGCAAGGCCGAAGACCGGACTCCGACCCTTCTGCTGAGCCTCGGCGGTCGCGAGCGCGAGGCGCAGCTGCACCTGGCGTCGCGGAATATCGTCGCACCGGCCGGCTCCTTCTACGCCTACGAGGTCTTCGCCGCCTTGAAGCTGGACGACCCCGCTCTGCGGGTCGGGCTCGCGCCCTACACGGACGCCGAGGACGTCGACAGGCTGGTGGACGGCCTGTCACGTTTCCGCTGACGGTGGCCGTGATCCGAACAGGTCGGGTTTCCGGTCGGCTGACCGTCCAAGGTGGACTCCCCTTCTTTGGGGCCGGTCACAAGCCCGGTTCACCCGATGTTGTGATCGGCCCCATGGACGTACGGTGACCGGGCCGACACCCTGGGAAGGGAACGCCACGGGCGACGGGGCCCGGGCGGAACGGGACGGTGACCACCATGGGTGTACTGCGCACACGGACACTGATTGCCGGAATGGTCGTGCTCGCAACGGTAGGTGTCGCACCGGCCGCGACGGCGACGACCGCGGACCAATGGAGCGAGCCCGGTCCCTTCGCGGTGACCGTCGAAGCCCTCGACAGCGCCCATACGGTGTACCGGCCGTCGCGGCTGGAGCGGCACCCGGTGATCCTGTGGGGCAACGGCACCGGCGCCGACCCGAGGATCTACGACGGCCTGCTGCGGCACCTGGCCTCCCACGGTTTCGTCGTCGCGGCCGCCGACACGCCGAACGCGGGTTCGGGCCAGGAGATGCTGGACGGCGCCACGACCCTGATCGCCGAGAACTCCCGGCCCGGCAGCCGCTACGAAGGGAAGATCGACACCGCGCGCATCGGCGCGACCGGGCACTCGCAGGGTGGCGGCGGCGCGATCGCCGCCGGCGCGGATCCCCGCGTCACCACCACGATCCCGATCGAGCCGGGACCGCAGGGCCGGACGTCGGCGCTGAAGGGCCCTTCGTTCTTTCTCGGCGGCCAGTTCGACACCATCGTCATCCCCGCCCTGCTGGTGATCCCGCGATACCGCGCCACCGAACAGGTTCCCGCGATCTACGGGGAACTCGGCAACGCGACCCATTTCACCCCCGTCGGTGACGGTGGCGGTTTCCGGGGCGCGATCACCGCGTGGTTCCGGTTCTGGCTCTCCGGCGACGAACGGGCCCGCGCGGAGTTCTTCGGCGCTTCCTGCGGACTGTGCCGGGACGCGGCGTGGTCCGACGTGCGGCGCAACGCGAAGGCCCTCGCCGTCCCGGGGGCTTGATCGCCCGTTCTTGTCGGTGGCCGGGGTTAGGGTCTGCCACAGCAGCCTGATCAGGAAGGACACCCCTGTCATGACCACACTCGACAACCGGCCGAACACGGCGCTCCTGGTCGTCGACGTCCAGAACGGCGTCGTCGACGACGGATACGAGCGCGAAGCCGTGATCGCGAACATCGACGGCCTCGTCGGCAGGGCGCGGCGGGAAGGCGTGCCCGTCGTCTGGGTACAGCATTCCGACGAGGGACTCGTGCGAGGGAGCGAGGAGTGGCGCCTCGTCGGCGAGCTGAACCGGGACGACGCCGAGCCACTCGTCGAAAAGTCCTACGGGGATTCCTTCGAGGACACCGATCTGGAGCAGGTGCTGGCCGAACGCGGCGTCGGGCGGCTCGTGGTCGTCGGGGCGGAGACCGACGCCTGCATCCGCTCGACCCTGCACGGCGCGCTGGTCCGCGGGTACGACGCGACGCTGGTCGGCGACGCGCATACGACCGGGGACAAGTCGGCGTGGGGAGCGCCGTCACCGGATCAGGTCATCGCGCATACGAACCTGTACTGGCGGCATCAGGCGGCGCCGGGCCGGAAGGGAGGGACGGTCGAGGCGAAGGACGTCGACTTCCGCGGCTGAGCCGTCTCACGGCAGGCCCGACCACCGCGCGAGCAGCAGACCGGCGTCGCCGCTGAACGTGGTGCCGCAATGGGACTTCGCCGCCTGGAGCACGCGGCGGGCGATTTCGGGCGGCATCTGACCGGAATGGTGGTCGAGACATTCGGCGAACGCGAACCGTTCGCCCTCGGCGGCACGCGCATCGGATAAGCCTTCGGTGTGCAGGACCAGGAGATCGCCGGGCCTCAGCCGGGTGGTCGCGATCCGCGCGGGTGACCCGGAACCGAACGGCGGGCGGCGCCCACTGTCCAATGTGGTCGGCCGCCGGCCGCCGCCGAGTACCAGCGGAGGTTCCCTCCCCGCTTCGAGGTAGCGGAGCCCTCCGTCGGTGAGGTCCAGTTCGGCCAGCGTGCCGCGGACAGTGGCACGGTCACCGAACTGCGCCGAAAGCGCCTTGTCGACAGCGGATTCCTGGTCGCGCAGGCCCAGGCCCCCTCGGCGGGCGGACCGATAAGCCGCCAGTGCCGTCGAGACCACCAAACCCGCGGAATCGGCGTCGCGGCCGGCATCGAAGATGGCCAACCACGCTGTCGACTCGGAGAGGGCGTAGTCGAAGGCGGCGCCGCGGACGTCGTAGGCGGGTTCGAGACCACCGGCGACCACGACGGTCTGGGTCGCCGCGGTCAGCGGGGGCAGGCTCTGCCAGAGCAACTCCGCCGCCGGGCCGCGCCGGTGGCGGCGCCGGACCGTGTCGAGCCCGTCACCGTACCGCGTGGTGATGGCGACCAGATGCCCGGACAGCATCGCCAGCCACTGGCACTGGTCGCGCAGGGCCGAGTCGCGCAGGTCGGCCGTGGCACCGGGTACGAGTTCGAGGACGCCCATCCGCTCGTTGCCGTCCAGCAGCGGTACCCACAACCGCGGACCTTCCGGTTCCTCGGCGAGCACGCTGTCGGCGTGCTGGTAGGCCAGACCGGCCGTGGTGGTCTCGATGGCCAGCGGCACCCGCTCGGGCGCCCCTTCGACCAGGAAGGGCGAGAGGAGCCGCTGGTCGTAGTCGGCGAGGTAGACGGTGACCTCGAGGCCGAGAGACCGGCCCGCCGCGGCGATCACCGCGGGCAGCCGCTCCGGCGGGGCGCGGCGCGCTCCGGCGAGCAGGCCCACCAGCGCGGCCAGCGGCCCGCGAGGTCGGGTGTCCTCGCTCGTCCCGGTCCCGGTGCTGTACGGCGCGCCCCGCCCACCGGCGACCTCGTCGAGCCGTTCGTTGACCGCGTGGGCCACCATGTCGCGCTGGATCCTGGGCAGCGTCGTCAGGCCCTGCAGGAACGCCTCGAGTTCGAGTTCGCTGACGTCCCCGCCGAGCGCGAAATAACGCAGCCAGAGCTGTTCGACGGTCAGTCCCGTGCGCGCGAAGTACGCAGCGACGATACGACGCTGCTCCTCGGACGGGAGAGACGTCATCGTGATCACCCCCGGGGTCTCGTCACGTGGTGGAGGGATACCAACCCGACGGCGGGGTGAAACATGATTCGGCGGCCGAAGGGGTATTCCGCCGCCGAGAGGACAGGAGGACTCGCATGGACCGAGCTAAGACGGTGGGCCCGGTATCGACCATCGACGACGTGACCGCCGCTCTCGAAGCGCTGAAGGGGATCCTGGAGGGAGAAGACGATCTGGAGCTGTTGTTGCGGCAGATGTGTCACCAGGTGGCGCGTGCCGTGCCCGACGTGGACGAGGCGTCCGTCACGTTGCTTTACCGAGGGGACGCGCATACCGCCGTCGCGACCGCCGACATCGTCGTCGAACTCGACCGTGATCAGTACCGGCTGGGGAAAGGCCCCTGCCTGGAGGCCGGCGAGACCGGGGAACTCGTGCGGGTCGCGGTCCTCGAATCGGCCGAACGCTGGCCGGAATTCTCCTTGAGCGCCAGGCAGGCCGGGTTCGGGAGCTTCCTGGCGGCACCGCTGTCGGTGAACGAGGACCTGTCGGGCGCGGTGAACTGCTACGGGACCCAGAACGACGGTTACGCCGAACTCGACGCGCGGCTCCTGGAGCTGTACACGACCGCTATCGAGGCGATCCTGCGCACTTACGCCCGGTACCTCGACGCCAGGAGCACCGTCGACCAGCTCCGCACCGCACTGACCTCGCGCGCCGTCATCGACCAGGCCAAGGGCGTACTGATGGCGGTACGCCGGATCGACGCCGACGAGGCGTTCTCGTTGCTGGTGGCGCAGTCCCAGCGGGAGAACGTCAAATTACGCCAGGTGGCCGAACGGTTCATCGCCGACGTGACGAGTGAAGCCGGGTGGAACCGGTCCGGGTCGGCACCGACGGGGCGATCAGAACGTGGGTCGCGGTAGGCGGGGTGATTCCATTCGGCTAAGGTCGCCTTCAGAAAGCGGTTCTGAGCGTTGAGAAGTTAGCGCCGATCCGCCGGTAACCGGGTTGGTTGCGGCGGTTGATGGTGCGCGCTCGGCGCCGGTTCCCGCCGGTGGCTCCCGTGGTGCATCACGCCGATGTGCAGAAGTGGGAGAGGCGGGCCTTGGCCGATGAAAGCGACTGGCAGCAGGAGAAGAGCCGATTCGTCAAGGGTTTCGGCGACGGCGATCTGCCAGTGACCTCGGAGAACGGCGCCCGGCTGGCTGTCGGGCCTTTGGTGACCCAATTCGTATCCCTGACCAGGGCTTTGCTGGACTCCGGCTCGGTCGCGGCGGTGCTCGAACGGGTGGTCTTCGCGACGCGTGACCTGGTGCCGGGCGCGGATCTGGTCAGCGTCACGCTGCTGGATCCCGACGGCGCGTTCCACACGCCGGTCCAGACCGACGAGATCGCCAGCGAATTGGACCAATTGCAGTATCAATACGGCGAAGGCGCGTGTGTCGAAGCGGCGCGGGCTTCGGGTCCGGCGGCGGCGTTCAGTGAGAATCTCGCCGAAGACGCCCGCTGGCCTCGGTTCGGGCCCGCCGCCGCGACACTCGGTTTCCACTCGCTGGTGTCGACGGCGTTGCTGCGGGACGCGTCGAGTTCGCGGCTTTCGGGTGCGCTGAACGTCTATTCGCGGGCTCGGCACGGCATCGCGCGTGCGGACCGGGACGTGCTGTTGCTGCTGGCGACGCACGCTTCGCTGGCCCTGGCGACGACGCACGCCGTCACCCGCGGGCAGCTCCAGGAGGAACAGCTCCAGCAGGCGCTGGACAGCAGGGACGCGATCGGGCAGGCCAAGGGCATCCTGATGGCGCGGCGCGGGATCGACGCGGCCGAGGCGTTCGAGGTGCTGCGGCACACCTCGCAGAACATGAACGTCAAACTCCGTGAGCTGGCGGAGATGCTGTCCAAACGGCATACGGAACTGCATCTGCCCGACTGAGCCCGCGTCACCATTACGATCGTGCTCATGGGATCCGGCGAACTGGAGCTGACACGGACGTATGAGTGGCGTGGTCGTTCGGTGGCGTGGGAACGCCTCGGCGAAGGCGCCCCGGTCGTGTTCTGCCACGGGACACCGTGGTCGGCGCAACTGTGGGCGCCTTTCGCGCGAGCGCTCAGCCGGGAGTTCACCGTGCACGTCTGGGACATGCCGGGGTACGGCCGGTCGTCGAAGGATCCCCGGCATGCCGTCGATCTCGGTACGCAGGCCGAGCTTTTCGCCGATCTGCTGGGGCATTGGGGGCTCGCGTCCCCGCATGTGATCGCCCATGACTACGGGGGCGCCGTCTCCCTGCGCGCGAAACTGCTGCACGGCGCCGAATACGCGTCGCTCGCGCTGGTGGACGTCGTCGCGTTGAGGCCGTGGGGTTCGGAGTTCTTCCGGCTCGTCGCGGAGAACGCGGAGGTTTTCGGGGCGCAGCCGCCTTCGGTGCACCGGGGTGCGCTGGAGTCCTACATCGGGACGGCCTCCCACCGCGGTCTCACCGGCGGGCAACTGGCCACGCTGACCGGGCCCTGGCTGGACGCCGAGGGACAACACGCCTTCTACCGGCAGATCGCCGAGGCGGACGTCCGGTACACCGACGAGGTCCAGGACCGTTATGCCGAACTCGCGATGCCCGTGAAGGTGATCTGGGGCGCGGACGACACCTGGATCCCGGTCGACCGGGCGGACCGGCTCGCCGCCGCCATTCCGGGTGCGATCCTGGACGTCATCGACGGCGCCGGACATCTCATCCAGTACGACGCGCCGGTCGAACTGGCCTTTTCCCTCCATCGCTGGCTCACCGCGGAAGTGGACCGGTGGGGACCCGCCGGGAGCTGACCGCACTTCGCCGGGAGCAAGACGACATTGTTCCATCGGAATATCGGAAAATCGCCCGCGTGATATCCGGCGACGTAGGCGTTCGCGAGCAGTCCGCCGTGACATTCCGCACTGACGGCCCGAAACCCGATATCCGGCGGTGTACCACCAGGACGATCCCGCCACGCCGTGGGCCAGCACGCGGTAGGTCTTCGATCCTCGGGGGAAGAATTGTCGTGAATTCATCAGGCAGGTGAACCGCGCTTGCTCCGAAAGGGCGTCTCCCGCCCCCTGCGGAGTTCGCGCCTTCCCTTGTCGCCTAGCGGCGCCGGTAGTGGGCCGGTGACGTGATCGTTCCCCGATCCTCGTAGGAGCCCGGCCTGCCGCGATCGACGTGGAACGTCGTCAGGGTGCTCACCGGCGAGCGCGGGTCGCGCCGGTCGCCGATCACCCGCAGGTGGGTGCTCCAGCGGCGCGGGGTGACCTCGTAGACGTCGTAGCCGTACCGATTGCCCTCGAAGTACTTGAGATGCGGGTTCGCCGCGCCCATCTTCGGCCCGTTCGCGGCGTTCCATTCGGGGGAGTAGGCGCCGGAAGAGACCGAGTGCGCGGTGAACTCCGTGCCGATCACCGGGGTCGCCGGATCGTCGAAGTCCGGGCGGATGTCGTCGACGAACGCGGAGTGCCAGTCGCCGGTGATCACCACGAGGTCTTCGAGGCCGCTCTGGGCCACGTGGGTCAGCACCTCCTTGCGTTCGGCGAGGAAGCCGTCCCATTGGTCCGTGAACATGTAGCCGCCGCCGGGTTTGGCGAGCTGGCTCAGCATGATGGAGTTCACCCAGCAGTGCCACGCCTCGTCCGCGCCGGTCACCTGGTCCTTCAGCCACGCCTTCTGGTCCGCGCCGAGGATGGTGCCGTCCGGCAGGTTCTGCGCGGACCGGTACTGCCGGAGATCCAAAATGGACAGGTCGAGCAGGTCGCCCCAGCGGCGCTGCCGGTGGATCCGCGGCGTCGCCGGGTGGTCCGGCCGCACCGGCATATGCTCGAACCAGGCCTGATACGCCGCCGAACGCCGGGCCCGCAGCGACGGGGTGGTGCCGCTGTAGTCGTTGACCACCTCGTGGTCGTCCCAGGTGACGAACCACGGATGGGCCGCGTGCGCGTCCCGCAGCGAGGGGTCGGATTTGTAGAGCGCGTGCCGCCGGCGGTACGACGGCAGGTCCAGTACCTCGGGGCCTTCGTGGTCGCGCAGCGGGTTCCCGCCGACCTGACCGTGCTCGTAGACGTAGTCACCGAGGTGGACGACGAAATCGAGGTCCTCCCGCGCGATCCCGGCGTGCGCCGCGTAGAACCCGTCGTGGAAGGCCTGGCAGTTCGCCGAGGCGAACCGCACCCGCCGGACCGGCCCGACGGGCGCGGTGCGGGTGCGGCCCGTGCGGCTGACCTTGCCGAGCGCGGTGAACCGGTAGAAGTACTGCTGGCCCGGCTCGAGCCCGGCGACCGAGACGTGCACGCTGTGCCCGAGCGCGGCGGTGGCCGCCGCCGTCCCGCGCGCCACCCGGCGGCGGAACCCGCGGTCGGTGGCGACCTCCCAGCCGACCTCTTCGGTGTCCTTCAGCGGCTGTTCGAACTCCATCGGCTTCGGCGCGAGCCGGGTCCAGAGCGCGACGCCGTGCGGGACCGGGTCACCGGACGCGACGCCGAGGGTGAACGGCGCCTCGTCCCAGCTCGCCCCGAGCCGGGTGGCGGCCTCCTCGGCCTGCGCGACGGTCATCCGCGAACTCAACGGCCAGGCCAGCCCCAGCGCACCGGCGGTGGCGGCGCCGCGTAACAGGTCCCGGCGGTTGACGGACATGGGTGGTCTCCTCGGCTCGGTGGCGGGTCGCTCCACGTCACCGAACACGGCCAAGATGGCCGGTGGTGAACGCCGAGGCGAACTCTTCGCCGAGGGGTTCAGACGGTGATGACGACCTTGCCGCGCACATGGCCCTCGCCGGCGTAACGGATGGCTTCGGGGACGTCGGCCAGCGGATAGGTCCGGTCGATCACCGGTGTCAGCTTCCCTTCCTCGACGAGTGCGCGCAGCGTTTCCAGGTCTTCGGGGTTTTCTCGGGAGAACAGGCCGCGCAGCCTGTGCTTCACGAACGGCCCGAGGAGCAACGCCCGCAGGTTGCGGCCGACCGGTCCGATCCAGCGCCCGTCGCCCTCGCCGCCGACGATCACCAGGATTCCGCGCGGGGCAAGGGATTTCCGCAGCGACGTCAGCGACCGGTTGCCGGCGGTGTCGAGGATGAGGTCGTAGCCGCCGCCGAGGTCTTCGCGGGTGTAGTCGAAAACCGTGTCCGCGCCCAGGGAGCGGACGAGGTCCACCTTGCCCGTGCTGCACACACCGTCGACGTGTGCGCCGAACGCCTTGGCGATCTGCACCGCGTACGTGCCGACGCCACCACCCGCGCCGATGATCAGGACCTTCTGCCGCGGCTCGACTTCGCCTCGGTCCCGAAGCGCCTGGAGCGCGGTGAACGCGGAGATGGGTACCGCCGCCGCTTCTTCGAAGCCCAGCCGACCGGGCTTCCGCGCGAGTCTGTCCACAGTGGTCGGTGCGTATTCGGCGAAAGAACCTTCGCAGGTCCCGAAAACCTCGTCGCCGGGGCGGAAAGCCGTCACGTTCCCGCCGACCGTGTGCACGACCCCGGCGAAGTCGAGGCCGCGGACGCGGGCCTTCGGTCTCCGTAACCCGAAACCCATCAGCCGCACCAGATACGGCGTCCCCTGCATGAGGTGGCCCACGCCGGGATCGACGGCGGCCGCGCGCACCTGGACGACGACCCCGTCCGGTCCGGCTTCGGGTTCGGGCAGTTCGGTCAACCGCAGGACGTCTGTCGTGCCGTACTCGTTCTGGACGATCGCCTTCACGGCGGCCTCTTTCCTAGTCTGGGTACTGGAAAACGTCGTCGAGCCCGACGCCGAACACCCTGGCGATCCGGAAGGCCAGCTCCAGGGACGGCGAATAGCGGCCCTGTTCGATGGCGATGACCGTCTGGCGCGTGACGCCGATCCGGTCCGCGAGCCCGGCTTGGGTCATCTCGCCCTCGGCGAACCGCAGTGCGCGGATCGAGTTCGTGACCTTGGTCGGTTTCACCATGTCTGGAATCCCCGGCGGTACGCGGCGATCTTCGCGATCGAGCCGAGCAGGGACGAGAGCACGAACGCGAGATACACGGCGTTGGCGATCCAGAAGTGGTCCAGTCCGGCCATCGCCATGACGAGCGCGGCGACGCCGCCGATGACGACGAACGACTGCCCGATGTGCTCGCCGAACCGGCCGATCTCGCGGTCACGTTGATCCTTGCGGCCCGCGTCCTCCGGTGAAGCGAGCGCGGCGGCGACGTGCAGCACGATCGAGGCCACGATGGCCGCCCCGACCGTCCACAGCAACGGTGCCACGTAAGGGACATCGGCGAGCGGACCGGCACCGGCCCGGCTCAGGACGATGACCGCGTAGGCCGTGTAGGCGCAGAGTGCGACCACGGCCATGATCCACGCGCGTTTCTCTTCCAGTGCCACGACGCCGAATGTAAAGAGTCTCAGACACCATGTCAAACTTTCTTTACCTCAGCGGGTACCCCAAAGTCCGTGAAGGCCTCCTTGAGGGACCCTGAGTCCCTTAAGGAGGCCTTCACGGACTTGTCGATCGAGCGGGGCCTCAGGCCTTGGCGACGAGCATCTCTCCGAGAGCGGCGCGATGGGTCGGCTTCGCCTCTTCGTAGCGACGGCGGCCTTCGTCGGTCACGACGACGAAGATCCCGCGCCGGTCCGCTTCGCAGAGCGCGCGCTGTACGAGACCTTCGCGCTCCAGGCGGGCGACGAGCCGCGACGTCGCGCTCTGACTCAGGTGGACGACTTCGGTCAGGTCGGCCGCGCGGCATTTGCCGACGACGCAGGTCACGAGCCGTTCCAGGGCTTCGAACTCGGTGACTCCGAGGCCGTGACGCTCCTGCAGGCGGCATTCGAGCTTGGTGAAGACCGCCGCGTGCCGGGCGGACAGGTCATGCCACTCCTGCAGCAGGTCTTGCTCAGCGACATCGCTCACGCGGCCCAAGATAGCATGCACGTGAATTTTATGCAAAGTCATTAAATGCGGTTGCATTAGATGCGTGTGCATGTACTGTACGGCTCATGAGTTCTTCCGTGCAGCTGTCCACCAGCTCGACCAGGTGGGACGCGCGCCTCTGGGGTGTCCTGCTCACCGTGTCCGTCGTCGTGGGCCTCGACGCGCTCGACGTGTCGATGGTCGCCGTCGCCCTCCCGTCCATCCAGGCCGAACTCGGCCTCTCCACCGGTGCCCTGCAATGGGTCATCAGCGCCTACGTGCTCGGCTACGGCGGACTTCTTCTCCTCGGCGGCCGCACCGCCGACCTGCTCGGCAGGCGAAAGGTCTTCCTCGTCGCCGTCGCGGTCTTCGCACTCGCTTCGCTGCTCGGCGGCCTCGTCGACGACGGCGCGCTGCTGATCGCCACCCGCTTCATCAAGGGTCTCGCCGCGGCGTTCACCGCACCGGCCGCCCTGTCCATCATCACCACGACCTTCCACGAAGGCCCCGCACGCAACCGGGCGATCAGCATCTTCGCCGTGTTCGGTGCCAGCGGTTACTCCGCGGGCCTCGTCTTCTCCGGGCTGCTCACCGAGGTGGGCTGGCGCTGGACGTTCCTGCTGCCGGTGCCGATCGCGCTCGCCGCGTTGGCCGCCGCGGTCAAGCTGATCCCGTCCTACCGGCCGCAGACCGGCGGCGGCTACGACTTCCCGGGTGCCATCACCGGTGCCGCCGGTTCGCTCCTGCTGGTCTTCGCCGTGGTCGAGGCACCGGAGATCGGCTGGGCCGCGCCGCGGACGCTGATCTCGTTCGCCCTCGCCCTCGCGCTGCTCGTCACCTTCGTGTTCATCGAAAAGCGCAGCAAGCACCCGCTGCTCCGCCTCGGCATCCTGCGCTCGGGCCCGCTGGCCCGCGCCAACCTCGGCGGCGCGACGTTCTTCGGCGCGTACATCGGTTTCCAGTTCGTCGTCATGCTGTACCTGCAGACCGTGCTCGGCTGGTCCGCACTGCAGACCGCGCTCGGCTTCCTGCCTGCCGCGCTGATCGTGGCCTTCGGTTCCCCGAGGATCGAGCCGCTGATCGACCGGATCGGCACGCCGCGCACGATCCTCGCGGGCGTCGTCGCCCACGTCATCGGCTACGCGCTGTTCCTCCGCATCGACGAGAGCTCCGGCTACGTCGGCTCGGTGCTGCCGAGCATGGTCCTGCTGGGTGTCGGCTTCATGCTGGCGTTCTCGTCGCTCAACATCCAGGCCACGAACGGCATCTCCGACGACGAACAGGGCCTCGCCGGCGGCCTGCTGAACACGTCGATCCAGGTCGGCGGCGCGATCGGCCTCGCCGTGGTGACCGCGGTCCTGACCGGGAACGCGGGCGGCGCCACCGGTCCCGCCGCGCTGCTGAACGGGCTGGTCCCCGCCCTGACCGTCGTCACGGGGATCGCGGTGATCAGCGTCCTGGTCGCGCTGTCGGGTGTGGTCGGCCTGCGCAAGGCCGCGGCCCGCGCCACCGTGGCCGAACCGGAGTTCGCCGCGGCCGAATGACCCCGGGGGGGTGGCAGGCCCCTTCCCGCGCTCGGGGGCGCGGGAAGGGGCTCATCCCTCCCAGCGGATCGGCAGGGACTTCAGCCCGTTCTGGAAGTTCGATCGCAGCCGCACCGGCTCCCCGTCGAGCGAAACCTCGCCGAGCAGGTCCAGGACCGCTTCGAACATCGCCCGCGACTGCACCCTGGCGAGCTGGGCGCCGAGACAGAAATGCGGGCCGTGCCCGAAGGTCAGGTGATCGTTGGGCGTGCGGCCGATGTCGAAGCGGTCCGGGTCCTCGAACACGGTCTCGTCACGATTCGCGGCGGAGAACCAGACGACCACCTTGTCTCCCGCCCGGATGTCCACATCGGACAGCCGGACGTCCTCGGTCGCGGTCCGGCGGAAGTGCATCACCGGAGTCCACCAGCGCAACATCTCTTCGACGGCACCGGGGATCAGCGAGCGGTCGGCCAGCAGGCGGCGGTACTGATCCGGATGCGACAGCAGCGCCAGCATCCCGCCGGGGATCCCGTTGCGCAGGGTTTCGTTGCCCGCCACGGAAAACAGCCAGAACAGGTTCTCGAACTCCGCGATCGAGACCCGCCCGTCCTCGTCGTCCACGTGACCCATGAGGTTGCTCATCACGTCGTCGCCGGGATTCTCCCGTTTGTACTCGCCGAGCGCGGTGGCGTACGCGTAGAGATCCGGCATCCCGGCGCGGGTGCGGGGATCGGGCATCGCGCCGTCCGGCCCCGGAACCGGCCGGACGGCGAGCGCCGCCCGCGCGAGAGCGGTGACCTCGTCGGCATCGACGGTCGCGCTCATCGCGTAATCGGCGTCCTGGAACCCGATCACACGGTTGCCCCAGTCGTACATCAGCCGCCGGTCCTGCTCGGGGATCCCGAACACCTCGGCGAGGGTCAGCAACGGTAGATCGGCCGCGACGGCGGCGAAGTCGCACCTCCCGTCCGCGGCGACCTTGCTGATCAGATCCCTTGCCCAGCCGTGGATCCGCTCGGTCAGCCGGGCGACCGCGCGGGGTGTGAACGCCTTCGTGAGCAGCCCGCGCAGCCGGGCGTGCTCGGGCGGGTCCATGTTGAGCATCATCCGGCGGACGTAACCGAGGTCCCGCTCGGTCGCCGGGTCCCGGATCTGTGTCCCGCCGAGCTGGGACGAGAACAGCTTCGGGTCGCGCAGCACGTGTTTGACGTCGGTATGCGCCAGCACGGCCCAGAAATCGTCCACCCGCACGACCGGCGACTCCCGGCGCAGCGCCGCGAGGCGCTCGTACGGCACACCGCGCGTGTAGACGTCCGGATCGGTGATCACGGCTTCGAAGACTAGCCCGCGGACGGGGGACTGGGGAAAGATCCGTCCGGTGGGAACACTGAAGCTGCGCACCGCCGGAACCGAAGGCCCCGCCGTCCTGCTGCTGCACGGACTCGGCGCGACGGGCGCCGCCTGGGACGGCCTCATGGCGCAGCCCGGATATCGCTGGCTGGCCCCTGACCTGCCCGGTCACGGGGGCTCCGCCCGGTTGCCGCGGTACTCGTTCGGCGGGCTGGCCGCGGCGGTCGCCGACGCGCTCCCGGACCGGGGCCCGATGCTGGTGGTCGGCCATTCCCTGGGCGGGGTGATCGGACTGGCGCTGGCCGGCGGCTGGTTCGGCGTCGGGGTCGCGGGCCTGCTCACGGTCGGGATCAAGGTCGAATGGAGTGAGGAGGACCTCGCCTGGGCCGCCGGAATGGCGACCCGGCCGCCGAAGGTGTTCCCGACCCGCGAAGACGCCGAACGCGGCTTCCTCAAGGTCTCCGGGCTGGCCGGTCTGGTGGACGCGGATCCCGACGGCGTGGTCGAAACCGAAGGCGGCTGGCGGCTCGCCCTGGATCCGGCCGCGTTCGCCGTCGGCGCGCCCGACATGCTCGGCCTGCTCGGCGCGGCCCGCTGCCCGGTCGTCCTGGCCGCCGGGGAGAACGACCCGATGAGCCGTCCCGACCAGCTTTGCGCACTCGACCCGGCCGCCGTCGAACTCCCCGGCCTCGGCCACAACGCCCACGTCGAGTTCCCGGCCGCGCTCCTGCCGCTTCTCTCGCGTTTAGTCCTCTAGAGGCGGTAGTCAGACGTCGAACTACCGCAACCAGAGGACTAACGGCGGGAGATCCGGCCCAGGACGGCGATGCCCTCGGCGATGTCGCCCGCCGGGCTCGACCCGTAGCCGAGGACGAGCCCCGGGTTCATCGGCCGCTGGCAGTGCCACGACAGCGGCTGCACCTTCACGCCCCGCTCCAGCGCGGCGGCGGCGAAGTCCAGGTCGGAGAACTCGGCGTCGAACGTGATCGTCAGATGCAGCCCGGCCGCCGCACCGTGCACGACGGCGTCCGGCAGATGCCTCCGGAGCGCGTCGATCATCGCGTCGCGCCGCCGCCGGTGACGTTTGCGCACGAACCGAAGCTGCCGCTCCATCTCGCCGGATTCCATGAGACGCGCCAGAACCAGTTGCGGGAGGACGGCGTTGCCGAGGTCGGCGAACCGTTTGGCGGCGACCACCGCGTCCCGGTACCGCGACGGCACCAGCATCCAGCCGACCCGGAGCGCGGGCGCGAGCCACTTCGAGACACTGCCCGCGTAACAGACCTGTTCGGCGAGCATCGAGCGCAGCGCGGGGACCGGCGGCCGGTCGTAGCGGTGCTCGGCGTCGTAGTCGTCTTCGATGATGAGTCCGCCGCCCGCCGCCCAGCGCATCAGCTCACGACGGCGTTCACCGCCGAGCACGACCCCGGTCGGGAACTGGTGTGCGGGCGTGAGCAGGACGGCGGGCGCGCCGCCGCGGACGAGCTCGTCGACGTCGATCCCGTCCTCGTCGACCCGGATCGGCGGGGTCGCCAGTCGCCTGTCGTGCAGATGCTGCCGCGCGCCGAGTGAACTCGGGTCCTCGACGGCGATCTCGGAGATCCCGTTGTCGCACAAAACCTGCGCCAGCAGGCCGAGGCCCTGCGCGACGCCGGCGACGATCAGGACGTCGTCGGCGTCCGCGGTGATCCCCCGTGTCCGCGCGATCCAGTGCGCGATGGCCAGCCGCAGCGCGGGCGCGCCACGCGGGTCCCCGTAGCCGAAGTCGGCCGCCGAAAGGTCGTTGAGCACCGTGCGTTCCGCGCGCAGCCACGCCGTCCGGGGGAAGGCCGTCAGATCCGGCACGCCGGGGGACAGGTCGAACCTCGCCGGGGTCGAGCGCAGTGAGTCGAAGACGCCGATCCCGGGTGCCGGGCGGAAGATCGTGCCCGCCGACGGCGGCCCGGGTGCCGTCTGTTCCTTCGTCCTCGCGGGCGCGGCGACGACCACCGTGCCCGCCCGGCCGCGTCCGGCGACGTGGCCGTCCTCGACCAGCCGCTGGTAGGCCTCGGTGACCACACCCCGGGAGACCTTCAGGTCCGCGGCCAGCGACCTGGTCGCGGGCAGCCTGCTGCCGACCGGCAGGCGGCCGTCGGAGATGGCGTGGCGCAGCCGGGACGCCAGCCAGTCCGACCGGCGCCCCGGTGGTGCGTCCCCGATGTCCAGCTGCAGGAAGTCCGAGCCTTCGGCGGTCACCTGATCATTGTGTCACTCGGGTTCGTAGGCGAGGTTCGGGCGCAGCCACTGCTCCACAGTGGACAGATCGAGGCCGCGGCGGACGGCGTAGTCCTCGACCTGGTCCTTGCCCAGCCGTCCGACGGTGAAGTACTTCGCTTCGGGGTGGGCGAAGATCAGGCCGGACACGCTCGCCGCCGGCGACATCGCGAAGGACTCCGTCAGCGTCATCCCGAGGCGGTCGGAGCCGAGCAGGTCGAACAGCTCCTGCTTCTCGCTGTGATCCGGGCTGGCCGGGTAGCCGAGCGCGGGACGGATCCCGCGGAACTTCTCGGCGTGCAGGTCCGCCAGCTTCGGATCGGCGTCCGGTTCGAACCAGTCCCGCCGCGCCTTCAGGTGGATGTACTCGGCGAACGCCTCGGCGAGGCGATCCGCGAGCGCCTTCACCATGATGGCGCGGTAGTCGTCCTGCTTCGCCTCGAACTCGGCCGCGAAGTCCTCGGCGCCGAGGATGGTGACCGCGAAGCCGCCGAGATGGTCACCCGCGCCCGCCGGTGCGATGTAGTCGGACAGGCAGCGGTTCGGGCGCTCCAGCGGCTTCTTGGTCTGCTGGCGGAGCATCGGGAACTTGATTCCCGACTCCAGGACGATGTCGTCGCCTTCGGAATGCGCCGGCCAGAACGCGTACGCGCCCTTCGCCTGGAACCGCTCCTCGGCGATGATCTGGTCCATCAGGGTGTTCGCGTCGTCGAACAGCTCCCGCGCGACCGGGTTCGAGAGGATCGCCGGGTACTTGCCCTTCAGCTCCCAGGCCAGGAAGAGGAAGGTCCAGTCGATCATATCCCGCAGCTCGGTGAGCGTCGGTTCGACGTACCGGACGCCGGTGAACACGGGCGTGGGGACCTCGTCGAACGAGACCTTCTCCGGGTTCGCCCTGGCCTGCGCGACCGTGAGCAACGGGGTCCGCTGCTTGTTCGCGTGCTGCGCACGCAGCTTCTCCTGGTCGGCGCGGTTGTTCTTGTCGAGGATCTCGGCGCGGTCCGGGTCGAGCAGGTCGCCGACCACGCCGACGACGCGCGAGGCGTCGAGGACGTGGACGGTCGTGTTCTCGTACGCGGGCGCGATGCGGACCGCGGTGTGCTGGCGTGACGTGGTCGCGCCGCCGATCAGCAGCGGCAGCTTCAACCCGCGGCGCTCCATCTCGGTGGCGACGTTGACCATCTCGTCCAGTGACGGCGTGATCAGCCCGGAAAGCCCGATGGCGTCGGCGCCCTCGGAGACGGCGGTGTCCAGGATGACCGAGGCCTGGACCATCACGCCGAGGTCGATCACCTCGTAGTTGTTGCAGCCGAGGACGACGCCGACGATGTTCTTGCCGATGTCGTGCACGTCGCCCTTGACCGTCGCCAGGACGACCTTTCCGTTGCCCTGGCGGGTTTCGACGCGGCCTTCGAGGCGGGCCTTCTCCTTCTCGGCCTCCATGTACGGCTCCAGGTAGGCCACCGAACGCTTCATCACGCGCGCGCTCTTGACCACCTGCGGCAGGAACATCTTGCCGGAACCGAACAGGTCGCCGACGATCTTCATGCCGTCCATCAGGGGACCTTCGATGACTTCGAGCGGCCGCGGCAGCTGCTGCCGCGCCTCCTCGGTGTCCTCCTCGATGAAGTCGACGATCCCGTGCACCAGCGCGTGGCTGAGCCGCTCCGCGACCGGCTTTTCGCGCCACGACAAGTCGATGACGCGCTGGGTGCCCTTGCCGTTGACCGTTTCCGCGAACGTGACCAGCCTGTCGGTGGCGTCTTCACGGCGGTCGAAGAGCACGTCCTCGACCAGTTCCAGCAGATCCTTGGGGATGTCCTCGTAGACCGCGAGCTGCCCGGCGTTGACGATGCCCATGTCCAGCCCCGCGCGCACCGCGTACAGGAGGAAGGCCGAGTGCATCGCCTCGCGCACGACGTTGTTGCCGCGGAAGGAGAACGAGAGGTTGGAGATACCGCCGCTGACACGTACGCCGGGGCAGCGTTCCTTGATCCGCGGCAACGCGTCGAGGAACGCCTTGGCGTAACCGTTGTGCTCGGATATACCGGTCGCGACGGCGAGCACGTTCGGGTCGAAGATGATGTCCTCGGCGGCGAAACCGGCCTGCTGCGTCAACAGGTCGTACGCGCGGCCGCAGATCGAGACCTTGCGGTCGGCGGTGTCCGCCTGGCCCTGTTCGTCGAAGGCCATCACGACCACGCCCGCGCCGTAGTCACGGATGCGCCGGGCCTGCCGGAGGAACTGCTCCTCGCCCTCCTTGAGGCTGATGGAGTTGACGACGCCCTTGCCCTGCACGCATTTCAGCCCGGCTTCGAGGACCGTCCAGCGCGAGCTGTCGATCATGATCGGCAGCCGTGCGACCTCCGGTTCGGTGGCGATGAGGTTGAGGAACGTCGTCATCGCTTTTTCGCTGTCGAGCAGGTCGGCGTCCATGTTGACGTCCAGCAGGTTCGCCCCGCCGCGGACCTGCTCCAGCGCGACGTCGACGGCGGCCTGGTGGTCGTCGGCCTCGATCAGCTTGCGGAACTTGGCGGATCCGGTGACGTTGGTCCGCTCGCCGATCATGACGAACCCGGTGTCCTTGCCGATCTCGAACGGCTCCAGCCCGCTGAACCGGGTGTGCGCCTTCGGAGCCGGGACGTGCCGCGGCGTCATCCCCCGGACGGCGTCGGCGATTTCCTTGATGTGCGCCGGGGTCGTGCCACAGCAACCGCCGACGACGTTGACCATCCCGGCCGTGGCGAAGTCGCCGAGCAGCCCGCCGGTCTCTTCCGGCGTCTGGTCGTAGCCGCCGAACGCGTTCGGGAGACCCGCGTTGGGGTGACAGGCCGTGTACGTCCCGGCGAGCCGGGACAATTCGGCGATATGCGGGCGCATCTCCTCGGCGCCCAGCGAACAGTTGACGCCGACGAGCAGCGGTTCCGCGTGCTCGACGGAACTCCAGAACGCCTCGACCGTCTGCCCGGACAGCGTCCGGCCGCTCAGGTCGACGATCGTGACCGAGATCCACAGCGGCAGATGCGGCGCGACGTCGCGAGCGGCGGAGATCGCGGCCTTGCAGTTGAGCGTGTCGAAGATCGTCTCGATGAGCAGCAGGTCGACGCCGCCCTCGGCGAGCGCCTTGATCTGGTCCGCGTAGGACTTGTAGACCTCGTCGAAGGTGACCGCGCGGTACGCCGGGTCCTCGACCTTGGGGGACAACGACAACGTGACGTTCAGCGGCCCGACCGACCCGGCGACGAACTTCCCGCCCGCCGCGTCCGCCGCCTCGCGGGCGATCTGCGCGCCGCGCAGGTTCATCTCGTACGCGAGGTCTTCGAGCCCGTAGTCCGCCTGGCCGATGGTGGTGGCGGTGAACGTGTTCGTCGTCGTGATGTCGGCGCCGGCGTCGAGATACTGGCGGTGGATGTCACGCACGACATCCGGCCTGGTGATGTTCAGCAGGTCCGGGTCGCCGGTGATGTCGCGGGGGTGGTCCTGGAAGCGCTCCGTGCGGTAGTCCTCCGGCGTGAGGCCCGCGTTCTGGAGCATCGACCCCCACGCGCCGTCGAGCACGACGATGCGCTCGTCCAGCAGCTTTCGCAGGGTGGTCGTTTCCATCCAGAGCTCCTCCCATGTCGTGGGAGGCGCCCTTGCGGTGAAGTCCTGGGCCGAGCGTGGCGGACCCCGTGGTCCGTTGCAGCGCCTCTCGACCTCCGATGAGCTTACCGGACACACACAAGGGCACTTCGCCCGAATTGCTCAGCCGCTGGCCAGCGCGGGCGCGGGCTCCCGCACTGTGGGATCGGGCGGCGAGGGCTTGTTCCGGGCGTCCGATCGTGTCTTGCGCCAGGCCACCACTTTGCGGCCGACGTCGATCATCGGCACCTCGACCCAGCGGTAGAGGACGTCGGAAACGATGAGGGCGACGACGGTCACGACGACCGCGGTGAGCGTCCGATGCGTGCCCAGCTGGGGAATCGACAGGCCGACCACCGTCGCGGCGACACCCTGCAGCAGGTACACCGAGTAGGAGCGCTCGCCGATGAACCGCATCGGCGGGGTGGCGAACACCCAGGCGATCGGGCCGCGCGGGATCAGCGAGGTGATGAACAACGCGACCAGCACCGCGTAGGTGGTGCCGCCGATCGTGCCGCCGTCCTGGAAGTAGGCCTCGATGTCGGTGATGTTGGTCTGGAGCACGACGAGGGCCGCGAGCAGGGCGAAACTGGCGATGGGATGGGTGAAGACGCGGAGGACCGCGAAGCCCTTGCGGTAGTGAAGGCCGATGGCGAGTGCGCAGCCGATGATGATGGGCGAGTAGGCGCCGGCGTAGGGCATGACCGGGATCAGCGCGATCATCAGCGCGATCAGGCCGATCGCCAGACCCAGCCGCTTCGGGAAACTCAGCGCCGCGATGCCGAAGGCCAGGAACGGCCAGACGAGGTAGAACTTCTGCTCGACACCCAGCGTCCAGGACTGGCCGAAGGGCGCGTTGTGGGCGAACTCGTTCGTGAAGGTGAGGAAGTACGGCATCGCGCCGGAAAGGCCGCTGGAGGTGTACTGGCCGCGCAGATAGGTGAACACCACGATGATGCCCAGCACCGCGAAATACACCGGCAGAATGCGGAAAGCGCGACGGATGTAGAAGTTCGCGAGGGAGATCTTGCCGTTTCGGTCCTCTTCGCGAAGGGCCAGCGTGGTGATCAAAAACCCGGAAAGGACGAAGAACAGGTGAACGCCGATCCACCCGTTGGCCCTGGCCCACGACGGTCCGCCGTAGTGGAACACCACGACGAGGAGCGCGGCGATCGCGCGCAGGCCGTCGAGGGCCGGAAATCTCTTGGTCGAAAGGTACTGCTCATGCGTCATCATCACTGGACCCCCAGGAACGTCACCAGCAAGTCAGGCCGGTAAGAATCACGCCACTCTAAAGGGTGAATTGCCGGTCCCTGTGAGGGGCTGTGTGCTTCCTGTGCGTAGGGGAATCGACCACGACGCGTCGCCGTCACCTGTTCACGACCTGTCGTCACCAGGGGCGAATCGGCGACCGTGAACTCCGTCAGAAACCGACGGTCGCCTTCTGGATCTTCACCGGCTTCGCGGGCAGCCCGTCGGCCGGCCCGTTCGGATCCGTCGGGATGATCCCGGCGGCCACGATCTTGTCCAGCACGTCCATGCCCCGCACGACCTTGCCCATCGCCGAGTAGTTCTTCGGGATGTTCGCGAACGAGTGCACGATGAAGAACTCGCTGCCGTTGGTGCCGGGGCCCTGGTTGCCCATGGCGATGGTGCCGCGTTCGTAGGTCTCGGTGCCGTCGACCTCGTCCGCGAACTTGTAGCCAGGGCCGCCCTTCTCGGCTTCGTAGATGTCGCCGCACTGCAGGACGCCGAGGCGCGAGGAGTTCGTCAGGCGCCAGCACTGGCTGCGGTCGTAGAACCGCTGCAGGGCCAGGCTCGCCAGGTTGTGCGCGGCGCACGGGGCGGCGCCCGCGCGGTTCAGGCGCACGGTCACGGGGCCGTAGTTGAAGCGGAACGTGACGTCGATCGTGCCGCGGGTCAGCGCGAAGGGCAGCGGACGCAGCACGGGACGGGCGGCGGGGTTCTCCGGCGTCGGCGTGAACTCGCAGCGCACGATCGGCAGCGAACCCGCGGAGGCGGCGGGCGCGGCCGTGGCCACGCCGGGCAGCAGGACGGCGGCGAGAGCGGAAACGACAGCGGTGACACCCCAGCGCAGCTTCATGAGGGGGAACCTAACCCAAAAGGGTGGACGTGGGGTAGCGGTTCACGCGCGTCGCGGGTCGTGAGTGATCCGGGCCGTTAGAACGGCCCAAATCACTCACGAGACCCCACGGAAACCGGACATGCTGACCTCACTCACCGCCCTGTACCTCGCAGCCACTATCGGCCTGCCCCAGCTGCCACCCGCCGAGAACCGGCCCGACCGGGTCGACCACATCGCCCTGCCCTGCGCCCGGGCCGGCGCGTCGGCCCACGACGCCGACACCGCCCGGAGCCTCAATCGGCAGCTCACCCACAAGATGCGCGGATACATGAACGGCTACAACACCTCGTGCGCCAGAGCGGTCGTGGGTTCCGTCCAGAAAGCGGGGCTCAACGAGCGCGCGGCGGCCATCGCGATCGCCACGGTGATCGTCGAGTCGAGTATCGCCAACCTCGACGGCGGGCTCGGCGACTCGGTCGGGCTCTTCCAGCAGCGTGCGAGCTGGGGCTCTTTCGAGCAGCGGACCGACCCGGTCTGGGCCACCGGCCGGTTCCTCGCCGTGATGCGGCAGTTCTTCCCCGACGGCTCCTGGAACAACGTCGCCATCGGGGACGTCGCGGCCGCGGTCCAGCGCCCGGCGGCGAAGTACCGGTACCGCTACGGGGTGGAGGCCGACGACGCGGTCAAGATCGCCGCCGCGCTGTGGACCCGGGACGGCGATCGGCCCCCGTCCTCGAAAGAGGGCGGGGGCCGATAGGGCCGTGCGGGACCTACTTGCGCCAGGCGGTGCGCTGCTTGCGCATGTCCAGCACCAGGCCGAACACCAGCGTCAGGGACAGGCCGATCAGCCACAGGTTCTCGGTCCAGCCATGGTGGTTGCCGTACAGCATCACCAGCAGGATGATCGCGGTCAGCCAGCCCGCGATCCGCGTCGCCTTCGGGAAGGAGCCGTGCCAGCCCCATTCGGCCGACGGCTCGTCGCGGGGATCGACGGTGTCGACGCCCACCCGGCCGCGCTTTTCGACCGCCTTGCTCGCCACGATCAACTCCTCAGGACCCGATGGTTCGCTTGCCCGCGAATGATCCCACACCTGGCTGCACACACC
The DNA here is from genome assembly GCA_049998115.1 of Amycolatopsis sp. cmx-4-19. Lineage (GTDB taxonomy): Bacteria > Actinomycetota > Actinomycetes > Mycobacteriales > Pseudonocardiaceae > Amycolatopsis. The sequence goes on along the minus strand of JAEBEO010000012.1, from coordinate 41,838 downwards.
CGACGGGCCCCGCGCGACAATGAGCCCCGATGACTACCTCGCGAAGTGTGCTCGTGCTCGGTTCGACCGGTTCGGTCGGCGCCCAGGCCCTCGACGTCGCGGCCCTTAACCCGGACCTGTTCCGGGTCGCGGGGATCGCCGCGGGCGGCTCCGACCCGGCGGCGCTGGCCGCGCAGGCCTTGGCGCACCAGGTCGACGCCGTCGCCGTCAGCAGGCCCACGGCCGTCGAAGACCTGCAGCTCGCGCTGTATGCCGAGGCGCAGAGGAGTGGTTACTCCAGCGGCGACTTCAAGCTCCCGCGCATCTTCGCGGGGGCCGACGCGGTCGTCGAGATGATCGACGCCGTCCCGGTCGACGTCGTCCTCAACGCCCTCCCCGGCTCCCAGGGCCTCCCGCCGACGCTGCGCGCGCTGGCCACCGGCGCCACGCTGGCGCTCGCCAACAAGGAGTCGCTGATCGCGGGTGGCCCGCTGGTGCTGGCCGCGGCCAAGACCGGCCAGATCGTCCCGGTCGACTCCGAGCACTCCGCGATCGCGCAGGCCCTGCGTGCGGGCCGCGAGGCCGAGGTCGCCAGGCTGGTCCTCACCGCGTCGGGAGGCCCGTTCCGCGGCCGCAGACGCGAGGACCTGGCCGACGTCACGGTCGAGCAGGCGATGGCGCATCCGACCTGGTCGATGGGGCCGCTCATCACGATCAACTCGTCCACCCTGGTCAACAAGGGACTGGAGCTGATCGAGGCGAAACTGCTCTTCGACATCGAGACCGACCGCATCGACGTGGTCGTCCACCCGCAGTCGATCATTCACTCGATGGTGACTTTCGTGGACGGCTCGACGATCGCCCAGGCGAGCCCGCCGGATATGCGGCTGCCCATCGCGCTGGCCCTGCACTGGCCGGATCGCGTCCCCGGCGCGGCGGCCGCCTGCGTCTGGGACAAGCCCGCGAGCTGGACTTTCGAGCCGCTGGACGACGAGGCGTTCCCCGCGGTCGAGCTGGCGCGGCACGCCGGGACCGTCGGCGGCTGCGTCCCGGCGGTCTACAACGCGGCGAACGAGGAATTGGTGGCCGCTTTCCTGGCACAGAACACCGGCTTCACCTCGATTGTGGACACTATTGCCCAGGTGGTGGAAGCCGCCGACGAGTGGCGTCGCGAACCCCGCGACGTCGATGACGTACTTGCTGCCGAGCGCTGGGCTCGCGCGCGTGCCGGTGCGCTGATCGGTAAGGGGAAGTAGCGCGTGCTCTGGTTCATTCTCGGGATCGTGCTGTTCGCGCTGGGCATCTGCCTGTCGGTCGCGCTGCACGAGGCCGGTCACATGTGGGCGGCCAAGGCCTTCGGCATGAAGGTCCGGCGGTACTTCATCGGCTTCGGGCCGACGATCTTCTCCTTCCGGCGCGGTGAGACCGAGTACGGCGTCAAGTGGATCCCGCTCGGCGGGTTCTGTGACATCGCCGGCATGACCGCGCTCGACGAGGTGACCCCGGAAGAGTCGAAGCGCGCGATGTGGCGCTTCAAGACCTGGAAGCGCACCGTCGTCATGTCGGCGGGCTCGGCGATGCACTTCATCCTCGGGTTCGTCATCCTGTACCTGATGGCCGTCACCATGGGCCTGCCGAACCCGGCCGCCCAGGCCGCCCCCACCGAGGCCGTGATCAGCGCCACGTCGTGCGCCCGCGCGGCCACCACGATGGAGCAGCTGAACGACACGAGCTGCCCGCCCGGCGCCCCGACCCCGGCCAAGACCGCCGGGCTCCTCGCCGGTGACAAGGTCCTGTCCGTCGCGGGCAAGCCGGTGAAGACCTGGCGCGAGATGCTCGCGGCCGTCCAGGTCGCCGACGGCCCGACGCCGTTCGTCGTGGAGCGCAACGGGCAGCAGCTGAACCTGACGGTCGACGTGCCGAGGGTCCAGCGCCTGGTCGCCGACGGCGACAACAAGACCGCGGTCAAGGACGTCGGCATGATCGGCGCCTCCCCGATCCGGAACACCGCGCCCGCCCTGCTGACCTACGGCCCGGTCGACGCGATCGGCGGGACGCTCGGCTTCACCGGCACGATGTTCTCCGAGACCGCCAAGCGGCTGATCGAGTTCCCGTCGCGGATCCCGGCGGTGGTGGACTCCATCTTCGGCGGCGAGCGCGACCCGAACACCCCGGTCAGCGTGGTCGGTGCCAGCCGCATCGGCGGCGAGGCCGCCGAGCGCGGACTGTGGGAGATCTTCGTGCTCCTGCTGGCGAGCCTGAACTTCTTCATCGGCGTGTTCAACCTCCTGCCGCTGCTCCCGCTCGACGGCGGCCATATCGCGGTGGTCTGGTACGAGCGGGTCCGCGACTGGGTCCGGAAACTGCGGGGCAAGGCGGCGGGTGGTCCGGTCGACTACACGAAGCTCTCGGCGGTCACGATGGTGCTCGTCTTCCTCGGCGGGGCGGTGACTCTGCTCACCGTCACCGCCGACATCGTGAACCCGGTCAAGCTGTTCCAGTGACGGGGACCCCCGATCACGGAGCGCACTGTCAGCACCGTTGGGCTGCCCAGGTAATGCTGCTCACCGTGACGGCTGACGTCGTGGATGTCCGCCGATCGGGGTAGGTACGCTTGAAGACGTGACTGTCGCCCTTGGTATGCCAGCGCTTCCTCCTCCCGTCCTCTCCGAGCGTCGCAAGACCCGACAGCTGCAGGTCGGGCCGGTCGGTGTGGGGAGCGAGCACCCGATTTCGGTGCAGTCGATGACCACCACCCTCACCTCCGACGTCAACGCCACCCTGCAGCAGATAGCCGAACTGATCGCTGCGGGCTGTGACATCGTCCGCGTCGCCTGTCCGTCCGCGGACGACGCCGAAGCGCTGTCGGCGATCGCCAGGAAGTCGCAGATCCCGGTGATCGCCGACATCCACTTCCAGCCGAAGTACGTCTTCGCCGCGATCGAAGCGGGCTGTGCGGCCGTCCGGGTGAACCCGGGCAACATCCGCAAGTTCGACGACCAGGTCAAGGAGATCGCCCGGGCCGCGAAGGACCACGGCACCCCGATCCGGATCGGCGTCAACGCGGGTTCGCTCGACAAGCGGATCATGGACAAGTACGGCAAGGCGACCCCGGAGGCGCTGGCCGAGTCCGCGCTGTGGGAGGCGTCGCTGTTCGCCGAGCACGACTTCCACGACGTCAAGATCTCCGTGAAGCACAACGACCCGGTGGTCATGGTGCGCGCGTACGAGATCCTCGCCGAGCAGTGCGACTACCCGCTGCACCTCGGTGTCACCGAAGCCGGGCCGGCGTTCCAGGGCACCATCAAATCGGCCGTGGCCTTCGGCGCCCTGCTGCGCCAGGGCATCGGCGACACCATCCGCGTCTCGCTGTCCGCGCCGCCGGTGGAAGAGGTCAAGGTCGGGATCCAGATCCTGCAGTCGCTGAACCTCAAGGAGCGCAAGCTCGAAATCGTCTCCTGCCCGTCGTGCGGCCGCGCGCAGGTCGACGTCTACACGCTCGCCGAGCAGGTCACCGCCGGGCTCGAAGGCATGGAGATCCCGCTGCGCGTCGCGGTCATGGGCTGCGTCGTCAACGGCCCCGGCGAAGCACGCGAGGCCGATCTCGGCGTCGCTTCGGGCAACGGCAAGGGCCAGATCTTCGTCAAGGGCGAGGTCATCAAGACCGTGCCCGAGCACGCCATCGTCGAGACGCTGATCGAAGAGGCCATGCGCATCGCCGAGGAGTCGGGCCAGACCATCGGCGAGGGAGAGCCCGTCGTCACCGTCGGCTGAGCGGGTCCCGGGCCCCCACCAGCCAAGGTTGTCTCAGCGTGTCGTAAAGCTTGCGTTCCGTTTACGCCGCCGATCTGGCACCCTGGAGTGGTGTTGCGGCTTGCAGGTGCACGGCTGCTCGATGATCGGGACTATCCGGCGGTCCGTGCCGCGCTCGCCGCAGACCCGGTCGGCAGCTGCATGGTCAGTGCCAGGGTGGAGACCGCGGGTCTCGACCCCTGGCGGCTCGGTGGTGAGCTCTGGGCCGCCGACTCCCGTCCCGTGCGGGCGGGGAGGCTCCAGGGGTTGTGCTTCTCCGGGCCGAACCTGATCCCCTTGCGCGGCAACGTGTCGGCATTGCGGTCCTTCGCCGATCGCGCCCTGCGCCGCCAGCGGAGCTGTTCGTCGCTCGTCGGCCCGGCCGAGCAGGTCCTCGGACTGTGGGACGAACTCGAACCGGAATGGGGCCCCGCCCGCGAGGTCCGGCAAGACCAGCCGTTGATGGCACTCGACGGGACGCCGTCCGTGGCCGCCGACCCGCTGGTGCGCGCGGTCCGGCCGGAAGAACTCGACAGGTACCTTCCCGCCGCGATCGCCATGTTCGTCGAAGAGGTCGGCGTCGACCCGCGCAACGGCGACGGCGGCGCCGGCTACCGCGCCCGCGTCGCGGAACTGATCGCCGGCGGCCGCGCGTTCGCGCGGTTCGAGGACGGCGAGGTCGTCTTCAAGGCCGAGATCGGCGCGATGTCGTCCACCGTCGGCCAGATCCAGGGCGTCTGGGTCCATCCGGACCGCCGCGGCGGCGGGCTCGGCACCGCCGGGACGGCCTCGGTGGTGGACCGGCTCGTGCGCGGGATGGGCCGCACCGCGAGCCTGTACGTCAACGCCTACAACAGCCCGGCGCTCGCCGCCTACCGCAGGATCGGCTTCCAGCAGGTCGGGCAGTACGCGACGGTTCTTTTCTAGCTCGGCGTTGCGTTCGGTCGGAAACCGCCGGGACTGGCAGGATTCGTCGCATGCCCGCTGGTCGTCGTGTCGCTGTCGTCGTGCTCGCGGGCGTGGTGGCCCTCTCGGCCACCGGCTGTGGCCTGTTCGCCGATTCCGGTCCCGAAGACGCCGTCAACGGCTTCCTCGACGGGCTCTCTTCCGGTGACGTCGCCGCGGCCGCGTTCTTCACCGATTCGCCGGACTCCGCGCGGTCGTCGATGGAGCTGGCGCGCAAGGCCCTTGCCCCGGAGTCGATCAAGGTCGCCGACACGAAGGTCCAGCACGCGTCCGGTGCGGACGACGGGACGGCGACCTACCAGCTCACCTGGAACCTGCCGCGCGGCCGCGCCTGGACGTACCAGGCCGATGCACAGGTCCATTCCACCGAGGGCGGCTGGAAGGTGCGCTGGCTGCCGACCGCCATCCACCCGCAGCTCGCCGCGCAGCAGACCATCGCGCTGAAAGCCGAACCGCCGGACCTCGCGCCGGTGCTCGACCGCGACGGGTTGCCCTTGCTGCGCCCCCAGACCGTGGTCGGTGTGGTGCTGGACCCGGCGAAGGCCGGGGACCTGGTGGCGGTCTCCGACAAACTCGGCGCCGCGCTCAACCGGTTCGAGGCGTCGGTGACCGGACAATCGATCCGCGACGGGGTGAAGGCGCTCAAGCCGGGAACGGGCTATCCGGTGGTGAGCCTGCGCGGCACCGACTACCAGCAGGTGAAACCCGAGATCTACGACCTGCCCGGTGTCCGGTTCAGTCAACAGGACAGGCTGCTTCCCGACGACAAGAACTCCGGGAAGCAGGTGCTGCCCGCCGTCCGCACGCTCGTCGAGGACCAGGTGGAGGGCGCGGCGGGCTGGCGTGTGGTCACCCTCGACGCCGGGGGCGGCGAGATCACCGAACTGCACAGCGAGCATCCCCAACCGGCGCCCGCGGTCGTCAGCACGCTGAGCGGGAAGGCCCAGGGTTCGGCGGAGCGTGCGCTGGCCCCGGTCCCGACGGCCGCCGCGCTGGTCGCGATCCAGCCGTCGACCGGCGAACTCCTGGCCGTCGCGCAGAACGCTCCCGCCGACGCGCAGGGGGCGCTCGCGCTCAGCGGTCGGTTCCCGCCCGGGTCCACGTTCAAGATCGCCACCGCGGTCGCGGCGCTGTCGGCGGGTTCGGTGCAGGCGGACAGCCCGGTCGACTGTCCCGGCACGGCCACCTTCGAGAACCGGACGGTGCCGAACGAGGGCAAGTTCGCCCTCGGCGTCGTCCCGCTGTCCAAGGCGTTCGCCAAGTCCTGCAACACGACGTTCGCGAAGCTCGCGACGGATCTGCCGCCCGCCGCGCTGACCGATGCCGCGCGGGACCTCGGCATCGGTGCCGACTTCGTCATCCCGGGACTGACCACGATCACCGGCTCCGTGCCGCCCGCGAACACCGTCGCGCAGCGCGCGGAGAACGGGTTCGGCCAGGGGACCGTCGTGACCAGCCCGTTCGGGATGGCGATCGCGGCGGCGGCCGTCCAGTCCGGGAAGGTCCCGGCCCCGACGCTGGTGCGGGGGAGGGCGGCGACGTCGTCCGGCCTCGGCAAACCGATCCGGCCGGAGGTGCTCGGCGCCGTCCGCGCGATGATGCGAGAGGTCGTCACCGACGGCACCGCGACCCTGCTCGAACCGCTGCCCGACGTCCGGGGCAAGACCGGCACGGCCCAGTTCGGCGACGGGACGCGTTCGCACGGCTGGTTCGTCGGCTACACCGGCGACCTGGCGTTCGCCGTGCTGCTCACGGACGCCGGGACGTCCAAACCCGCGGTCGAGGCCGCCCAGCGCTTCCTGGCGGGGCTCGGGTAGCGAGCAGGTCGTAGGCTGGACGCATGTCCGTTCGTTCCCCCTTGAAGCCCGGCGTCCAGACGCCGAGGCGACTCGTCCCCGCCGCCATCGCCCGCCCCGAGTACGTCGACCGGCCGTCGCCGAAACGCGACACGGGCAACGGGGTCCGCACGCCCGAGGTGATCGAGGCGATGCGCGTCGCGAGCCGTATCGCGGCGCAGGCCCTGGAGGAGGGCGGCAAAGCCGTCAAACCCGGCGCGACCACGGACGACATCGACAAGGTGATCCACGAGTTCCTGCTGGACAACCACGCCTACCCGTCCACGCTGGGCTACCGCGCCTTCCCGAAGTCGTGCTGCACCTCGCTCAACGAGGTGATCTGCCACGGCATCCCGGACTCGACGGTGATCGAGGACGGCGACATCTGCAACATCGACGTCACCGCGTTCATCGGCGGCGTCCACGGCGACACCAACGCGACCTTCCTGGCGGGTGACGTCTCCGAGGAGGCGCGGCTGCTGGTCGAGCGGACGCGCGAGGCGACCCTGCGCGCCATCAAGGCCGTGCGGCCCGGCAGGCAGCTCAACGTGATCGGCCGTGTCATCGAGGCGTATGCCAAGCGGTTCGGCTACGGCGTCGTGCGCGACTTCACCGGCCACGGCGTCGGCCCGGCGTTCCACACCGCGCCGACCGTGCTGCACTACGAGGAGCCGTCGGTCGACACGGTCATCGAGCAGGGCATGACCTTCACGATCGAGCCGATGATCACTCTCGGCACCATCGACTACGACATCTGGGCCGACGACTGGACCGTCACCACCAAGGACAAGAAGTGGACCGCGCAGTTCGAGCACACCCTCGTGGTGACCGAGGACGGCGCCGAGATCCTGACCCTGCCCTGACGCGGGCTCGTGAGTGGTCAGGGTGGTTCAAACCGTCCTGACCACTCACGAGGCCTTCAGCTCTCTTCCGGCTCCACCCTGGCGAGGAGTTCGTCGAGGAAACCGCACGCCTCGGAGGCCGCCCGGTCGGCGTCGCCGTCGGCGATGGCTTCGGCGAGCCCCTCATGCCCTATCTCCGGCAGGTACTCCCCGCCCGGCGTCACGTTCGACGTCGCGGCCACGCTGGCCGTGATCACCTCGGTGAGTCCCCGGTACATCTCGGTCAGCAGGGTGTTATGTCCACTTTGGACGACGGCGAAGTGGAATTCCGCGTCGAGACGGGCGAAATCCTCCCAGCGACGCTCTCGCAGTTCGTGATTGCGGCGTTCGAGCAGTCCGCGCAGCCCGGTCACTTCCTCGTCGGTCCGTGACACGGCGGCGAGCCGCGCGCCCTCGACCTCGAGAATGCGCCGCACCTGCAGCACCTCGCGCAGTTCCGAGCCGCACAGCCGCCGGATCGCGCCCGAGACCTCGCTCGTCGCGCGCACGTAGGTGCCGTCGCCCTGCCGGACCTCGAGCAGCCCCGTATGCGCGAGCGCGCGGACGGCTTCACGGACGGTGTTGCGTCCGACGCCGAGTTGCCCCGCCAGCTCGGGCTCGGTCGGAATCCGCTGCCCGATGGGCCATTCTCCCTGCGTGACGGCGTCACGCAGCTGCTCGATGACCTGATCTACCAGGCCGGCACGGCGCGTGGTGGCCAATGGCACAGCGTTATCCCTTCATCCAATCATCCTATGTATGTGATACTAGCCGACGTGCGTGTCGACTCCCGGAAAACCGTGTCCCCGTTCGATGAGCGTCTCCAGCTCGAAGGTTCGATCGAAACGGAGTGGCGGCCGGGGGTGATCACCGGCGGTGTCCTGCTCGGTGTCGCGGTGATCCTGGTGGCGCTGAACCTGCGCCCGGCGATCACCAGCGTCGGCCCGATCCTCGGCGACATACGCGACGATCTCGGCGCCACCGCGACCTGGGCGGGCGTGCTCACCACCCTCCCCGGCCTCTGCTTCGCCGCCGCGGGGTTCGCCGCCCCCGCGCTGGCCCGCCGGTTCGGCGTCGGCGTGGCCATCGGGTCCGCGTTGTCCGTTCTGGCCGTCGGCCTGGTGCTGAGGGTGCTCGACGGACCGTACGTCGTGCTCGGCGGCACCCTGGTCGCCACGGCCGGTATCGCCCTGGCGAACGTGCTGATCCCAGTCGTCATCAAGGACTCCTTCCCGGCGCGTGTCGGCATGATGACCGGCGTCTATACCGCCGCGCTCCAGGGCGGAGGCGCCCTGGGGTCGGCGCTCACCCCTCCCTTGGAGAACGCGTTCGGCGGCTGGCGCCAAGGACTCGGCGCCTGGTCTTTGCTGGCGGTGCTCGCACTCCTCGGGTGGATTCTCGCAGCCCGCGGAACAGGACGTGCACCCGTTGCCGAGGCAGGCAAGCAGGGTAGCGGGCGTTCGCTGCTGCGCAGCCCTCTTGCGTGGATGGTCACCCTTTTCTTCGGAACTCAGGCCTTTTTGGCCTACGTCGTGATGGGCTGGCTGCCCGAGGTGATGATCGATGCCGGGATCAGCAAGGGTGACTCCGGGCTGCTGCTGGGCCTGATCTCGCTCATCGCCGTCCCGATCAGTCTCGTCGTGGCGCCGATGGCCGCACGGCAGCGCAGCCAGAGCCCGTGGATCGTCGGGCTGGGCCTCTTCGGTTTCGCCGGCATGGTCGGCATGATGATCGCCCCGGCCGCGGCGCCGTTGCTCTGGAGCCTCCTGATCGGCCTCGGGATGAGCGTCTTCTCGCTGGCGCTGACGGTGATCGCGCTGCGGGCGCGCACCGGTGCGGACACCGCTCGGCTTTCGGGGATGGCGCAGGGCATCGGCTATCTGATGGCGGCCGTCGGACCGTTCCTGTTCGGCCTGCTCCACGACCTCACCCATGGCTGGACCGTGCCCTGGGTCATGATGCTCGCGGTCTTCGCCGCGCAGATGACCTTCGGTGCGCTCGCCGGTCGGCACCGGTTCGTCTGAACGCGTTCAAAAAAGTTCTTGACCCCTGACCGGGCGGAGCCCTAACCTGACCGAGTTGAACCTGTTCAAAAACTCGGTTCTGGGGGTCGGCGTGGTGGAGGAACTGGCGGTCGGGACGGCTTTGGCCTGCTTCGCCGCGGTGTGTGTCGCCGTGGCACCGGTGCGGGCCGTCCCGGTGGCGTCGCCGTTCGAGTTCTACCGCGCCGTGGACCGCGTATGCGTGCGGGTGGGGGAGGAGAGCGGCGCGGCGATCCAGCGCTACTGGCCGGACCCGAAGGGGGACGTCGCGGTGGAGCTGCGCAAGTGGCAGCACTTCGTCGCGACGAAGGTGGACGACGCCAAGGACGTCCTCAAGGGGGCGACGGGGGTCCGCACGGTGCCGGGGAACGCGGCATCGGCGCGCGAGGAGTTCTTGGCGGCCGTCCGCCGGTACGTCGAGGCGGGCGGGCGGTTCTCGGGGGAGGGGGCCGGCTCGCTCGCCTTGATGATCGTCTCGGACACCAGGATGAACGAGGTGAGCGCGCTCGCGATGCGGAACGGGGCCCGCAACTGCGAACGCGTCGTCTGACCCTCCCGCGTTCAGTCCTCTTGTTGCGGTAGTCGCACGCAACAAGAGGACTGAACGCGGGAGGAGGGGGTCAGTCCAGCGGCAGGTTCAGCAACGCGTTCTCGACGAGTTCCGGCATCGCCGGGTGGATCCAGTACTGGCCGCGCGCCATGCTCTTCGCGTCGAGACCGAAGCTCATCGCCTGGATCAGCGGCTGGATCACCGAAGACGCCTGCGGGCCGATGATGTGCGCGCCGAGCAGCTGCCCGGTGGCCGGGTCGGCGAGCAGCTTCGCGAAGCCGGTGGTGTCCTCCATCGCCCAGCCGTAGGCGATGCCTGCGTAGTCCTGGTGCGACGTCACATAGGACACGCCGCGCTCCTTCGCCTCCCGCTCGGTCAGCCCGACCGAAGCGACCTGCGGCGAGGTGAACACCGCGTGCGGGACGAAGCGGTGGTCGGCTTCGATGCGCTCGTCCGGGTGCAGCAGGTTGTGCTGCACGACGCGCTGCTCGTGGTTCGCGACGTGCTTCAGCTCGTGGACCGACGAGAGGTCGCCGAGTGCGTAGATCCCGTCGACCACGGTCTGCTGGTACTCGTCGACCACGACGTGCCCGCGCTCGCCGGTGGTCACGCCGGTGGCGGCGACGTCGAGGAGGTCGGAGTTCGGCGTCCGGCCGGTGGAGACCAGCAGCACGTCGGCCTCGACCGTCTCGGCACCCCGCGGGCCTTCGAGGTCCAGGGCGACGCCTGTCGCGGTCTTGCGCGCGCGGACGGTCTTCCGGTCGAGCCGGACGTCGAAGCGCTGCGCGGCCAGTTCGGTGAACCGGGCGCTGACGTCGTCGTCCTCGGAGCGCAGCAACGCGCCGGACCGGTTGACCACGGTCACGTCCACCCCGAACGAGGCGAAGACGTGCGCGAACTCGGCCGCGATGTAGCCGCCGCCGAGGATCACGATGCTCGAGGGCAGTTCGTCGAGCCGCATCACGGTGTCGGACGTGTGATAGCCGGTCTCGGCGAGCCCGGGGACGTCCGGGATCACCGGGCGCCCGCCCGCGGCGAGCACGAAGCGGTCCGCGGTGATCGTCTCGGCCGGGCGGCCGTCGGGGTAGCTGACCTGGAGTTCCTTGAGGCCGGTGAAGCGGCCTTCGCCCTCGTACACGGTGACGTTCGCGTTGTCCTCGTGCTTGACGCGGTATTCGCGCCCGCCGGCGGCGATCGGGTCGATGCGCCCGAAGATCCGGTCGCGGACGTCGCGCCAGCGGACCCCGACGAGCTCCTCGTCGACGCCGAACTTCGCCGAAGACGCGGGGGTGGCCGCGACGTTGGCGGCGTGCACGAACATCTTGGTCGGGATGCAGCCCACGTTCAGGCAGGTGCCGCCGAACGTGCCCTTCTCCACGATCGCCGTGTTCCAGTCCGCGAAACGCGGATCGAGGATCGAGTTACCCGATCCGGTACCGACGATCACCAGGTCGTAGTGGGGCACGTGTCTTCCTTTACGGCGGGGAGCGAGGTGGTTCCGACTCTAGCCAACTTGTCACGGGGTCCGGATGTTCCCGGTCAGTGCCCGTTCGAGCTGAAGTGCATCCGGTCCTTCGGGGTCGTCCACGTACCGCCCCAGGTCCAGCCGATCGCGGAGAACGCGGCCACGGCCGGATCTCCCGGAGTGATCATTCCCGGCCGTCGGTTCCCTCGGTCGAGGTACGCCGACGCGAGTTCGGGCAGCACGAGGTCGCCCTTGGTGTACGGGTTGCAGAAGGGGTTCACGTCGATCGCGAGCCCGTAGGCGTGCGCGGACCAGTTCGTCTGGCCGCGAGCCGCCCGGCAGACGAAGGCGTTGGTGTTGTTGCCGTCACCCGTCGGGGGAGCGGTCAGTTCGGGCGGGGAGGTCACGCGCATTTCCTCGATCGGGAACTTCGCGGCGAACAAACGACCGAAAACGGTGACGACGGCGTCGGCCACCGAAGCGTTCACGAGCATTTCCCCGGTATGCGCGAGGCCGTCGAAACCCCAGAACGACACCGTGAGATAGCGCAGTTCACCCGCTTTGACCGGGCATCCGGCCTGCCAGGTGCTGCGGGCCAGGACAGTGGCCGGGACGGGGTTCACCGTGCCCGCGAACCTGTTCCCCGATGGCGGCGGAAGGAGGTCCGCGGTCGGCAGGGATCTGGTGGCCAGCACCGGGGGAGTCGGGAGGATCTGCCCGAAACCGTCACGGCGCAAGGGAAGTGGGTTCGCGCCGACCTGCCAGGCGGGCGCGGGCGGCGGCACGGGAGAACTCGGCGGTGACGGCGTTTTCGGTGGCGTCGTCACCGGCACGCTGCTGATGACCGATGTGGACGGTGGCGTGGCGGGGGGTTCCGGAGCCGGGGTGGAGCACGAAAGCACGAGAAAGGCCGTCGCCGCCAGGATCGTCGCCGTCGCTCGCACGAGGTCCAGCGTGACAGATGCGCTCGGTGAGCACAGGTCCACCCGTTTCAGTGACACCGCATCGGGCTTTCTCCGCTTAAGGTATTTGCGATCGCCTGTGTACGCGCTGGAGTCGAAGGACTTCCCAGGGTTGAACCATCCGCACGCCCCGGTGAAGGGACAGAACATGCCCAAGAAGTCACGTCGCACGCTGCTGCTCGCGGCCGGCGCGGTACTCGCGACGGCCGTCATGGTCCCGGTCGCGGTCACCAGCGCGTCGGCCGACGACAGTTCGGTGAGCGGACCGGACAAGGCTGTCGAGCCGCGGATCGTGGGCGGTGGCAAGGCTTCGGTGTCGAAGTACCCGTACGCGGTCTACTTGGCCGATCGCGACGGGAACCAGTACTGCGGGGCGGTGATCGTCAGCGCCACGACGGTCGCGACGGCGGCGCACTGCGCGGTCGCGTACAAGAAGGCCGACGTCCGCGTGATCGCGGGCCGCGAGGACAAGCGCACACGCGACGGCGTGGAACTGCGCGTGTCGAAGATCTGGGTCAGTCCCGACTACCAGGGCGATCCCGGCAAGGGTGACGACATCGCGGTGATGACGGTCAGCGGTCAGCTGCCCTACCGGCCCGCGAAGGTCGCCGACAACGGCAACGCCGAGCTGTACGGCGAAGGAACCGAGGCGACCGTACTCGGCTGGGGCCGGGTCGCCGACGGCGGCGACCGCTCGGACTATCTGCGCAGTGCCGTCGTCCCGGTGGTCAGCGACAAGACCTGCCGCACCGCTTACTCCGGCTACGACCCGAGCGACATGGTGTGCGCGGGTTACCCCGAAGGCGGGGTCGACGCCTGCCAGGGTGATTCGGGTGGACCGCTGGTGGTGGGGGACACGCTGATCGGGATCGTTTCGTTCGGCGAAGGGTGCGCCAAGGCGGGTAAACCCGGCGTTTACACCCGTGTCTCGCACTACGCGAACGAGATCTCCCAGCAGAACGGCCGCAAGCTGATCGGCTGATCGATGCCTTCTTCACGCCCGATGTGCTAACAAGTGGGCGTGAGCACCGACACCCCGATCACCGAGACCACGTCGTTCCCGCTGTCCGTCGCCGGTGACGAGATCACCGCGGCGCAGCTGCACGACATCCTCCGCCTGCGCGTGGACGTGTTCGTCGTCGAGCAGAAGGCCGCCTATCCCGAGATCGACGGGCGTGACCTCCTGCCCGGCACCCGGCACCTCTGGATCGGCGGTTCCGTCGGCGTCGACTCGTATCTGCGGGTGCTGCAGGACGCCGGCGGCACGTTCCGCATCGGCCGCGTGTGCACGTCCGCCCGATCCCGCGGCAAAGGTCTGGCGGGACGGCTGATGGAGACCGCGCTCGGCGGCATCGGCGACGCGCCGTGCGTCCTCGACGCGCAGACATACGCGAAGAACTTCTACGCCAGGTACGGATTCGTGGCCGAAGGCGACGAGTTCGAAGAGGACGGCATCCCGCACATCACGATGTGGCGCCGGGAGGTGCCGCGGCCGTGATCACCCCGACGGCACGGTCCACGTCGGCCTCGGTGAGGTCGGCGCGCGCGGTCAGGCGAAGGCGGGAGATGCCGTCGGGCACGGACGGCGGGCGGAAGCAGCCGACACGCACTCCCTGATCCGCGCATTCGGCCGCCCACGCGACGGCGGCTTCCGCCGACGGCGCCTGCACGGAGATCACCGCGGCGTCCGGGACGCCGACCCGGAAACCGGCCGCTTTCAGCTGGTGGGAAAGGTTCCCGGCCACTTCGACCACCTTGGTGGCGAGTTCCGGTTCCGCCTTCAGCGCGTTGAGCGCGGCCATCGCGGCCGCGGCGCTGGCGGGCGCGAGCGCGGTGTCGAAGATGAAACTGCGCGCGGTGTCCACGAGATGCTTGATCACGCGACGCGGGCCGAGTACCGCACCACCTTGCGCGCCAAGGGATTTCGACAGCGTGATGGTGGTGACGACGTCCGGCGCGCCGGAAAGACCCGCGGCGTGGACGGCGCCGCGGCCGCCTTCGCCGAGGACGCCGAACCCGTGGGCGTCGTCGATGAGCAGTGACGCGCCGTGCTCCCGGCAGACCCCGGCGAGCGCCTCCAGCGGGGCGATGTCGCCGTCCACGGAGAACACGGAATCGGTGACGACGAGCGCACGCGGTTTGCGGCGTGTGGAGAGCGCGTGCTTGACCGCGCTCGGGGTGCTGTGCGCGACCGCGGCGATGTCCGAACGGGAAAGCCGGCAACCCTCGATCAGCGACGCGTGGATGTACTTGTCCGTGACGATCGCGGAATCCGCGCCGGACAGGGCCGTGACGGCGCCGAGGTTCGCGGTGAAACCCGAAGAGAAGACGAGCGCTGCCTGCGTCCCGCAGAACCGGGCGAGTTCGTGCTCGAGTTCGGCGTGGACCTCGGTGGTGCCGCTGACGAGCCGGGAACCGGTCGACCCGGCGCCCCAGCGCAACGCCGCCGCGGCGGCCGCGCCGGCGACACGCTTGTCACGGGCGAGCCCGAGGTAGTCGTTGCCCGCGAGGTCGAGTTCCGGGCTCTGCGCCTCCCGGATGCGCAGCTTGCGCACCAGTCCGGCCTCGGTCCGCTTCTCCGCCTCCACGTCGAGCCAGTCGAAGACCTGGTCGGGTGGGAGGTGCTGGGGAAGCGGGGCGGGAGAAGTCACGTCCCGCAGTCTCCCATCCGCGCTCCGGAAGTACAGGAAGGCCCCCTCGCTCGCGCCAGGCGCGAGCGAGGGGGCCTTCCTGTACTTATCCGACCGGGGTGAACCCGGCTTCGATCAGCTGTCGTAGCTGCGACGCGGGCGCCCGGCGCCCGGACGCTGCGGGCGGCCGGCGCCGCCGCCGGACTCGCCACGACGCGGGCGGCCGCGGAAGGCGCCGGGACGGCCGCCCCCGCTGTGCCCCTCGCGGGAACCCTGGTAGCCGCCGCGGTCGCCGCCACCGTAGCCACGGCCACCGCCGCGACGCGGGGACTCACGACGACGCTCGACGACCGGCTCGCCGCTGGGCTGCTGCGCACCGGTGATGCGGGCGAGTTCGGCGTCGCCCGGGCGGACCGTGGTCTGCTCGGCGCGGACACCGGCGCGGTCGGTCATCCGGCGCACCATGCGGCGCTGGTCGTGCGTGACCAGCGTGACCACGACACCGGACGCCCCGGCACGCGCGGTACGGCCGGCGCGGTGCAGGTAGTCCTTGTGGTCGGCGGCCGGGTCGACGTGCAGCACCAGCGAGATGTCGTCGACGTGGATACCGCGCGCGGCGACGTCCGTGGCGACGAGCACCGGGGCGTAGCCCTCCTTGAAGTCGGAGAGGACCCGGTTGCGCTGGCCCTGCGTCTTGCCACCGTGCAGCGCGGCCGCGTGGACGCCCTTCTCGCGAAGACGCTCGGTGAGGCGGTCCACGTGGTGCTTGGTGCGGACGAACATGATCGTGCGGCCCTCGCGGGCACCGATCTCGGTGATGATGTCCTGCTTGTCCTGGTGCGACACCTGGAGCACGTGGTGGTCCATGGTGGTGACGCTCGCGGTCGACGGGGCGACCGAATGCGTGACCGGGTCGGTCAGGTAGGCGCGGACCAGGCGGTCGACGTCACCGTCGAGGGTCGCCGAGAACAGCAGGCGCTGGCCGCGGGCCGGGGTGAGGTCGAGGATCTCGCGGACCTGCGGCATGAAGCCCATGTCGGCCATCTGGTCGGCCTCGTCGAGCGCGACGAAGTTGACGTCGGACAGCGACGCGGTGCCCTGGCGGACGTGGTCCGAGAGGCGGCCGGGGGTGGCGATCAGCAGGTCGACACCGCGGGAAAGCGCGTCGGCCTGGCGGGTGAAGGCCATGCCGCCGACGGCGGTGCGGCACCAGAGGCCCAGGGACTTGGCCAGCGGGGTGAGCGAGTCGGCGACCTGCATCGCCAGCTCACGGGTCGGGACGAGGATCAGCGCGCGGGGGTGCTTCGGGCGGGCACGGCCGCCGTTGAGCCGGGTGAGCATGGCCAGGCCGAAGGCCAGGGTCTTGCCGGAACCGGTCTGGGCGCGGCCCAGCACGTCGCGGCCCGCGAGCGCGTCGGGGATGGTCGCCGACTGGATCGGGAACGGGGAGGTGATTCCGCCCTCGGCCAGTGCCCGCAGCAGCGGCTCGGGAAGCCCGAGCTCCGCCCAGGACGTGGCCTTGACACTCTCGACGGCGTCGTTGTGCAGCATCGAGTCACCCGAGGGACGGGTGCGCGGCTTGCGGTGCTGCCGGGCCGACGGTGAGGTGTGGCCGGAGTTGAACGTGACTGTCACAAATGCCTCTCGGACGTGGCACGTCGCAAGGAGGCCCGGGCTGCCCGCACGCAGGCAGGCAAGATGGTGTGCACAGATGGGCGTTCACAGGGACGAACCCGGCACACCGCGTCTGTAGGACACCGCGCGCCAATTGGTTGATATGGATACCGCGAGCCATTCGGTTGGCTTTGGAGGCGACGGACACCACTCATCCACGCCGCCGGTTGCGGTCTAGTACTACTGTACCGGACCGTTATCCGGCCTCCCAACCGGAGGGACCGATTGTGGGCAGGGTCTCCACCGCGGCTTCTCCCGGCGTGTCGTGAAGGGGTCTTCGCCGACGTGATGCGTCGGGAAAGACCCCTTCACGACACTGTGGACGGTCAACGCAACCCGGCGATCCCTTGCAGCTCCCCGATCAGCTCGGGGACCGCGGTCAGCTGCTCCGGCAGTCCCCGTGAGTGGAACCACGTGGCGATGTTCCGCACGTCCCGCGCCAGGAACTCGAGCCCGCCGGGATTGGCCACGAGGTCGACCACCTGCGGCAGGTCGATCACCATGATCCGCCCGCGGTGGACGAGCAGGTTGTACGCCGAGAGGTCGCCGTGCACGAGACCTTGCGACGCCAGCAGTTCCAGCATCGCCGAGGTCTGGAACCACAGTTCCCGCAACTGCCCGGGTTCCGGCCGGACCTGCGCCAGCCGCGGCGCGGCGGTCTCGCCGTCGCCGAGGAACTCCAGCAGGATCTCGGTACCGTCGCGCTGCACCGGGTACGGCACGGGCGCACCGACCGTCCAGAGCCTGCTCAGTGCGCTGAACTCGGCCACCGCCCACTGTTCGGCGATGAGGTTGCGGCCGAAGCTGCTGCGGGACTCCATGGCCCGCATCTCCCGCGAACGCCGCATCCGCCTGCCTTCGAGATAGCCGGCGTCGCGGTGGAACAAGCGGTGCTCGCCACTGCGATACCGCTTGGCCGCGAGCACCGTGCCCTCGGTGCCGGGCAGATTGCGCCGGACGAGGTGGACGTCGGCCTCTTTGCCGGTCTTGAGGACGCCGAGCTCGGTGTCGACCGCCGCCAGTTCGGTGATCACCCACTCCGGCCGCGGCCGCGGTCCATGCTCGGCGTCTCCCCAGGTGCTCCAACGGTCGGCGCCGTCGGGGATGGCTGTTTCGGTGTAGGCGTCCTCGCGCAGCCTGGCGAGCCGGACGCGTTCGGCTTCGGTGAGCCGTCCCCCGCGGGCGGGTTCGGGCTCGTCGTCGAACCGGGCGCGACGGGTGCGGCGTGGACGTTGTTCGTAGGACTCTTCGAGATCGTGCTTGCGCACTGGTGGGTTCTCCTAGTCAGGGGTGCCCCACCGGGCGAGCGTCGTGGCTCAGCCGCGCGGGGCGAGTGGATGGGGGCGGCCAACGCCCCGGACAGTCATCTGCACGACGCACCTCCCTGTCGCATCCACCGGCTCCCTGCCGGATCGGGCACGATCATCCCCGACCCCGCCCACCGCGCGCAACCGATTTACCGAGGGGCCGCTCCTCGAGTCCGTGAAGGCCTCCTTGAGGGACCCTGGGTCCCTCAAGGAGGCCTTCACGGACCGGCGGCTAGTGACGTGCGGCTAAGCCGAACGGAGCCCGGCCAGCTCGCTGCGGGACCGCACCTTCAGCTTCCGCAACACGCTCGCGACGTGCTGTTCCACCGTGCGCCGGGACAGGAACAGCACTTCGGCGATCTCCCGGTTCGTATGCCCGGCGGCGAGCAACCGGGCGACGTCGCGCTCGCGCGGCGAG
The DNA here is from genome assembly GCA_049998115.1 of Amycolatopsis sp. cmx-4-19. Classification (GTDB taxonomy): domain Bacteria; phylum Actinomycetota; class Actinomycetes; order Mycobacteriales; family Pseudonocardiaceae; genus Amycolatopsis. Next base: position 23,337 of record JAEBEO010000012.1, on the reverse strand, counting down.
AGCTCGTCGCCGTACCCCCGGCGCCCGCGTCGCGAAGGGGCGACGGCGCCGGTGGACCGGAACGCGTGGCGGCAGCGCGCGGCGTCGCGGGTGGCGCCGAGCCGGTCGAACGCCTCCGCGAGCGCGGCGAAGGTCTCGGCGACGTCCTCGTTCCCGGCCAGGCGGCATCGCGCGGCCCGCTCGGCGATCAGTGCCGCGTGATACGGCGCGATCAAGGTGTCGTAGCGGGCCTGTGCCTGCTCGAAGGCCTCGATCGCCTCGGCGTGGTCACCCCGCGACGCCGCGACGAGCCCGCGGCTCGCGCTCAGCGCGGCCCAGGTCGAGGGTGCGTCGAGAGCGCCGATCTCGCGGGCGAACTCGTCGGTCAGCGCCTGGGCGACGTCGGTGCGGCCGGTGGCGCAGTACGCGTCGGCGGCGGCCACGACCAGATCCGCGCCCCAGGCCCAGACACCCTTGGCGCGCAACAGGTCCAGGCCCCTCTTCGCCTGTGCGACGGCGGCTTCGCCGAGATCCTGCGCGAGCAGCATGCCCGCCATCCCCGCGTGCGCCGCGACCACCACCGGGGTGTACGCGTTCTCCGGCTGGTCCACCGCGGTCCCGGCGAACCGGACCGCCGCCTCGTCCCATTCGCCGCGGGCGGCGGCGAGCAGTCCCAGCACCAGGCACAGTTCGCTGGTCACCGGCAGGAGATCACGGTATTCGTCGATCAGCGCGCCGGCGCGCTCCGCGAGACCGTGCCAGTCGCCGGTGAGCCAATCGGTGTGGACCGCGGTCGTGCGTGCCGTGCTGACGACGTACGGGGCACCGCAGTCGGCCGCGAGCTGCATCCCGCTGCGCAGCAGGCTCTTGGCCCGCCGGTGGTGGCCGATCCAGGCGCAGGCGTCGGCGCTGTTGCAGTGCAGCCGCGCCAGATGCCGCTGTTCGTCCGCCGAGCCGACACTGGTGGGTACCCGGTCCAGCATCTCCCAGCCGCGCGCGTCGCCGATGTGCAGCCGCGACGCCACGTTGTTGGCCGACAGGATGATCCGCAGGCGCCGATCGGTGGCCCGTTCGATGAGCTCGTCGACCCGGTCCATCCATCGCCGGTGCTCGTGCAGCGGGGTCGCGCCGACCCACGGCTGGGCGAGGACGCCCATACCGCGGCCTGCCAGGTCGGGGCGGTCGGCGAGGTCGTTGACGGCGAGTTCGATCTCCGTCCTGGCCGCCTCCAGCCCGCCCGCCTGGCGCACCAGCAGGAGCCCGAGACCGAGCCGGACCTCGCCGCTCAGCCGTCCGGACAGCCTGCCGTCGGTGAGCAGTCGTTCCAGTGCCGGGATGACCTCGGCCTGCCCGAGGCCGTTGCACGCCACCGCGCTGAACTTGACCGCCAGTCTGTCCACATCGGACGGTTGCAGGCCCGGTTCGTCGAGCAGGGTGCGGAGCAGGTCGGTCGCGGTGGCGAGATCGCCGACCGCGGACGCCTGATCGGCCGCCGCCTCGCCGTACTTCAGGGCCCCGGCCCGGTCGCCCGCCTTCCGGCAGTGCTCGGCGAGCCGGACGAGGGATTGCGGCAGTCGATCGCGCAGCAGCCGCGCCGCGCGCCGGTGCAGTTCCTGGCGGTCGGGGCCGGGAATGGTGCGGTAGACGGCCTGCTGGGCGAGCGCGTGCCGGAAGCCGTACTCGCCTTCGCCGGTCTCCACCAGGACGTTGCGTTCGAGCGCGAGCACCAGCGCGCGGTGGGCGCGTTCGGGCGCCAGCGCGGCCGCGGCGGCCAGCAGGTCCGAAGTGGACGGTCCGGCGAGGACGGCGGCCGCCTCGGTGATCCGGCGGGCGGCGGGGGGCAGCGCGGCCAGCCGTTCGACCGTCGCGTCCCGCAGCGGCGCCGGGACCTCGACCGCGTCGATCAGCCGCCGCGCGGTCGCTCCGTCGGCGTGTGCCGCGCCCACCGGGTCGCCGAGCGCGTGCAGGGTCTCCTCCACCACGAACGGGATGCCCGCGGTCCGCTCGTGCAGCCGCGCGGCGAACTCGGCCGACACGTTCGGCTCGCCGAGCAGGCCCGAAACCAGTGCCTGGACACCGTCGCGGTCCAGTGGCCGGAGCGTGACGAGCACGTGTTCGGTGCCGGGCGCGGGCCGGTACGCGCTGCCGAGCGGGATGCCGCCGGGTGTCTCCTCGCGCCGGTAGGTGAGCAGGAGGGTCAGCCCGGTGGGCGGGTCGGTCATCAGGAACCGCAGCAGGCGGCGCGAACCGTCGTCGGCCCAGTGGAGGTCTTCGACGACGAGGACGTGCGGGCCCAGCGAGGCGAGCAGTTCGCGGACGGCGCGGAAGAGCCGGTGCCGTTCGGCCCTCGGGTCGCCGAGCCGGGGCGGCGGCGCGGGCAGGAACGCCGCGAGTTCCGGCAGGTAGGGGGCGAGTACGCCGGTGACGGGGTTGAGCTCGCCCGCCGGGCGGACGTCCTTCAGCGCGTCGAAGACCACGCCGTAGGGGAACGGCTCGCGCAGCGGCTGGCAGCTCCCGGTGAGGACGGGCCGTCCGGCCAGTTCCGGGCAGGCCAGCAGCGCGGTCGCGAGCCGGGTCTTGCCGACACCCGCTTCGCCTTCGAGCATGATCACGGCGGGCGAGCGCATCGCGCCGTCGAGGATCCGCCGTAGTTCCACATCACGGCCGACGAGCACCGGAGAACTCGTCCTGCGTCGGCAGCCACCGATCACCATGCCGGGTCACCCCCGCTTCACGAACAACACCGTTCGAGTGAACGCAGCTTAAGCACGTGCTCAGTGCGTGCGGAACCCGCCCGGACGGTCACACAACTTTCGTAGGGACGGTGAATTTCCCTATTAGATACGTAGTCCTACGGACCGTTGCCTCGCTTGTTCGCGCAGGTACCGCCACCCGAAAGTGAGTGGAGCGTGACTGCTCGTCACGGCGCTGACCGGGATTCCCGTCAGCGTGAACCACCTGTTCGAGTGAACGGAGCTCAGGAAATGCGTGGAGAACTTCGACGTCACCGGATCGCGGGTGCGGTGCTCACCGGGGCTTGTGTAGCCGCCTCGTTGGCCTTCGCCGGACCGGCTACGGCCGCCGAGGGGCAGATCCGCGGCGCCGGTGTGCCGGGAGCCGTCACGGACGGGTACATCGTCTCGCTGAAGAGCGGCGACGCCGGCCTCGCCGCGAAGTACGGCGGCCAGCTGAAGGCGACCTACACCGCCGCCCTGAACGGTTTCTCGGCGAAGATGACCGAGGCACAGGCCAAGCGGCTCGCCGCCGACCCCAACGTCGACTTCGTCCAGCAGGACGCCGTCGCCCACATGACCGGTACCCAGACCAACCCGACCTGGGGCCTGGACCGGATCGACCAGAAGAACCTGCCGCTGGACAAGAAGTACACCTACCCGAACGACGGTGCCGGGGCCACGGTCTACGTCGTCGACACCGGCGTCGACTACCGGCAGGCCGAGTTCGGCGGCCGCGCCGCCAGCGGCTACGACTTCATCGACAACGACAGCGACGCCAAGGACTGCCAGGGGCACGGCACGCACGTCGCCGGCACGGTCGGCAGTGCCACCTACGGCGTGGCCAAGGGCGCCAAGATCGTCGCGGTCCGGGTGCTGAACTGCCAGGGCAGCGGCCAGTACTCGCAGATCATCAGCGGGATCGACTGGGTCGTGAAGAACGCCAGGGGCCCGTCGGTGCTCACCATGAGCCTCGGCGGACCGGCCGACTCCGGGGTGGACGCCGCCGTGCGCCGCGCGGTCTCGGCGGGCATCACCAACACGGTGGCCTCGGGCAATTCCAACACGGACGCCTGCGGCACGAGCCCGGCCCGCGTGCGTGAGGCCATCACCGTCAACGCCACCCAGAACGACGACCGCCGGTCCACGTTCTCGAACTACGGCAGCTGCACCGACATCTTCGCGCCGGGCACCAACATCACCTCGCTGCGCAACGGCGGCGGCACCCAGCAGATGAGCGGAACCTCGATGGCGACCCCGCACGTCGCCGGCGCGGCCGCGATCTACCTGACCTCGCACCCGTCGGCCACCCCGGCCGCCGTGGCCTCCGGTCTGGCCGCCGCCGCCACCAGCGGTGTCGTGACCAGCCCGGGCGCCGGTTCGACCAACAAGCTGCTGAACGTGGCGGGTCTCTGATGCGCCGCGGCGTGCGGATCGGACTGGTCGCCTTCGCGGCCACCGCGCTGGCCGCGTCCGTAGCAGGGACAGCCACCGCCGCGCAAGCGGAAGGCGTTGTCGTACAGGCGAACCAGCACTACGGCGAGCAGTACATCGTGGTGCTCCAGGATGTCGGCACGATGGCCGTCGAGCAGTCGTCGGCCGCACTGACCGGCCGCTACGGCGGCGAAGTCCGGTCGGCGTACAAGACCGTGCTGCGTGGCTTCTCGGTCAGGGGGATGTCGGAGCGGCAGGCCCGGCGGCTCGCGGCCGACCCCGCGGTCAAGGCCGTCTACCAGGACGGCACCGCGCGTGCCGTCGGCACCCAGACCAACCCGACCTGGGGTCTGGACCGGATCGACCAGAAGAACCTGCCGCGGGACAAGAGCTTCACGTACCCGAACACCGGTGAGGGCGTGACCGCGTACGACCTCGACACCGGCATCAACCCGGACAACCCGGAGTACGAGGGCCGCGCGTCCATCGGCAAGGACTTCGTGGGCGGCAACGGGAAGGACTGCAACGGGCACGGCAGTCACACCGCCGGCACCATCGGCAGCAAGACCTACGGCGTGGCGAAGAAGGTCAAGCTCGTCGGGCTGAAGGTGCTGGGCAACGACTGTTCGGGCAACGGACCCGACTCCGCCATCGTCGACGCGGCCGAATGGCTGACCGCGAACGGCACCAAACCGGCGGTGGCGAACCTGAGCCTGCGGATGGACCAGGTCGGGCTCGGCGACGACGTCATCAAGAAGTCCATCGCGGCGGGCTTCGTCTACGCGGTGGCGGCGGGCAACGAGAACCAGAACGCCTGCAACGTCAGTCCCGCGCGGATCCCCGAAGCGATCACGGTCGGGGCCTCGGACGAGAACGACAACAAGGCCTCGTTCTCCAACCACAGTTCGTGCGTGGACCTCTTCGCCCCCGGCAACAACATCACGTCGCTGTCCACCTCCAACGGTGGTTCGGCGAACATGAGCGGGACGTCGATGGCCACGCCGCACGTGGCCGGGGCGGCGGCGCTGTACCTGTCCGCCAACTCCGGTGCCACCGCGCAGCAGACGCGGGACGCGCTGGTGGACAACGCCTCGGACGGCGTGCTCAAGGGCCTGCCGAGCGGAACGGTGAACAAGCTGCTGAACGTGTCGTTCATCGGCGGTGGCGGCCCCGGCCCGAAATGCGGGGCCAAGTCGAACACCACACCGGTGTCCATTCCGGACGCGGGTGACGCGGTGACCAGTTCGGTGACGCAGGAAGGCTGCGACGGCAAGGCGTCGGCGACGCTGCCGGTCAAGGTCGACATCGCGCACACCTACACCGGCGACCTGGCGATCGACCTGGTCGGACCCAGCGGTGCGGTGTTCGCGCTGAAGCCGGCGGGAGGGGTCGGCGAGGCGAGCGGCGTGCACACGTCGTACACGGTGAACGCCTCGTCCGAACCGGCGAACGGGACCTGGAAGCTGCGGGTCCGTGACGTTCACCGGTTCGACAGCGGGACGATCGAAGGCTTCTCCATCACCTTCTGAGTCCTTGCGAACGGCGGTGCGCCGCGGTCACGATGACCGCGGCGCACTGTCGTTTCGCTGGGAGGCGTTCGCATGGAGTCCTTCGATGCCGTGATCGTCGGTGGCGGGCACAACGGCCTGGTGGCGGCGGCCTACCTGGCCGGGGCGGGCCGTTCGGTGCTGGTGCTGGAACGCCGCGACGAGGTCGGCGGGGCGGCGGTGTCCTTCCGCGCGTTCCCGGGGGTCGACGTCCGGCTTTCGCGGTACTCGTACCTGGTGAGCCTGCTGCCGCGCAAGATCGTCGCGGACCTCGGGCTGGGGCTCGGGCTGCGACGGCGGCGGATGTCGTCGTACACGCCGGTCGGCGACGGCGGTCTCCTTGTCGACACGGTTGACGACGTCCGGACGGCGGCGTCGTTCTCGGCGCTGACCGGGTCCACCCAGGACTTCGAGGCATGGCGGCGGTTCTCCGCGATGACCTCCCGGGTCGCCGAGCGGACGTTCCCGACGCTCACGGAACCGCTGGTGTCCAGGGAAGAACTGCGGTCGCGCGTCGACAAGGAGGCGTGGGACGCGTTGTTCGAACGGCCCGTCAGCGAGACGCTGACCGGGATGTTCGGCGACGACACGGTCCGCGGGGTCGTCCTGACCGACGCGCTGATCGGCACTTTCGCCGACGCCGGTGACTTCCGGCAGAACCTTTGCCTGCTGTATCACGTGATCGGCAACGGGACCGGCGACTGGGACGTCCCGGTGGGCGGGATGGGCGCGGTGACCGACGCGCTCGCGTCGGCCGCCCGGGGAGCCGGGGCGCGGCTGGTGACCGGCGCCGAGGTGCTGTCCGTCGATCCGGACGGCTCGGTGCGCTACCGGTCGGGCGACGAGGAGTTCGCGGTCCGCGGCGGGCACGTGCTGGCGAACGTCGCGCCCCCGGTGCTCGCTCGGCTGCTGGGGGAGGAGCCGACGGAGACGCCGGAAGGCGCGCAGTTCAAGGTGAACATGGTGCTGTCACGGCTGCCGCGGCTGCGGGACGCGGGTGTCGGCCCGCGCGAGGCGTTCGGGGGCACGTTCCACGTCAACGAGGGCTACTCGCAGCTGGCGACGGCCTACGCCGAGGCCGCCGCGGGCCGGATCCCGTCGCTGCCGCCGTGCGAGATCTACTGCCACTCGCTGACCGACCCGTCGATCCTCGGCCCGACCGAACAGGCCGCCGGAGTGCAGACCCTGACCCTGTTCGGGCTGCACATGCCCGCACGGCTTTTCGACGGCCGCGACGACGCCGCGCGCGAGGAGGCGCTGCGGGCGACGTTGTCCTCTTTGGACAGTGTGCTGGCCGAGCCGATCGAGGACTGTGTGCTGCGCGCGCCGGACGGCCGGCTGTGCGTCGAGGCGAAGACGCCCTTGGACCTCGAAGCCGAACTCGGGTTGCCTGCCGGGCACATCTTCCATCGCGACCTGTCGTGGCCCTACGCGACCGACGCGGCCCATGTGGGTCGCTGGGGTGTCGAAACGGACCACGAACGCGTGCTGCTCTGCGGTGCCGGGGCGGTGCGTGGCGGCGGCGTCTCGGGCATCCCCGGCCACAACGCCGCCATGGCCGTGCTTTCGCGATCCTGATCGCGCGTGAAGGCCCCCTTCCCTCGGCTCAGCCGAAGGAAGGGGGCCTTCACGCGTATCTCCCTACTGGACGGTCAGGGTGTACGTGGCGGTGGTGGTCTTGCCCGCCGAGTCCGTCGCGGTGACGGTCACCGGATAGGTACCGCGCTGGAACGGCGCCACCACCTGCATGGTGGAGCTGCCGCCGCTCGAGATCGTCTTCGGGTTGAAGAACGGCGCGAACGGGAGGCCCTGCCCGGACGCCGACAGCGTGATCGTGCCCGTGCCGCCGGTGGCGGAAACGGTGACGTTGCTGAAGAAACCGGGCTGCACGGTGCCGCTGCCGGGGCTGACGGTCACTTGGAGGTTGCCGGGCTGCGGCCCGCCGTTGCCGACGTTCAGCGTCAGGTTCGCGCTCGCCGTGTCGGTGGTGCCCTTGCCGGAAATCGTGACGGCGTAGTCCTTTTCGGCCGTCCCGGCGGGAACCTCGATGCTCACCTTCGCCGACTCGCCCGAGTTGATGGACGCGGGCTGGAACGTGGCCTTCGCGCCGTCGGGGAGTCCCGACGCGCTCAGGTCGACCTTCTCCGCCCCGTTCTTGCCCGGTTTGCTCGTCACCGTGGCCGAAATGTACTTGCCCGGCTCGACCTTGAGCGACGACGGCGTCACCGCGAGGGAGAACGTCTCCGGGTTCTGCGGGGCACCGATCTTCTCCTTGACCCAGTCGCCCATGTCGTTGTTGAGCCTGCCGTACACGCTGTACCACTTGAAGTCGCTGCGGCTCCAGGACGCGACGCCGACGACCTTGCCGTCCACGATCAGCGGCCCGCCGCTGTCACCCGGCAGGATCGTGACGCGGCCGTCGCTGTAGCCGCTGCACACCATCGTGGCTTCCTTGAAGCCCGCGCCGACGCCGTTGCAGTTGCTGCCCTGCACGATCGGCAGGGTGAACTTGTGCAGTTCGACGTTCTTGCTGTCGTCGTTGAAGTCCTTCTTGCCGTAGCCGAGCCCGAGACCGGACTTGCCCGGCTTGTTCAGGTCGGTGTCGGCCGACGTCGCGACCTTCGCGTACTGCCCGCCCGGCACCGGCAGGTCGGCGTCGGTGGTGACGACGGCGACGTCGTACCCCTGGTCGAAGTTGACGTACTTCGGGTGAGTCTCGTAGCTGACGACGCCGACCCGGGTCCCGCCACCCGCGTTGAGCTCGTCGAGTCCGTAAAGGAAGGTCTTGTCGCCGTCGGCCGCCTTGCAGTGCGCGGCGATCAGGATCTTGCGCGGCGCGACGACCGAACCGGTGCACGTCTGGCCCTGCGGGCGGGCGCCGCCTTGGCGCAGGCCCGCGATGATGAACGGGTGGTCCTTGACCGAGGCGGGGGTGCCGCCGATGGAGTTCGTGTGCGGTCCACCGGGGACCACCGCTTGGTCCGTCGGGGTGACGGCGGGCAGGTTCGCGGCGGACGCGGGCGCGGGCAGGAGGACCGAGAGGCAACCGAGGGTGGCGGTGGCGATCCCCAGCAGCCGTTGTCTTCTGTTCACGGTGGTTCCTTTCCAGGTGGCTGGAAATCACTCTCCGCATCCGCGCCCGGCGGAACAACCGAGGAAGAAGCCCGTAGGGGTACGGAACTAATGCACGCCGTCGCCGGTGAGCAGCTCCAGGCTGTGGTCGCCGGTGCGCTCGACGTCGAGACCCGCCTTCGACAGCACCCGGATCAGTTGTTCCACAGTGGACGGTTCGCTGCGGGACCGCACCAGCTCCGCGGCCAGCCGTCCCTTGTAGGCCTTGTTGAAATGACTCACCGTCGTGCGGTTGCCGCGGGCGTCCTCGGTCACGACGCGGACGGTCACCGCGTCCGGCCGGAGTTTCGCCAGCGCCGAGTAGGTTCCGGACCGCAGATCGACGACGAGTCCGTCGATGCCCTGGAGCACCGGTTCGAGCACGGGCTTCCACACGCCGCGGAGGGTCCCGAGCGACGGCAGCGCGTTCCCGCCGGAGAGCCGGTACGCGGGGATCGGGTCGGTCGCCGCGACCACACCGAACAGTGCCGAAGCGACGGCGAGGCGCTTCTCGGCCTTCGCGAGCGTCGCTTTGGTGAACGACTTGACGTCGAGCGCGTCGTAGAGCACCCCGGTGTAGCGGCGCAGCGCGGGCATCGTGGGCGAGGTCCACAGCGCGGCGTTGCGGGCGACCTCGTCGGCCTGCCGCGGCGTGATGCCGAGCGCGGCGACACTGGCCGGGACGTCGCCCGCCAGTTCGGCCAGCGCGTCGGCCAGCTTCGCCCTGGCCGGGTTCAGCTCCGGGTACGACAGCGCGCCGAGGTCCAGCGGCGCGCCGGTGCCGCCGGCGGCCTTGGTTTCGGAAGGGGGGAGCAGCACGAACACCACGGAAGCGTAACTAAAAGGAATGCGTCGCCCCCGGGCGCGGGTTTAGCCTCGTCGCATGAGTCTGACCTGGCGCCCGCTGACCCTGGACGACACGCCGCGACTGGCGGACACCTTCGCCGCGGCGGAACTGGTGGAGCCGATCGACGAGCATTACAGCGCGGAGGATCTCGCCGAGGAGATCAGTTCGCCGAACATCGACCTGCCGACGGCGAGCACCAGCGCCTGGGACGGCGACACGCTGGTCGCCTACGGTGTGCTCCGGCGGCGCGACGCGGCCAACCCGGCGCATATGGTGCGGGTCGAGACGCTCGTCCACCCCGGGTACCGCGACGACGCGATCGCCGCGCACCTCACCGCCTGGTTCGAGGAGACGGGCAAGGAGATCCACGCGAAGTCCTTCCCGGACGCTCCGCTGGAACTGCACGCCTCGACCAACACCCGGCAGCGCTGGCTCACCGACGTCCTCGTGGACGCCGGATACGGGCATGCCCGGTGGTTCGTCGACATGCGGGCCGACCTCGCGTCCATCCCGCCCGCGAAGCCGCTGCCCGAAGAGTTCCCGCTCGTGGCCTACGAGGAGGAGTACGAGGCCATGACCCTGCGCTCCCGCAACGAGACCTTCGAGGGGCATTGGGGGAGCACCGAGCAGTCCCCGGAGGCTTGGCGGCATCGGGTGGTCGGCGCGAAGGACTTCCAGCCGGAGCTGTCGTTCCTGCTGCTGAGCCCGGAGCGTGACCGGGTGGTGGCGATGGTGCTGAGCGCCTTCTTCGCGTCCGATGCGGCCGCTACCGGTGTGAAGGATCTGTATGTCAGTCACGTCGCGACCGACGCGGCCCTTCGCGGCCGCGGGATCGCGGGCGCGCTCCTCGGGCACGCGCTCGTCCAGGCCGAGGCGAAGGGCTTCCAGCGCGCTTCGCTCAATGTGGACCAGGACAACTCCCACCGTGCCCTCGGCGTCTACGAGCGGGTCGGGTTCAGTGAGCATCAGCGCTGGGCCGGGTACGTGAAGCCCATCCCGACCTGACCGGTTGTCACCTGAAAGAGTGGTTTTCGGTACAGTCGATCTTCTCTGAGAGATCGCGGGGGTGGTAGGGCGTTGCCGGTATCCGCACGCCTCGGCTGGCACGACCTGCCGTCGGCGACGCGTGACACCGTGGAGCGTGAGCTCGGGTCGGTGGTCCGCCGTTCGCTGTGGCAGACCCCGGAATTCGACGGCGGTGTCGCCGCGAGGCTCGAACTCGACCGTGACCACCGCTGGGTCTTCCTCAAGGCGATCCCGGCGAGCAGCCCGCGAGCGGGCGGCTACCGGACGGAGGCCGCCATCGCGCGGCGGCTGCCCCCGGCGGCGCCCACGCCCACCCTGCTGTCCTTTGTGGACAGCGACTGGCTGGTGCTCGCGTTCGCCGATTTCGACGGCGCCAGGCCCAACCTGCGTCCGGGGTCGCCGGACCTGTCCGCCGTCCTGGCCACCTTCGGCGCGCTCGGGCGCACGCTCACGCCGTGTCCGCTGCCCGACGTCCCGGACGCGCTCGACGATCTCGGACCGCTCCTGCGCGGCTGGCACGAACTCGCGAAGGAACCACCGGACGACCTGGACGCCTGGGCGGTCCGCAACCTCGACCGGCTCGTCCAGCTGGAGACGTCGTGGCATCCCTGGTCGGCGGGGGACACGTTGCTGCACAACGACATCCAGCCCGAATACCTGGTGCGGACCGGCCCCGGCCGGGTCCTCGTCACGAACTGGCGCTACCCGGCCCGCGGCGCGGGCTGGCTCGACCTGGTCGCGCTCGTCCCGTACCTGCTCGACGCCGGGCACGAGCCTCCCGACGTCGACCGTTTGCTGCGGCGGCGTCCCGCGCTGACCGGCGTCCCGGTCTGGGCGGTCACCGCTTTCGGTGTCGCCTTGGCCGGGCACGCCGAGCGCGCCGGACGGCTACCGGAACCGCCGGCGACGACCGGGGTCCGCGCGGCGCAGCGCCGCCTGGCGGCGGGCATGCGCGACTGGCTCGCCTACCGCACCCACTGGACCTGACCTCGGCCCACCACGTTCAGCGGCTCCTCCCCGGCGGCGTACCGGCGCAGCTGCTCGGCCACCAGCCGCTTCGCCCGCGGGTGGAACGAGGCCGATCCGCCCGCGACATGCGGTGTGACGACCACACCCGGCGCCGTCCACAGCGGATGGTCCGACGGCAGCGGTTCCGGGTCGACGACGTCCAGCGCGGCGCGCAACCGTCCGGCGACGACCTCGGCCGTGAGCGCCGCGGTGTCGATCGCCGAACCCCGGCCGACGTTCACCACCAGGGCGCCGTCCGGCAGCGCGGCGAGCCCCGCGGCGCCGAGCAGGCCCCTGGTCGCCGGCGTCTCCGGCAGGATCAGCACCACGATGTCGGCCGACGGCAGCAGCTCCGCCAGCTCGCCGACGCCGTGCACCCGCTCCGCGGGCCGGGCGGTGCTCGCCACCCTGGTCACGACGGCCTCGGCCGCGAGCAGCTGCCGTTCGATGGCCCGGCCGATCGAGCCGTGGCCGACCAGGAGCACGCGGCTGTCGGCCAGCGAGCGCGTGTGCTCGCGCTCCCACGAACCCGTCGCCTGCTGGGCGAACCAGCGCGGCAGATCCCGCTGCGACGCGTGGATCAGCGCCAGCGCGTGCTCGGCCACACTGAGGTCGTGCAGGCCGCGGCCGTTGGCCAGCTGCACCCCCGCCGGCACCAGCGGGAGCAGTTTCTCCACCCCGGCCGAAAGCGACTGCACGAGCTTCAGCGACGGCAGGGCGGCGATCAGCTTCGTCGGCTCCGCCCCGGTGTCGTACGGCAGTACGTAGACCTCCACGTCACCGAGGTCGCCGTCCGGCAGGGGGCCGGTGCCGTCGTACAGCCGCGCGCTCAGGCCCTCGGGGAGCTCGATGTCGGACCAGGGCAGGACGGCTCGCTCGCTCATCCCGCCATTCTGACCAGCGGGACCCGGCCCCGGCCCCGGTGGGTCGCGCGGGCAGCCCGCGATAACCGGTTGAAGCGCCCCGGGGCGGGGTGACTACGCTGCGCGGATACGTCTAAGCGCGTGATTCCAGCGAGGAGCCCAGTAGTGATCACCAGGATGTCGTCGTTGTTCCTTCGCACTCTGCGTGAGGATCCGGCGGACGCCGAGGTACCGAGCCACCGGCTCCTGGTACGTGCCGGCTACGTCCGCCGGGTCGCCCCGGGCGGCTACTCCTGGCTGCCGCTGGGCCTGCGGGTGCTGCGCCGCATCGAGAACGTCGTCCGCGACGAGATGGACGCGATCGGCGCGCAGGAGATCCAGTTCCCCGCGTTGCTGCCGAAGGAGCCTTACGAGGCCACCGGCCGCTGGACCGAGTACGGCGACGCCCTGTTCCGCCTCAAGGACCGCAAGGGCAACGACTTCCTTCTCGGCCCGACGCACGAAGAGCTCTTCGCGCTCACCGTGAAGGGTGAATACAACTCGTACAAGGACTACCCGGTCGTCCTGTACCAAATCCAGACCAAGTACCGCGACGAGGCGCGTCCCCGTGCGGGGATCCTCCGCGGCCGCGAGTTCGTCATGAAGGACTCCTACTCCTTCGACCTCGACGACGAAGGCCTCGTGAAGTCGTACGAGCTGCACCGCCAGGCCTACACGAAGCTGTTCGACCGCCTCGGCATCGAGTACGTCGTCGTCAAGGCGACCTCCGGCGCGATGGGCGGCTCGGCCTCCGAGGAGTTCCTCGCCGTCGCCGAGACGGGTGAGGACACCTACGTCCGCAGCACCGAATCGGGTTACGCGGCCAACGTCGAAGCGGTCACCACGCCCGCTCCCGAGGCCAGGCCGATCGAGGGCCTGCCCGAGGCGAAGACCCACCACACGCCGAACACGCCGACCATCGATTCGCTGGTGGCGTTCCTGAACGACGCCGGACTCGGCCGCACCTTCACCGCCGCGGACACGCTCAAGAACGTCCTGGTGAAGACCCGCAAGTCGGGTGCGAAGGAGTGGGAGCTGCTGGCCATCGGCCTCCCCGGCGACCGCGAGGTCGACACGAAGCGCCTCGAAGCGTCGCTGGAGCCCGCCGAGTTCGAGCTGCTCGAAGACGCGGACTTCAAGAAGAACCCCTTCCTCGTCAAGGGTTACATCGGCCCGAAGGCGCTGAAGGACAACGGCGTGCGCTACCTCCTCGACCCGCGAGTCGTCGACGGCACCGCCTGGGTCACCGGCGCCGACGAGCGCGACCACCACGTGGTCGACCTGGTCGCCGGCCGCGACTTCACCGGCGACGGCACGATCGAGGCCGCCGAGGTCCGCGAGGGCGACGCTTCGCCCGACGGCAAGGGCACCCTGGTCGCCGCGCGCGGCATCGAGATCGGGCACATCTTCCAGCTGGGCCGCAAGTACGCCGACGCGTTCGAACTGGACGCGCTGGGCCCGGACTCCAAGCCCATCCGCATCACCATGGGCTCCTACGGCCTCGGTGTGTCGCGGCTGGTCGGCGTGCTCGCCGAGCAGAACCACGACGACCTCGGCATCGTCTGGCCGCGCGAGGTCTCCCCGTTCGACGTCCACGTCGTCATCGCGGGCAAGGACGAGACGGTCGCCGCGGGTGCGGAGAAGCTCGCCGCCGAACTGGACGCCGCCGGGATCGAGGTCGTCCTCGACGACCGCAAGGCCTCCCCGGGCGTGAAGTTCGCGGACGCCGAACTCGTCGGCGTGCCGACCATCCTGGTGGTCGGGCGCGGCCTGGCGAACGGGGTCGTCGAGGTCAAGGACCGGCGCACCGGCGACCGCGAGGAGATCGCCGTCGATTCGGTCGTGGAGCACTTGGTCAAGCTCGTCCGTTCGTGATGTTCGGCAAGAAGCGCGGGGATTCCCCGGGCTACGAGGACAAAGCGGCGCTGGACGGGTTCGGGGGCTATCAGCCCTCGGACCCGTCCGGCTTCACGCCGCCGTCCGTCGAGCCCGCGTCCGAGCCCGCGCTCGAGCCTTCAAAGCTGGTGAAGCGGCCGATGTCGCGAAGCGGACGAAGGGCCATGTACGGCTTCTGCGCCACGCTCGGCGTCATCGCGGTCGCCGCGCTGGCGAACAACGGTTCGGACCGGTCGTCGGGCAGCGGCACGCCGGCCACCCGGACCCCGGTCGTCCACACGCCTTCGCCGCGTGTCGTCGCGCCGCCGGTGACCGACGGCTGGCAGTCCGTGGCCGGTGCCGACGGCATGGTCGCCTACGACGTCCCGCCGAATTGGACACCGGAACCGACCACGGTCCACGGCTGGGAGAAGACCCCCGCTCGTCCCCGGTGTGTCGATGTTCTCCAGCGCCTTCCTCGGCGACGGCTACTGCCCGGCGGTCCGGGGAAGCAGGATCGGGGGAAGCGGGCTGACGACCGTGAAGGTCGCCGACGCGCCCGAAGCGGCGAACAAGGCCCTGTACGACCTCGTGGTGAGCGCGTACAACCCGAAAGAAGGCCCGCTGTCGGCCAAGATCGCCGCGGACCCGCCGCAAGCGACGGAATTCACCCTCGGAACCGGCAAGAAGGTCCCCGCGAGCATCCTCGTCGCGGAGGTGACCCTCGGGTACACCGGGGCCTGCGTCCCGAAGCGCGCCCTGGTCGGCGTGGAGACGGTGGACATGGGGGACACGTCCGCCGCCCTGCTCGTCTATTCGGACCAAGACCAGCAGGGCAGCGCGGATCGCGAGCAGATCCTGAAGATCCTCGAGACCTACCGGGGCGTCCCGGCGGCCGACCGCAAGACCATCACGCCCCCGCCTTCGACGCTCCGCTGATCTTCTTTGGGCTGGGCCCTCTTGCCGGAGCGGGCGAGCTTCGCCAGCCGCAGCAGGCCGGTGTTCGGCAGGTAGGCGCGGCCGAGCGCGACCCCGATCCTCGGCAGATCCGCCTCGTCGCGGTACGCGAGGTACAGCGGCACGTGACGCGGCTGGAACTTCGCCTTGAACGCGTGCAGCGAACGGAATCCGTAGAACGGCTCCATCATCGTGCCCAGCGCGTCCAGCACGCGTTCGACGGCGTGCGCGGGTTCGCCGGAGCTCGCCAGCGGGGCGCCGGACAGCGACACGAACCTCGCGCCTTCGTCGCGGAAGGCCAGGCAGGACGACGCGATCAGGAACTCCATCGAGGGACGGAAGCCGTCGGCGCGTTTGCGCATGACGTCGAGCGTCCAGCCGCCGATGGCGCCCGCGCCGGTGTGGACCGGCAGCCACGACGTCACCCCGTGCACCACGCCGTCGGCGTCCACCGCGAGACCGACCCGGGTCTCGGTGTCCATCGCCTCGTCGACCCCGCCGAGGGTGAAGCCCATCTCCGGCATGCCCTTGTCGCTGATCCAGTCCTCGGAGATCGCGCGGACCTGCGAGATCACCGAACGCGGCTGATCGGCGAGCCGGACCAGCCGGAACTCGATGCCGTCCTTCTTGGCGCGGTTGAGCGCGGTCCGGACGTCCTGCCAGCGCTTGCCGCGGAATTCCAGCGTTTCCAGCTCGATCAGGGTGTCTTCGGCGACCTGCACGTGCTTCCAGCCGAGGGCCTTCGTCGTGTTCGTGGTGTCGCCGGTGGCGGAGAACAGGCACGGCACGAGGCCGGTGTTCTCGCACATCGCGATGAACTCGGAGATCGTCCGGTCACCGGCGCCGTCGGGTGCGATCGGGTCGCCGAGCGCGATGGCGACACCGGCGTGGCGCCGGTAGGCGAGGTAGGACTTGCCGTCCGCGGCCACGAAGTACGAGTTCTGCGGCCAGGTCGTCATCCACGAGAGCGTGCTGCCGCCGTGGCGGCTGAGCAGCGTGCGGGCCAGGGCCGGGTTGCCCATCCGGCCGAGACGGCGGCGTTTGCGCCGCGACGGCACGCGGAAGGCGCCGCGGGCCGAGACCAGCAGGGCGAACTCGACCGTCCACAGGAGATTGTCCACGAAGAACAGCGGCGGATCGGAAAGCCCGGTGTCCTCGCCGAGGACCTCGGCCAGCGCGAGCACCCCGCCGTACGCCATCACCTGAAGGATGACGAACGAGGTCAGGATCATCGCGCACCACCAGGCGACCTGGCTGCCCTTGCGCAGGCCGTTCATGATCGGCACGACGATCAGGCACAGGACGACGACTTCCCAGGTGGACATCGAGAGTTCCTCGGACGATCCGAAGGGACCGTTGCCGGGCACGAAGGACATCACGAGTTCGGCGACCGTCAGCACCAGCAGACCGGCGACGGCGTAAAACCGCCACTCGCGCAGGCTCGGCCGTCGTTCGCGGGAGGTGCCCGGCGAACCGAGGAACCGGCGGCCGAACGGCAGGGCCAGCACCAGGGCGAAGAAGTGCACGAGGTCGGCGAGGGTGCCGACGAAGACGATCGCGATGCCGGCGTACACGCAGAGCCCGGCACGCAGCCTGAGGCGCCACGGCGGGCGCAGGGTGGCGCTGGCGACGGCGACCGCGGCGAGCGCGCCGCCGGAGAAACCGACGTCGAGGCTGCCCCCGACACGTTCCGCCCATTCCCAGCCGGAGTTTCGGCTCAAGGCCAGGAACTGCACCGCGACCAGCACACTGACGAACTGTCCGCCGATCGCGACGGCCATCGCGCGGCGGGTACCGAGCCGCCATTCCGCGAAGCCTGCGAACAAGGCGAAGCTGAGCACCATCGGCAGGTAGTACAGCGGGACGACCGCGAACAGCGGTCCGGTGAGCAACGTCCACCACCGGCCTGATTCCAGCGACGGCAGCCCGTACGCGATGTACGGGTACACCGCGCGGTCCTCGGCGGCCGACCAGAGCGCGCCCGAGGCCAAGGCGAGCGCGAGCATGGTCACCGTGACGAGGGTCGTGAAAGGCAGCCGGCGCCGCAGCACCGTGGCGATCTTGCGCGTCCGGTCCGGCGCGGTCGTCCCGCTTCCCCCTGTTGGCATGGGAATCAAGGTAGGCGCGGGACCGGGTCGGGCACATCCGGCACGGGACCCATATTTCCCCTAGGGGAGTGCTACTCCCGGCGGATGCTCCCACCCATCTTGAGGACGACGTCCCTGGCCATCGCATCGGGGATGTCCTGGTCCGCCAGAACCAGGAGGACGTGGTAGCGGCCGGATCCGGGCAGTGCGCGCAGCGGCAGCGCGATCGCGGTGATCGCCACCGAGGGTGCCGCGCACGGCCCCGCCGCGGGGACGACGATGGTGGTCACGGCCGTGGCGATCGCCCCGCCTTCGAAGACGGGCACCGGCCCGGCCGCGCCGATCTCGGTCTTCGGGACCTGGCCGGAGCTGGTCGAGCCGTAGGTGGCTTCGGCCCAGCGCACGGTCGTCTCCTCCGCGGCTTCGGCGATGCCGGGGACCTCGCCCTCGTCGATGGTGGTGAACCCCGCCATCGCCCGCGCCGAGAGTTCGGGGCCGGGACAGAAGCCGCGGCGGTACCGCGCGACGCCGTGCAAGGTGACGAGGTCCCCGGCCGGGGTCTCGTACCCGACGGCGACGCCGGGCTCTTCGACCGCCCAGTCCGGCGGGACGTCGAAGACCAGGGGATGGTCGTCGGACCGCACCGGCCGCCAGCCCGCGATCACCGGTCCGATCCGGGTGGGCATGACCGGATCGGGCAGGACGAGATCCTCGGTGGACGGCCGGGGAGCGGCGGTCCTGGCCCGGTAGGTGGCCGTCGTGCCGACCACGAGGACCAGGACCAGCCCGAGCACGCCCAGCGTCGGCAGCAGCCGGGGGCGCCGCCGCGGCGGGACGGCGTCCCGGACGACGGGCGGGGGAGGGGTCTGGTCGGCTTCGGGTTCGAGCGGCTGCCCGGTGAGCGGATCGACGAGCCACGGTCGCGGTTCGTCGGGGTGCCCACCGGGGCCGGTCATGGCTGTGGCCGCAGACTGGCGAGGATCTTCTGGGCGTCGGCCTCGGTGACGGTGTCCGGCGTGCCCTGGTCGAGGACCAGCACGAAACAGATGGTCTGCTCACCGGATTTGAACGCCGCCGAGGTCACCTTGACGCTCGGTGCCCGGCACGCCTCGGTCTCGGCCGGGATGAACGTCCCGGTCGAGCTGACCGCCTGGATCGAGCCGCCCGCGATCGGGACCTGCTTGATGTCCGGCAGCGGGACGTCGGCCTTCCCGGTGGCGGCCTGGATCCAGAGCCGGACCGCGCCCCTGGCGGCGTTCTCGACCGGGATCTGGTCGGCGGTGGCGAAGCCGACCACGCCGCGATTCGAGCCGCGGGCATCCGGGCAGGCACCGAGTTTGAACGTCGACGCCTCATGGATGACCATCTTGAACTCGCCCTGGTTGTAGCCGACGATGTTCCCAGGTTCGGTCTCCCAGCCGGACGCGGGCAGGTCGTAGGCCGCTTTGTCCCTCACTGACAGGATTCCCTGCCAGCCGGGCGTCGTCGAGGGGACTTTGTTGTCCTTCGGGGGGCCGCTGCTCGTCGACGGCGGTTTCGACGCGGACGACGGCGGCGGCGCGGAGGAGGACGCCGGCGGAGCGGCCTGCGGCTGCGGATCGTCGTCCCGCAGCACGAAGAAGAGGGTGGCCCCGACGGCGATCACCAGGACGAGCGCGCCGAGGCCGATCCAGAGGCCCTTCTTGCCCTTCTTCGGCGGCTCCGGCGCGAACCCCTGGTAGGTCTGCTGCGGGAACTGCTGGAAGTACTGCTGCTGCTGGAAATCCTGCGGGTACTGGCCGTACTGAGGCGGATATCCCTGCTGCTGCGGGGGCTGCTGCTGGTAGGGCTGCTGCGGTTGCTCCGGCCGGCCGCCGTTGCCGCCTGGGTATGCCATGGACCGAGTTTAGTCGGCCTTCCCGAGCACGGCCGCGCGTACCGCCGCCAGGTCGGAGAGGTCGCCGAGCACGGTGTGCGCGCCCGCGTCGGCCAATTCCTCCGCGCTGTGGTGACCGGTCGCGACGGCCACCGCGACCGCGCCGTTGTCGAGCGCGGCCCGGACGTCGTCCGGGGTGTCGCCGATGACGACGACCGACTCCGGCGCGAACTCGGTGCGGTGTTTCTCCGCCGCCTGTCCGACGGCGGCGGGCACCAGATCGGGCCGGTGCGCGGACAGCGAACCGTAGCCGCCGATCTCGAAGTCCAAGTGCTCGTGCAGATCGAACGCGGTCAGTTTGTGCACGGAGATCTCCGGCAGGTTCCCGGTGACCAGCGTCTGGACCACACCGCCGTACGTGGCGAAGTCGTTCAGCGCGTCCTTGGCGCCCGGCAGCGCGCGCCCGTTCGAGGCGAGCGTCGGGGCGTGGCTCTCGGAGACCGCGATCAGCGCGAGCCAGAGCGCGCGCACGTTCTCTTCGGTCGCCTCGACGCCGTGCGAGGTCAGGATGTCCGTGCTGATCGCGCGTTCGGTGCGCCCCCCGAAGCTCGGCAGCCGCCGCAGTTCGACGCCCGCCACTTCGGCGAGCGCGGCGGTGTACCAGACGGCGCCGAGGCCGCGCAGGTCCACGAGGGTCTGGTCGATGTCCCACAGCACGAGCCGATGCGGAGTAGTCACGCCGCCGACGGTACCGGTGACCTTATTCAACGTCTGTTGACTTCCGAGGGGTGGCAGCCTACCTTGGCAACTAATTCAACAAGTGACGAATAAATGGAGGACGGTCATGCCGACCCCTCGCCCCGCCGGGGCCTTCGCCTTGCTCGCCGCGGTGGCCGGCGCGCTGGTCGCCGTCGTCCTCGGCTTTCTCACCTTCGGCGCGCAAGCCACCGTCGCGCCCGACGGTCTGCCTGTCGCGGTCACGGCGCCGCCTGGCCCGCTCGAAGCGGCCGCGAACCGGATCGCGACCCACGGCGGCGGGCTCGCCTGGCGGGTGACCTCGCCGGAGGAAGGCCGGAAACTGTTGGCGGACAAGGAGGTCTACGGCGTCCTCGAACTCCCGTCGACGGTCGTGGTCTCCGGGGCGGTGAACCCGTCCGGGACGCAGATCGCACAGCAGGCGCTGACCGGCGCCGCGCAGGCACTGGGCGGGACACCGAAGGTCGAGACGCTGCACGCGGCGAGTGCGGCGGGCCGGGTCGCCCCGCTCGCGCTGAGCGCGCTGGCGTGGGTCGGCTGCCTGGCCGCGGGCGCCGTGCTGGTCCTGGCCGGACGCCGGATCGGCCGGGAGGCGGGCGTCACCGCGCGCTTCACGCAGATCCTGGCGGCGGGCGTACTGGTCACCGGCGCACTGGCCGGATTCCTGAAACTGTGGGACTCGTCGCTGCCGCTCGGCTGGGACGTCCTCGGGTTCCTTTTCCTGACCTCGACCGGGTTCGCCGCCCTGCAGACCGGCCTGTTGCGGCTGCTCGGCGTGCGGGCGATGGCGATCCTCGGCCCGCTGTACCTGGTCGCCCCCGCCGTCGCCGGTCAGGTGCCGGAACTGCTGAATCCCGCGTACCGCGCGGTGCTGTGGTCGTGGACGCCGTTCCGGTTCTCCACCGAAGGCCTGCGCAGCCTGCTGCAAGGGGTGCCCGGCGCGCCGGACGTGACGACCGGCGTCTGGGTGCCGGCCGGACTGCTGGCCGTCGGGCTCGTGCTCGCGCTGTGGCCGGGCCGGTCAGCCCTCCAGGAGACTGAAGCGGACACGCCGGACCGGGTTGTTTAGGTTGGTGTCCACTAGGCAGATCGACTGCCAGGTGCCGAGCGTCAGCACGCCGCCGAGCACCGGGACCGTCGCGAAGGGCGGCAGCAGCGCGGGCAGGACGTGGTCACGGCCGTGACCGGGACTGCCGTGCTGGTGGCGCCAGCGGCCGTCCCGGGGGAGCAGTTCGTCGAGCGCCGCGAGCAGGTCTTCGTCACTGCCCGCGCCGGTTTCGAGGATCGCCAGCCCGGACGTCGCGTGCGGGACGAAGACGTGCAGGATCCCGTCCTCGGCGTCCGCGTCGCGCAGGAAGGTCTCGGCGTCCTTGGTCAGGTCGTGCACCACGGCCACGCTGCCGGTGCGCACCTCGATCTCCGTGGAGTACATGGTTGGTCACGATAGTGCGTCAGGCGTGCCGTCTGGCCAAAGCGACCAGGTAACGCACCGGGGTTTCCGTCGGATTGACGTACGCACAGGGTTGCGGCGTCCCGAGTCGTAGGCAGTCGCCCGCGTCGAGTTCATGCTCGACGTCACCCTCCCGGAACCGCAGATGCCCGTCAAGGACCCAGATCTGATGGTGGGTGAGCGCGTAGGTGTGGGCGGGAAAGGAGACCTCGGCGCCCGCGGGCAGCACGACCTCGACCAGTTCCAGCGGTCCGCCGAGCGACGGTGAGACGGCGCGGCGCCGGTATCCGGTGTCGGGGTCGGTCCAGGTCGGCTGATCGGCGACGCGCACGAGCCGCCGGTCACCGTGTTCGGCACGCGCGACCAGCTCGGACAGTGTCATCCCGAGCGCGGCCGAAAGCCTGCTGAGCAGGACCGCGGTGGGTTGCGCCTCGCCGCGTTCGATCTTGCCGATCATCGCCCTGGACACGCCGGACAGCTCGGCGAGGGCGTTGGCCGACAGGTTCCGGTCGAGCCGGGCGGACTGGAGCGTCGCGGCCAGCGACGCGGACAAGGGATCCGACATGCTGCTCACTATAGTGGCAGGTTCGGTTACTATGGGCGCCATGGCGATCAGGGAAGCGACGGAAGACGACGCGGCGGCTTGCGCGGAGATCTACGCGCCGTACGTCACCGACACGGCGATCTCGTTCGAGACCGAGGCGCCGAAGCCGGACGAGATGGCCGAGCGCATCGCCAAGGCACAGCGGTCGCACGCGTGGCTCGTCCTTGAAGACGACGAAGGCCGCGTCGTCGGCTACGCCTACGGAGGCCCCTTCAGTGGCCGTCCTTCCTATCGCTGGTCTTGCGAGGTCAGTATCTATCTGGAGCGCGGCCGCCGGAGGACCGGCGGTGGCCGCGCGCTTTATCAGGCGCTGCTGGACCGGCTGGCGTCGCGCGGTTTCCGGAACTTCTGCGCGGGAATGGTGCTGCCGAACGATGCCAGCGCCGGACTGCACGCGGCGATGGGGTTCGAGCCGGTCGGGACTTATCGGCGGATCGGGTACAAGCACGGGGCCTGGCGGGATGTCGCTTGGGTGCAGCTGTGCCTGCCGGAGGAAGACGGGGTCCCGGTGGAGCCGCGGTAAGGCGCCTTCGGTCCGTCGCGTGGCGGGTCCGGCGGTGGCAGTGGCTCGCCGAAAGGCCCGGCACTCGTCGAGTGTCCTTTGTGGATAGCCAAGGCGCGGCCGGACTCCGTCGGCAAGGCGGCCCTGTCATGATTTCCGTGTAAGCCACGGATGATTTCTTGTCTGATTCTAGTGGAGTGGCAGGCGGTCGGGGAAGAGTGCGGCGAGGGTGTTGAGTGCTTGTTTCCAGCCTCGGGTGCCGGTTCCTGATGGTCCGCCTCGGTTGCTGGTGATGTTGCGGAGTCCGAGGTAGAGCAGTTTTGTTGCGGCGGTGTCGCTGTCGAAATGGCCGCGGTTCTTGGTGATTTTCCGGAGTTGGAAGTTGATGTTCTCGATCAGGTTTGTCGTGTAGACGATTCTGCGGAGTTCGGGTGGGTAGTCGAGGAATGGGGTGAAGTCGTTCCAGGCGTGTCGCCACACCTGGATCGCGGCCGGGTATTGTGTGCCGAAGTCTTTGCTGAACTGTGTGAGCGCGATTTCGGCCGCCTCGAGTGTCGGCGCGGTGTAGATTTCCCGCATGGCGGCGGCGACTTTCTTGCGGTCACCATAGGAAATGAATCGCATGGCGTTGCGGATCACGTGCACGACGCAGGTTTGGACCACGG